>NVTE01000017.1 GCA_002401455.1 Alphaproteobacteria bacterium
CTTTTCAAACCTTCGCATCCCGCCGTTTCCGGTAGTCCGCTGCGGCCCCCGCCGTGTTGGTGAAGCGGGTTATAGGGCCAACTCCCAACCTTGTAAACACCTATTTTCAGTTTTTTGAAAGTTTTCTTAAATTAGCCTGTCCGTATCAAAAGACTTCCCTGTCTAACCCTTGAGGAACCTCGTGATTGGTGTCAGCAACACATCAAATCCTGCACCAGAAAATAAGGGGTGGTGATATTCCCCGACCACTTTTGATATGATTTATGACTACCAAATGTTACCTCACCTCTTTTCAGGAAGGACCAAAGACGAGACTCGGATGAAATCATAAACCCGATTCCATATATTCCGATATGAATCCATGATCGTCCGAAATAATTACACCGCCATATACTAAGGCAGATTTTGCCAAGGGTTCTTGCCAAGGGTTCTGGCCGATAGTCCGGGCAGAAAACGTTTTAAATAAGCCACAACGATGCCGGACCACACACTCTGGACATAGGCGGGAACAAACAGGAGAATGCGATCGGCAGGCTATCCGCATGAGACTAGGAGAGTCGCCTCTTAATATACAGAAAATTCGCCAGACGGATAATATCTGGCGAATACTTAAAATAACGGTAGGGGGCGGTAGAGCCCTCTTCGGTCTGCCCCTTTGGGCGTTAGGGCCAGGGGTAAATGACATGCCTTCCCCGATAGATGACCCGTCACCCCGAAACCAGTTCAGAGTGACGGCACACCCCAGCCCCTAGAGGGCATCATTGGAGGTTTTATTGGCATCCACGGTCTGATAGAGCTCACTGCCGGAGTCCTTGAATTTCTCAGCCATTTCCTTCATGCCATTGTCGGCAAACTGGCGCACCTCCTGTGAGATTTTCATGGAGCAGAATTTCGGACCACACATGGAACAGAAATGCGCCACTTTATGGGCTTCTTTCGGCATGGTCAGGTCATGATATTCCCGGGCTTTTTCCGGATCAAGGGACAGGTTGAACTGATCTTCCCACCGGAAATCAAACCGGGCCCGTGACAGGGCATCGTCGCGCAACTGTGCGCCCGGATGTCCCTTGGCCAGATCGGCGGCATGGGCGGCAATCTTATAGGTGATCACGCCGACCTTCACATCATCCCGGTCTGGCAGACCCAGATGTTCTTTTGGCGTCACATAACAGAGCATGGCACAGCCGAACCAGCCGATCATCGCCGCCCCGATGCCGCTGGTGATATGGTCATATCCCGGCGCGATATCGGTGGTGAGGGGGCCAAGCGTATAGAAGGGCGCTTCGTGGCATTCTTTAAGCTGCTTGTCCATATTGATCTTGATCTTGTTCATGGACACATGGCCCGGTCCCTCGATCATCACCTGAACATTATGTTTCCAGGCAACCTTGGTTAGCTCACCCAAAGTTTCTAGCTCAGCAAACTGGGCCTCATCATTGGCATCAGCAATTGAGCCCGGACGCAGGCCATCACCCAGGGAGAAGGACACGTCATAGGCCTTCATAATCTCGCAGATATCCTCAAAATGGGTATAGAGGAAACTTTCCTTATGATGGAACAGGCACCATTTCGCCATGATGGCACCACCACGGCTGACAATGCCGGTCACGCGCTTGGCTGTCATTGGGATATAGCGCAACAGGACCCCGGCATGGATGGTGAAATAATCCACCCCCTGCTCCGCTTGTTCGATCAGGGTGTCCCGGAAAACTTCCCAGGTCAGGTCTTCAGCAACGCCGTTGACTTTTTCCAATGCCTGGTAAATTGGCACAGTGCCGATGGGCACGGCTGAATTACGGATGATCCATTCACGGGTGTTGTGAATATTACGGCCCGTGGACAGATCCATCAATGTATCGCCGCCCCAGCGCGTGGACCAGACCATTTTTTCGACTTCTTCAGACACGGAGGATGCGACCGCACTGTTGCCGATATTGGCATTGATCTTAACCAGGAAGTTACGGCCAATGATCATCGGCTCCGCTTCGGGATGGTTGATGTTGCACGGGATGATCGCCCGGCCCTCGGCCACCTCTTTACGGACAAATTCCGGGGTGATATCGTCAGGGATATTAGCCCCGAAATCCTCGGCATATTCGTCGCGCTTGTAATCGTCACCCGCTTCAACCCGGGCCATATTTTCCCGGATGGCAATAAATTCCATTTCCGGCGTGATGATCCCGCGCCGGGCATAGTCCATCTGAGTGACATTCTGACCCTTTTTCGCCCGCAAAGGACGATGTTTTACCGGGAATTCCTCAGCCAGATGTTTGCCTTTGGCATTGCCATTGTCTTCAGATTGCATCTCGCGGCCGTCATAGAGTTCCACATCTCCACGGGCGGTGACCCAGTCGGTCTTGAACCGCTCCAGGCCTTTATAGATATCAATCTCAACATCCGGATCGGTATAAGGCCCGGAGGTATCATAAACCCGGACCGGCTTTTCATTGGCGGTTGGATGCAGGTCAATTTCCCGCATGGGAACCCTGATCCCCGGGGCAACGGTGCCAGCCACATAAATTTTGCGGGACGACGGCAGTGGTCCCTCGCTCACCGTCATCAATTCTGATTTTGTTTCTGGCTTATTTTCACTATTCATCACTAGGCATCCTTGGGTTAAGTCAAGTCAACCGGGTTTTCATAAGCCAAGTGGAATCTATGTCGAAATACATTCCATCCCTCCGCCAGAATAACCCGGATCAGGTTCAAAGGGTCTCCACTTGCGTCCTTCTCTCCCTGTCCTCGGTCGAACATAGAAGTGAATTTTTCACGGGTGGCGTCTCAGCTTCATTCAAAACACCCCTTGGAATTTGCCGTATGCTGGTCCTTTTTTGCCCAAACATCAAGAGAAAATGTCAAAAATAGATTTTTATGGGTTTTCGCGCAAAGTTTATGTATAACGCCCCCATGTTAATAGAACTCGACGACATCAAGAAAAAAATGACCCCGGGCCAACGCCTTCTGGGACTGGATCTGGGCAGCAAAACCATTGGTGTTGCCCTGTCCGATATCATGTGCAACATCGCCACGCCCATGGAGATCATCAGGCGGACAAAATTCACCAAGGATGCCGAGCGACTCATGACCATCATTGGTGAGCAGAATGTCGGCGGATTGATTCTGGGTTTTCCCCTCAATATGGATGGCACCGAAGGCCCGCGCTGTCAGTCGACCCGTCAATTTGCCCAGAATATTTATGGCAAAATTGAGATCCCCATCGCCCTGTGGGATGAACGGCTGTCCACCGCCGCCGTCACCCGCACCCTGCTTGAGGCCGATGCCAGCCGGAAACGCCGCAAGGAAGTGATCGACAAAATGGCCGCCGCCTATATTCTGCAAGGTGCTCTGGATAAGTTATCCTTGGTGTGAATTGTCTTGCCTCACCCGGGCAAAGTTCCTATAAAATGTTTTTTCAGTGATAAAGATAACCCATTCAAGGACTGGAAATATGTCAGAAGCCGACAACACGGCCCATTTACGCTTCCCCCATCAGCATCTTCTCGGCATCGAAGGCCTCAAGGAACAGGACATCAATTGTATTCTTGACCTGGCCGATAAATATGTCGAACAAAATAGAAAAACCAATAAAAAAACCGATATTCTGACTGGCCTGACCCAGATCAACCTTTTCTTTGAAAATTCGACCAGAACCCGCATGTCCTTTGAACTGGCCGGCAAACGGCTGGGGGCAGATGTGATCAACATGTCCAGCAGTGGTTCGTCGATCAAAAAGGGGGAAACCCTTCTCGATACCGCCTCGACCCTGAATGCCATGCAGCCTGATCTTCTGGTGGTGCGTCACGGCAATTCCGGCGCGGTCAAGCTGCTGTCCCGCAAGGTCAATTGCGCGGTACTCAATGCCGGGGACGGCAAACATGAACATCCGACACAGGCCCTGCTGGATGCCCTGACCATCCGCCGCCGGAAAGGCCGGATTGCTCAGCTAACCGTGGCCATTTGCGGCGACGTGCTCCACAGCCGAGTCGCTCGGTCAAACATCCACCTGCTCAACATCATGGGCGCCCGCGTGCGGGTAATTGGTCCGTCAACTCTGGTACCGGGCAATATCAAGGACCTGGGGGTCGAAGTTTTCTATGACATGAAAGAAGGCCTGAAAGACTGCGACATTGTGATGATGCTGCGCCTGCAGACCGAACGCATGGAAGGCGGTTATTTCCCCACTATCAGTGAATATTTCACCCTATACGGCCTGGACCACGATAAATTATCCGTGGCCAAGGAAGATGCCCTGATCATGCATCCCGGTCCCATGAACCGCGGAGTTGAGATTGAAGCCTCTGTCGCAGACGACCTGACCCGCAGTGCGATCCAGGAACAGGTTGAAATGGGGGTTGCTGTCCGCATGGCCTGCCTCGATCTTCTGACCCGTGAGAAACGAGGAGCCATCTAATGACGAGCTATACCCTATTTAAGAATGCCCGGCTTCTTGATCCTGCAACAGGCCTGGATATATCCGGCGAAATCCTGATCCAGGACGGTAAAATTTCTGATATCGGCGAACAGGTCACCACACCCGCCGATGCTGAAGTCATTGACTGTGGCGGCAAATGCCTGTGCCCCGGCCTGATCGACATGCGGGTTTTTGTTGGCATTCCGGGGGCCGATTATAAAGACACCATCGAGAACACCGGCGAAGCCGCCGCTGCTGGTGGGGTGACAACTGTCTGTGTCCAGCCGGTAACTGACCCGATCATTGATGATATGGCCCGCGTGGAATACATGGAGACCCGGGCCCGCAAAGCCAAGGTCAATTTCATCCCCTTCCCGGCCATTACCAAACAGCTCGAAGGTAAGGAAATGACGGAGATCGGCCTGATGAGCAAGGCCGGGGTCAAGGCCTTTACAGATGGCAATAAAAGCATCGCCAACCCGGCTCTGATGTCCCGGGTCCTAAGATATGCCGCTATGTTTGACGCCCTGATCATTCAGCATCTGGCGGTATCGGAACTGTCGGGCGGCTGTATGAATGCCGGCGCACTGGCGACCCGCATGGGTCTGCCCGGCATTTCAACCATGGCTGAAACCATCATGCTGGAGCGCGACATCCGCCTGCTCCAATCCGTCCCGACCCGCTATCATGCGGCCCAGATCACCTGTCAGGACAGTATTGAGGTGGTTGCGGCAGCCAAACGCAATAAACTGGCGATCACCGCTGGCGTCGCAGTGCCCCATTTCTCCCTCAATGAATATGCTATTGAGGAATATCGCACCTTCACCAAACTGTCGCCCCCACTTCGGGCTGAGAGTGACCGGGTTGCAGTCCTGGGCGGCCTGAAGGATGGCACCATTGACGTGATCGTCAGCGGTCATGACCCGGAGGACCCGGAAAGCAAGCGGGTGCCTTACGAACTGGCTGAGGCCGGTGTCATTGGCCTGGAGACCATGCTGCCGGTGGCGTTGGAGATTTATCACAATGGCCATATGCCCCTGCTGGATATTCTGGCCAAGATGACCTGTAATCCGGCCCGGATATTGGGCCTGGACGGCGGCACCCTGGCCAAAGGCGCCCCGGCGGACCTGTGCATTTTTGATCCTGATGTGCCCTATAAAATTGACCCCGAGAAGATGGTTTCCCTGACCAAGAACACGCCCTTTGATGGCCGCCCGATCCAGGGCCGGGTGCTGAGGACTGTTGTCGGCGGCAAAACAGTATTTGAGTATCAGGCATGACACTTGAGATAAATGATATCTTACTCAGTTCTTATGCCCTGGCCCTGATCAGCGGGTACCTTCTGGGGTCCCTGCCCTTTGGCCTGATCCTGACCAGGCTCGCAGGTCAGGGTGACCTGCGCAAAGTTGGCTCCGGCAATATCGGGGCGACAAATGTACTCCGGACCGGCAACAAGCCCCTGGCCCTGGCGACCCTGATTCTGGATGGCGGCAAAGGTGCTCTGGCGGTCCTGCTGGCCACGCTGATTTTCCAGGAACCAACCCTGCTTTATTATGCCGGCGGCGGAGCCTTTCTCGGTCATCTGTACCCGATTTTTCTAAAATTTAGAGGGGGCAAAGGAGTCGCCACCTTTCTAGGAACCCTGCTGGCCATCAGCTGGCCCCTGGGCCTGGGTTGCTGCCTAACCTGGTTCCTGATCACGCTGATATTTCGCATCTCTTCCTTATCGGCTTTGATGGCGGCCGTCATGGCCCCGATCTACAGTTTTTACATATTTGACAATTCAGGACTTGCAATTTTTACGGGTATGCTGTGTATTATGATCTTCATCCGTCACAGGGATAATATAAAAAGGCTGATTTCCGGCACAGAACCAAAGATAGGGAAAAAGTCAGGGTAACTTAATTTTGGGTGGTCAATGTCAGACTCAAAGCAAAAAGATGACCTAAGTCAGAAAGAAAAACTTGCCCGGTTTCAATTGATCCGAACGGATAATGTCGGCCCGGTGACCTTTCGCCATTTGCTTTCAAGATATAAAACCGCCGTAAGGGCACT
>NVTE01000007.1 GCA_002401455.1 Alphaproteobacteria bacterium
GCGGCGCTGGATGAAGAGAGCAACTCAGAAATCAAAACCTGATCATTGGCAATGGTTTCGCTGATCTGTGCCTGGAGTCTCAGTGATTGTTGATAGCCGTTGTGAGAATATTTCCAGCGTTGTTTCGCGTCCCGCATCAAATCGTCATTACTGATACTGTCTGCATATTTACGCGGATAATAACGTTTATAGGCGGAATCCGTCGCTTCAACCCTGAAAGAAATGCCTTCTGCGGTATTCATCATCACATTAATCTGGCTGAGCATGCTGGCCAAACGATTGGCCGCATTATAATCGAGACGTTGTAAATGCCGGGACTGGTTAAGCAGAATTCTGGCTTCATTTTGGAGCTGACGTACTTGATTGTTAATCATTTTGATGGTCCGACCCGCCACCAGTAAATTCTGGATATAGTTTTTGGGATCAAAGACAATATCGCCGAAGCCAAAGATGGCGAAGCTGGGCGCTGATGATGAACAGGTCATAACGGTGACCATGGTCAAAAGCGCGACTATGTGACTTAACCGTCTTTTCGGTTGCTGAACTGTTGCACAAGCTCTGCTGCCCATGACAAATTCCTTTCCTGGAGATAGCGGACCGCAAAATGTGATCCATTTGGGGGATTGGAGCGGCCCGAAGTAATAGCGGCGGTAAAGGCCAGGGCAACGGGGCCCAAGGCAAGATCAAACAGTCGGTTTCCCTGTCGGCAAGAAAAATAATAGTCTCGTTTTGGGGTTGCGTTGGCGATGATCTCAATCTGCCGCTCATTCAGTCCGAAATTCTGATAAATTTTCTGCTGCTGTGGTTCCAGGGCTCTCGGGTTCGGCAGAAATAGTCTGCTCGGGCAGCTCTCGATGATTGCCGGGGCTATTGTGCTCTCTGCAATATCACTCAGGCTCTGGGTGGCGAATATGACCGAAACATTCTTTTTCCGAAGTACCTTAAGCCATTCCCGGATTCGCCCCGCAAAAGTCGGATCATCCAGGAAGACCCAGGCTTCATCAAGGATCAGTAAAGTTGGCTTGCCGTCAAAATTACTTTCCAGGCGATGAAACAGATAAGTCAATACCGGCAGGGTAACAGACCGGTTATGCATCAATTGTTCCATTTCGAAACACATCATAGAACCGAGTTCAAAACCATCATGATCCGCATCAAGTAAATGACCATGAGGGCCGTTCAGAGTATAGGGAATCAGGGCCTGTTTTAGGCTGTTACCTTGCAGAAGGGCCGAGAGGCCCGTCAATGTTCTCTCCCTTACAGGTGTTTTTGACAGATTTACCAAGGCAGACCAAAGACGGTCCTTCACGTCCGGCGTTATGGTGATATTCTCATGACAGAGCAAGGTTGAGACCCACTCCATGGCCCAGGTGAGTTCGCTGTCTTTATCTATTCGGGCCAAGGGTTGGAAGGCCATGGTATCCTCTCCCCGGCTGTTATTTTCTGCCCCCAGGTCATACCAGTGGCCACCCATGCCGAGCGTCGCTGTGCGCGCTGACCGGTTCAAACCACCTGAGTTAACGGACCAACAGCAGAAATGTCTTTATTGGGCGGCTAAAGGTAAGAGTGACCTGGATATCGGCGAAATTATGTCCATATCACCGCGAACAGTCAATTATCATATGGAACTGGTGCGAGAAAAATTCAATGTTCGCACAAGGGCGCAGGTTATCTCTATTACGACATCCTGCGGTATGATCTTTCCATAACATGCTGATATGGCAACAATTCAAAGCCTTTTTATCGTTTTATGGTTTCTTGATGAAGCTCTGTCATATTCTAATCTAACTTTATTCTGATCTCTTGCAGGGTATATCGCTGTTTTTTCAGCGTTTGAATATGCTTAACCCGTGAAACCATCTCCGGACCATAAAGCTGATAACCCGATTTAGTAATTTCGGCAACTTCTAACAACCCTTCTTTTGTCCAGTGGCGAATGGTGGAATTATTTTCACCAACCTGCTTCGCTAGTTCGCCAATCTTAAACAGCCGCCCCTCATCCGAACTGACATGCACTTCACCTTTAAGGGCTGTAAGATAAATATCCAGTGAACGTCCCACAGCCTTGGAAATCAGTTTTAGATAATCCTCTTTCGATCCCCCCAACTGAGCTTTTTCAAGGGCTCCAATATAAGCAAGCCTGTCACGCTTGCGAATAATGGCCGCGGGATAGCCTTGCATTAACAAAACCATATTCATAAGCAGTCTTGCTGTACGTCCGTTACCATCGACGAAGGGGTGAATGGTCACTAATCGATAATGCATTTCTGCGGCAAGTTCGACCGGGTGCATTTTCTTTTCTTGTTTGATCCAGGAAATATAGTCAGCCATTAAGTCGGGTACTTTAAAAGGATTAGGCAATACAACGCCAGACCCGGAAATTCTAACCGGGATACTGCGGTAGCGCCCTGAATTAGTATCATCTATGCCCTTCAGAATAATATCATGGATAGTGAGAATATCCCTTTCGCTTATAATCTGAGGTTTCCGTCCTATTTGCTCCTGCACCCAATCCAGGGCCTGGGCATGGTTTGTTGCTTCCAGATGCTCTGATAGCGTTTTACCGCCAACGGTTATGCCTTTTTCCACAACCAAAGCGGTTTCCCGGCGGGTGAGGGTATTGCCTTCAATCGCATTGCTGGTGAAGGTAAGCTCAATGCGGAACCAATCATCCAGATTGGCGATCAGAGCATCGGGCAAGGGCCGATGCTGATCCAATTGTTTCTTTTTTTCTGTAAGGTGCGAATAATCCATGCCATGAACCATAAACCATAACCTCACGGTTTTCAATAATAAATAGGTCTTGTGAAATAACGAGGATTGGTCATGATTATGTAAAACCCCTCGCATATATCAAAGCATCTCACATCCCCCATCAAACCTGACAACCTGTTTATATATACAGGTTCGTCTCTGTATTTTTTCAGCAATTCTGGGTTTCTGAATTTGGAAAATATGGAGCGTACAATGATAGAAGTCGTTAGCAAAACCAACAGACATGAATATGACAGTGAATTGGATCAAATGTTTCGTATGAGACATACTGTCTTTGTAGATCAGCTAAAATGGGACCTGCCCTTGGCGAAAAATGGCCGGGAAAAAGACCAATTCGACACGGACGACACCATATATCTGCTGTCTCTTGACAGTCAGGGAAATGTCCAGGGCGCAAAAAGAATACTGCCCACGACAAAGCCTCATCTGATGTCAGAAGTATTTCCTCATCTCGTGGCGGGTGAAATTCCAAGAGGAGAACATATTTGGGAAAGTTCACGGTCCTGTGTACATCCCGCCTGTCGTGACACTGGTATCATCGGTGAATTGTTTTTGGCGATGGTTGAAATCGGACTTCTGATGGGGATTGAAAGGATAACGTTCATTTCCAGCATGAAGTTTTATCCAACCATCCTGCATGCGGGATGGGGAATAGTTCCATTGGGTTTTCCCGAAGTCGATAAAACCGGTCATGAGAATATTGCAGCCTACCTGACAGTAAACCCGGTATCCCTGCATAATATGAGGCGGAATTACCGGGTTGAGCGGTCAGTTCTGGGCGGCATTCCCCTCAAAAAGGCTGTCTGAAGGAAAGCACAATAGGCCTTGGAGCCCAATATCATGCGGATTTCAGATTTTATATATCAATCCAACACTGCTGGGACACCAGAAGATCTTTTCTCAGATCTGGAGCAGGCCGCACAGGATACAGGCTTTAACTGGATAGCATATACCCACCTGTCCTGTTATGAGCCTGTCCCTCATCTAAAACAAGTATTGCCATCTCCCGCCGTATTTCTTCACTATCCACCCAAATGGATAAAGCGTTATTTCAGAAGAAACTACCAGGAAATTGATCCCGTGGTGCTTTATACACCAAGGATCAGAAACCCTTATCTCTGGAAAGATATTGCAGATTTCTTCCCCCTGAATGAACAGCAGGTAGGATTTATGGAAATCGCTAAAGAAGCCGGTCTCAGAACTGGCATAACGATACCGCTACACGGTCCTTGGGGAAGTGTTGCTGCAGTTTCTTATGCCTGCAAGGAAAGTCATCCTGACGCAACAGGACAGATGAGTAAACTTTATCTTCTGGCTGCCCAGTTTCACACCTGCTTTATGGACCTCACCCGGAAAAGTATTACAAAGACATCTGACCTGTTCCTGACAGGAAGAGAAAAGGATTGCCTTAAATGGGTGGCACAGGGAAAATCTTCATGGGAGATCAGTACTATCCTTGGCATTCAGAAGGATACCGTCAACTTCTATATGAAAAATGCCTTCCGAAAGCTTAACGTATCCACCCGGGCCATGGCTGTACTCAAGGCCGTGCGGTTAGGCTTGGTCAATCTATAACGCCCCCCTGTTTAGGGAGGTGCATAAATCCCCAAAATATGGTCCACTAGCCAGATTAGATACAGAATAAGCGCTTCTGCCAAAGAGAAAGCGTCACACCTGTACAGTCGAGGCCGGGGTTTTGCACAAATTATCTACTGATTGAAAGACTGACAATCGGGGGTTTCCACATATATGTGCCAGAGGCAAATCCGTGTACAAGCAGACAAATGAATATGTTTTTGATCGCGTCTTTGACAGCATCAGAAAACTCGTTATTTCACACAGTCTACCGCCAGGAGAAAGATTGAACATCGRAAAACTGGCAGAGGAATATGACGTGAGCACTACGCCCGTCAGAGARGTCCTCAATCGGCTGGTSGCTGAAGATCTCATCGACATGATTCCGAAATTGGGKTTTTTCACAAAACATATCTCGGAATCAGAAATTCGTGATTTTCAGGAACTGAACCAGCTATTRCTGGACTGGTCACTGGGATGTGCCAGAAAGGGTCATACTGTAACAGGTTTAATCAGGCCTCCTATGTTTCCATCAAACTTTAAYCCACGACAAAAACACTCAGCAAGCAGACATGCAAAGACGATAAGTGATCTTTTCGCTCATGTGGCAACACAATCCGGTAATAGTAAAATCATTCATCATACCCATGGAATCAATGACCGACTTTACTATTTGCGYCTGCGTGAATATGASCTCATTGAGAATGCAGGGCAAGAATTATCCGTATTATGTGAGTTATATCATCAAATGAAATTCAACCTGTTACAGGACGCTCTGAAAGAGTTTCATATCAAACGGTCCKTGCTGTTGCCCCRYCTGATYAAGAGTCTAAATCGCGACCTACAATCAAGGCGTGAATAATATATGYCCAATATATATTAGRATAAGCACCCAATCTCACCCTATGGTTTCAAGACCGGAATACCCCGGTAAATTTCAACTTTGAACAGAAAGGAGTTCATTATGAACAAACGTGAGAACCGTAAGCAACCTACGCTCATTGAGCTGGGCAGCATCACCAAAAAGACAAAAGGTGCTGTTGGTATCGTTTCCGAACTTGGTCAGCCGCTGAAACGCTTCTGATCTAGGCCCGCAACCTCGGGGAGGTGTGCAGCATATGTCTGCTGCACACCTTTTATCATCCCAAAATATCCTGGAAATGGCTTATGAACAGGCAATGCTCACAATATTATCTTCCAAAGCATGTTTATATTTGCATGGCAGATAAAACTTTGGTTTTCCTAGACCTTAAACGCGACAAATATTTGTGCCTTGATGAATCTCAATCGAAGTCGGTTTGGTCATATTGTCAATCCCCATGTGAAGAACAGGAAGGGGAGGGCATCTCTGAAAATTTGCTCAAACTTCTCCTACAGAATAACCTTTTCACCAAGAATGATTCACAACGCAAAGATATACCGGCTGTTATCGGTAAAACGGCAACTGGCGAAGTGAGGGGGTATGATGTGGGCAGCAGGCCCAAAATCAATATTAAACATATATTCCATTTTCTCCGGGCATACCTCATTTCGATATTAAGGTTACGATTTTACCCTTTGCAGAAAATTACACGCAAAATAAAAAAACATAAACACCAGAATAGACAACAAAAGACAGCATTTGAGAAAATACCGGAGCTTATTGAAATCTTTAAAACCATACGACCTCTACTGTTCTCCACACGAAACAACTGTATGTTAGATGCTCTGGTTCTGATGGAATTCCTGAATAGTTTTGGTGTCTTTCCCACGTGGGTATTTGGTGTCAGGATGGGGCCGTTCTTGGCACATTGCTGGCTCCAGTCCGAAAAAATCATTCTAAATGACACATTGGACCATGTGGCTCCCTTCACACCGATTTTGGCTATATGAAGAAGGGGGAAATTTGTTATGTATCGATATATTGCTCTTATCTGGAATAAAGCCGATACTCAAAAGGCAGAAGTTTCAAATTTTATACGGCAAAAAATTCACTCAGATTCCACGAGATGGAAAAATATTCATGACCAGAATAGCCTGATCATTTTTCATGCAGGGGAATACCCTGGTAGAATGCAGGCTACCCCATTGAAAGCAAAGTCAAGCCAGAGAGGCGTTATTCTTGGCCAGGTTTTCAGACGGAAATACCACGATCATGACATTTCAAAAACGAATTACATAAATGATACAGAAACCTTGGAAATCTTGAAGTCGGAGGGGCGGCATCTCAGCCGGAATTACTGGGGTCGTTATGTGGCATTCATTTCGGATCCTGAACAGAAAACAACCTACATAATGAGAGATCCTACGGGTGCGTTTCCTTGTTTATTCACCAACTTTCACGGCATTGATATTTATTTCTCTGACATAAATGACCTGGTGAGGATAATTCCTCTAAAAACCACAATCAACCAGGCCTATTTGTCTGCATATCTCAAATATGAGTTTATGCAGAATAAGGAGACGGGTCTTGAGAATGTCACCAAATTATTACCGGGGCAATGTCACAAAATCACAAAGGGAAAAACAACATCATTTTTTCATTGGAACCCGGAACAGATATATAGGGACAGTGCTATTGAAGACCCAACCCAGGCCGCGGAACTCTTGCATCAAGTGACCCTCGACAGTGTCACTGCATGGGCGAGCCGGTATAAGACTATCATTCATCGGCTTTCTGGTGGCCTGGATTCTTCTATTCTCCTTAGCTGTCTCACCCAAACTAAACAGCCTTTAAAAATCACCAGCCTGAATTATTTCACCTCTTCACTGGACGGTGACGAAAGAAGATATGCTCGCCTGGCAGCGAAAGAAGCCCATTGTGAGCTTCTCGAAAAACGACTTACTGCACGGCACGTAAATCTTGAAAAAATTCTACATATATCCAAGTCAGCAGAGCCTGAATCCTACTTATTTGCCATTGATCGTGGCTCCCATGAAACACATTTGGCAAAAAAGAATAATATAGAAGCTATTTTCTCCGGACACGGTGGGGACAATATATTTTTTCAGCCTGGCACATATATGGGGGTTTTRGATTACAGAGAGGATTACGGACTTCAATCCGGGCTTTTCAGAGTGGCAATGGAAGCMGCYCGCCTGGAACAAAAGTCCRTCTGGGCAATATTATATAAAGTCCTAAGGCAYAGTACTTCRAAACGGTCTTGGCAKCCGCTCACTGACTTTTTTCCTGAGTATAACGCGCTTCTGAATTTGGAAATATTACGATCCGTRAATGATGATGAYATTTTACATCCCTGGGTGAAAGAGGCAAAAAGCATCCCGCCCGGYAAGCTCCTGCATCTCATGCTGGCRACAGTCTCTCCTCTTTATTACGAACCCTCATTGARCCCCCGTMGCCAATTAGAGCCGGTAAAYCCYTTGTTCTCCCAGCCTCTGRTTGAGCTTTGCCTGCAGATTCCCACATATACGCTGACAACGGGCGGCAGGGACCGGGGACTGGCACGRCTGGCKTTTAAAAATARTGTYATTMCTGARATCATAAACCGKGAATCAAAGGGGGCKGGTGAYCAGTATTACACCCAGGTTTTTGAGGGGAATATTAAATTCATAAGGGAATTTCTTATGGACGGAATTCTCATGAAGGAGAAAATTMTGAACGGGCAAGCCCTGGAACAGGCCTTGTCCGGAGACCAGACACATATTGACGCCGCCAGACTCCAWATCCTYAGTCTCATATGTACCGAAKCATGGTTRCAGCACTGGACCAGTCGCAARTYATCWGGGGAGATTATATGACATGCWTCTCCGGATTTTTACAATTCTCARAAAGAATATCAGCCCRCCGGARACMCTRAAGGCCATCTTCGGAATTGCCTGGGCACAAGCTGATGGTTTTATTAAAAGCCGCTTGGTGTTAACGCTGGTATTGGTATTCTGTGGTTCAATCCTGGCTGCTATTTCCCCAATTGCTCTTAAGTTGCTCATTGATGGTCTGACAGGKGGSGATATTCACAWTGCGGTATACAGTCCTGCTTTTCTCATTTTGATATATCTAYTCAGTCTCTGGATATATCGGTCACTGAGTGAATTCAGAAAGAAGATATTCTCTGCCGCTGATCAGCGSCTGAACCGAAATCTTAGCAGGMAACTGTTYAAACACGTYATGCARCTGCCGATGACGTTTCATCTGAACCGGGAAACCGGCGCATTAAGYCAAACTTTAATCAACGGGTTGGCTGGCTACAGCATCATTMTGCAACATATAATTTTTAGTATYCTGCCAACAATATTAGAAATACTGATGATTGGYATCATTTTATCCAGYCTTTATCCGGCAAAATTCCTGATYATYCTCTGYATATCCATTATTTGTTACATWGGTGTATTTGCTATTRGTGTGGCACGAATAACRACGCCCAGCCGTCAAGTGGCCMAAGCCCAGACAGAGGCTTATGCCTCCCTGACCGATWGTATTCTTAACACTGAAACGATCAAATATTTCAATGGGGAAAGTCRTGTTCATGAYCGTTTTGACAAAATATTATCCGTCACYGAACGAAAGTGGGCTTGTTTTYACAGCCWCCAGATGATTAACGGATTATGGGTTACCATAATATTYACCSTTTCTYTGGGCACCTCCATGGTTCTRGCYACGCGYCAGGTCATGCAAGGCCAAATGWCGGTCGGAGATTTTATTCTCATTCATACTTATATGCTGCAAATAATTAGCCCGTTGGAAACACTGGGCTTTGCCTTCCGWGATATGGCCCAAGGCATAAGTTTTACTGAGAAGATGATTGATYTGCTCACACAAAAAAAAGAACCATYMCAAAWTAYGKCCCCCCTTGAGCCCATTTCAGGTAAAGGAAAACTMCGTTTTGATCGGGTGARTTTTTCTTATGTGAAAGGAATAYCTGTCCTSAAGGACATCAGTTTCACAATAGAGCCCGGGAAAATACTAGCCATCGTCGGTGTCAGCGGATCCGGRAAATCCACTGTGTCCCGRCTATTATTCCGGTTATTTGATCCAGATGAGGGAAATATCCTGATTAATGAGAGGCCAATATCTGAGATACCGTTRGCYCAACTTCGRTCATWTATTGCTGTGGTTCCWCAGGATAGCATTCTGTTCAATGATACCATCGCCTATAAYATCGGCTTCGGAGAGCCTAATTGTGACTTACAGGAAATTGAACAGGTAGCCAGACTGGCTCATATTCACCAGAGGATCGTCGCCATGCCAAATGGCTATCAGACAATGGTTGGTGAGCGGGGCATAAAGCTATCAGGCGGCGAAAAACAGAGAATWTCCATAGCCCGGGCCATCCTTAAAAAGCCACAAATCATMATCTTTGATGAAGCYACATCATCCCTYGACACCAAAACGGAGCAACATATTCTCRATAAACTGATCACTCAATTAAAAGGCACAACCACCCTGGTCATTGCCCAYAGATTATCGACAGTGATACATGCGGATGAAATCTTGGTGCTGGACCAGGGCTCTGTCATTGAAAGAGGGACACATGCCGACCTGATYAAAASAAATRAGGYTTATGCTTCTCTTTGGCATWCMCMGCAGARAARCAGYTCTTTCCTCAGAAAAMAAGAKAAWTRAGGAAACAYGASATATATTTAWCTCATTTTCTCCGGCACTTTAATCATAAGACAAGCAATAKGCYCATTTCTTAGTTTCTTATAAGTATTAGTCGGCATAACCCGCTTCATCATAGTCTTCATAAGYATCTTTGATGAYTTTTTCGATGRYGATGACCTCTTYATCGGTRAGGGCGGTAAATTCATTTGTCCTGCGTTTCTTTGGTAGTGAGCCATTATTTTGACGGACAAATATGATTAAATTCTGCGCTAGTCTGTTGGGCATTTCCACATATTCCATGATGTTTGTCTCTGCGTCATCATGGGCGATGAGGTAAGCAATCTCGCGTGGCAAGTCTGTTTCTACTGTCTTTCTTACACATTCATATAAAAACTCAGCGGCTTCCGTACCATCAAAATAGCGATACAGGTCCGTTGTGTCATTGGTCACCTCAACATTATGTTCTTTTGTTGGCTGCCATTCAATGAAAGGCATGAGGGGCGCAGAATGATKTTGCAAGATTTTCTGATAATCCTCAATYCGGTCTAACATKAYGCTTGATACAGGAAATACCATATTCGCCGGTGWAAATTKKCGYTCAGCYAACACATGGTGGATGAGGCAYCTATGCAGYCGTCCGTTACCATCTTCGAGGGGATGAATATAAACAAACCCAAAGGCGATAATRGCGGCTTGTATGACAGGRTCKATGTCCTGAGGGCGCATTWTATCATTACAAATATTYAGGGCTGTCATTAAATYAGGCACATCACTTTGACGGGCACCAATGAATTCAGGCACAGGGTCGTGATTATGRTCYCTTTCRCCMAGAAAAACACCGTCTTTTCTATAGCCAATAAGGGTAAAACGATCATCACCGAGTAGGATACCGTGTAGACGGTAGATTTCGGTTTGATTGAGAGGATTCTTGCCGGCTTGTAAAATAGCCCGCCCCCAGCGTTCCAGGCGRCTACGAGGCGGMCGTTCTCCTTCAATGGCGAAACTCGCRCGGCTGTCAGCTAACAGCATAAAACTTGCAGCGCGAGAGATAAGATGTGCACTTGTCCGCCCTACGGTATTTGCGGCTTTGTTTGCYAGGCCCAGATCGATGAAGGATTGCAGCTTWTCTGTCCGTCTAATAATAGGACAAAAACCTTCTCYCCCAAGTAAGTTGTCCCTAACGCGGTGACGCGGGGATAGMCGGGGTTTGCTTGTAAWATAGTGTTTGCTGTCCAGAACATCGATTGCGCCAACTTTAGGAGCATCTTCCAGARCAAGCATGTGTCCAATGAGGAACTCATAAAAAAACCAGAGACGCCGGGTTAYTGTCCCTGTGGGTGTTGCTGCAATAAAARCTTCAATATCTGCTTGTGGTATTTTGGCAAAGRCACACTTCAGGATTAACAAATCTATATTTTCATGCTTGAGCGCAAAAACAATATGGTCRATCGGGTTATCTTCAGGTGCATATCGTTTATCAAAAATACGCCATTTATTTTGTATCCKCTGCGAGCCACKTATATGTTTTTGWGAGACGCAGSTCMATTGACGMACGGGGGCTTYAATGGATAATCCATGGACTAAAGCTGTCCAGCCGACAAGCYTTGTGTTTGTTGGTAWTTGTKCGCCTTGGAAATACTTTGGCGTGCTTGTABTAAATRTCATTTGTCGAAAATCCTTCACGAATGTCGAAAAGTGCACCAAATTATYCATCAATATCGAAATATGATATCATCAATCATTGTCGAAAAACAATCCCTAAAGTCGAAAAATGAATAAATTGTTCAGTTAATATCGAAAAATRCCTCTCAAATAGAGAGAWYYACTACTTCACCTTCTTGGAAATCTCGATANCCCCGGAAAGCCTGTCCCAATATAGATACTGGTCAACYTTTGCYGGATCAGGRTCYCGSACATCACGGAGCCAGAAATTAAACCAGTCWATRTTMCGYTGRTAAATATTGAACCGATGTTTGGGGTGCCATTTGATGTGGAATTCGTCTTGAAAGACATACATATCGATMGGCTTTCCYGCCTCTCTGAGSGTKACAAYCGACTGCATTGCRCCCATATATTCATGGTCGGACACCTGTATCAGAGTKGGAACATTGAYYCTRTCGGCATTCAGGGACAGGGACATGTTRATCCAGTTGTYGGCTTTATCAGTGCTGGTATTCCCGAAACCTACAGATTTCAACATACCTTCCCTTAAWTYCTYAGRAAAYGCATAATAAATTAKGGGTTCAAATGCTGGGCTACTGAAGGCGGTGGCAGCAAAGGCGCTGGAGTTGATCAAGGAATATTGAACAGCTTCACTACCGGCGCTGAGGCCCGTCAGGCCAACCCGCTTCGGATCGATAATACCCATATGATCAAGTTGATCTATTATGGTTTCCATAGATGACAATATCTGGCGTTGACGTATATTATCCGTCCATTCCTGTTTCCAGACCTCGAATGCCGTTTTGGCTGTGGCATAAAGATCAAAGTTTTCGGGGTGATTTAAGCAGAGAACAGCAAAACCGTTGGCGGCAAACAAATGGGTGGGATATTCATCTCCGACACCGCCGCGCAGGCATACTCGAGGTCGATATTGGACGATAATAAGAGGGTATCTCTTGCCCGGCTGGTAGTCCAGGGGCTTGATCAGATAGCCCCAGGTCTGCACACCAAAAGCATTGTCCCATTCAAGGCGCTCCACCTCACTGAGGCGGATTTCATCAAACTCCGGGTTGGGATTATACAGTGACGTCATGATGCCGGTATCAAGGTCAACAAAAACAATCCGGCGAGGTTTTGTCGGCGTTTCCAGGAAACATATTGCCCGGCCCTTCACCACATTACAGCCGGACAGCCAATCGGTGGTGCTGAAGATCTGCCTGACTTCCCTGGACACCATGTTCCAGGCGTAAAGAGTCCGATGGCTGAGTTGCTTACCTTCCCGCTTCTGGAAAATCACTTCACTGTCCTCACTGTGCCACCACAAACCATCAATCCAGCCTGTACATTCCTCAGACTGGCATATGATTTCCTCACTGTCCGGGCCAACAAGTGATGCGACAAGGGATAGGGGAGGGTCAACGCCCGGATTCTTATCTGGGCTCCTGTTTTCGAGCCAGGCTACTCTTCTTTCATTGCGGGAATACGCCACTTTACGGGCCGATGGGGGTGCAGGCAGACTGGTAGGCATCGCCAGCGCTTCATATTTATGCAGGTCATTGGGCGTCGCATTCCGTTCCTGACCCGACTTCAGGTCAAGTACCCATATTTGAGGGTTTCCCCCTAACAGTTCATAGGGCTGGCGCATCCGAAGTTGTGAGGGATAAGCCGGGATGAAACGATCATCGACCTTGTAGCCTTTTGCTGCCTGCTGCTTCTCTGCATCTTCCAATGCCATCCGCGCAGCATCCGTCCTGAAATAAAGCTGGCTGCCATCGCTAGACCAAAAGAAGTCTTCAACATCAGCGGCATTTTCTGTCAGCTGATGGGATACTGTTCCATCTGCCCGACTACGCCAGACCTGAACAGCACCATCGTCTTTTCTGAGATAAGCGATCCATTGGCTGTCCGGCGACCATTTGGGCTCCTTCGTACCCCAGTCACCATTTATCACACCGCCATAACCGTTTTTGAAGAGAGTGGCATCCCCGCCGTTACCCACTTTTTGTGCCTGCCCACTCCGTTGTAAAGGCAATACATACCAGTCCACGGTATAACTGTTCGTTGCCACATCCGCCTGGTGGATCTCAAAGGCAGTATAATTGCCATCGGGTGAAATACTCATCCCTATGCCGGCCATGCCCCCTAATTCTCGCAACTGGATCAGGTCTAGGGCCGTTATTGTCCGGCCTTTGATCTGATCTTCTGCCAAGGAGTTTTGTACCCCAATCACCAGGAAGACCATGGCAGATACGCCATAAAAATACTTGAGAAATTGATCATTAATATTCATTGTAATTTACCTTCTTGCGCACCCGGGTGGCCGGAGAATGATCGACTTGTCTGCCTTTCGGCTGCTTACACGCACTCGCTTAAGCCAAAACTCTCCGGCCGGGGGGCATTTATTCATTCACCATTTTTTGGTGATATTGAAGGAGATGAAACGACCGAGCGGATCTGCATTCTCCGGGTCATAGCCAAACCCCAGCGGGTTATTGACGAATGGCGGATCAGTATCGAACAGATTCTGGGCACTGAGGGTAAAGATGGTATTGCTCAAACCCAAACCAGAGAGCCGGTCTTCACTATTATAGGTCAGCGTCAGGTCAACGGTGGTCCATGACCCGATTTTCCGGCCCGGAACACTGATGTCATCCCGGTAGCTGTCGGCATAATTGACAAAAACAGTCGCCGACAGACCTTTTGACCCGCTCCAGCTGATGCTGTTGCGCATCCTGAAATCAACCGGATTATTCATGGTATCAACCAACTCGAAGGACGGAGATGTATCACTGAAGGCTTCTTTAAAAGTAATCAGGTAATTGCCATTAATCCGGAAGTCGAACCGGCCTGCATTCTCGGTCTCAATTCCGTAATAGATGTTGAAATCAAGTCCGGAGACTTTGGTTCGGGCGGTATTATTGGTTCGGCCATCGATAATCGCTCCGATCGGCACCAGACTGCATATGGAAGGATCCCCAAAAAAGTCATCGCCGTTACATAAAGCATCCACTTGAGCTTGGCTCGGATTTCTGGTGATAATAGAGGCAAACTTTTCCTCCTCAAACAGAATGCCCAGAATATTTCCCGGTGTTCTAA
This sequence comes from Alphaproteobacteria bacterium, assembly GCA_002401455.1. Classification (GTDB taxonomy): domain Bacteria; phylum Pseudomonadota; class Alphaproteobacteria; order Sphingomonadales; family Emcibacteraceae; genus Paremcibacter. The sequence continues at coordinate 14,648 of NVTE01000007.1, forward strand.
TCCGGTCCCTGAAATCAATATTGAAATAGGTCAGCTCGAAGGTCAGTTCCGGCACAGCCTGCGACGTATAATCAATGCCAACGGTCCAAGTCTTTGCGGTCTCATTCTTCAGGTCAGGATTGGTCCCGCCCTGCAGGACAACGAAGGTGGACCCACTAGGCGCAGAGGGATCATCCAGCGGCAGGGCAAAGGTCCCGCTCTGGGCCCCTAAGGTGGGAATGGTCGGGGCCTTGAAGGACGTGCCATAGGTGCCTCGGAGATTAAGCCCCTCAACCGGTGTCCAGAGCAGGCCAAATTTTGGATTGAATGTGCTGCCAATATCCCGCTCCATTTCATTGCCTTGATCCAGCCTCTTGTCGCGATAATCTTCAAACCGCCCGGCCATGGATACAACCAGGCGTTCCACCCCAGGTCTGCGATTGTCTTCGCCTACAATAGGAATATACATCTCGCCAAACAGGGCAATGACTTCCCTTTTGAACTTTTTATTTTGGGTCAGAGACGGAATAATGATCCCGGTGCCGTATATTTCTTTGCGGTAATCAACGCCAATGGCAAGTTTTGCCTCGCCGCCGGGAAGGTGAAACAACGTGCCGTCTGCGGTGGCGTTTAGCGACCAGACTTTAGAGTTGGATGATAGTGCCTGACTACCCCGGATTCTGTCCAATGTTGCCGGGTTGGTGTTGGAGCCATCGCTAAAGGGGTTGAAGGCGGTTGCCGGATCCGGATCGGCCAGGGCAATCGCCAGTTCGGCATCATCTATCAGGTTTGACGCCACACTGTCACTTTTCTCCTGGCTGAAGGAGCTGAACATCTGAAGCTCCCAGTCACCGCCGAGATTGACCTTGCCGCCCAGCACGCCGTTAAAGCTTTCGACATCGCCCGCTCGGGAAATGGCCCCGAGGTCATCCAGGAAGGCATAATTCATCAATACAAATCCAAAGCCGGTGGGGTCGACAAAAAACGGATTGCTGGACGGCACAAATAAAGTTGTTATGTGGCTGCCAGCGCCGCTTTTAAATTCACGTGTGCTATAACGCCCCTCAGCGAACACTTCGACATTCTCGCCAAATTCCTGAGAAAGGGTGAGAAAAACGCTATGCCTTTCCTGCTCGCCCAGAAGGTCAAAGCCCTCACTGGCATTCCTCAGATTGACAACTCCCGGCAGAAAATCGCCCGGGGTTAAGGCTGTGCCGTCCTGCCCGGTGGGGATGGCAAAGGCGGGTGTAAACGTCAGGGGGTCCAGAATATTACCCGGATTACTGAAGTCAGAACTAAAGTCATCACCGCCCAGAGGCCTGAGGTCACTATCCGCCGTATAGGACCTTTCGCTATAACCAAGACTACCCCTGTTATAATATTCATAGGAAATCAAGGCGTGACCGGTCTCCCAGCTTTTGCCAAAGGTCTGGCCCAGCTGATATTCCTCCAAGCCGCCGTCAGTCACCGTGCCGTAACGTAACCGGGTCTCGGCCCCGTCATAGTCATCCCGCAGGATAACATTGACCACACCGGCGATGGCGTCTGCGCCGTAGATGGCGGACGCACCGTCCGGCAATACTTCGATGCGTTCAATGGCGGTCACGGGGATGCTTGAAATATCCGTGAAGCTGCCCCGGTCGCCGGCCACGGGCATACGCCGCCCGTTGACCAGCAGGAGCGTTGACGCCGCCCCAAGACCGCGCAGGTTAACCCCGGAAGCCGATGTAAAGTTTGACAAGGCTGGATCGCCGAGCCGGGTGTCCTCACTTGGCCCGCCTTGAAAGTTTTGCGGTAAGGACTTTAACACCTGCTGTACCGTGGAAAATCCGGATTTATCGATTTCCGCCCGGTCAATGATCGCAACTTTTGAGCCAACAGAAACGCCGACGCCGCGGATGTGCGACCCGGTGACCACAATTTCTTCGAACTCTACACTCTCTGCCGGTTTTGTCTCATTCTGGTCTGCCTTCACTTCGGCTGCCTGTGCCATGCCTGCAATCAACCCATAGCTCAGAGTTGTTGCGAGACATCCCCCCAGTAACCGTAATCGTAACTTTTTAGATAAATTCCCATGTCGTCTATTCATTTGTAGTCTCCCTTTGCCGGACTGCCTTTTGCTTTTGTCAAACACCGCCACGTCAGGTGCCGGTGCCTTATCCGTGTTGGACATAGGGGTATAGACGCAGGGTTCCAGAAACCGGGTACCCTGGGCACGCAATTATTTTTCATGTTATCGAAAATAGGGGGGAATATTGATAGTGTGAGATGTAGGCCCGTAGTAGGAAGGTCAGAGGATTGCGATCAGAAAGCCCGCGATCAGAATTGCCGCCAGGGCAAAGGACAATAAGGGGAGACGGGATTTAGATTTTGAGGTTGCCGTTTTGCGCAACACTTCCTCGCGCAGGGCCTGAATTTCTGGTTTGTCAGCGTAGCCGCCAGACAGTTCCCAGAGCTTTTTCAGATCCTGATAGGCCTTCTGATGACTGAGGTCGGCATCATACCAATGCTTGAATTCGTCAGCATCACGCGCTGTGCAGGCCTCGGACTGCATCACGGCGAACCAGTTGCTGGCGGCCTCTTCAAGGTTGGTATTTGAACCGACACGCCCCTGAGACCCATTTATATCTGACATTGTTACCCTTCCAAGGCTGCCTTCAATCCCGCCATGGCTTTCATCATGTGTTTTTTGACCGTGTGCACGCTGATCCCGCAGCGTGTCCCGATTTGCGTGTAAGTGAGGCCTTCGAAACGGCTCAGGACAAAGACCTCCTGCGACCGGGGGCTTAACCCCTCCAGTGCCAATAGAAAGTATCGGTATTGTTCCCGCCCGTCAATGATTTGCTCCGGCGATGGAGACGGGTCCTTTTCCAGGGCATCCTCAAACGGGACAGATTTATCCCGGGCCCGAACCCGGTCACGGCGATTTTTATCCCTGAGCACGTTTGAGGCAATTTTGAAAAGGTAGCTTTCGGTCTTGGCAAGCGTTTGCTCATCCTCGAGCCTGGCGAGCTTGCAGTAAACCTCCTGGGTTAGATCCTCCGCATCACAAGGATCACGGGTGGATTTCCGGAAATAATTGAACAGCGCGCCATTATATTTGGTGACAATATTTATCAGCAATGATGTTCTTTTCGCCGGTTTTTCTTTGGCAAGGCTTGTCAGAGAAGGAGCAAGTGGCTTTTTGGATAATGCGCTGGTTTTCATGACGATTCCTGCCCATTAAATCCCATTGCCTCCATCGCTTCCCAGACTTTTTCCCAGAAGCGTATATTTGCCTTATTTTTTGACTTCAGGGCATTGCGTTGTCGTCGCAAGAAATCTTTCTGGGGATTTTTCTCTAATTTTATTATTGAATAGGCGACTTCCTCTGGCGTGGTAATATCCCACAAGGTACGGCCATGCTGGCTGGCGGAATCTTCACCACTTTCACAGGTTGATTTTTCGGGTGGCGACTTGCTAGCTGACATTTTATGGCAATCGGATGAATATGTATCGGTCATATGTGGCCTCCGGATTATTTGAACTAAAGACACTGGAGTTATGACAGGATAATTGACAAAGCTCTGGCGTCGGGAGGTTCTAGCACTAGCAAGTAGTGTGGGCATGTTTCCTGCAAGCAGGTATTATATTCCGCACCACCCCCGACATAGAGATATCGTATCCGGAATGAACAACGTTATTGAGATATAACGTTATTCCCGGAGGAATTCACCCATAATCGGAGGTGGGCCGACTTGCTAGACGCTAGAACACGTCACTACCTAATAGATAGCACAACTATTATGACATGTTAATCCGTTAAGGCAACCAAAAAAAACCCAATTTGGACTTATTCTGTTTTGGGATTATTTCTCGGAATGTAATTAAGAGACTTAAGGCTTTTTTTGGTGAAAACAATTGTACGTAAAGATTATGCTAAGATTATCAAGAACTTAACTTTTGCACGTGAAAGTCAAGGAATTCGACAGCATGCATTGGCGAAAGAGCTTGGCAAGACACAGTCTTTTGTTTCTAAATACGAGCGACGTGAAAGACGTTTGGATGTTATGGAGTTTTTAGATGTTTCTCGTGCGTTAGGTGTTGATCCAAGTGAAATGACAAAAAATTTGCCCAAACCTTAAATTTAAGTGGAAATATCTTTCCTCGCTCCTGTCATACCCATGTTGCCATCCTCCTGCCTTCGCAGGGGTGATCAGGGATTGGATGTCGTCGGAGGCCTATAATTCTTTAATGGATGTTTTTGGGTATTTAGTCTTGAAGGGCGCCGTAAATAACACTACTGTAAAGTAGATAAATCCTGAGAAATATGACAACAAATGAGGTAGTAATGCCGGATGACGACTCTACGGATGGTTCGTTTAATGCTACGCTCGATACACTGACTAAATTTTCGGAAACGAGTATTTACAAAGAAATATTCGGTCCATTGTTTAAACCATCTGCAAAGCCAGCGGGTATTGTATTTGGTCTAGGCTTTAAATCACTTGAGTTGGTAGGCAGAGCCGTCGCTAAACGCTGTTGGGGTCAGGAGGAGTACATTAATTTCATTGCCCAATGCGACGAGCGATTAATGGCCATCCCTGATAACGATCTAATTGAACCCGAACCGCGGATAGCAATACCGTTGCTGGAAGCGGTACAGATCCATGGTTATGATGAAAATCTCAGAGAACTGTTTGTTAATCTTTTAATAAGCTCAATGAACAGCCAAAATTTCTCGACCGTTCATCCAAGTTTCGTACGAATTATCAAGGAACTGTCAACAAATGAAGCACTTATTCTAAAGGAACTGGCAAAACTTGGGAATGCCCCCGTAGTGACTATTAGCCAAAAAATGGGATATGCGGGAAGATTAACACTTGTAAAATATTACTCGAACCTTGGTGTCCAAGGACGTTTGTTAAATGTGGCTACAGAAACGGCTGGGTTGGAAAATTTAATTAGATTGGGGTTAATAGAGATACCGGCTGATATGAAAATTGTATCTGAGGGTATCTATACAGACATCCTTAATGACAATTTCGTTGATCGATATAGAGTTGTTTCGACGGGGGATCATGTGATACAGAAGTTATTTATGCGACCAACAGGTCTTGGTATTAATTTCATACGCGCTTGTATAGATGAAAATGCTGAACATCATTGTGGAACTTACGCTCAATCTCAAGAGGAATATTTATGAAGCAATACTTCCGCGCGCTGCGGACGATACCCCATACCAAGCCTTCAATAGATGGGTGGCTGGAAACATTGGTGCATTATGCAAATATCTCCATATAGGTTTTTTAAAGATATTGAGGCAGGAAAGAAACAACCGTCAATCAAAACAGTTTTTTAATTATGCAGTCGCATAAACTTATCGCGCTCTGGAATTGATTATCTCTAATCCGTAGGTTTCGAATATAGTGTCTGAGGTCATGACGCCCATATCATTTATTTTAGCGGTGGCGATGATAATACGATCAAACGGGTCTTTGTGATGGTAGGGTAGTTCATTCACCAAAAGCGTCACTGGGAGGGTGATATCAAGAATATTTATGCCATTTTGAGAGAGCAGGTCGATAGCGCCAGCCATATCGAAATCCAGTTTACCGAGGGATCTTTTTAACCCAAGCTCCCATACAGAGGCAACGCTGAGGAATAGTTCGTTATTCATATCCTGGAAGGCTGATATGGCATTCCGGGTGAGGGTTGGGGCGTTTATAGCTATATCAATAAACGCACAGCTATCTAATATCAGCTTCACTGATAAAAACCCTCTAATGTTTCCGGATCAATAGGTTCATCTACCTGATTCTGTAAATCAGCTATATTCGTCATGACCAGATGTTTGCCAAAGCCAGGACTTCTGCTTTTTTCAGCTTCTGAAAAAGGGATAAGCTTTGCAACAGGTTTTCCATATTTACCTATTATTACAGTGGCTCCGGTTTCACTGACTTTTGCAATCACATCCGACAGGTGCGATTTTAGATCAGCAATATTAACAAGTTTCATCATAGCTTCTTCCTTGACTTTCAGGGCAATCATAACATAAATGCAAATGTTGGTCAACTTTTAATGACCAACTTATATTGTTGTTATGCAACATAACCAGAATGTCTGATTGGAATCTTTTATCAATTTAGGAGAAAAGTTGAAGAGCAACAATGCCGCTATGGAACAGAGATGTTTTCTACTTTTAACCAGTCCTGTGGAGACAAGCTATACATGGAAGTATAATCATAGTATTCCCGTAATACTTGACGCCTGCGGTAAATTATTGTTAACTGACCTTGGCCCGCCTTCATTTTATGGAGGCATTATGATTAACAAACCTACCAATGATAAGACAAATTCTGGAGTTATACATTTATCTTCTTCAGAACATTGTCCGTGCGCCAACACCATCCCAGCCAATGATAATCAACTTGATCCGAACCGGTATAAAGTTCATTGCAACCTTCCTGAACCACTTGATGTGATGGAGGGAGAAGCCGAATTACTTATTAGTTTTCTCAATTTCCTGATGCCAGCTTATGCCCCAGAACATGACAATGACAATCAAGACTTTGAAGGAGATATCTAATGGGAAAGAAAGTTGCGGTCTATGTTCGTGTTTCGACAACACGACAAGCGGCCCATGACGTCTCAATTCCAGACCAAGTCAAACAGGCTCATATCTATTGCGAGAAGAAAGGCTGGGACATTACAGCAGAATTTATTGAGCCCGGCGCTAGTGCCCGAAATGACAAAAGGCCCGTATTTCAGAGAATGATCACCGCCTGTTGTCAGGACCCGTCTCCCTTTGATATCGTTCTCGTCCATACTCTATCGCGGTTTTTCAGRGAYGCAATTCAGCAGGGGCTCTATAAGCGCCGCYTGGAAGAACATGGSGTKCTTTTGAAATCCATYACACAGCATTTTGGCGAGGGCCCKCAGGCTGACTTGATCCAGACCGTTATTGCGGCCTGCGATGCTCAWAAYTCWGCAGAAACRTCAAAACATGTCACCCGCTCYCTGCTTGAAAATGCCCGGCAAGGCTTCTGGAATGGCTCTGTGCCGCCACTGGGCTACCGAACCTAYGTTGCTGAAATGCGMGGTGACAAACAAAAAAAGAAGCTGGAGGTTGATCCTAAAAATGCTGATATTATTAAATTAATTTTCWCYCTGTTTCTGGATGGGACAGATACTTCGGGGCCGATGGGCRTCAAAAGCATTGCGRAATATTTRAATATTCGCAAAATYAAGACCARGCCWGGCGGAAATTTTTATAAGAGTTCCGTGCACAACATTCTGACCAGRCCTRCYTACATCGGTACTYATTATTAYAATATGYATTATTCSCGYACMAGAAAATTAAAACCCCGTGAAGAGTGGRTTGGYATTCCAACWCCAAGCATCATTACWAAACAGARGTTTGAACGAACACAAAAATTACTGGAGATGCGATCTCCYAAAATAACCCCACCACGGCTTGTCACGAACTCTGTGCTGYTRTCGGGGATTGCCYACTGTGATAATTGTGGYGGMAGACTGATGATTACRACGGGMAAAAGTGGCAAATACAGATATTATAGCTGTGCTAAAAAACACCTTAAGGGCAAAGCATCCTGCAATAATCCGGCGGCTATTCCTGAAAAGAAACTGGATGATATCGTGACSCTGTCGATCYTGGGCCGAGTATTAGAAAAAAAACGTATCAGGAAACTTTTGCAGGAAGTGTTTAACAGRGCCAAGGTCCAGAATAAGGGGGCAAAAATTGAACTCAAARTATTGCGCAAGAACCTCAAAGCAATGGACAATAAAATTGCCATYCTKTTCGAWGCCTTGACCGATGGGCTGGTAAAGGATGGGGACAGTTTCAAAACCCACCATCMGAAGCTGGAAAGGGAGCGGGTCGAACTGAAGCGACTCATTGAGATTAAAGCCCGTTCATTGAAACTYCCCGGAGGTGGAAATATTTCCGACCAACAGCTCACTACTTTTTCAAGGGCTTTCAAGAATATGTTGGAGAGTGGACCCACGGCATTCCGCAAAGAATACATGAAATTATTACTGAGTCGGGTAGATGTGAGYAAAAATGRAATTATGGTCACTGGCCCCAARKCCGCRCTGGTCCTGGCCATTGGGTCAAAGAAGGTTGTGGCAGGCGGAGTGCCCAGTTTTGACCGGGAGTGGTGGGCCTGGTAGGACTCGAACCTACGACCGAACCGTTATGAGCGGTTTGCTCTAACCAACTGAGCTACAGGCCCTTCTCGAAAGGGTGAATAGGGGAATACCAGATTATCCCCCAACAATACAGGGAAGAATGCCCCCATATTGATTTTTTTTACTTACCTTATGCCAGCGCGAAAATCAGCCGCCTAAAGCCGGTCAATTTCGTCGGACAGGGTGCGGCCCTTGTCGGTGGCGATGCGCTCCAGGACCTTAACCCGCTCTTCCAGCTGGTCAATACGCTCCAGGTAGGGTTTGAGCTTATTCTTGCTCATATAGCCGTCACTGAGGCCCAGGGCCTCCGAGAGCTTGTCCAGGTCGTAGTCGACCCCCATCTCTTTGCCTTTGAGATATTGTATGACGATCCCGCCCAAAACGGAAATCGCGACAACGGCTACAATCATTGACCATAAAGTCATTATAGTACCCCTTTAGCTGACGGTTTAAGTATCAAGGAAACTCCGGAGTTGGCGGGAGCGGCTCGGATGTTTCAGTTTACGCAGGGCCTTGGCTTCAATCTGCCGGATACGTTCCCGGGTCACAGAGAATTGCTGGCCAACTTCTTCCAGCGTATGGTCGGTGTTCATGCCGATGCCAAAGCGCATGCGCAGGACCCGTTCTTCCCGCGGAGTCAGGGAGGCCAGAACCCGGGTCGTGGTATCGCGCAGGTTGGACTGGATCGCACTGTCGACCGGCAGCAGAGCATTTTTATCTTCAATGAAGTCACCGAGGTGACTGTCTTCCTCATCCCCGATCGGGGTTTCGAGGGAGATCGGCTCTTTGGCGATTTTCATGACCTTGCGGACTTTTTCCAGCGGCATACTCAAGCGCGCGGCCAGTTCTTCCGGGGTCGCTTCCCGGCCAATCTCATGCATCATCTGGCGGCCGGTACGGACCAGCTTGTTGATGGTTTCGATCATATGGACCGGAATACGGATGGTCCGGGCCTGGTCGGCAATGGAGCGGGTGATCGCCTGACGGATCCACCAGGTGGCATAGGTGGAGAATTTATAGCCCCGGCGATATTCAAATTTATCCACCGCCTTCATCAGGCCGATGTTGCCTTCCTGGATCAGGTCGAGGAACTGCAGGCCGCGGTTGGTATATTTTTTGGCAATGGAGATCACCAGACGCAGGTTGGCTTCAACCATTTCCTTCTTGGCGATCCGGGCTTCTTTTTCGCCCTTCTGGACCATGGTCACGATCACGCGGAATTCACCGACCGGCAGGCCGACTTCCTGTGAGATGTCAATGACCTGGCCGCGCATATTGGTAATAATTTCACGTTCGCGCTCGGCAAATTCGGCCCAGCCCTTGCCGCTATTACGCGCGACAGAATCGATCCATCCCGGCTCCAGTTCCCGGCCCTGATAATTCTTCAGATAGATGTCACGCTTGATTTTATAACGCTCGGCCAAGCGGAACATTTTACCTTCCAGCGCCATCATCTGTTTGTTCAGGGAATAGAGCTGCTCCAGCAGGGATTCAATGCGGTTGTTGTTCAGACGCAGGCTTTTCATCAGCACAATCAGTTCATCACTGAGCTTGCGGTAGCGCTTTTCCTGGGGGGCACCCAGGGCTTCACTTTTCAACCCGGCCTCATGTCGGGCTTCCTGCAGTTTGGCAAATTTCTTGTATACCTTGCGGATATTACCAAAAATTTCCTGAACCTGCGGGGTCAGTTCACTTTCCATGACCGCCAGGGAGACGGTGTTGTCGACCTCATCATCATCGTCTTCGTCATCATCTTCAGAGGTGGTTTCTTCGCCCTCCTCACCCTCGGCTTTAGGCTCTGTTGAGCCCTCCGTTTTGACTTCGGGGTCGGCAGATTTTTCTGCGGATTTTTCTTCAGTTTTTTTCTCGCCTGCTCCTTCTGCTGTCGGCAGTTCATTCTCATCGGACGGGTCAATGCCATACATGGCATCAAGATCAATCACGTCACGCAGCAGGATTTCTTCTTCTTCGAGCATTTCAGCCCATTCGACCAGGGCCCGGAAGGTGAGCGGGCTTTCGCACAGTCCGGCAATCATGGTTTCCCGGCCAGCCTCAATCCGTTTAGCAATAGCTATTTCGCCTTCGCGGGACAGCAGTTCCACGGTGCCCATCTCCCGCAGATACATGCGGACTGGATCGTCGGTGCGATCGGCCGCTGCCTTGGAAGGGGCTTTGGCGACGGGGCCATCTTTGCTGGCTTTGACGGTGGGTTCTTTTTCCGAGGCCTCATCGGCGTCTTCGGAATCTTCACCGTCAGCCTCATCAACCACATTGACGCCCATTTCCGACAGCAGGGTCATGATGTCTTCGATTTTTTCCGAGGACATTTCGCCCTGGGGCAGGGCCGCATTAAGGGCATCATAGGTGATATAGCCCCGCGCCTTGGCGGCGGCGAGCATTTTTTTCACACTGTCCTGAGAAGAATCAATCAGCGGGCTATCCGGCGCCTCTTCCTGTTTTGATGTTGTCTTGTCTTCAGTCTTAGCCGCTTTTTCAGCCATTTAAAAACCTCAAATCCCATTGTTTCGTTACAGGGTCAGGCCCCCATGTGCCTGACTGAACGATTTCACACTTCAGGAAAGTTATCCTTTTCCCAAGGGTGTTCCATATCCATCTATACTGGCTTCGTTACCTTTGGCATTTTCAAGTTCCGTCTTCAAGGCCAGAAAACGGGCATATACCTCTTCGGTCATATTATTAGCCAGTTCTATTTCCGCCGCTTTCAGGTCTTTTTCAAGGTCTGAAACACGCCGATACCGATTGACCACATGTAACCACCCCCGCTCCACATCTTCGTGGGCGGCGTTCGGCCATGCGAACCATTCGGCTTTAAATTCACCTTGTTTGAATATGACTTCAAGTGCCCTGCCATATCCTATTTTCAATAGATGGCTATACAGGCTTTTATGTTCAAGGTCCAATTCGCGAATTGATACATCTATTATCTCGTTACGGAGTTTGTCAAGCTCCTCTGATTCGAAAATAAACGTTGCAAATTCCTCATGGTGCTTCTTCAGCAGCCACGGATGGTTCAAAACCGTTAGAATCAGTAGTCTTTCGCGCTTAATGTCCGTTGATTGCAGCCCCTTGAAAATACCTGTGTCACTGAGTTTTTTTACCCCCGGAAGAGGGGTGTCCCAACCCGACTTAGTCTTTTTTCCATAGGTATTTGGGGTAAAATCGAAGTGATTCTTTTTTCTGGCCCGGTTTTGCACCCGATGAGAGACCTGGTGAGAGGACGATTTAGAAGCCTGATTTTCCAGGGAATGGTCGGCAACAAAGGCCCCGCCCAACAGCTTGGTCAGCCGGTCCTGAAAAGCCTTGTCATAGTATCCGCGGATGGTTTTATCGCTGATTTCCGACAGGGTTTCCGACAGGGTTTTTTCCAGACCGGCCTGTTGCTCCGGGGTGTCGGCCTGAACCGTTCCGGTCTTGAGTTCCCACAGGGTGTCCACCAGCGGCCGGGCCTGTTCCAGCAGGTCCCGGAAAGCCTGTTGACCGTGACTGCTGATGTAACTGTCCGGGTCCTCTCCGGCGGGCAAATGGACAAAGCGCAATGAATAACCAGCCTTCAGCAGGGGCAGAGACTTTTCCGCCACCCGGTAGGCGGCGCGTAAACCAGCCTTGTCGCCGTCAAAGCACATCAGGGGCTCCGGTGCCAGTCGCCATAGTTCGGCGATCTGTTCCTCGGTTACCGCAGTGCCCAGGGGGGCGACAGCATTGGTGAAACCTGCCTGGGCCATGGCGATGACATCCATATAGCCTTCCGCCACCAGAACCCTGCCCTCATCATAGGAGGACTTTCGGGCCCCGGCCAGATTATACAGCAGCCGGCCTTTATGAAACAGCGGGGTTTCCGGTGAATTGAGATATTTGGCCTTGGCATCGGCCCGCAGCGCCCGGCCGCCAAAGGCGACCACCCGGCCCTGGCGGTCGGTAATAGGAAACATGACCCGGTGGCGGAAGCGGTCATAGCTGGGTTTCTGCCAGCTTTGCTCATTCTGGTCGCCATCGCTTTCCGGCCTGATCAACAGGCCTGCCTCGACCATCATATCCTCGGTGATGCCCTCCCGGCTGAGCAGGGCGTCCTTCAAGGCGGTGCGGTTTTCAGGGGCAAACCCCAGGCGGAATTTTTTTAAGGTGGCTTTTTCCAGTCCCCGGCGGGTGAGATAGTCCAGTCCCTCGGCCCCAGCCTGGGAAACCAGTTGGGCCTCAAACCATTTGGAGGCGACCTCCATCACCTCATAAAGGGATTTTTTCTGTTGGGCCTTTTGGGCGTCCTCAGGCGAAAAGTCGGGCATGGCGAGCCCGGCCTGACCGGCCAGCCGTTCGACGGTTTCGGGAAAGCTTAGGCCCTCTGTTTCAATAACAAATTTGATGACATCGCCGTGGGCACCACAACCAAAACAATGGTAAAACCCCTTGTCATCATTGACGGTGAAGGACGGTGTTTTTTCATTATGGAACGGGCAGAGGCCGCTGTGCTCCCGGCCTTTATGAGCCAGTTTAACCCGGCGGCCAACCACATCGCTAACCGGTATCCGGTTTCTTATTTCGTCCAGAAAATCAGGTGTGAACCCCATGGAACCTCGTTACTCCTAGAGAGAAAATCAGGTAATAATATGCCAGGCACTGCTCAGCTACTATTTTGGCCCGCAAGCTTAGGAAAGTTCGGACCGAGCCATGGCACTGGCGCGGGAGAAATCCATCTGGCCGGCATATTTGCTTTTCAGGCCAGCCATGATCTTGCCAATATCTTTCAGCCCGGTGGCCCCGGTTGCGGCGATCTCTTCCTTGACGGCGACCTCGATTTCATCATCAGGCATTTGACGTGGCTGGAATTCGGCGATGATTTCTATTTCCGACTGTTCCTGTTCGGCAAGCTCTAGCCGACCGGCTTCCTCGTAAACGACAAAGCTCTCTTTGCGCTGTTTAATCATCTTGGTCAGGATTTCCAGAACGACAGTATCTTCGTCGCGGACGTCTTTTTTATCGGTCCGGGCGGCAATGTCCCGGTCCTTGATAGCGGCCAGAATGAGTCGGATTGTCGTCAGGCGACGTTTGTCCTTATTTCTCATCGCCTGCTTCATGGCGGTGGTAAGCTGATCTCGCAACATATTGTTTTTTAGTCCTTTTTCATAAAAATGCTGACGTGTGACTTGAGTGCTCACAAGTCGTGTACTTTTAGGAAGCAAAGACTCTAACGTAAAAGGGGGCGAAATGCAACAGCTATTTATCGTGTAAGTCATTGATTTTAAAGGGTTTTTTTTCTTCAATATTCGCTTGACCTTATGTCTAGCTTCACTTATGTTCCCGTCAATTTACCTCTGGGCACAAGGCTGCTATAGTCCGAATCCATACGCCGGATAGTGAAAAAATATTATGATAGAACAAACTAAAGACCTCATTCCACCCCACAAGGATATTACCGCCGTATTGGTCCTTGAGGATGGCAGTATTTTCTGGGGCTACGGCCTTGGCGCGGAACAGGATATTGTTGCAGAAGTCTGCTTCAATACCTCGATTACCGGGTATCAGGAAATATTGACTGACCCCTCTTATGCTGGGCAGATTATCACCTTTACCTTTCCTCATATCGGCAATGTCGGTATCAATGAGCAGGATTTGGAAAGCACCGTTCCTGCCGCCCGCGGCCTGATTGTCCGGGAAGCGATTACCGCCCCATCCAACTACCGCAGCAGCCAGCATCTCAATGACTGGTGCCTGGCCCAGGGCCTGGTCGGCATATCCGGGATCGATACCCGGCGGCTAACCCGTTATATCCGCCAGAATGGCGCCCCAAACGGTGTCATCAGTCACAATCCGAACGGAACCTTCGATATTCCGGCCCTGATTGAAAAGGCCAAAAACTGGCCGGGCCTGGAAGGCATGGACCTGGCCCGTGAGGTTACTTGTGACGTGGGTTATGAATGGGATGAAGTACGCTGGACCCTGGAAGAGGGCCATCAGAAACTGGCCAGCCCAAAGGCCCATGTGGTGGCGGTCGATTACGGCATCAAACGCAATATTCTGCGCTGCCTAGCCTCCGCAGGAGCGCGGATTACGGTGGTTCCGGCCACGGCCACGGCCGAAGAAATTCTTGCCCATAAGCCCGACGGGATTTTCCTGTCCAACGGCCCGGGCGATCCGGCTGCCACCGGGGAATATGCCATTCCGGTGATCCAGGATCTGCTGAAAACTAAAATTCCCCTGTTCGGGATTTGCCTGGGCTATCAGATGCTGGCCCTGGCCATCGGGGCCAAGACCCTTAAAATGCATCAGGGTCATCGGGGGGCCAATCATCCGGTGAAGGACTTTAATACAGACAAGGTGGAAATTACCGCCATGAACCACGGTTTCATGGTCGATAAGGACAGCCTGCCGGCGACGGCAAAGGCCAGTCATATCTCCCTGTTTGACCAGACGCTTTGTGGATTTGAGCTTAATGATACGCCCGCCTTTGCGGTGCAGCACCATCCCGAAGCCAGCCCCGGCCCCCAAGACAGCCATTATCTTTTTGACCGCTTTATGGAAATGATCGCCAACCATGCCTAAACGTACAGATATAAAATCCATCCTCATCATCGGCGCCGGCCCGATTATTATCGGCCAGGCCTGTGAATTCGACTATTCCGGCACTCAGGCCTGTAAAGCCCTGAAGGAAGAAGGCTACCGGGTGATCCTGGTCAATAGTAATCCGGCAACGATCATGACCGATCCCGACCTGGCCGACGCCACCTATGTGGAGCCGATCACGGCGGAATTTGTCGAGAAAATCATCATCAAGGAACGCCCCGATGCCCTCCTGCCGACTATGGGTGGACAGACCGGCCTGAACACGGCGCTGGATCTGGCGAAAAACGGTGTTCTTGAGAAATATAATGTTGAATTGATTGGTGCCGATATCGAGGCCATCAACAAAGCCGAAGACCGGCTGTTGTTCCGCAATGCCATGGACAAGCTTGGCCTGGGCACCCCGCGCAGTGAAGTGGTCCGGACCATGGAAGAAGCCCTTGAAGCGTTGGTGCATATTAAACTGCCCAGCATCATCCGGCCCAGCTTCACCATGGGCGGTACCGGCGGCGGTATCGCCTATAACATGGAAGAATTTGAAGAAATCATCAAGACCGGTCTTGATGCCTCTCCGGTGGGGGAAGTGCTGGTTGAGCAGTCCGTGCTCGGCTGGAAAGAATATGAAATGGAAGTTGTCCGCGACACCGCCGACAATTGCATTATCATCTGTTCCATTGAAAATATCGATCCCATGGGCATTCATACCGGCGACAGCATCACCGTGGCGCCAGCCCTGACCCTGACCGATAAAGAATATCAGATCATGCGGAACGCCTCGCTGGCGGTGCTGCGGGAGATTGGTGTTGAAACCGGCGGCTCCAACGTCCAGTTTGCGGTTAACCCGGAAAATGGCGAGCTGATTGTTATTGAAATGAATCCCCGGGTCAGCCGGTCTTCGGCTCTGGCCTCGAAAGCCACCGGCTTCCCCATCGCCAAGGTCGCGGCCAAGCTCGCGGTTGGCTATACGCTGGATGAGCTGGAAAATGATATTACCGGGGCGACGCCGGTGTCCTTTGAGCCGACCATCGATTATGTGGTCACCAAGATCCCGCGCTTTACCTTTGAAAAATTCCCCGGCACCAAGCCGACCCTGACCACGGCCATGAAGTCCGTGGGCGAGGCCATGGCGATCGGGCGCTGCTTCACGGAATCCCTGCAGAAAGCCCTGCGTTCCATGGAAACCGGCCTGACCGGTCTTAATGAAGTTGATATCCCGGGCTATGATCCGGAGAATGGCGATATTAACGCCATCCGGGCGGCGCTGGCCAGCCCGACCGATGATCGCCTGCTGGTCATGGCCCAGGCCCTGCGTCTGGGTATTTCCGAGGCAGAAATTCACGACATCGCCAAATATGACCCCTGGTTCATCAGCCAGGTCAAGATACTCACCGATGCCGAACTGGCGATCCGCAAAGACGGCCTGCCTGACAACCGTCATGAGTTGGCACGCCTGAAGGCTCACGGTTTCTCCGATGCCCGTCTGGCCGAACTGATCGGTGAAAAAGAAAGCTTTGTCACCGCTCTGCGTCACAAGATGAACCTGCATCCGGTGTATAAACGGGTTGATACCTGTGCTGCCGAATTCGACGCCAAGACGCCCTATATGTATTCGACCTACGAGCATGAGGCGGGCGGCTATGCCGAATGTGAAGCCAATCCAACCGATGCTAAGAAAATTATCATCCTCGGCGGCGGCCCTAACCGAATCGGTCAGGGAATCGAATTTGACTATTGCTGCTGTCATGCGGCTTTTGCCCTCAGCGAGCAGGGTTATGAGACCATCATGGTCAATTGTAACCCGGAAACCGTCTCCACCGATTATGACACCTCGGACCGGCTGTATTTTGAGCCGCTGACCGCTGAAGATACCATCGAGCTGATCAAGCGTGAGCAGCAAAATGGCGAAGTGGTCGGCGTGATTGTTCAGTACGGTGGCCAGACGCCGCTGAAATTATCCCATGCCCTGCAGGATGCCGGTATTCCGATCCTGGGCACGTCGCCTGATTCCATTGACCTGGCCGAAGACCGGGAAAGATTCCAGCAGCTGGTCAACAAACTCGGCCTGCGCCAGCCCGACAATGGCCTGGCCACTAACACAGAGGAAGCGGTCAAGGTTGCCGAGAAAATTGGTTATCCAATCCTGATCCGGCCGAGCTATGTTCTCGGCGGACGGGCCATGGAAATTGTCTATGATACGGTATCGCTGGAGCGCTATATGGCGGCGGCAGTGTCGGTATCCTGGGACAGCCCGGTGCTGATCGACCGCTATCTCGGCGGCGCGACGGAAGTCGATGTGGATGCGCTCAGTGACGGGACCACAGTCCATGTGGCGGCGATCATGCAGCATATCGAGGAGGCCGGCATTCACTCCGGTGACAGTGCCTGTTGCCTGCCACCTTTCTCCCTGAAAGAGAGCGTCATGGTCGACATCCGTCAGCAGACGGAGAAGCTGGCTCTGGCCTTAAATATCAAGGGCTTGATGAATATTCAGTTCGCGGTTAAGGATGATGTGGTCTATCTGATCGAGGTTAATCCCCGGGCCAGCCGGACCGTACCATTTGTTGCCAAAGCCATCGGTGCGCCGATTGCAAAATATGGCGCCAGACTGATGGCCGGCGAAAAAATGTCGGCCTTTACATTTCCCTCTTCCACGCCAAAACATGTGGCGGTCAAGGAAGCGGTGCTGCCGTTTAACCGGTTCCCGGGTGTTGATGTTCTGCTCGGCCCTGAAATGCGTTCGACCGGTGAAGTGATCGGGCTCGATGATACTTTTGCCAAAGCGTTTCTGAAATCCCAGATTGCCGCCGGCACTCATCTGCCGCTGGAGGGCACCGTGTTTATTTCGGTGAAGGACGACGACAAGGAAAAAATGATTGAACCGGCGCGGGATTTGATGGCCATGGGCTACCGGGTGGTTTCCACCGGCGGCACGGCAAGCTATCTCCAGGAGCAGGGGGTGGCGGTTGATCGCATTCACAAGGTACTCGAAGGCCGTCCACATATTGTTGACGCCATCAAGAATGAGGGCATCCAGTTGATCTTCAATACCACCGAAGGCGCCCAGTCGATTACCGACAGTTATGAGCTTCGCCGGACGGCATTGACCCATAACATTCCCTATTATACAACTACACGGGGAGCTATTTCTGCTATGGAAGCAATAAAAGTCTTGAAATCAAGCTCACTTGAAGTTAAACCCCTTCAATCTTATGTATTCGATTAGATCGTTTTACGAAGAATGAAGCCACAATGACGGGCTGTGTGATCAGACAGGGCCTGTAACGGATTGTGGCGCAAAAGATAGAAAAATTACATTATGGTTGAAAAAGTACCAATGACAGCGGAAGGCCATCAGCGGCTGGAAGCGGTTTTGAAAGATTTAAAACACCACCAGCGTCCTGCGGTGATCAAGGCGATTGAAGAGGCCCGGGCCCACGGTGACCTGTCCGAGAATGCTGAATATCATGCCGCCAAGGAACAGCAGGGCTTCATCGAATCCCGCATCAATGACCTTGAGGGCAAGATCAGCCGTTCTGAAGTGATCGACCCGAAAGAGCTTTCAGGGGAGAATGTGGTGTTTGCCGCTACGGTCAGCATGGCCGACGAAGATGACAAAATCGTCAAATACCAGATTGTTGGTGTTGATGAGGTTGATGTCACGGCGGGCAAAATATCCTATATCTCACCCATTGGTCGGGCCTTGATCGGCCGTAAGATCGGCGATGAGGTCGAAGTGAAAACCCCGCGCGGCGAAACCTACTATGAAATCACCGAAATCCAGTTTGTCTAAGTTGACAACCGGGCCGGCCTGATTTTCAGAACCTGAGAATGAGATATCGCGGACCAGTTTAGAGATAGGTCCCATAGCGAATCATGTCCTGCTATGGGAGTTGAGTAAACTTCATCCGGGGTCTGCCCGTCAAGGCTTGTAAGGTGGCCAGGGGCCACCATTATCATGCTTCATCCATTTGCCAATGCCCCTGCAAACCTCTTTACCACTGTCCAAAATATGCAGATAGATGCATTCATTTTTCCGTCCATAGAGAAGCGAATGCCAGACTGTTTGTGCAGGGCGGAATAGACTTTATGGCGGGAGCCGTAATAGGGCGTTGCCATAAACTTCCCATCAATCAGACGCATCAGCAGCAGGTTTTATCGGCTCTTCCCTTTGGCTGTGTGATAAAAGAATGACCGGTTGATGCTGACCAGTTCCCATTGAAAGTGCCCAATATTACTCTTCCTTACATACAACTTCCTGTCTTTGAAGATACTTTTATTGGGGTAATGATTAATCTAAACTGTCTATATGGAATTAAAAATAAATTAAATTAAAAGATATTAGGAATGTGTAAACATGCGGATTGGCGTTTTAACAAGCGGCGGGGATGTGCCCGGCCTGAATGCTTGTATTAGGGCGATTGTCCATGAAGCAAGCCGACATAACTGGGACGTCATTGGACTGCTCCGGGGTTGGCAGGGGTTATTAAACCTCAACCCCGATGCCACCCCATCAGAGACAAGCAGCGTCCTCGTCCCCCTCACCCGGGAAACAACACGTGGCATCGAAAACTTGGGCGGGACAATATTACATACCGCGCGCGTCAACCCGACAGAGATCAGTCAGGATATGTTACCCGCCTTCCTCAGGGGATCGCCCTATAGTGAAGCAACCGCGGCGGGATATGACTGTACATTGCATATGGAGCGGGTTTTGGATTTTCTTGGGATCGACGCTCTTATTCCCATCGGTGGCGACGGGTCATTACGGTTTGCCGCCCATCTTCATTCTCGAGGGTTTCCGCTGGTTAGCATCCCCAAAACCATGGATAATGACGTTAACGGGACCGATTATAGTATTGGATTCAGCACATGTGTTACCCGCAGTGTCAATTGCATTAATAATATCCGCACATCGGCCGACAGCCACGAACGCATCACCCTCATTGAACTTTTCGGTCGACATAGTGGCGAACCCGCTCTGTTAGCCGGGCATATCGCCTCAGCAGACCGGGTTCTCATTCCAGAATGCCCGTTTGACACAGAGAAATTTATCCATCTTATGCTGGATGACAGAAGCCAGAACCCCCGAAACTATAGCATCGCCGTCGTGGCCGAAGGGGCTTACTCCCAAAACAGCCCCCACTCTGAGGACCGGGACAGACACCCTAAGGGCCGGCAACGGTTAGGAGGTATTGGCAATGAAATAGCCCAATTCATTCGGGACCACCATGGCATTGATGTCATCACCCAATCCCTCGCCTATCTCCTGCGCAGCGGAGAGCCGGATGCGCTGGATAAACTCGTTGCCTCCTCCTTTGGGACTCTGGCCATTCAGGCTATTCACCAGAAAAGCACCGGCACAATGACAGCCCTGCACAATGGGCGCTATACCCTTGTGGACGCGGGCTCTTGCCTACAGTCGCAAAGGCGGGTCGATGTGGATAATATGTATGACGTCCAGGCCTATCGGCCACAAATTCGCCGCATCCTGGACATGCCCATGTATCTTTGATCGCCAAAACCCCCTATTGTTGCGTTAAAGTGAGCCGATAAGACTGATGGAGGCATCTATCAACAGGTTAAAAGGATTACAGCCAATCAAGCCCCTTAGCAGAGTCAAAAAAACATTATTCTTAAGAAAAACCAATATGATGAAAAATAAAAAAACCACCCCCCCAAACGACACTGTTAAGATTGTTATCGTCGGCAGTATAAACTGTGACATCACGACCTATATTAATCACTTTCCCAAAACCCATGAGACGATCATGGCGGAACGCACGGCTGTTTCTGTTGGCGGCAAAGGATTAAATCAGGCCGTCGCCGCAGCCCGTGCGGGGGCCGAAGTCTCCATTGTCGCCTGTATTGGTAACGACCAGTTTGGCTCTCAGGCCATGACTTACCTTAAGGATAATAACGTATCCGTAAATCATGTTTCCTGTATCAAGGGTATTGTTACCGGCACCGCCACAATTTTTGTTGCCAACAATGGCGAAAACATGATCGCGGTATCCCCAGGAGCAAATTCCAGACTTACCCCGGAACTTGTCGAAAAAGCCTCTGATATCCTCACCAGCGCCGATATAGTGATCGTCCAGTTGGAAACACCCCTGGATGCCGTGGAAACCGCGTTAAGAATTGCCAAAAAGGCCGGCGTTAAAACCATTCTGAACCCAGCACCAGCGGACGCGAATGCGGTTAGGCTCCTCCCCTTCGTCGATATCATTACCCCTAATGAAACAGAGACAGAGGTCCTGGTCGGCATTAATCCAAATAGCCCCGAGGCAACTGAAAAAGCCGTACAGGCCTTCCATGATCTAGGCACGGAAGGCGTTATCATAACAAAAGGCGAAAATGGCTGTGCGATTTCCATTGAGGACCACCGTACCGACATCGAATCATTCAAGGTAGAGATGGTTGATGCCACAGGAGCCGGCGATGTTTTTAATGGCGTTTTTGCCCTATATACTGCCCGGGAATTAAGCCCGGAAAAAGCCGCGCGGATAGCCTCCGCAGCGGCGGCTATTTCTGTGACCCGCCCCATGGCCGAAAATGCCGCCCCCTTTTCTGGGGAAATAGAAGAATTTCTGGAAAAACACAAGGCTCAACAGCCGGGGCAATGAGAGCCCCTGGATTAGCGTATGATGCCCTTTTGATGTAATTCCACCAGGTCTTCCCGGGAACAACCGGCCTCTTCCAGCACAGCGTCCGAATGCTGACCCATGGTCGGGGCCGCAAAGGGTTCTGGCCCGGGTGTCCGGCTGAATTTAATGGCCTTTGACATGCCCCGGTAAGGACCAATCAAAGGATGATCGAAGTCTGTCAATATATCCTCTGCAAGCACTTGGGGGTTATGAAACAAATCTTCAACAGTTTTTGCCGCAGCGCAGGGCACGTCATTACCTAAAAAGTCTTCCCACTCCAAGGCACTCCGGGAGCGAAGTTTTTCGTGTAACAGGGGCACGATTTCGGAGGCATGTTCCGCCCGTTTACGCACTGAATCATACCGCTCATTTCCAGCAAGGCTTGGAAGATCAACTTTGCTACATAAGGAATTCCAGAAATTATCGGTATTTGCCGAGAGATAAAGATAACCGTCCCGGGTCGGATGAATGCCGGACACGCCACCGGAACGGAAATCCCGTTCGATATCTTTGGGTTCGCCTTCTGCCCACACCAGGCGAGCGGATTGCATGGTCATGGCACTACGCAGAAGCGAGACACTGACCATCTGCCCCTTGCCACTGCGTTCCCGCTCAAACAGGGCTGACGACACCCCACCGGCCACTAGGGCGGCAGCATAATAATCGACCACTGAACCATAAATAATTTCAGGTTTGCCCCCGCGTTTACCCTGCATACTACACATACCGGTCATGACCTGTAACAACTGATCAAACCCCGCCTTCTGTTTTAAGGGACCAGACTCCCCGAACCCGGAGACCGCACAGTAAATCAGGCGCGGATTGATCTGCTGCAGACGATCATAATCGATGCCCAGCTTCTCCGACACGCCAGGGCGGAAATTATGAACCAGCACATCAGCCTTACGGACCAGCCGCAGGAGGGCTGCGAGCCCCTCAGGGGCCTTCAGATCAAGTACCAGCCCAAGTTTGCTCCGGTTAAGGCCGATGAAAGCCCGGCTCTCCTGCTCCAGGGTAGACGGATAATTGCGCAAGTTATCCCCGGTTGGGGCTTCGATTTTCACTACATCCGCCCCCTGATCCGCCAAAAGAGTACAGCCAAACGGTGCCGCAATATAGGCACTCAAATCCAGCACTCGGATGCCGCTGAGAGGTCCAGGAGAACCTGTACGGTTGCCGGGGGTATCGTCTGATATAGTCGTCATAGGCCTACTCGTTCTTTTATCCGTTCGATGTGCAGAATGTAATTATGTTAACCATCGGTTGCGTCAACAACACAGCGGAAGCCCAGCTTCCCCGACCTGTCTTTACTGGGGGCCATAAGCAAATATTTACCATGCTGGTCAAGCTGATAGGCCTGGGGGAAATACCAATGTGATGTGGTCGGATTATAAGAGCAACCTCCCCTGAGCGCCGCAGCCCGGGTATGGTCGTCCATAAACTCATCCGTCCACTGCCAGACATTCCCCACAAGATCCAGAACGCCGAACGGGCTGGCACCTGCAGGATGAGCCCCCACGTCCGATGGCGGCTGCATATTACGCCCCCGGTCTATGGCCGGAACCGCATCGGCATTCCAGTCATTACCCCAGGGAAACAACCGACCATCAATGCCCTGGGCGGCATATTGCCATTCCCACTCGTGGGGCAGGCGTTTTCCGGCCCAGGCGGCATAAACCCGGGCATCTTCGATACCAATCCAGGTTACCGGTTTATTTTCCCAACCGGGACGCGGCATGCCATCCTGCCAGTCCCGCAAGTAATTATGATCATCCAACGGGTAATAGCCGGACCCTTCAACAAATTCCAGGTAATCAGCATTGGTGACCAGGTTACGGTCCATATGAAACGGCTTCATCGCCATCCGGTGCAGATGATTGCGGCGGGCGGAGGTCTCCCAGGGGTATTGGAAATCAACCCCGTCCCAGGTATAGCCCTCAATTTCAATGCCATTGACCCGGAAATCAAATTGACCGGCCGGAATCCGCACCATACCTGCCGGGGGGGCAGCCACGGCCTTTGTCGCCTCAATAGGGACAATCTGTTGCGGGATTGCCTTCCAGACATTGGACAGGCTTTGCAGCGGCACCTTGGCCAGCGCCTTCATTTCACCTAGAAATTCTTCAAATTTGTCAACAGCCGCCCCGTCTTCTAGCGCAAGAATACAGCCAAAACCCTTGGATTCCAGCGGCATATTCAGGATCGCTTCGTCGTTTTCAAGGCGGGGGCTAAGCTCAACCCCATTCCAGATATCGTAATAGCGTCGTCCCGCCCGATGGGGCACCGCCAACTGATCGCCCGCAACCTCATATTCGTTGCGGTTGATCACGGTCCACAGGGTCATTTTATCGCTGGGAAAGGCGGTGGCAAAAACACTAAACTGCAGGGTTGCCGCATAGGGTTCCCAGTCCTGGCTCACCATCAGGGGAGAAAATTTACGTTCAATTTTGGAAATGCGGCGCAGGGTTTCCCCGGCCCGTGGGGTCAATTGGTTCCAGATGCCCCAGACATTCTCCCAGGCAACATAGCCAATGCCGTTAAAGAAAATATACTGAAGATCATCGGTCCGGTCCCGGCCCCACCGGTTTTCCACATTGACCATGTGCCGGGGCTCGATCCACTTGAGCTTGGCGACCCCGGGAACCTGGGTTCTGGTCAGCTTGCCCCAGCTCTGGTTATTCCACATGATATGATCATCGGCGATCGGGGTTGTTTCTGGCTGCAAAACAACCGGATGCCCGGTGGCGTCGGAGGCCTCGCGGTAGGCATGGGGCACCGCATAATAGGTATCGCCATTAATTCCGTCAGCCTTGACCTCTGCGGCAAGTTTAGTAATCGCTTCCCAGTCCTGCATGCCAACGTCACGGGTGCCATTATCCCAGGGCATGGTGGGCAGGAACACGCGGACACCCCGGCGATGGAAATCGGCAACAACCGTTTTTAATCCTTCAATGCCCCCGGGCAGGTCACTGGCCAGGTCAATCTGATTGCGGTCATCAATGCCAATATTGGGGTAAATATACCAGAGCAGGACGCTATCAATGCCGCCGTAGCGCGCAATCAGGTCATCAAGATATCTGTCTATGGTATATTTGCCGGCGACCGGATCATAGAAATAACGATCCTCGACCATCATCTGAGTATGAATGAAGTTACTTTGAGACCAGAGCAAGTCTTCCCGCCGGTATTCGGCATCATTATAGCCCATGCGAATGAGATGCTCATGGCGCCAGACCTTCATGCCCTGTCGCCAGGCTTCAATATTCTTATCAATATCAACCATCCACGTGCCAACAGTATGAAACGGCCAGGCTGGAGTTTTTTCCGGTGTGGGCAGGTGATGACCCAGGACATGGGGCTGAACATATTCCGCACCCTGGGGGTTTGGTGCCGGCGTAAAGCGCCCCGCCTCAGGTGATCGTTTATTCAGTCTACCCTGAGTTTGACCTTCAGGCGGTTCCATGTCTTTTGTCGTCATAATCTGTGTTTTCCGAAAATTACGTATAAATATCAATTAGATTGGAGTCACAAGATAACAGAGCCAGCACGCCTCCATGCGCCTCACGTCAACAGTAACGTAGTTTAAGGGATAAAAAAAGCTGGCCTGGACCTGCCGAAGAAAAAGAAACGGGAGAACGGGTTCCAGCCGGTAATTTTTATCGCCAGCCCCCTATAGGAGACTGGCGATAAATCAGATACGATTAGTACGTAATGGTGTAACCGAGAGAAACCTCACGACCGCGTCCACGGAGATAATTCCGCCAATAGGTGATCTGTGACTGAGGCAACAGATAGGTTTTATCCAGAAGGTTATCAATGCCCAGGGACAATCTGCCGTTACCGATTTCGTAGTTGATGGCCAGATTAAAGAGCGTACTTCCTTTGATATGCTCTTCGCCGCTGGCCCCTTCATTGATATCACGGTTAAATATTGTCTGTGATCCCAGGATAACATTACCCTTGTCAGAGAACTGCCAGTTAGCGGATAAAATCAGCTTGTTAGGATTGATATTGAGAACACCCATTGCCTTTTCAAGGTCATCCCCTGTCTTACCGGTAATACTCGCATAGACGGCTGAGAGGCTAAAGTCTTCGGTAAAATTATAGGAACCGGTAACTTCGATACCCTGAATTTTCTGACGTGACCGATCCAAAGCGAATTCGCCGTCGACGATTTTAACGCCGTCACCCAGGTCTGAGGTTGATTCATACAACGAGATACCAAATTTTCCATCGTCGCCCGTCCAGCTGAAACCAACTTCTATGCTTTCAATAATGATCGCTTCCAGGTCAAGGATGTCATTAACAGATGTTGGCGTGTCACTAGGACAGCCTTCCACGGCTGGTGCCGTGTTACAGGACAGTTTACGCAGGGCATAACCAACGTTGGGCAGAGTGAAGCCTTTGGCATATGACGCATAGACCGACCATTGATCACTCACACGCCAGATGGCACCCGCATTAGGCAGCCATTCGCCGTAGCCCACATCACCGCCATTAACAAATTTGCGTTTGCGATACCATGTGGTGGTAAAATCCTGAACATTCAGGTTTCCGTCTTCATAACGCAGTCCGCCGGTTACGGTCAGGGCATCAATATCAAGGGAGACCTGTGCGAAGGGTGCAAAGCTGGTATATTTCATTGGCGGAACCCATGAACGATCCGTCAGGGCAAATCTCTGCAGGGCAATATCTTCGACGAAATCGGCACCAATCTGCAATCCTAAACCCTCATTGCCAAACAGGGAATCCGTATTCCAGGATGACCGCAGACCTTTTTTCTGGGAATTAATTTCAGACTGTTCAAGCAGCGTGCCAACCGGGGCAAAGAGCGGGTCTTGCTTGCTGTTGGCCAGTTCTGCTTCAAACCGCATTGACTGATCAGCTTCATAAACCTGAATCTGCAAGGCACCGCCAAACAGGTCATTATGAGTATAGGTCATTGTCGTCTGTTTAAAGTCGTTGAAAGACGCCTTGGAGCCTAAAGGCTGCTCTTTAATGGCATGAATAGGAACCTTGTTGGCTTCATGATAATCCCAAATTTCAGGATGCAGAATTTCAGAACTGTAGTTGCACTGACACTCAAGGATAAAGCGGCTATGAGAAACCTCTATCCGTTGCTCATCATTTTCACCAAAGTTAGTGCCAAGTTTAATAAACACGTTGTTGGACTTGGTATCTCTGTCAGAGCCACTGGCCCCCAGGCCGATAGTCTCGCCTTCACCATCATAAGAAATACCGGTTTCAGCAAAGGAGCCGGCAACCAGGACATCATAATTGTCGGCTTTATAAGCAACATTCATACCCACGCGCCAGCTATCACTGTCGTTCTTGAATTGTGAACGATATTGGGTGGAAATTTGAGCTTCAAGGCCCATCTTGGTTGGGCTCTTGGTGATATAGTTGATAATACCACCCGTGGCGCCAATACCTTCTGAGGAAGACGGTCCGTTAATGACTTCAACCCGGGATATAATCCCCATATCGGTGAAGATACTGTCCCGACTGCCATCGCGCAGAGGAGAGCCTTGCGGCACACCATCAAGAAGACGCAGGGCAATGCGCCCCCGTAAAGTTTCGCCTTTTCTGTCCATCTGCTGTTTTGAAATACTATATCCGGGTACCGTTCTGGATAACATGGCGGTGAGATCGGATGTCAGCGCAATATCATGCTGTATTTCAGCCTGGCTGATAATACTGACGGCACCGGGAATTTTGTTCAGTGCTTTACCTGTCCGGCTACCGGTAACGATAACTTCTTCAAAATCTTCCGCCGCGTCCTGAACCGCAGCTTCTTCGGCGGCAAACGCTATTGTCGAGACCGATGCCAGAAGTGCCGCAGCCAGAAGAGTTGATGTTAGTGTCGGTAGCTTTTGAGCAGATTGTGACTGTTGAATTTCTCTGTCCAAGGTATTCCTCCTATTATTGTTTAATGCAATTGGTCGTGGACCAACTTTTTTGGCTTTATTGCCAATTGAATATTGATTACATGACTTAATTTATTTTCGCTCAAGGCGAAGTCTTTGCTAATGTCACCAGTGTCCGGTATTTATGAAACAAACAAAACCCCATCGCAGTATCTTCAGACGTTACATTTTGTTGCTTACGAGAACGTGAAAAGTGACCCTGCCCCCCTCAGCTCCTCTTCTTATGAAGGAGGAGCGATGCAGGTTCTGTGAGATTAGAAATGTCGTGACAAACCCAAGCTCTTGTTAAATATTATCAATTTCTTCTATGAAGGCCGTTAAAAGACGTATCCGAATCGAGGATCGGCACCACACGACCCCGATCCGGCGGGGGGCACATTCAAGGGGAAGCGCCAGCCGTACCAGATTCAGATCTTCTGGCCAGGGTGCCGCCCAATCGGGTACGAGGGCCACGCCGAGGCCCCGGTCAACCATCACCGCGATCGCGTGCAGGGAATTTAATTCAAACCGTTCTATGGGAACAATTCCGGTTTCCCTCAAATATTCATCAACCTGATGGCCACCCCACCAGTTTCTGTCATATCTGATCAAAGGCTCTGTCGCGAGAAGCTCATGGGGGTCACAGCCCGCCATGCTGGCCGGGGCCAGCACAATCAGGGGTTCTTCGCGCACCAGTTTCCAGCTCACGGTTTTATTCAGGGCAAACGGAGCCTCTAATACAAAGGCCGCATCCAGCTCGCCATTTTCCACCGCCCGGTGCAAATCAATCGACAGGCCGGTCCTGATCGACATATTGACCTGAGGAAATTTCTTGATCAGACGGGCCAGAATATCCGGCACGATGCCGGTCAGGGCCGTCCCCCCGGCCCCGATGCGAAGCTCACCGCCAATGGCATCATCAATGGCGACCGTATGCAGGTCATCCACATCCCGCAAAAGAGCCCGCGCCCGCTGCAGTATCCGCGCCCCGGCCTCGGTCACAACAACCGTATGGCCGGATCGCCGGATCAGCGGTGCCCCGACCTGGCGCTCAAGGGTGCGTGTTTGCTGTGCCACGGCGGCCGGGGTAATATTCAGTTTGCGGGCCGCCGCCGCCATGGAGCCATAATCGACCACCGCCACAAATGTACTCAAAAACTTTGTATTCATACTTCACCTTTTTACAACGCACCCCCTATCCCGCGTCTTTCTTAAAAATAGTCAGCCCCTTCAGGGTCGAAGGTGCCGGGAAAAGCCAACTTGCGGTATAGCCGACCACGATACAGACAAACACCGACAGCGGCAGATAGAAATAAGGATGGACCAGGTCTACTGCCCAGGCCCCAAGGGTCACAGCGATACTCACCGCAACACCAATGGCCACCCCCTGCCAATTGGCTCTGCGGGTAAACATGCCTAGGGTATAGGCCCCGGCAAACCCGCCGCCCAACAGCCCCCAAAGTTCAAGGGCCAGATCCAGCAATGACTTTATTTCAATCCGGGTTAAGAGCAGAGCCAGACCGATACCGATCACCCCGGCTATTACCGTTGAAAACTCCGCAAAACGGATGGTTTGCTTCTCCGTTGAGTTTTTTCTGATCTTTTCGTAAAAATCGACCGTCGCCAATGTGGCAACACTGTTCAGAATGCTCGATAATGTTGACATGGAGGCGGCAAAAATCCCGGCAATGATCAGCCCCGTGACACCGATGGGAAGTTCCGCGGCGATAAACAGCGGGAACGTGGCGTCAATTGATAACGACGGGTCCATTCTTTCAGGATGACTTTGGTAAAAGACATAAAGCGCCGTCCCGACCAGATAAAACAGAACACTGCCCGGCAGAACAATGGCCGCGAATGTCCAGACTGACCGGCTGGCGTCCTTGGCGGTTTTGGTCGACAGAACCCGCTGCATGAGAACCTGATCCTTGGGAAAGGTCAGGATCGTGTCGAACGTAATCAGAAAGATGAAGCCCCAAATGGTCGCACCGGTTAAATTAAAGCTCCAGTCGACCAGCTTTAACTTATCGTCCGCAATGGCGGCTGAGAAGAATTCCGTCACCCCGCCGTCCAGCATCATAAAAATAAACCCAATGGCAAAAAATGTTCCCCCGAACATGACGAATAACTGGATAACGTCCGTCCAGATAACCGCCTTCATGCCGCCCAGCACGGTATAGACAATGGTAATCCCGCCCATGATCAGGATGCTCAACCCCACATCAAAACCGGTCACTGTCGCAATCGCCATCGACGGCAGAAACAGAATAATGGTCATGCGCCCACCAAGTTGAAATACGATAAAAAGCGCGCTCGACATGACCCGGATACTCGGATGGAACCGGGTCTCAAGATAGTGAAAACTCGACATCAGATTGAGCCGACGGAGCAAAGGTATCACCCATATGGCGACGAAGCCAAGCCCGATCACCACGATGAGGTTGCTGAGCAAATATTGCCAATTGGTGGCAAAAGCCTTTGCCGGCACGGCGATATAGCTGATGGAACTGGCATTTGAGGCATAGAGGCTTATGCCCGCAGCCCAGAAAGGAATTGAGCGGCCGCCAAGGAAAAATTCACTCTTGGAATTCTGGGCCTTGCGGGTATAAAAATAGAGCCCGATCCCCAGCATACCGAGCAGATAAACGATAATCACAGCCCAATCCACAGAATGCAGAAGATGCTGACCGGTTTCAACCTCGACCAGGGAGAAAGCAATACCAGCACCCGCCACAGCAGGCTGCCCCCAGAGAAGGCCATCCTTCCAGCCGACGCTATATATTGCCGCCGCGGAGTCCAGGTCGCCGTAGGTTGCCCACGAGCCCGTGACCGTATAGAAACTCATCAGGCTGGTCTTTTCCGGCCCCTTGATCATATAAAGCACATGGCCTTGCCCCATGGCCCGCACCCCTTTGGCCACCACGGTTCCCGGCACAGAAGATCGCTCTGACCAGCCTTCCCCGGCAGCCCATTGCACCAGGCGATCGGTCTTTCCCACCGGGTTCGCAAGGGTGAGCAAAAGCAGGGAATTCTGCCCAACCAAAGACGTCACAACGCCGTCAACCAGGACCCCGACATCATGAAAAACCCATTCCGACTGATCGGCTAAAAGATCAAAGGAGAACAGGTATCGCTTGCCCTCAAGGCTATCGCCAATGACAAAAATCTTATCGTCAAGCAGAGCCCCATGGGCCGCCGCAAGGGGGATCGGTAAAGGGGGGATTTCCGGCATGTCACCAGCTTCGTCAGGGTCGGTTAAAAGCATAAACCGCTCAACCTGTGTGACGGAACTACTCTGTTCAGACCCTCGGAGTAAAAAGGCCTCCTGCCCGTCACCGACCACACCACGAACTTGGCCCAGGACGGTCCCGTCCAGAGGCTGCCATGCCGCCTCCCGCTCATTGAGAACCCAGGCTTGACCCTCTGTCAGCGCAACCACTTGCCCTTCCGTTATCAGAATATGGGAAACGGTATCATCTATGGGTAAGGGGGCAATGGCCTGTATTTTGGTGGCAACCAGACTTTCCGCCCGGGCGGTGGCCCCACCCGCTATCAGGAGGAATGCGGCGAGGCAAAGACACCAGCCTATCCTTACCCGGACCTTAGAACAAAAAGCGATACGCAACATAAAATGATCAACTATTATCATAAAAACTTGGCTTTCAATCAGGCAACCCTATCAGGTCATTTTTGTTCGGACAAGCGCTGGCTTGCGGCAATTACGGCTTCTGCACGTCGTATAATCGGAAGATCAATCATCTTTCCATCAACAGTAAAAGCACCGTCGCCAGACGCAGCGGCACGTTGAGATTCCTTAATCACGCGCAAGGAAAATGTAAGGTCATCCTCACTATGGACAAAAATTTCGTTGGCGGGGGCCACTTGGGACGGGTGAATACAGCTCTTCCCCAAAAATCCTAGCCGGTGTGCCATTTCGGCCTCTGACCGGAACCCTTTTTCATCTTTGATATCGGCAAAAGCACCATCATAGGCAAAGACATCACCCCCCCCGCCGCCATGCGCAGGGCAAACAGGACGGCGTGGACATTTTTAGCGTCATCCCTCTCGATAGACAGAGAGTTAAACAAGTCATTCAGGCCCAATTGCAACCCGACGACACGCGGATGTGCCGCCGCAATCTCCGCCGCGGCCAGCAGCCCCTTCGGCGTCTCAATATTGGCAAGTATGAGTATCTCCCGGGTCATGCCGGCGGCTTTTTCAGCCCGCTCCAGAATTTCAGCGGCCGTACAGACATCACGGGAGCTTTCAACCTTGGGCAGGTTCACCATCGTCAGGGCGGGATGGGTAATTGCCAGGATATCTGCCTCAAAATGCACTGTATCCCCGGCATTCACCCTGACAATGATAACCTTATCGCTGGCGGCCACCTCGGGAGAACCCAAAAATTCTGTGACATTCTCCCGGGCCTCTGCCTTGCGGCTTTCAATCACCGAATCTTCCAGATCAAGTGAAATCGCATCCGCCTGACTGCTCAGCGCCTTGGCAAACAGCTCCTTGCGGGAGCCCGGAACGAAAAGCTTACTTCGCATCACTATACGCCTTATCCATTGTCATTAACTTTACGTGAATTACTTCATTGGCTAAAGTTTCTTCCATATGACAAACAAACAAAACAGCCAGAAGGTAGCTTCAAAAGATACTGCTCCTATCTTCATGGTACCTAATACCCCGCAAACCATATATAAAGTGGCATTTACACAGGATATATTCATTGGTTTTACTATCCTTTGAAAACCCTGAAACAGTATTGATAAATGGTAACATTGTAATATAGTCCCCTTACATTAGATAATTTAAGGAGGTCCCCAGGCGCCATAACCGCTCTGAAACTAGCCCCTATTATCTTTCCTCAGGTGAGGACGACTGTCTCGTCCAAAGAAAAAAAACGAAAGAATATTAGTGATAGTCAGATACCTGGACCCGCTCGAAAGATTGGAATATGAAGTCATTCAACGGCGGCAAGAAGGCAGCGAATTCCGTGATCTTCAGGCCAGTTTCAAGGACCTGAAGACTAAACCAGCGGAGGACGCCCGTCAGGAGGCCGACAAAATTCTGCGTCAGTTGATGGACAAAGACGCCGCCACACCAATCCTATCCAGCGCTGAGCCTGATGACCTGGATGCCATCAGGCAAGCCAGCACTGCCCTCCAAAATTCCTCCGTTCCCGCTCCGGCCCATAGCCTGAATGACGCCGACCTTTATGACAGAATTCTCGGCGGGTGGCTTGGCCGTTCGGCGGGCTGCCTCCTGGGTAAACCGGTCGAACGTTATATGCGGCCTGTGCTCAGGGAAATGCTGGAATCCAATAACAATTGGCCCCTGGATCATTACTGGACTCAGGACGGCATGCCCCAGGAAATCCTGGACCTCTACCCCTGGAAACAGCGTCTGGGACTTGAAAGTCTGCGGGAAAACATTGACGGCATGCCCGAAGACGACGACCTGAATTATGTCATGCTGAACCTGCATATCATGGAAAACCATGGTTACGGCTTCAGCAGCAGTGACGTGGCGACCGCCTGGTTAACCAAGCTACCCGCTTTTCAGCTTTTCACCGCCGAACGCGTGGCTTATTTCAACCTACTGGACGGCCGCGATGCCCCGAATTCCGCCCGCCACATGAACCCGTTCCGGGAATGGATCGGTGCACAAATCCGGGCCGACCTCTGGGGCTATGTCTGCCCCGGCAATCCCCTGCTTGCCACAGAGCTGGCCTGGCGGGATGCCCGGATCAGCCACAGCCGCAACGGCATATACGGCGAAATGTTTTATGCTGCCCTCATTGCCCAGGCCTTTGTAGAATCCGACCCACGCCGCCTGGTGGAAACGGCCCTAAGCTATATCCCAGCGCAATCCCGACTGGCCCAAGCCATTACCATCATCCTCGA
Source organism: Alphaproteobacteria bacterium (assembly GCA_002401455.1). Classification (GTDB taxonomy): domain Bacteria; phylum Pseudomonadota; class Alphaproteobacteria; order Sphingomonadales; family Emcibacteraceae; genus Paremcibacter. The sequence goes on from NVTE01000007.1 coordinate 47,849, forward strand.
CCTGCCGATCAGCACGCTGAGCTGGGAAGTGGTTCTGGATAAGCTTGAAGATCATTTCGGCACCTATCACTGGGTCCATAGCATAAATAATGCCGCCCTGACCGTCGCGGCCTTGCTCGCCGGGGATGGTGATTTTGAGAAAACCATCTGCGCTACCGTGATGGGCGGATGGGATACGGATTCCAATGGGGCCACCGCTGGCTCCATCATCGGCATTATTCAAGGGGCCAAAGCCCTGCCAGAAAAATGGATTTCCCCTCTGAACAATACAATCCGCTCAAGCCTGGGCGGGTTTGACAATGCCCTTTTTACCGACCTCGCCCGCCGGACACTTATGGTGTCACAACGGCCTGTGGATCATAAATCATCGGGTCCTATGGGCCTATCCAATGACTTTTAATAAGGAATATAGTAATGACGACGCCAGCAAAGAATAAATTTGACCTCTCCCCAGAAGAATTTAAAGACAAGGCGGCTGGCTGCCTGATTGGTCTGGCTATTGGCGATGCCTTTGGCGATGCCGCCCGCGACCCGGAAAACCAGTTCCTGTATGGCATCACCATGGATTTCCCTGAAAAGCCAACCGCCAGTACCGATGACACGGAATTTGCCCTGCTGACAGCAGAAATTCTGCTCAAATCACAGGGCAACCCCAGCCGGGAAGATGTGACTGAAGCCTGGAAATCTCATGTGATCGTCCAGGACAAATTAACCCGGGGCGGCGCCAGTGAGCGCGAAGCCGCCACCAATGTCAGACGCGGCATCCTGCCACCTGAATCCGGTCAATATAATACCTATGCCGCCAGCGACGGTGCCGCCATGCGGTCAGCGCCAGCCGGTATTGTTGCCGCCGGAGATCCCGACCTGGCCGCAGAGCTTGCCGAACGGGACGCGGAAATCAGCCATTGGGCCGAAGGCATCTGGGGCGCCCAGGCCGTTGCCTCCGCCGTAGCCGTAGCCCTGGCCGGTGGTAGCGTTGAAGAAATCTTTGCCGAAGGCATGCGCCGGGCCCCCGAAGGAAGCTGGTTTTTGCATAACTTCACACAGGCTGTTGCCCTGATGGAGAAACACGACCATGACCTGAATGCCGTATGGATGCCCCTGCATCAATTGCTGCGCGGCGAATATAAAGCCTCCGTGCCTGAGGCCGTTGTCTCGGCCTTTTGCGTCTTCCTGCTGACCAAGGGTGATTTTAGGGATGGCATCGTATATTCCGGTAATTTCGGTCGGGATTCCGATACCATTGGCGCCGTGACCGGTGCCCTGGCCGGGGCCATGTGCGGTCTGTCAGGCATTTCGGATAATTGGGTAGAGCGGGTTAGACAGCCCAGCGGCACCTGTCTTCAATTCACGGCTGACCATGACATTGTCGATGTTGCCCATAAGCTGACCGCCCTCCGAAAATCATAGCCCCACATGGAATTGCCAGGAGCCCTGTGCTCCTGGCCTCTATGGGGCGTTTTTGCCAATCCGTCAGGCTTTATACAGCCCCCTGATTAGCGTGACCCCACTCAGAGATCAGCCGCTCAAGCGGGAGGGGTTAAGCCTAAGCCGCACCAAAAAGATTCACCTAAACTGGCCTTTACTCAGGCTTATCAGAAACCCGGGGTTTCATTCACCTTTCCAAGGCTGTCAACAGAACGTCTGTTACCCTGCATAGGGGGAAAAAAGTTAACCAAAGTCAGCATATATTTATTATAAAAGGGAGGCAACGGGGATCGATGGTCGACAACATCTGTAAAATTCCTGGGCTTAATCTTTCCTGGTGTCATTCTAAGGTGACTGGCCATGGGGAAAAATCCATAAATGCGCTGCCCCACTTTGACATCATCACACTGACTTTCAACGACATCAGCCATCCCCCAGACAGTGAGCTTGCCCCAGCCCTCCTCGCCGGTTGGAAAATAGTTCCAATAATCAATCCTATCATCTGATACAGCATAATCAACAGGGTTGGACATCAGGCAATATTTGTCGATAGAGACCACAATCTCGCCGTCCGAGAGCGGACCCAGGAACTTTCTGACCCGCTTAGTATCACGGTAATTATGGCGATTTACCCATATTTCAGTGATGTCCATAGATGAGCCCTGCTTGCCCGTCATCTTATTTGCCCCAGACTTCTAAATGATTTTTCCGCTCCACCCGCCGGGTTGTCCGCACCCTGAGCAGCGGCTCCAGATGGGTCTCGGTCAAGACAGACAGCATAGTTTTCCGCGCCGGGTCCGCCCCACCATCAAAATGATCCTGGAGCCGCTGGAGAACATAGAATCGATAGGGCATGACGGCTGATGTCAGGGACTGCCCCCGCCAGGTGAAGGTGCACATGCCGATGGTGCGCGCCGCCGGATCATCAAGGCCATTGGTGCCCGCTTCCAGATCAGGACGCCGCGCCAGCCAACCATTGGCATGGTCAACATGGGCCGTAATCTCCGGCAGATATTCCTCTGCCACATAGCGCATCAGAGCTGTTAAGGTCCCGGGAATCTTATGATCCTGAAACAGGTCTGTTCCCTGGGCCCCCTGAATATGGTCAATATAATCATGGGGGGCGTTCATGCGCTCAATCCAGCGAAAGACATGAGGAGCATTTTTCTGCATAAGCGCCAGGGGATAAGGGTCGCGGCCAAGGTGGGCCGACAACGGGCCAAACAGGCCATAGTCGCCAATGGTCGCCCGGCCCCCGAGCAGGTAAGGCGTGTCCTGAAAATGGGCCTCTAACAGGTCGAGGAATTCGGTGTAACTTTGTTCAATCGCCGGGATGGTCTCAGCCGTCACCCCGAACGCCACCGCCGCCTTCCGCATCCGGCCACTGGCCAGAAGGAAAGCCCCCTCCTTTTGCTCTGGGGCCAGGCCCTCAGGCAGGCCATCGGCGAAGGTGGTACGGATAAAATCAAGATTTTCCTGATCAAAATTCCAGCGGTAATGCATGGCCGGACGCAGCAGGCCTTCATTTCCGAACAGTTCGAAGACATGGGCAATTACCTGCATCAAAGAACTGTCACACTGGAGGGAGGTTTTGGCCTCGCCGCTCTCCTCTAAATAATCCAAAATATGAATGCCATCCTGAAACAACCGACCCTCCGGCGTTTTGACAACAGGAATGATCCAACGCCCCACCTCGGGCAATACATTTTGGGTAAACTCATCCCTGCCCGGCGCAACCTCCCTAAAGGGGATATTCTGCTGGCGCATATAGGCGCGGACCTTGGCCGTATAAAGCGACGCTGTCATCCCATATAGGGTAAAAGGTTTCCGGCTCATTCTACACTCCTTGATAATCCTTGACGATTCCATTTGTCTATTGACATATATTGTGTCATAACTTTTTCAAATACCATTCTTTTTTTGAAAAACTTTCTGGAGTGTACCAATGAGCCTGACTTTTTATGATTTCACCATGGCCCCGAGCCCGCGGAGAACCCGGATCCTGCTGGCGGAAAAAGGCATCGCCCATCAGGTGGTCCAGGTCGATATGATGAAGGCAGAGCAGATGGGTGGTGACTTCAGAAAAATCAATCCTGACTGTACGTTGCCGACCCTGAAACTGGATGACGGGACGGTTCTGACCAATGTGGCTGGCATCACCGCATGGGCAGAGGCGACCTATCCGGAACCCGCGATGATGGGGACCACGCCGCTGGAAAAAGCCGAGATTGCCACCTGGGTATCGATGGCAGAACAGGATCTGGGAATGGCAATTCCAAATGCCTTCCGCAACACCAATCCCGCCATGAAAGACCGCGCCCTGCCCGGCCCGGTGAATTACTGCCAAATTCCAGAACTGGCCGACCGGGGGCTGAAAATGATTGATGCCTTCATAGTCAAGCTGGAAAGCCACCTCGAAGGCCGGGATTTTGTAGCGGCGGATCAGTTTTCCGTAGCGGATATCACCGTTGTCTGCTTTCTGGATTTTGCCCGGGTTGTCGGCAAGAAAATTCCTGAGGATTGCCCCAATTTAAAACGCTGGCGCAAGCACCTTGGCACCCGGCCCAGCATTAACCTGTAATATTGGTCCCTATACCCGCCTGAACCCGACCTAATTTAACGGAATGACGACGGAGACCATCTTGATCATGACCTGTCTGGTCGTCGCCGCGTCCAGGCCCTGGAGTTCTGTTAACCTGCGCCACATTTCAAAAGAAACGGACGCATCAACTGCTTCCCGATCGACGACAGACAGCTCTTTCAGCTCTGGAACCAGATGGTCAAAATCGGCCCGCAGGTTTTTTTGAAGGCCGGCATACATATCCCGCAGTATTTTATATTCCCAGCGCTGACTTCTGCCCGACAAGAGAATATTCTGGTGCTTCTCGTAAACCTGAATACGGCAGTCGACCCCGTGATGAACCCGAATCTCCAGCGAGCCTGTCCGGTCCCCCCCTATGATAAGCGGGGTGCTCTCAATATAAATTTCTTCTGTAACAAGGGAGAACAGGCTTTCCATATCATCAAAATGCCGGAAGACGGTTCGGATACCAACCCCCGCCCTGTCGGATACAGACTGGGCTGTAGGCACGAGAATACCTTCCGCGATCAACTCAATCATCGCCTTGAGGATCGCCCCCCGGCTGCGCGCGCTTCTGGCGCGGCGGCCATCTCCTGCCTTTGCCGTTTTCTTTTCAGTCATATCAGGCCCTTTCATAACAACATCCCCCTGTCGCGGGAGTGCCGTGCCTATTTGGTCTATTCACTAATCAAAGACCCATCCGTAATCAATCTTTTAATTTCTCTGGCCACCAGCCATAATCGGTCCTGGCCCCACAGCGCCAGCACCGGCGCACCCTTTTCATCCAGCAGCCGGAAACTGGGCACGCCCCATAAGCCCGCCTGATAGAGAGTGCGCCTATTTTCTTCCAGCATGTCCTGCCAGTTGTCGTCCCTGCCCATGCGCACACACGCTTCCGCCCACTCCAAACCAGCCATGTCGACCACTTTTTTCATACCGCAGCGCCTGTTGGTGTTGATACCCAGAACAAACGCGGCTTTCAGAAATGCACTGATCAAAGCGTTACCCTTGCCCTGCTCGACCGCCCAAGGATAGAGCGAATAACAAGCTATCACTGGATCCCCAATGGGGTCATAAAAATTACCGTATGCCACGCCCGCGTCACGGGCCTCTCTGGCGGCGTCCTTGAAGATATAAATTCCTTTGACCCGGGTCACCGGCACCCCGCGCATCACCATCGGCAAAACCGGCTTCACCACCAGCTTGACCCCGGTATCTTCGGCCAATCGGACAACCCGGTCAAAGACTATGGCGGTGTAGGGGCTACGGAGCGAGGGATAGAATTCAAGGGTCAAACGGCCCTGATCTCTCACCCTCCCGATCTCCACCAAGGGTCTCGGGGCCACCAGCGGTGTCCAGGGCCTGGTGTCCGCCCCCAGGCTGGCCAGGCGTTTTTCCAGGTGATAGAGCCGGTCGACGCCCCCATACCATTCCCCTTCATAAAAAAACATCGCGCCGGAATAATGCCCAAGCTCCTGACGGCGTCTATTGCCGGCCTCAAGGCGATCCGACAACGCCCCCTGGCCCGCTCCACCATACAGGTTTTGAAGGTCGGTCAGTGCCTCTGGCGGACAGGCCTTGGGCGCTTCCAGACCATAATAGGGCGCAATTTTCGCCGCGTCCCTGTGGGCATAGGCGGCCAATAATTCGGGCTCCGGGGCATTATTGCCCAAGGATGCTGTCACCAGATGGCAGATAATATTGACATCATAACGTTCAGCCAGTCGCGGCAGCATCTGCACCGCTATTTGGGAGTAGCCGTCATCGGCCTGATGAAAATACTCAACCACATGGCGGCGGCCTTGTTTCTGGCGCCGGGCTTCGGCTTTTTTACGGGCCTTCTGGACCGCGGCGTCACTGGCTATTTTAGTGACAATTTTCGAGGTCAGATAGCGAACAAAAGCGGACGGTGTGCTGGTGGACGCGCCCTTCTGCTGAGTAACCCGGTCTGTCATGACGACCCGCTGCCCCTCTTTTTCAGACGCCAGGCCACGACGAAGGGCGCAAGGATAAGTAGCGTCAGCAGAAAAATCACCAAGCCTTTGCTTAATCTTTTCTGCATGGAATTCAGGATGATCTGACGCATATAATTATAGCTATCGGGCACCTCAATCACGCCATTTTCTACTGCCCATGTGTGATAGTGATTAAGCATCGTCTGAAAGCGGATCGGTATCTGGGCACTCAAGTCCGTGGTCTCGCCGGGGTCGCGCACAATATCATACAGGTGCCAGGAGCCGTCGCCCATCGGGGTGCGGATTTTAACAATCTTATGATCACCCATAAACAGCGCCTTATGCCCTGCCAGCTCATAGCCAACCGGATCATTCTCGCCATACACGTCGTCCGCAATTCCGGTCACGACCGGCATTAAATCGCGGCCAATCATGGGCTCAATGGGGCGTCCGGCATAACGGCCCGTCGGGGCTCTAACCCCGGTCAGGCTGAGGATTGTCGGGGTAATATCCGTGGCAAAAGAAAAGGCGGATGAGAGTTTATTCTGGTTTGGGAGGTTGGCCCCGGAAATAATCAACGGCACCCGCATACCGCCTTCACCGGTGTAAAATTTATACAGGGAAAGCGGCGATGATGATGCGCTGGCAAAGCTTCTGCTCAAGGCATTATAACTGCCCTTCAGCCCCAGGGTTTCATAGTCCGATGAATAGTTCATTTGTCCATTGGTAAAGCGGCTGATCAGGTCTTTTTGATTATGCCGACCTGACGAATGAGTGCCATTGTCTGAGGTAAAAATGAAAATCGTATTGTCAAATTCACCGGTGCTTTTCAGATGATCGATCAGCCGGCCGATGTTATGATCCATCGCTTCGACCATGGCCGCGTAAACAGCCATGCGTTTTGCCTGATAACGTTTCTCGGCCGCCGACTGTGCGTCCCAATCTTCTGTTGAGCTCATGGGGGCCATTTTAGTATCCGCCGGCACGATGCCTTTTTCAATAGCCCCTTTTAAGCGCGCCGTCCGGAGCGCGGCCCAGCCTTGATCATAAACCCCCTTATAATGATCGATAAATTCCTGGGGGGCCTGCACCGGGATATGGACCGCCTGAAACGAGAGAAAGGCAAAGAAAGGCTGGTCGTCGTCAGCATTTCCGCCAATAAATTCAATCATTCTGTCTACTAGGTAGCGCGAAGAATAAAAGTCCTCGGGCAGAGTGAATTCCTCCCCGTCAGCATACCAACTGGCCTTTTTATACAGCGGCATATAGGGCCTTTGCTGCCAGTTATCAGCGCCACTGTCGGCCAGGGCCACGGTACGCTCAAAACCACGGCGGAAAGGCAGCAGATCCGGTGTTTGACCCAGATGCCACTTGCCGGACAAATAGGTGTGATAGCCGCTATCCTGCAGCAGGGTGGCCACCGTGACCACATTACGGCCCAGAACCCCCTTATAGCTGACATGGCCCCGGGCTTCCACATGAACGGTCTCCGGAATATTGCCGACCCCGGCCTTGTGATTGCTCACCCCGGTCAGCAACATGGCGCGGGCAGGCGCACAGTTGGCCGCAGTATGATAATTGGTAAAGCGGATGCCTTGATTAGCCAGGGCGGTGATATTGGGGGTGGAGATTTCGCTGCCATAACTGGCCAAGTCAGAATAGCCCAGGTCATCGGCCAGGATGAACACAATATTGGGCCGTTCTGGAAGCTCCCCCGCTGTGGCCCCCTGCCCCGTAACGACAAAAGTAACGACCAGAAGGCACCATCTGAGCGCTGTCTTCATGACCGGGCCTTTTGGCATATTTTTGCACTGCCGAAATACCATAGCAGGGCAATCAGGACTTCCGGGGCAATCAAAGCCCCCGCGAAGCTCGCATCATAAAGCAGCCAGGCCAGCACCCGGCCGAGCGCGGTTAAGGCCAGCATGATCACAGGCGGGTAAAACCAGGTCCGATTTTCGGTCACGACCCCCATCAATGCACAGAGGCCGAGGGTTAAGAAGAAGGCTGACATATCCCCGATCTGGGAGCTTAAGCCGACACCGTCCATCAGGGTCAGGCCCAACTCACCTGCGATCCCCGTAGGCGCGACAATCCAGCGCAAGCCCATGGTGATAAACAGGATGGCGGGCAGGATAAGCAGTATCCGGATAATTTTTATCATCATAGTATTTCCCCTTACCCCTGATCATTATGTGTTTGGATGCGGTGCTGCAACAGCTTGATATGCAGCATGCCAAAAACAAATGAATTGACATAATCCTTCGGGCAGCGATGCCATTTCCGAAACAGAAATATTTCCACATGATGGAACAGAACAAACACCGCGCCGATAATTTTAAAGACATCGGCGTAGATCACCTGATCCGGTGCAATAAAAGCGGCCCCGGCCATTACCCATAGCCCAATCAAAAAAGCCTTCAACGCGAATATTATCATGTTTTATTTCCCCTTCTTATCAGCAATAAGCTTCATCATAGCATGGGCTGTTTCCAGCCCTGAATTCTGGTTCTGCCCGGTGACAAACCGCTTTTCATCATCAATGGTCACATGGGTGGCGAGGAAATCCCGGAATCTTGTACTGCTCTCAAAAACCACGCCTGATTTTCTCAGCTCTGCTTCCGGATGCAGGGGCGTGACCTCAATGCGCAGCTCCTTGAGTTGCTTATCCGTGACCCCGGTCATCCGGCGGCCCTTGATCAGCAGGTTGCCCGCATGGTCCTGAGCCTTGATCAGCCCCAATACCCCGTGGCATACCCCGCCGATCACGGCTTGATCCCCATAATAGGCTTCACTGATTTTCTGGCCCAGCACCTCAGATTGTCCAAGATCATAGGCCGCGCCCCAGCCCCCGGCTAAAAAGATGATGTCATAGGCGGTAAAGTCCACATCATCGATCTTCAATGAGGTCTTCACTTTAGCGCGAAAGATGTCATCTTTCAGAAACCGATCGTCTTCCGGGGACGCGATCATATAATAAAAACTTTGCGGATCTATGGGTATCTCCCCGCCGTTGATACTGGCCACATCAACCTGCATCCCGCCGTCCAGAAAGGTATAATAGGGATGGGTCATTTCAGAGGCAAACACCCCCGTTGCCGTGCCTTCCGTTTCCCCGACCGGTGCCAGAACACTGTGGCTGGTGGTAATAATCAGCGCGCGTTTACCCGGCAGTTTCACCGTATCCCCGGTATACACAGGATGCAGGCCCTGGCTATGCAGAATGGCCGGCAGGGCCATCAGGAAAACGGCCAATACCGCGACAATAACCGCCGCTGTTATTTTGGTTCTCTTCGTCATGTCATTTCCTTAGGCTCGGTTAATTAGGCCAATAAATAAACGCATCGCCCTTTTCGTAGCCTTGATTGAGCGGCTTGTCGATCATGACCGGGGCATAGAGGGTCGACGGATAGATCGGCCCGCGACCAGAAGCGATATGAGCCGTTATCAAGCCCTGTAACTCGGCCAATTTTTTGGGGTTTTTTTCGGCTAAATTTACCCGTTCCGTCGGATCGGCAGCCAGGTCATAGAGCCATTTTTTCGCTGGCTTTTCGGATACCTGTAATTTCCAGTCGCCCAGCCTGACCCCCCGGTAAAAACTGCTTTGCCAATAAATCGGCCGTTCCGGCAATTGAGCTTGACCACGCGCCAGCGGCAACAGGTTCACCCCATCAATGACCAGCCCCTCCGGCAGGGTGACCCCGGCGGCAGCAGCCATGGTTGGCAAGAGGTCAATATGGGACACCGGCGCTTCAGCGCGGCTTCCGGCGGGAATTTTCCCTGGCCATTTAACAAACATCGGCACCCGGATGCCCCCTTCGAAGAAGGTTAACTTCCACCCCCGGTACGGTTTGTTGACCTCGGGCAGGCCAATATAGCCCGGCGCGCCATTGTCATTGGTCAGAATAATCATGGTATTTTCGGCCAGGCCTTCCGCCTTCAGGGTCTCTTCGATCTTGCCGATACTGCGGTCCAGTGCCCGCATCATCGCCGCATAAACCCGCAGGCGATGGGGTTTGATATCCCCGACAGCCTCATAATCCTCCCGGGTTGCCTGAAGCGGCGTATGCAGGCCCCAGTGGGCAAGATATAGAAAGAACGGCCGGTTTTTATTGGCCTTGATAACCTTGATGCTCTCCTCCGTCCAATAATCGGTCAGATATCCTCTGGGCTCAAAAGCCTGATCATAGCCGGCATCATTAAAAGAGGCTGAATAGCGCAGGCGAGCCCATAAAAATTTATCAATCGGGTCAAAATCCAGCTTGGCATTGACCACATTTTCATCATCCTCTGGCAGATAGAGGCCACTGTGCATCAACAGGCTTTCATCAAAGCCCTGGTCATTGGGCGCCATGCCCTGCCCCCGGCCCATATGCCACTTGCCAATATGAACCGTATGGTAGCCCTGGTCTTTAAGCAACTCGGCAATGGTCACTTCACTGGACGGCAATCCCTGCTCATCAAAAGGCAGGGCGGCCTCCTCAGCAATTTCGTTGATTTCTGCCGGCGGCAATCCACTATCAAGACTATTAAAAATAGTCGCCAGCATGCCCTGCCCGCCCGGGAAGGGCGTGAATTCATAGCCTGTGCGCGTGGGATAGCGTCCGGTCATCATCATCCCCCGTGACGGGGCACAGGTGGCATTACCGGCATATGCCTGGTTAAAGATCATGCCTTCTGCCGCCAGCGCATCGATATTCGGCGTTTTCAGCCTGCCGTCTGCGATCCCCCCGCCAAAGCTGGAGATATCGTTAAGACCAACATCGTCGAGAACAATGAAGATGATATTCGGCGCCCGCTCTGATGCCCCATCTCCGGGCAAGGCCGGTCCTGCCTGCCATGTGATTTCCCGATTTGGCGCGACATCATACGCCCTCTGGGTCTTAAACTTCACCAGGGTCAACATAATATCGATCTTATGAGACCAGCCGACGAATCCAATCAGGACTATGACCACGACCAAACCGAAAACCATTTTTTTCATGCTCTATCTCATCTTCCTGTACAGCAATTTACGTGAAAACACGCCAACACTTTAAATGTATTGACATAACTTATGTCATATTGTTAACTTGGTGTCTAGAAGAAATAGAAATGTGTCCAAGGATAACAAATATGATTACTTTATACACCGCCCCCACCCCAAATGGTCACAAAGCCTCCTGCACGTTAGAGGCCTTGGGGTTTGATTATGATGTCAAACTCGTCAACCTGATAGCGGGCGATCAAAAGAAACCCGACTTCCTTACCATTAATCCCAATGGACGCATTCCGGCGATTGTCGATCATGACGCCGATGACTTTGCCATCTTTGAATCCGGGGCCATCATGGTTTATCTGGCTGAAAAAGCCGGCAAACTCCTGCCAACTGACGCCAAAGGCCGCTCCGAAGTAATGCAGTGGCTGATGTTTCAGATGGGCGGTATCGGCCCCATGATGGGACAGGCCAATGTTTTTTATCGCTACTTCCCCTTGACGATACAGCCGGCCATCGACCGCTATCAAAATGAAAGCCGCCGTCTGTTTGAGGTCCTCGATAGCCACCTGAAAGATCGTGAATGGCTGACAGAGGCGTATTCTATCGCTGACATCGCCAACTGGTGCTGGGTGCGAACCCACAAGTGGTCCGGGGTTTCTGTGGACGGCCTGGATAACCTGACCCGCTGGAGCGAGGCTATGATCAAACAGCCTGGCATGTCAAAAGGCATTGATGTGCCCTTCCCCATGGAGAACCTGCTGAAAGATGAGGCCAAAGCCGAAGAGTTCAAGAAAAATGCCCGAAAGCTTTTGCAAAAATAATCCATAACTAATGACCAAGTAGAATCATTTCACGTCACTCATAAAATTATACCCTTGGTATATTGACATAAACTATGCTAATACAATGTATTAATGACATAGACTATGCCAATACATCATAAGGGAAGATGCAAAAATAAGTAAGTAAAGGGAGAACAATGAAAAAATACACCGGATATTTAGCGGCGACTTCAGCGATGGCGTTAACCGCAACACTGGCCCTGGCCAACCAGGCCACAGCCCAAGAGGATGATAAGTTTGTCCTGGAAGAAATCATCGTCAGCGCCACCAAGCGCCAAACCACGTTGCAGGACACCCCAGTGTCCGTGTCTGTGACCAGCCAGAGGACAATTCAGGAAGCCCGAATTTTTGACCTGAAAGACTTACAATCTGTCATCCCCTCCCTGCGGGTCAACCAGTTGCAGACATCAACAAATACCAATTTCATCATTCGCGGCTTTGGCAATGGCGCCAACAATGCCGGGATTGAATCCTCCGTTGGTATGTTCATTGATGGTGTTTACCGGTCGCGTGCCGTGGCCCGTATGGGCGATCTGCCAAAATTGGAGCGCGTCGAGGTACTTCGCGGGCCGCAAAGCACCCTTTTCGGGAAAAATGCCTCCGCTGGCGTGATTAACATCATTTCTGCCAAGCCGACCTTTGACAATGAAGGCTACGTTGAGGCTGGTTACGGAAATTTCAATGATGTCTCGGCCAGAGGATATTTTTCCGGCGGCCTGTCAGAAACGGTAGCGGTCAGTATTGGCGGCAGCTTTAACAAACGTGACGGCTATTCAGAAGCCCTGTTAGAGGGCCTGGAAAAAGTCAATGACCGCAATCGCTGGAACATCCGCGGGCAACTGCTGTTCACCCCCAGTGACACCACCAGCATCCGCATCATCGCAGACTATACCGCCATTGATGAAATTTGCTGTACCGTCACCAACTACCAGAATGAAGGCGCGTCAAATATCATCCAGGCCCTTGGCGGCCAGATGGCCGATCCAAATGATCCCCATAAGCTTCTGACCCACTATAATAAAGATCCTAAAAACACAGTGGACGACTTTGGCTTTTCCCTTCATGTGGATCATGACTTCGGGTCCGTTACCCTCTCCTCGATCACCGCTTACCGGGGCAATGACTCACTGAACGATTTTGATGCTGACTTTACCACGCTGGACATCATGTCCACCTCGTCAGACGTTAACATCAAAACCTTTACCCAGGAATTCCGCCTGGCCTCAACCGGCGACAATACCCTTGACTGGATGGCCGGGGCGTTCCTGATCAGGGACAAAGTCAAGACCGACGATGGCCTGACATGGGGAACGGGTACCCGCGCTTATATGGATGCGCTGGCGGGCAGCCCTGCCCTGTTGAGTGTACTTGAAATGTTCAATGGATTTGCTCCGGGCACCTTCTTCGGCACGGGTGTGGATGCCCATGAAAAATTTAAGCAGGATAATACCGCCATCTCCCTCTACGGGACGGTCGATTATCATGTCACCGATCGCCTGACCCTTACCGGGGGCCTGAACTATACCAAGGATAAAAAGACCTTAACCGGGGCCCAGACCGGCATCGACCCGTGGATGCAGCTCGACCTGGCCACAGCGGGCGGCACGGACCTGCTGACCAATGGCCAGATTGCCGCCGCCTATGGCGACCCGACAAGTGCCGTCTTCCAAGGCTTTATGGGGGCCTTTGGTATTCCCCTGACGGCTGGAACCCATAACCTGATCGCCAGTGGTGGCCTAGGCCCCGCAGCGCAACAAGGTTATTTGCTGGGCTTTTTCCCCTCCATTAAACAGGGCCTGATTTCCTCACTTCAGGGGCTTCAGTTCATCCCGGGCATGCTGGACTTCCCCAATGGCATTGAAAGTGGCAAAACCAATGATAGCGACCTGACCTGGAACATCCGGGTCAACTTTGAAGTCAATGATAATGTCACGGTCTATGGCGGGGCCTCCACCGGCTTCAAGTCCTCCTCCTGGAACCTGTCCCGGGCCTCCAAGCCCTTCTTTAAGGATGGCGCTGCCCTGGCGGCTGAAGGCCTGCTCCCCAACAATTATATTGTCGGGCAGACCCTGGCGACCTCGAAGAACTTTGGCACCCGCTTTGCCAGCCCGGAAGAATCCATCGTCTATGAAATTGGCCTGAAGGCCCGGTTTAATCGTGGAGCCATCAACATCGCCATCTTTGACCAGACCATCAAAGGTTTCCAGTCCAATACCTTCCTCGGCGATGGTTTCTCGCTGACCAATGCGGGCGAGCAATCAACAAAAGGTGCTGAAGTCGATGTGACCTGGGTGCCCGTTGACCGACTGACGCTGACCTTTGCCGCGACCTACCTGGATGCCATATACGATTCATTCCTGACCGGCCCAGGACCAAATGGGTCAGTCGAGGACCTCTCCGGCGAGCGCCCTGCGGGTATTCCGGAATGGGCTACCTCGGTTGGAGCCGCCTATAACTTCGAGATCGGTGAGGCCGCCGCCTATATCCGCGGTGACTGGCAGTATGAGAGCAACATTCGGACCAACGAAGCGATCTTCGCTGTCGCAGGGACGGTCCAGCCCTACCGTAAAATCAGCACTTTCAATGCCAGTGCTGGCATTTCCTGGGAAAGTGGTCTGAGTGCTCAGGTCTGGGCCCGCAACCTGTTCAATGATGAATATGTCAACACGGTATTCCCCGGCGTTCTGCAGCCTGGTGTGATTAACGGCTATCGGAACCCCCCGCGCACATTTGGCCTGTCCGTGCGTCAGACATTCTAGCTAAACAGGCGTGAGGCTGTGGATGGCATCCCAATGCACCAAGTAACTCCCCCACAGTTTCACACCCAGCAATGCGGGCTCATCAGAGCCCGCATTTTTGATTCCAATAGCATTGCCATAACATGGATTTAGGCTGTTTCCCCCTGGGCGCGGGCGCGGGTTCGCATGAAAATTCTCATATGCAGGACCGTAATCGCCGGCAGCGTGAAGATCAGAATAGATGTTCCGATGATGATGCCGAAACCCAGAGAGACCGCGGTCGGCACCAGGAACTGGGCCTGAACACTGGTCTCCAGAATGATCGGTGTCACCCCCAGGAACGTCGTCAAAGTGGTCAGCAAAATTGCCCGGAAGCGCTCAATGGAGGCATTAATCACAGCACTTGTCCCCTCTTCACCTCGGGATAGTCGGTCATTGACAAAATTGATCACAATCAACGAGTTATTGATGATCACCCCACTGAGCCCGATCACCCCGAACATCGACAGCAGGGTCATATCCTGCCCCATCAGGGCATGACCGATCAGGGCGCCCATAAAGCCAAAGGGGATCGCGATCATCACAATCAGGGGCTGGGAATAGGACATAAAACTTAACGCCAGCAGCGTATAGATCACCATCATCGCCACCATGAAGTTTTTCGCAATCGCCGGCGCGGTCTTAGCCTGTTCCTCCTGATCACCGGTAAGTGAAATTTCCAAACCCTCAAACTGGGCCCGTAATCTGGGCAGGGTGTCGTTGAGCATACGGTCCGTGACAGTCCCGGGCGTGATCAGGTTAACATCAACGTCCGCCGTCAGCTTGAATACCCGTCGACCACCGATCCTTGTGATCGCCGCCGGCGATGGCTCAATGGTGATATCGGCCAGTTGGGAGATCGGCACAAAACCGTCCCCCACCTTGATCCGCAGTTGGCGCATGGCGTCCAGGCTGTTACGTTCATGGTGCGGCAGGCGGACCCGGACCTGAATTTCTTCCCGGTCACGCTGAACCCGCACCGCCTCGGCGCCAAAGAAGGCTGCCCGGACCTGGCGGGCCAGATCAATCTGGGTCAGGCCATAAGAGCGGGCCAGCGGCTTGATCGAAATCCGTACTTCATCTGTGGTCCGGAACCGGTCATCGCGCACATCATAGACACCCGGCAGGGCCTCAAGCTCAGCCCGGACTTCTGCCATCGCGGCGCGTGTATCCCGGTCATGGGCCGTGCTGATCTGAAGTTGGATCGCCGCACCGGGACTGATCAGGTCAGAGGTAAAGGTCAGTTTCTGGGTGCCGGGAATTTCCCCGACTTTGTCACGCCAGGCATCCTCAAATTCTTTGGCGCTGAAGCTGCGGGAGCCGGCTTCTTCAAGGCGGGCCATAATGAAAGCCCGGTTCGATGTCGCACCACCGTCTGTTTTAGCCTGACCGTCATCAAGGGCCAGAGACACGCCGAGGGTCCAGAAAACCCCCTCAACCGGTTTTGTCTTTGACGAAAACAGTTTGGCGGTTTCCGTGGCCGCCGCTGCAATGCGCTCGGCATAAATAATAGTCTGGTCCTGGGACGACGATTCCGTCAGTTCCAGCTCAACGGTCACATAATCGCCTTCAACATTCGGGAAGAAGATAAACTTGACATAGCCACTGGAGATCAGCGACATGGCCCCAAAGAACAGGCCAAAAGCAACCATGATGGTGACCATGGGATTGTGAACGCTGAAGGTAATGCCCCGGCGAACCGGGCCTTCGGTCAGGCGGCGCAGGCCGGCGGCGAACTTGTCCCGGAACGGGTCAGCGAAGCGGCGCGGCGAAAACCACCGGGGCGGACCATCGCGTAAATGGGCCAGATGGCGCGGCAGGATGAAAAAGCTTTCAAACAGCGAAATGGCCAGCACAAAAATCACCACCGCTGCAATCGGTCCCAGAAACTGGCCAAAGGTGCCCGGCAGCAGCAACAGCGGGACAAAGGCGACGATGGTCGTGAACACCGAGAACAGCACCGGGGTCGAGACCCTGAGCACACCCAGACGGGCGGCTTCCATGGCCGAGACATTTTCCGACTTGCGCACCGAATGAATATTCTCCCCGACCACGATCGCGTCATCGACCACAATGCCAATGGCCAGAATGAAGCCGAACAGGGTCAGCTGGTTGATGGTAATGTCAAACAGGCTCATGGCGGTAAAGGCCCCGACAAAAGACACGCCGACGCCAAAGGCAACCCACGCCGCAATCCGGATATCCAGAAAGGCCATCAACAACAGGCTGACCAGAATCAGGCCGACCACGGCATTTTTGGTTAATAGGTCTATCCGTCCGGACAGCATCACCGATTCATCACGCCACATCACCGCCTTGACACCTTCGGGCAGCGCGGCCTTAATATGATTGTCAAAATAATCCCTGACCGAGGCGGTCAGGTCCAGCAGTTTTTCATCACCGACCCGGGAGATCGTGATAAAGGTTGCCGGCTGGCCATTAAAGACCGCTCTGATCGGTGAGTCGGCCAGGCCATCACTGACATCGGCAATATCCCCCAATAAAATAGGCCGGCCGCTGGCGCTTGTACCCAGAACAATGGAGCGGAATTCATCTTCGCTCCGGCGTTCGCCCGTGGAGCGGATCAGCAGTTTCTGACGGTCGCCTTCGATGTTACCGCCGGACAGGTCCAGACTCTGTTCGGACAGTCGGTTGGCGATATCAACCAGGGAAATCCCCAGCGACTGCAGCGTATCGTTACTGACTGTAATGTCGATCAGATATTCGGGCGCCCCGCTGATGGTCACCCGGGAAACCCCGGACCGACCCGCGAGCTCTGTGCGGACCCGTTCGGCCAGCGCCTTCAGGGTTTGGGCATCCCGGTCACCATACAGAACAATGCGGGCGGCCAGTTCGTCCATCTGCACATGAACCACCTGGGGCCGTTCAGCGTTTTTGGGAAACACCGTGATCCGGTTAATCTCGGTCTGGATATCATCCAGCATATCCGGAATAGACTCACCCTCTTCCAGGTCGACAATGACGCTGGCCACATTCGATGCCGCCAGACCGGTAATCCGGCGCACACCTTCCATTCCTTCAAGCCGTTCCTCTATCGGTTTGAGAATGGACTTTTCCACCTCATTGGGTGTCGCGCCGGGAAAGGGAACGGTGATGGAGATCGCCTGCAGGGTTATTTGCGGGAACAGGCGCATATTCAGCCCCTGCATGGACATTAGGCCGGTGGCAATAATAACGATGGCGAAGAGGTTCGCCGCAACCTTGTTTTTCAGGCAGGCTTCGATCAGATTTTTCATAGTTCTGGCCTATTGGTCACGGGTCATGTGAAGTGGTTTCGCGGCCAGTCTCACCGACATATCTTCATTCTCTTCTGATAACAGGGTCAACAGAATGCGCTTGCCGGTCAGGTCAGTATCACTGGTCACCAGGGCACGGGAGCCCACCCGTTCCAGAACCTGTACCGGTACTTTTCTCAGCTGATCGTCACGGCCCACAGTCCAGACATAGGCATTCTTCCGCACCGCCTCAAAGGGTAATTTCCAGACGAGTTCATCCAAGATCATGTCAATCTCCAGGGTCATGAAATCACCGGCGAATACCCGGCCAGTATTATCCCCGGCAAAAACATCAGGAAAGACGGCCAGGATAGTCGCCGTCCGGGATTTCTGGTCGATGGCCGGTGAAAACTGCTTCACCACACCGATCAGATTTTGCAACCCGACCGAACCGCTAGTGGATTTCGCGGTAACGGCAATCTCTTTACCACCATTGGCATCAAAAGCCGCCGCGATTAACGTCGACTCCCGCTGTGTCAGGGACGCGACAATCTCCCCAGCGCGCACATCAAATATCCGGGCGAGAGACTGGCCCGGTGACACATAGGTGCCCAGGGTGACATTTTCCGCTAACACTGCGGCGGGAAAAGGTGCCCTGATCACTGTCCGGTCCAGGTTTTCCTGAGCCGATATCAACTGGGCCTTAGCCTGAAGGCTGCCGGCGCGGGCACCTTCAAGGTTGGCTTCCGCCCGGTCCCGGGTGGCGACAGAGGCGTTGCCCCGCTCCGCCAGTCCCTGGATGCGGCGATAATCGCTTTCCGCCAATTGCTGTTGGGCCTTGGCATTTTGCACCGCTGCCTTGGCCTGCATCAGGGCCGCGTCATAGAGGGTCGCGTTGATGCGCAACAGGACCTCGCCTGCCTTAAGCTGTCCGCCCAGTTCCAGGGCCGGATTGACATAGGTGACCTTGCCGGAGACTTCGCCGACAATATCCAGCACATTGCGCGGTTGCAAACGCCCGGGGGCCCGGATCGTAATTCGGGGTGCGGCGGATGAGACCAGGGCATAATCCACATAAGGCGCGGGCACGACCTGCTCGGCGATCTTCGAATTGCTCAGGGCGACACTGTCTTCGCCGTTCATGGCCAGACCAAGCCCCCCGGCCAAGACCAGCAGACCGACCACGACCGCAGGCCCCATTTTAAATTTACTCATATATGTCAATTTCTTACCCTTAAATCTTATTATAATCTATTTTGTCCCAAGCGCGGCAGGAGCTGCCGTCCCCCCGGAATATGTCCCCAGGATGAGCCGCAGAACGGCGCGCATCCCCTGATCAAATTCAGCATGATTTTCGGCGGTATGCAGCAGGCCCTCTGCCGCCACACCGATGGTCAGCACCGCATCGTCGCGCCATTGCGCGTCAGCCTCACCGAGATTTTCCTGTAACGCCTCCCCGATCCGCCGGTTGATCCGGGCCCACAATTTATGGCACATATCTTTCGCCTGAACGTTGGCCAGGGCAATAATTTCGTGGCTGTGGGGAGAAGCCCGCAGGTCATCCACATGCTGGCCGCACCAGATATCCATGGCCATATGCAGGCGGTTCTCCAGACTCAAGTTTTTGTCATTGAGCGCCTCGTAGCCCGCGACCTCTGACCTTTCAATCCAAAATTTCACCGTTGCCCGAAACAGGGCATCCTTGGTTTTATGGCGCTTATACAGAGCCTGGCGCGAGATTCCGATCGCCCCGGCGACATCGTTCATGGAGGTTTTGCGGTAGCCATAGCGCATGAACACATCCATGGCATCCTGCATGGCCTGCTCATAGTGGCATCCGATGGGGGGAGGGGCATCTTTCATGGGACGTAGTTGACAGATTACATCTATTTTGTCAACCTTAGTTTTATCGACCATAAGGCTTAACGCGGCTGGATTAAGAAAGGGCAGGACGGGTCCTCGCCCGCTGATATGCCACCCTCTTTACCTGAGGTGGTCCTAAAAAACTGTACAGTCTGTTAAGGTGTATCCGAGCATATATTCGGAGACATAAAATGACGAAGAGAGGAACCTTTACGACCGCATTTAAGAATAAAGTGGCCCTTGGCGCCTTGCCAGACGATAAAACCCTTCAAGGTCTCGCCGCCCACTATGAGGTCCATCCAAATCAGATTAGTCAATAGAAACGCCAAGATTGGGGAGTTGACAATGGTTAACATTTTTTTAGAAAGCGGCCTCAATTATTGCGCGTTCTTGCCACCACCGCAAGCAATGTCCTACTTTGAGCCCCCACTGTCGTACTTGAAAATTGAATTCACCTAATAGCCCTTAAGAATTAGGATTCTATTGTGTATTGAACCTGCAAGGTTAACCCATTAATTCCAGGGAATCTCAATTTTAAAAACACTCATTCTCTAACTTATTATCTTCTGAGGTTACGTCCAATTTCAAATGTTCCTCCCCAATTTGGGTGACGGGATGTTTCTTGTGGGATATACTGATGGCACAATAATACTTGGGCCTAAACGGCAAAAAAGGGACGCTCATTGGATGGTAAACAGTTTAACACTTTCAGATGCCTTCCCCCCCTGGCTGACAGCAACAAAAATCCTGCCTCTCAGGCACCATATATCCCTCATTGAACGATCCGAGTTAATTCGTCGGTTAAATGCGGGACTGAATCAGAAACTGGCTTTACTGGTTGCATCCGCAGGCTTTGGCAAATCAACATTGCTGGGCCATTGGCGTAAGGAGCTGTTGGAACAAAATATCTCCGTCGCCTGGTTGAATATTGATCAGGACGATAATGACCCGGCCCTATTTGCCATTTATCTGGCCTATTCCCTGGCAACGGCCGGTCTGGCAGAAGATATCTTCGCTTTGTTCCCCACAGGCTTCAGCCCCGATACTTCCGCCCGGACCATCATTGGGGTTTTGTTATCGGCCATCGCTCAGCAGGATGAAAAAGTGGTCCTGATTCTGGACGATGTAGAAAAACTTGACGAGATGGCAGTCAACAAAATTCTGGTCCCCCTGCTGCGCTATTCACCTGAAAATCTGCATGTGGTTCTGGCCACCCGAACCGCGGATCGATTACCGTTATCCGTTCTTAAGCTCCAGGGCCAGGTCAATCAGATCACAACAGAAGAGCTGAAATTCACCCCTTTTGAAATTGAAGAGTTTCTCGGTGGCACCCTCGATAAAAAAACCTTGCAGAAGGTCAATAAAAAGACCGAAGGCTGGCCTGTGGCCCTACAACTGATCAAAAATTCAATTACCGGCCATAGTGATTACAAAAATATTATCGAAAAATTCAAGGGGACCGAACAGGATACCCGGGACTATATCTTTGAACAAATCCTGAACAATCTGCCCCCTGCCCAGAAAGACCTGCTGCTGGATGTCAGTATTCTGGAGCATTTTGATCCGGAAACTATTGACCAGGTGCGCGGCGTTGACAACAACAGTATCATCCTGAAAGAACTGGAAGTCCTGAACAGGCTGATCACCCCGCTTGAGAACCGGGAAAACCTGTTTCGCCTGCACCCCTTGTTCCGGGAGGCCCTGATGTATTATCTGGAACAAACCGATCCCGAACGCATGAAAAATCTGCATTTAAGGGCCTCAGACATGTTTCTAAATCAAGGACATATCATCCAGTCCATGCGTCACGCCCTACAGGCTGGCGAACCGGAAACTGCTGCCAGAATATTGGAACGCGCCGGCGGCATTCTGCTATGGAACAAGGAAGGCATGACCCGCATCCGCAAAGCCCATAGCCTGCTGCCAGAGAAGATCATCACCACCCGGCCGCGGTTAAGCCTGTTAAGAGCCCTGGTTCTCCTGAAAGATGGCCATCTGAATGATGCCCGTGATATCTATAACAGGGTACGGCAGGACCTGAAGAATAACAACCTGACGCATTCTGCCGAACTTGACTATGACCTTGCGGTTATTACCTCAACCCTCGCGGTATATGAAGGCACCCCGCTGACAGAGAAAATGAGTGATAACCTTATCGCGTCAATCGAACAGTTTGAACAGATTGACAACATCCAGATTGGGTTTGTCTATACGATCCTCTGTGTCTTTAATTTGCAGAAAGGTGACTTCCCCGCCGCGACAAAAGTTGGTCAAAAAGCCATCACTCAATTCCAACAACATCATTCCATCTTTGGCGAAACCTATATCTATATTCATCTCGGCGTCGTTGCCTCAGCAGAAGGCAGGTTAGACAAGGCCCATGAGCATTATCAGAAGGCCCAGAATAACCTGAGACGTTATTTCATTGATGATAAGGACCTCAAGCTGGTCCTCAACATTCTGATGGCAGAATGGCATTATGAAAAGAATGAACTGAGTACGGCTGCCCGCTTGTTAGGCGATATCAATCAGCGGCTGGAAACCGGCGAGGCATGGTATGAAATTTACGCGGCGGGCTACAGCACATCCACCGCCCTGGCTTATCTACAGAAGGGTTTATCTGCCTGTCTCAATGCCAGTGATGATGCCAGCACCTACATCAGACGTGAAGGATTGAAACGACTGAACCGCCTGGTCATCGCCAACAAGGTCGGACATTTATGCCGGGCCGGCAAAACCAACCAGGCCCGTAAAATCGTTCAGGAAAACAACCTGACCTTTCAGGATTATAATAGAGACAACGGCATTTGTTTTTCGGTCCGGGAATGTTACGGGGTAGTCCAGGCTTTAGCCAGATTGTTGATCGCAGAACAGCGTTACGGCGACGCCGTCCGGGAACTCACCGCACAGATTGAAAGTCATCTCCCGGCCTATGAAATCCGCGCGATCCAGAAATACCGGCTCTTGCTAGCCATCGCTCTCTATCAGAATGGTGACCCCCAACAGGCCTTCAGGGAACTTGAAGCAGTACTAAAATTTGTTCGGACCCACGGCTTAATCCGGTTTATGCTGGACGAGGAACCATTCATCACAGCCCCCCTTGACGCCTATATTCAGGACAGCAGATCATCTGAAAAAGATCACGCCCAATATCTGCTAGATCAGTTAAGTGACGCAAAATCACCCCAGATTCACATCACCCTGAGCCGCCGGGAAAGGCAGGTTCTCAACCAGTTAGCCGAAGGTTTTGCCGACAAGGTTATCGCCCGCAATCTTGATGTCTCGGAAAATACCGTCCGCTTTCACCTCAAGAACCTGTTTTCCAAGCTGAATGTCAACAGCCGTCTGATGGCTGTGAGCGAAGCAAATAAACATAACCTTTTGTCATGAGGGCATAGAACACCATCGCGATCAGCAGGGCATCCAACGCCGGAATAGTGGTCAGGGTGAACAGGCCCGATGAAGTGGCCAGGGCCGTACCCGACGCCAATACCCATGCGGCAATCGCCGGCAAGGCAATCCGGCTGGTACTCTTCGCACAGGAAAAGAAAAAGTGGGAAATATAAATCCCGGCCACGGGCGGAATGAAAATCCCCAGCAGGATCAAAAACTGGATCAGATACTCCATAATGCCGGACAGGGCAAAAATCCCGCCAAGCGTCCCGGCAAATATCGTGACCTGCCAACGCTTCACCCGCGGGGCGACCTGAGACAGGCCCAGGCTGCAGGAATAAAGGTTGCTGATATTTGTCGTCCAGCTGGCAAAAATCATCATGATCAGGGCCGGAACCCCCAGGCCGGATTGATACATGGTGACGATCAGGTCCTTTTCCCCGGTCATCAGTCCCGGCAGGCCGGCCATGATCAGAATCAGCGGAAAGAAGGTGCCATAACTGCCCAGAGAGGCCACATAAATCTGATCTTTACGGTTAATAAATCGGGCAATATCCGGCAAAATTGTCAGGCCGACCATGAACGAACCAACCACTACCGACACCACACTGCCAAAGCTTTTAAAACTCTCAAAGGAATTGGCCGGGGCCTGCCATATCTGATCAGGCGTGAAATTTGATGAGACAAAATAAACCCCTGTCACCAAAATCACCAGCATCAGGGGCACCGTGAACTTGCTCAGGATATCCATGGCCCGAAAGCCATAAATGGTGGTCAGGGTCATCACAATACAGCCGAGGATAATATAAACCTCCCCCGGCAGATAAAGCGAGAACAACTCTTCCATGGATTTTGCCATGGCCTGGCCAAACAGCGACGCCGTCACCCCGAACCAGCCCAGCAGGGTCAGGGAAATCAGCAGACTGACCAGACGGCTGCCCACCCTGCCGAAAGAGTTATCCAGCATCTGATAAGTGGTCAGGCGCTCGGAGACCGCCACATACATGCACGCGCTGGCGATCAGGGCCAGAATAACCCCGCCGGTGAGAATGGCAAATACCCCCTGCTCTGTGCCCAGGGCGCCCATGATTTCAGCGCCAATCAGAAAGGCAGGCAGCGTAATAGCGACCCCAATGACAATCACGGCAACATGCCAACCGCTGACGGTCTGATCTGCGGATACCTGTGGCTGCGAAATTTGCTCGGTCATATCAGGTGTCTTTCCATACTGTTTGGGCAATGCGCAGATGATTTTCACCCGCAATATTGCGAAGGTCTGAATCAGAGTAGCCCAGCTTTTGCAAGCCAGCCATAATGTCCATCAGCTGTTCTGGTCGCACAATATTCATGCCGCCAGCATAGCCATCTTCAGGGGGAAATAGATCAGGGTGCTGTTCAATATAGTCCGTCAGTTCCTGATGATCAAAGACATAATCAAAGGCAAGCCCCACATGGCGCGGCCCGACCAGCTGCACGATATGGTCAATATGGCGGACAAAGGTTTCACTGCGGATATCATTATTACCCAGAAAAGGCCCAACGCCGTTAATGCCGATCACCCCGCCCGTTTCGGCACAGGCGCGGATCATCTGATCACTGATGTTGCGCGGATGAGGCCAGATAGCAGCCGGATTTGAATGGGAGAAGATCACCGGGCTATCCGACTGTTCCAGGGCCTCCATAGCGCTACGCTGTCCGGTGTGACTGCAACAGACCACCATGCCCACCCGGTTCATCTCAATAATGACCTCGCGACCAAAGTCAGTCAGGCCCGGGTCATCATCCTGACAGCCACCGCCCAGAAGGTTGTTTTTATTATAGGCGATCAACATCCAGCGCACCCCCAGATGATAAAACATCTCAACCATGCTCAGGTCACCGTTCAGGGCATTGCCGCCCTCAAGGTCGAAACAAATGCCCAGACGGCCATTTTTCTTGGCCTCCCGAATGTCCGAGGCCGACCCCACCAGATGAAATTTATCGCTGTGGCGTCCAATCCAGCTCCGGAACTGGGCCAGCATACGCAGGCTATTCTCCCAGGGGAGAGCATCAAAACCCACATTCAGGGTGACAACATCAAAGCCGGATGTCCGGTAGCGCTCCAGTTGCGGCAGAAAAGTCTCATCCCCGGGCCGGAGCGGCATACAGCCATGATTGTCCCAGACGACAGTATCTGCAATCACTTTTTCTAACGAAGTCTGAGTCATATCGAGATCAATCTTTTTGGCAGAATAATCTGTTAAAAAATGAATTGGGCATTGTCAGGTGGCGCGACGCTTCAAACTTGAAACGCCCTCTTTTGACAATGCCCACCCTAAGACTGTTACTTTACGCGTCTTAAAATCCAGGGCAGGTACGCAACAGGCCCTGGACATTAAGACTATACTCAACGCGTCTTAGAAATTTACGCTGGCTTCGATACCGTAAGCCCGCGGCAGGCTGTTGGACCGGACATATCCGATACCCAGGTTACCAAAGTCATTGGCCTGGCGCACATCAAACAGGTTGGTGACATAAGCCCCGACGGTATAATTGTCGCTGCGGAATTTAACCCGGGCATTGACATAATCCTTCTCAGGAATTTCATAACGGATGCCACCGCCATCAATCAGGATGAAAGATCCCTGACGGCGATAATCAACCCGGGCAAAAAGGTCCCATTCGTCGGTGATCTGGGTGTTATAGCTCAGGGCCAGATTGATGCTGTAATCCGGTGTGGACGGCGAACGCCCCTCACCGACGATCTTGGCATCGGTGATGCCCAGGCCACCGCTCAGCTCCAGTTCTTCAGACAGCAGGGCAACAATTTCCAGCTCCCCGCCATTGATGTTGGATTCAGGCACATTGGTCGTCTGTCGGAACGGCGCTTCCCCAATGATGGAGGTGAACTGCTGATTGGAATAATCAATGTGGAAGATCGCACCATTCAGCCGCACCCGGCCATCGGCCAGCATGGATTTAAAGCCAAACTCAAAGTTTTTCGTGCTTTCCGGTGCGGTCAGGTTTCCGGTGTTGAAGAAACCATAACGGAAACCTTCGGCATAGGTGACATAGGTCATGACATCGTCATTCCACTGATAGGCCAACTGGACTTTAGGCTGCCATTTATCGTTGGTCGTGGTCTGGGTATCGACAAACTCAGAATCCTCTGGGATCCAAACTTGAATCGGAGTCGTCAATGTCAAATCCGTATAGTGAGTGGTATCAAAGTCATTTTTGTCATAGCGCAAGGCCACGGTCAGTTCCAATTTGTCACTGATGTCATAGTTGGCCTGGCCATAAAAGCCCCAGGCTTTGTCATTGCGCACATCGGGGCGGTTCACAATGCGAACCATATTGGCTTCAACCCGTTCCGTACCCTGGAGCATGCCGCCGACGCTTAATAAATTGACCACCTCACGGTCCATGTAAGAAACCCCAACCATCCAGCGCAGGGACTGATCCGCATTGGACGTGAAGCGGAAATCCTGGGTGAAGCTCTCAAAGTTATCCATCAGGTCCTGAAAATGATCTGTGAAACCGTCACCCACAGCACCAAAATGACCGAACAGGCCAGCTCCCGGGCCTTTCTGCCAGGAAGCCGAACCAAACAGATCCTGATTGATGTCACTATACCCACTGATAGAGGTGAAAGTACCAAATTCAGTTTCCCAGTCAATTTTCGCAGATAACTCAACAAATTGACGGTTTTCATACCCGATAATACCCCGGGCAGGTCCGGGCGCTTCTGCGGTATCAAAGACGTCAAGCAGGTCAGCGCTGGTGACAAGTTCCTGGGCCGCGGCCCCGGCTTTGATGTCGGAATATGACGCCCGCAGGTCGATGGTAAGATCGTCCAGGTCAAATATCAGACGACCTTTGACGGTGATCTGCTCTTCAAAGTCCAAATTGTCCCCATCAGTGGATTTGATCAGGCCATCGGTATTGCGGTAATAGGCCCCAACCCGGAACAGGACTTTATCTTCGACGATCGGCCCTGAAACAGCACCGGACATGGTAAGGTCATTGCCGTTGCCGTAGGAGGCTTTGGCGCTGACTTCCAATTCGTTGGTTGGTTTTTTGGTGACCACATTGATCGCTCCGGCGATGGCCCCGGCACCATACAGCGCGCCTTGTGGACCTTTCAGAACTTCAATGCGTTCGATATCCATCAGGGCACCCTGATTGATGGCATCAAGGGAGCTGGCCTGCACACCGTCAACCACATAGGTTGCCGGTGCCCAGCCCTGCTGGCCGGTGGTGATGCCGCGAATGGTCAGGAAGGTAACCCCGGCCCGGAAAGTTTCGCGCATGGAGATATTTGGTGTCAGGTCGACAAAATCCTGAACATCATTGATGCCGGCATTCTCGATGGCGACGGAATCAAAGGCGGTAACAGAATCCGGAACGGACTGCAGATTTTCTTCCCGTTTCCGTGACGTTACAACAATTTCTTCCAACGCCAGAGGGGCAACAGCATTTTCTGCAGCAACCGAAACCTGGGCCGTTAACAACAGGGGTAATGCTGTGGACGCAATCAACCCCTTCAAAATCAATTTACTCATGGTGTAGTCTCCGTTTTATGGCTTGTTTATATTAATTTTAGCTAATTACAAATTCTCAATGGGCGTAAAGTCTTCATCCAGCCCAAATTTCCGTGGTCCGAAAACCTCCAGCGCTTCTGGCGTCCGCATAATTGGGGCTGCCGATGTCCCTATGATCTTCAATCGCTGACCATAGCGCAGATGCTCCACCGGGACCGGTTCTGCGGTTTCCCGATCGACCATGCAGATCAGGTCGGGAACGATGGCTTTAATGACCCCGTTTTCCCGGGCCACCAGATGTTCATTCTGAAACAGAACCTCCATCTGCCGGCCGGAGCCATCCATGGCCTCAAGCTGACAATGGCCGACAGCAAAGCCTTTTGTCGTTTCCCGGCGCAGGTCCGTGACCTTGCCGTCAAACAGGACTTTGGCATGATTATAATAGGGTGTGGTTTTCAGGTAGCGGATCAGCTCATCAACAGGATTACCTGTAGACCGGCCTTCGCGAATGGCGGTACCAATGCCTAGCGCCAGGGACAGCGTGCCATGAACCGCATAATCCTTGACCTGCTTGCCGAGCAGCGGATACGCCGACAGCATCACACTCAGGCCCATCTGGATCGCCGTCGCCCGGACCAGGCCTTCGGCCCTTTCCGGGGTATCGGCCTCGATCGTGACAGAATTCAGATGCTCGTCGGTGACCACAATCGGAGTTGCCGAACAGCCATAGACACTGAAAGTAACCATCTGAATTTCAGGGAAGGCCCGGCCCATGCCGTCGGCATCCACAATCGGCAGACCCAACCGGGCTGCCGCCATGATCGGTAAGGTGGAATTCACCCCGCCAATCTCGATTGGCATGATGGCCTCAGCCTTACGGCCCAGGTGTTTCTCCAGATTTCGGATCGCCAGGTCGATGTCATCGCCGCAGCAGCCTTTTTCCATCAATACCGGGGGAGAGCCCAGCATGGCAGCGGTAAAGACCGCCGTATCGTCATCCAGGTCATCGGCGGAGATAACCTTTGGCGCGCCAAATTCCTTGATGGCATTTTGCGCCAGCAAGCGCCCAATATAGGGATCGCCGCCGCCGCCGGTGCCCAGAAACGCTGCCCCGCGGGCAAAGTCTTCCATATTATCTAATGTAATTTCCATCTGCCTGCTAACCCTTTTCTGTCTTACTGCCGTGGTTTTTTATCTGGTCTAAATTCAGGTGACCGGCGGCCTTGATCCGCAGGCGAACCGCACCGCCCGGCACATAGGCCAGCGGCACTTCTTCAATATCAATGATCTCGATCGTGCCCCGTTCTGCGCCAGCGGCCACCGCCTTTTCGATCACTTCCTGCTTGGCCATATTCATGGCCTTATCCCGGCCAATGTCGTCATAGGAAAAGACTTTGTCTATTTCGGCCCCGATCTGGGCAATGGCCGCGCCAATGGCGTTGGCGACCGAAGCATGATCTGGAATGATGGTATCGCTGGTACCCGGGATATCCCGGTTGATCAGCACCGCCCCGCCGCCGACCAGAATCAGTGGCACCAGATCGCCACTGGTTTTCATCCGGTCAACCACATCGGCCATGATGTCATGAATGACATCCACCGCCTTGGTCACCATGTCAGGGTCAAGAGAAGCTACTTTTGAGCTGTCGCCCATATCCACATAGCCGGCTGCAACCGCAATATCACTACTGGTCAGGGTGTCACCGCCAAAGACGATGGCGTCATCCAGAAGCTTATAGCCGACCGACTGCGGACCGACCGTGACCTCTGCCCCGTCCTGCCGGACAAGACTACCCCCCCCCAACCCGAAGGCCAGAATATCCGGCATGCGGAAATTGGTCCGGACGCCACCAATATCCACCGTCACCGAGGACTCCCGGGGGTAGCCATTGACCAGCATGCCAACGTCTGTTGTTGTGCCGCCAATATCCGCGACAATGGCATCCTTAACCCCGGACAGATAAGCCGCCCCGCGCATGCTGTTGGTGGGACCAGAGGCAAAAGTCAGCACCGGATATTTTCCGACAAATTCCGCATTCATCAGGGTGCCGTCATTCTGGCTGACATAAAAGGGCGCGGTGATATTGAGGTTTTTCAGGGCCTGATGAAAGGACGTGACCACGTCCTGGGCCATCTCCGCCAGCGAGGCATTCATGATGGTGGCATTTTCCCGCTCAAGAATCCCCAGGCGACCAATGGTATGGGACAGGGAAACACTGACCTCACCCATATGCTCCCTCAGAAGCTCCTCCGCCCGCAGTTCCATAGCGCCATTGACCGAAGAGAAAAGTCCGGTCACCGCGACAGTGCGCAGGCCCTTTGCTTTAAAGTCCTGGGCCGCGGCAATGATCGCCGCTTCATCCAGCTCTTCATTGATCCGGCCATCATACTGGTAACCGCCTTTGACCTGACGGATGGTATCCCCCACGGTCGCCGCGATTTCCTCTGGCCAGTCCAGCAAGGGCGGCAATGCCTGAGCCGCGGGTAAGGCAATCCGCAGAATACCAACCGGCAGCAGTCTCTTGCGTTCAACGAAGGCATTGGTGAAATGGGTTGTGCCGATCATCACACACTGGATATCATCAGCCGAAACATCAGCCTCGGCCATCACCTTTGATATGGCGGCGGTAATGCCGTCGCCCACATCCGGGGTCGTCGGCATCTTGCACCACGACAGAACCTGATCACCATTCAGTAATACAGCATCGGTATTCGTACCACCAACATCTACACCAATTCGCATTTCTACTTTTCCCTAAACTTTACGCGTTGTGAATAACCAGTTAATTTTTATCGAAATCTCCAGGTATCACAAGGGGACTGTCTGGTAGGTTTTTGCATATTTTAGATAGGGCATGGGAAATTGAAGGAAAATTTAATAGCTACTGATAATGGTAGGTTTTTAGATAATTATTTAATCTGAGGACCAAATAACGGTACAGTCAAATCAGACTTAGGTTTAATGTCAGCCCAATTTTTACCCTGATACAATAAGAACTAAGCACCGATACCAGATGATCAAGTTTACTATTAATACTGTCAACAACATGAGGTATCTGCTGATCTGCGTCGGTGCGAAGGGACTGGATATTCCGGGAGAGATCATTGATATATAATGATAATGACTGAGAGCTCTGAACAACCTGTTCTTTGTAAATATTAGAATCCGGTTGCGATGACAGTTCATTGAACGCCGTCTGCACGTCAGAAACCTGACCGCTCAGGTTAAGGCCATCCGTGGTACCGATGGCAAAATCATAAGAGGACATATAGTCATTGATTACTTTATTCTTCCCGAGCTCAGCGGCTTGCGTATTTACCGACTTGGATAAGATATCATTGGAGATTCTTTGCTGTATCCCGCCACTGAAGGTCATGCCGGCACCAGACGATACTGTCGTGACGTCATAGGTCTTGCGCGTATAACCAACATTACTGGCATTGGAGATATTGGTGGACGCGACCGACATTTGATTTTGGGAAGACAACAAAGCTGTCGTCGACGTGGTCAAAATCTGATTGATTGACATCACACCTCTCCTTTTTCACCTAACGTTGAGGAATGAGAATATTTGGCACACACCACCATATTCTCTTGAATTCTGGTGATCTTGACCCGCTGATTTTTCAGGCTATCGGTTAAAATATATTCACGCGCCTGCATGCCCCGGTCTATTTCTGCCAAGTCCGTCAAAAACAGAAACTTTTGTTCCCCAGTTAACTGCTTGACACTATCTCTGATTTCCCGGGACAGCGCGATCGCATCTTCACTGGTATCTAACAGGGGAAGACGGTAGCCCTGTCCCTGGGAACGGCTAATGCGGTTAAGAGTTTTTTGAATATGGGACATGACCTTACCTGACCGCCTGCAGCAGGGTGTCATACATTTCACTTGTCGCCGTGATAACTTTCGCCGCTGACGAGTAGGCTTGCTGCGCAATAATCATTTTATTGAATTCAGTCGCCGTATCTGTGTTTGACGTCTCAAGCGAGCTCGCCAGTATTTTCCCCGCGCTGCCCTGACCCGGCAAGGTCAGGTTTAAGTTACCGGCCAGATAACTTTCGTCATAAACCGTACCATCCACATGGGTAAGACCATTGGCATTTTGAAAGGTCGCAATGGGAATTCGGTAAATTGTCTGAG
Source organism: Alphaproteobacteria bacterium (assembly GCA_002401455.1). Taxonomy (GTDB): domain Bacteria; phylum Pseudomonadota; class Alphaproteobacteria; order Sphingomonadales; family Emcibacteraceae; genus Paremcibacter. Next base: position 79,569 of record NVTE01000007.1, read on the forward strand.
ACAGACCATTATCAAAATAGGCCGTCACCAGACCCGCATCATCAATGGCAATATCAGTAAGCTGGCCATAACGGGCCCCATCATCACTGGTGCTGAAAATCTCGACATCGGGGGCTGAGAAATTTGAGGCTTTCTGGGTAAGTCCATCCGATTGCCCCACCGTCCCCAGGTCCAGCAGGAAATCATTGTCCTGAGCGCCGGTGGTAAAATTGGAAATCGTAATATCCAACGGATCAGGATTTGTTGCCGACAGGATCCCCTTGCCATCAAAATCAACCGTAATGGTAGAGGGGCTGATGGTACCGCTGGACATTCCGGGGGTCCCCGTTACATAGGGGTCATTCAGGGTCAATGTCCATTGGTTGGCCGCATTTTTGGTCCAGTCCTGCTCTATGGTGTGACTGACGCCCAGGGAATCAAACGTCTCAACGGATGTGGTAAAAACATCCCCAACCTGGGCATCTGCGGGCAGGTTGGCGGACATGGAAAGTTTTGAGGTGGCCTGGGCCGAGCCACTGATTGAATCCACACTGATCGGCTCCAGACCGTTCAGGTTATTACTGCTGCTCGCCAAAATATCGCCCTTGGCATCCGTCTTATATCCTAAAAGATAATAGCCCTCACTGTTGATAAGGTTCCCCCCCGCATCCGTAGAAAAACTACCATTACGACTATAGGCATAGCCAGAAGGCTTATTGTTTACATCATCCGAGACGACAAAAAATCCGTTGCCGTTAATGGCAACATTGGTCGCAACCCCCGTGCTTTCAATGAGACCGGGGGCACTGATGGCCTGGCCTGTCTCTGCCCGAACGCCGCTGACGGATTCAGACCCCAGGCTCCCAGACACCATCGCATTGAAAGATACTTGTTTGGTTTTATAGGCCGTCGTACTGCTATTCGCGATATTTTCTGATATTGCGGAAAGGGCCGTGCTTTGGGCGGCAAGGGCACCAACGGCAATGTTAAGGGCTGCGGTGAGGCTCATATCGGATCTCCTAAAAAAAATGAAACATTAAATAACGTCAGCGTCACTGCTGAAAAATTTGAGGATGTCACTGTCGGCAAAGGTGAGGTTTCCTGCCTGATACAGCGGGGCGCTTCGCGTCGTGTCGATCATCTGTACATTGACAAAAGACGAGATCGTGCTGGTAAGCTCTTCGCCCTGGGCATCTAAGGACCTTACCGATAACGTCAGCACACTATCCTCATGAACACTGTCGGCCATATCCTCCAGTTTCAGGTCAAGCTTGTGCCTGCCGGGCTCTGTCTCACCTTCGGCCTGATAGACAACATTGCCTTCACCATCGACGACGGAGATTACTGTCGTGCTCACTCCGCCCTGGGTTTCATAGGCCCAGCTTGCTGTGCCGCCCTGAACCGGCGCCTGCGCCGAATTGAGTTCCATATCTGTCCCCAGATAAGACACGGCAAGAAAACTTGTGTTGGCCAATAAACTGGTATTCAGGTTTTCCAGTTGAACATTGGTGTCTATTGATTGTTCAAGTTGGGAATAGCTGACCATCTGGTTGGTCATTTCATTGGTATCCATGGGATCCATCGGATCCTGGTTCTCTAGCTGCACCAGTAACAGAGAAAGAAAGTCTACAATGTCATCAGACTCTTCGGTTTTTTTGGCTATGCTTGAGTTGTCCAGATACTGGGGAGTATTCTGGATTATTTGTGAATTATATGTTGTTGCCTGGACGTCAGACATGCCCGCCTCCTTCAAGTGTAAAAGTATAAGCTGTGGTCGATTACCGACTGTTCACTATGTTTCACGAGAGGGGTTGGCGAATTGGGGCGATAAATATTAAAAAATTATTTTTACTGACCCGCCGCCCCAAACAGAAAGGACGGTTCGTATAAAGAAGGGAACGTGTTTCGCAGAATGTGATTTTGTTCCCCGGTCCCCACATGAGTGGGGGCCGGATACTGAACAGATTAATGGAGTAAAAATATGCCTGTTATTTCTACAAATATGGCTGCGAATACAGCCCTGAGGTACTTAAATCAAAACTCGGACGCTCAAAGCAGCTCATTAGCCAAGCTTGCCAGCGGATCCAGGATTCAGGTGGCATCCGATGATGCTTCCGGTCTGGCCGTGGGCACAGCCCTGTCTGCTGATATTGCTGTCCTTGAACAAGCTTCCATCAATGCCCAGCATGGAGAAGCCGTGTTGCAAACTGCCGATGGCGGACTATCCCGAATTGGAGACATCCTGCAACGGTTGAAATCCTTGACCGCACAGTCACAATCCGGTGCCATAAGCAACACAGAACGTGGGTACGTGGATGCAGAATTTCAGCAACTCATCAAGGAAATCGATGCCATCTCTTCCCAGACAACCTTTAACGGTGAAAAGATGCTGGATGGAACCGGTGCTTATGCAGCGGGTGTGGATTTCCTGGTGGGCGTGGAGGCAACAAACACGATTACAGTAACCCTTGCTGATGTTGATACAACGGCGTTAGGCATCAACGCCGCAAGCGTAACGACAACAACAAATGCAGCTGCTGCCATGACGCTTATTGATACGGCAATTGGCACGGTATCGGGTGAGCGGGCCAATGTGGGGGCGACCCTGTCCCGATTTGGCTATCGAGGTGATGTCATTAACAGTTCTCTGGAAAACCTGAAGGCTGCTAAATCCACGATTATGGACGCCGACATTGCCGCAGAGCAGATCAACTTCACCAATGCGCAAACATTGACTGATGCCGCGATCTCTGCGCTGGCCCGGGCCAACACCATGCCGCAGAAGCTGTTGCAGCTATTATCTTAATACTGGGCTGAATAAAATTCCGGATTTTTATTTTAACCCGACCGGGGGAAGGCATTGTCTTCCCTCAAACCCAAAAAACAAAAAATGACCTGTAATTATTTAAGGACCTATAATGTCAACCGCCGGCGCTGTTATCCAAAATGATAATACAACTTATATTTCCTCTATCTCGTCAGGGCTGGACACCAATTCACTTGTCGAGGCCGCCGTTGCCCAAAAGACCGCCCCGGCTGATAGAATAGACATAAAGGTCGAAGAAAATGATTTAAAGGCAGAAGCATACAAGGAACTGCAAAAACTTTCCCTCGAGCTTGAGAATTCCCTGAATAAGTTAAGCTCCAGAAATTACAGCGCCCTCGGCGGCAGCAATGATTTTGATCTCAAACAAGCCTATTTAGGCAGCAGTGACCTCTCTGATCCAACAAGTATTATCGCCGTCAGTGCCGATAATACCGCCATCGCGACAAATTATAATGTTGAAGTGACGCAACTGGCCCAGAAGATGAAAGTCACCAGCGCCGCCCAAAACAATGCCCCCCTAGGATTAACCGGCGACTTCTCTTTGGGACTTGAGGGCAGGACTAATAATATTATTTCAGTGACGCCTGAAATGACCATATCTGACCTTGCTGATAAAATTAATGCGACATCGTCTGAAACCGGCGTCAATGCTACGTTAATTTCTATCGACGCCGATACTGTTAAGCTGGTCCTGTCAGCCGACCAAGCAGCTCAACAAATATCCTTTTCAATCATTAGTGGTGAAAATGTTTTAAGCGCCATTGGTGTCTCTGACAATTTGGGTAATTTCGCAACTATAAATAAGCAGGCTCAGCCCGCCATAATAATCGTCGACGGCAATGAAGTCGTCCGAAACAGTAATGAAATTGATGATGTTATTTCAGGGTTAAGTTTTTCCCTGTTAAATGCCCAGCCCGGGTCCGTCATAAATATTGACATTGAGCATGATTATAATGCCGTCAAGACCTCCCTTACCGACTTCATTGACTCCTACAACGCCCTGCGGGAATTTATTTTAAACCAACAAAATATTTCAGAAGATGGCCTTGTATCAGCAGAAAGCATTCTGTTTGCCGATACCCTGGTGCGTAATATGGACGCCGGCATCTATGATATCCTGAATACAACGTCATTTGGGTCACCTCTGAACATTGATAATCTGGCACAAATGGGCATAGAGATGGATACGAGCAATCGTCTTTTTCTGGCAGATGAGAATAAACTGGACACCATCCTGTTATCAGACTTTTCCGCATTGGAAAATTTCTTCGAAACCACCTACACCAGCTCAGACAGTCGATTGAAAATTCTTAACAACTCAACCCTGAATTCAGGAATGAATTTTTCGCTTTCCCTGTCATCTGATGATCAGGGCAATATCACCGCTGTCCAGGCGGATGGCCAATCGGGGCTTTTCGATTTCCAGGGGAATTTGATAACAGGCAAAAAGGGCACCCAATATGACGGGTTGAGCTTTGCGATAACTTTGGATCCTCTCGAATCGAAAACCATTGACGTGAATATTCACAGTGGTTTCACAGATAGTCTGGGAAATTATCTCAGTGTGTATTCTAATGACCTGGACGGCCTGGTCCAAAATGAAATAACCACCCTTTCAAACAATAATTCCACCCTCAAAGCAGAGGCGGCAAGAATACGATTTGACGCAGAGATTTATCGTCAAAAAGAAATTGAAAAATATGCAAAAATGGAAATTGAATTGCAAAATGCAGAATTACTCAGAAAACAAATTGCATCAATATTAGGAGACAATGGCAATGACTGAACAAAATAACCCCGCCCTTTTGGGCTTCAACGCCTATCAGAAAAAACTCTATGGGGCCACGTCCAAGGAACAGGTTTTTTTATCTCTCAACAAAGGAATTCACGAATTCCTGAGGGCGGCAAAATTTTCCTATGAACAAGATTCCCTGGACAAAATGTGCCACTATTGCCAAAAATCATTACAGGTTATACTGGCATTAAAGTCTCAATTTGCCCGTGTTGATGCCCACAAAAACGAGGCTATCCTCCACTCTTTTTATGAATTTTTATTCAAAAAAAATGTTTCAATACAAAATGTTAGCGACAAACAACGGGAATTCGATTCCTTATTGTCAACCATACATGGCTTTTATACTCTCCTCGAAGATCAGATCACCCCCCCGGGAGAGGGGAAGAATTTACCTATGCGGACAAATACCGTCATATAAATTCTGGCATCATACTTGCGTATTACTTAACTACGGACACGATAGTTAAATAATATGAGAAGAAGTTTTGATGTATAAAATTAATAATATTCAAAATCTTGAAACTGTAGCGGACGAAAAATTGTACCACCAAACAAGCCAGGGCAATGAACATGCTTTTCGGATCCTTATGTCTCGCCACCTTGACAAGGTGTGGCGGTTATCTTTCAACATTCTCGCGGATGACAAAGACTCTGAAGATGTTGTCCAGGAAGTGTTTTTATCCGTTTGGAAAAAAAGCACCTCCTGGCAAGAAGGGGGCGCAAAATTCAGCACCTGGCTCTATCGGGTCAGTATTAACAAGGCCATAGATTTTAAAAGAAAAAAGGCAAGAACTCCGATACCACTGGACGCTGACAAAATTAATTTCATCCAGGAAGAAACTTCTTTAAAGAGTGATTTTCCTTTGCCCGACGACATTTTATTAAAGAAAGAGGCCGCGCAGGAAATAAGCAAAATCATTTTATCCTTGCCAGCCAAGCAAAAAACGGTCATTCATTTATTCTACTTTGAGGAAATGACGGTGCCCGAAATTGCCAAAGACATCAATACGACCGAAGTTGCCGTACGGTCTTTACTCAAAAGAGGCAAAAAATCACTTAGGGAAGAACTTTGTCACCAGAAGAAGATCTGAAATTATGAAGTTAGATGAATTTAAAGATAACCTGACGGTTTATGGTGCCGATTTGAATAAATGGCCCGATGCCGTAAGACCAGCAGCAGAAAACCTCCTGGAAACGTCCGTGGACGCACAGGATGCCTTCAGTGACGCAACGACCCTGGACATGCTGATTAACCCTGGTTTAACGCATCCGCCCCAGAACCTTGCCGATAAGATTAGCCATAAAATTATAAAGAAATAATTCAGGCATCCCTATGGTGATGAAAAGGGAACCCGGCACCCGCCAATATAATCTTAGGTTCCTCTCATTGAATTTGCCGGGCCCCATTCAGAGCAAGAGCGATGTCGACGCAGGTTAATACCCGCCGCCTCAATTTTTTTCAGGGCACCCTCCCTATCCTGTTGCCAACCGCATAACAACCCATGCCGTATCTTTACCAAGAAAGAGGACGCCAGTTGCATATCAGAATACTTCCGTTGCAGAACGCCTATATGAGGAACAGAGGCAGAAATCAGCAATAATAATATGAAATAGTCTGATAAAGTCAACGCCATCAAGAAAGTCCGTAAGTTAGTAACGAGTAACTAACTTAACTTATAGCTTCTCTTGATCGGGATTGTCAAGCGCCCCTAATACCAACGGTAACAAAGATTGTGCTTCGTCTTGTATATCAAACTTAAAATCATGTACTGACCAGCGTACAATGATCCCTTGTATCGTACTGACAACAAGGCGTGCGGCAACATCTGGATCGATGTCTTGCCTGAATTGCCCACATTGAACCCCCTCTTCAATCACCTGGGAAATTTTCTGAATATACAGGGTCATTATTTTTTGAACCACCAACTTCAGTTTTTTGGGCCCCTTATAAACATGATTAGAAAATATTAATCGGGCGACACCCGGCCGACTTTTGATAAAGCCGATCTGAGCCGTGATAAGTTTCTCAAGTCTTGCCTTTGGCAAGTCATTTTCATCTGACACGCTGGCTTCAAATTTGGCAAATATTTTACCTGCCACCCATTCAAAAACAGACAAAAATAAAGTATCATTATTTTTAAAATGCTTGAATATGGCAGGCTGAGATAGGTTGAGTTTATCGGCAATCACCTGGGTTGTTAGTTTCTTAAATTTGGCATCTGCGGCGATATCCAATGTTGCCTGGATAATCTCAGATTTCCGGTCTTCATGTGACTTTCTCATATATTAGAATTTCGCTTCCCTTTGTTAACTCATCACCACCAATGAATTTCCCTAAAGTTTTTATCGTGAATATGAGTGACTGTCCAGTTGGGCCGTATTTTGCTTCCCTATTTCCTGTACGGTATGAATAGGCCCGCGTTTCTTAGCCCCCCTTTAGCTGCGATTGTTGCTACCCTTCAAAGTCACTTGTTGACAACTTACCGTTGTTACCATGCTTCCTAATTGAATTGTAGAAAAATTCAATATATCCAAAGGCATCCTTCCGATCATCTTTGCGGATTGCGTAGATTATTCGCCAATCCCTTCGTATTCACGGACACTTCATGAATTACTTTGAACCTCATTACAGTCATCATCTGTCCCGATAGTCACCCCGGCTGATGCCGTATCGCTGCATTTTCAGGTTTAACGTACGGCGATTAACCTGCAGCCCCGTCATGACATCTTTTATGGAGCCGCAATGTTCGGCCATCGCCGCCCGGATCAGATGTTCCTCAAAACGGCCGACCTGATCCAGCAGGCTGTCGCTTGGTTCCTTTGAAGAATCATTCCGGTCTGGCTGACCGAAGGGTGCACCCGACGCCAGCAAGTCCGTAATGGACGTCACTGTCGCGGCATTGGCGATGGCAAACTGTTGCGCTAAATTTTTGATCTCCCGAATATTTCCCGGCCAGTCCCTGGTCGATAAGATGGCCAGGTCTTCCATGGTCGGTCGGGCCGGTTCAATCTGATATTGCTCTGTGGCCTGGGCCAGGAAATGCTGGAACAATAAAATAACATCATCGGCCCGGGCGCTGAGTTTCGGCAGATACAGCTCCGCGACTTTCAGCCGGTAATAGAGATCTAGCCGGAATTTTCCCGCGTCAGCCAGCTTCTTCAAGTCGACCTTTGTGGCACAGATCACCCGGGGATTAATGGCAATCGACTTATTGGAGCCGACCCGCTCAATGGTGTTTTCCTGCAGGGCCCGTAGGAGTTTAACCTGAAAATTCATCGGCATGGATTCAATCTCGTCGAGAAACAACGTGCCCTTGCTGGCATATTCCAGCTTTCCGATCCGGGTGGTACTGGCCCCAGTGAAGGCACCTTTCTCATGGCCAAATAATTCAGATTCCAGCAGGTTATCGGGCACAGCGCCACAATTTATCGCGACAAAGTTCCCCTCACACCGAGGGCTATACTCATGGAGGCAGGCCGCGACCAGCTCTTTGCCCGTCCCAGTGTCACCATGGATCATGACACTGGCATCGAAACCGGCCAGGGACAGAACCTGCCTTCTTAAATTCTCAACCACAGCCGAGCGGCCAATAATCCGGGCCGCGATGCCACTGACATGCGCTAGCTGATTGTGCAATCGGTTGTTTTCCAAGGCCATTTCCCGTTTGCTGCTGGCCCGTTTGATAATTTGGGTGAGGTGATCAGGCTCAAACGGTTTTTCGATGAAATAATAGGCCCCCTGTTCCATGGCACTGACCGCCATGGCAATATCCCCGTGCCCCGTCATCAGGATCATCGGCAGCTCCGGGTCATATTCTGTGATCTGTTCCAGCAATTCCAAGCCACTCACCTGGGGCATCCTGACATCACTGAGCACAACGTCAATGCCCTTTTCCCGGATCAGAGACAGGGCATCCCGGGAATGAGCACAGGTGGTGACCTCGAATCCTTCCATGGTCAACCAGCGTTCGGTACTTTTCATCACTGTGCTATCGTCTTCAACAATAATAATATGTGTCATGCTTTTACTTCCCTTAACCCGACAGCCGGCAGGGTGATCCGAAACTTTGCCCCCCGACCGCTGTCCATCACTTCAATATGGCCACCGGCCCGGGTCAGGATATCCTTACAGATGGCCAGACCCAGCCCCACGGAACTGGGTGTTTTTTTCGAGCTGACAAAGGGCTCAAAAATCGACGCCTGAACTTCTGGCCTGATCCCGGGGCCTGAATCTGAGATCTCAATAAAGATCTCATCATTCTCGGCCCTGACCTCTACAGATATATTTTTCTCGTCCCCATCCTTCAGGGCATCACAGGCATTCTGGATAAGGTTGCCGACCACCTGCTGTAGCTGATAGTCATCAATCCGGGCACATAAGCCATGGTCTGTTATGGTTTCATGCCAGGTTATCCGCTCCTCTTTCAAACGATGTTGATACAGAATATGGCTATATTGAATGGCCTGATAGACATTGGCCCGCGCCGACCGGCTGGTTTTATTCCTGCGGGCGAAGCTTTTCAACTGAGCGGTAATCCTTGCCAGCAATTTGGTGTAATCCAGAATGGTTTCAAGGCTTTGTCTGGTTTCCTCACCATTGCCCTGGTCCAAGTATTTTTTGCCAATGGTGGCTTCAGTTTTTATCGACGTGATTGGCTGGCTGATTTCATGGGCCAGGGTGGTCGCCATCATTCCCATGGCCGCCATTTTCTGATGTTGTTCAAGTTCGGCCTCCGTATTCTTTTTGTCGCTGATATCAATCAGGGTCAGCAGGTATAGCGGCGGCTCCCCGAACCCCATGGGCTTTATGGAGGCCTGTACGGGAAACGACGTTTGATCCCGCTTCAGGACAAGGGTCTCAAAGGATTGGTCTATATCTTTCGCTCCGGGCTGTGACACCTTTTGCGCCATATGGGGCTGGACAAACAGGTGTGAGACATGGCTCAGCCCGTCCGATAACGGCCCGCCGATCAATGTCTGGGCTGCATGGTTGAGGGAGGCAATTCTGCCACCAAAATGAAAGGTGATCAAACCGGAGGCCGTCGCCTCGATGATCTGATGTTTGTGGGCTTCACTTTCCCGAAGCCGGTCTTGATGGCCCTTTTCCATCACGACCAGAGTGCGCTTTTCCCTGATCAATAACACCAACAGGACCGCAAGAATAAAACACGTCAGGGCCATGGCCACATGCAGAGCACTGGTTCTTTCGACCGGCGCAATCGTCGACAGGTGATGAAGCCGCAAGGGATAGTCTTTCAACATCACCGATTGAACCAGATAACTCTGATCACTCAGGCTGTCCTCACTCGCCGCCAGAGTAATAATATCCTGGTCAATATTGGCAATGCCCAAGGGGCGGAATAAACCCTGCTGTTCGAAATTATCATAGAGGGTCTTTTTCACGCCATAAGGCAAGGGTGAAAAAGTGCGGTGAAGCCACTGGGGATTGCTCGACAACATGATAATGCCGCGCGGGTCACTGACCACCACGATTTCCTCGGGCGCGGTTAAGGACTTTGCCATTCTGTTTTGCACATCCGTCAAATCCAACAGAATACCAATATAGCCGTTGATTTTATCTTGGGTGAGCAGAGGCGTGACCATGATGAACCGGGACGCGCCCGCTGTTTCAGAAAACAACAGCATTTGGCTATTTTTACCCTTGAAGGCCCGGGCGGCCAATTGCGGTAAAATCTTTTTAATCATCGCATGGTCGGCATCGTAAGTGGGAGAGGCAAGGATGAATTTTCCTGAACTGCCAACAAAGGTCGCCCGGTTGGATAAGGGGCCGACAATGTCGTCGAGATATTTCTGTACAGGGCGGCCGCTGCTCGCCGTCGGTGCTGCAAGATAATGTTCCACCACAGGATGATGGCCCAGCACCGGCAGCAGGGACAAATCAATGTAACCCAATTCCTCCTGAATTTTACTTCTCTGAAGACTGAGGTTTCGGGTCGCCCTCTCTTTTAATTTGCTGAGCTGGTCGTTTCGTGATGTCTGCCAGAGATACACACTGCCGGACAGGACAAGGGCCACCATCAGGCTGATCCAGGCCAGAATGACAACAGGGCGGTGTTTAGGCTGCCCGGCCTGGTCTTCCTCAGGGGCAACCAGACCGTTCACCGCCTCACCATCTGCTTGACGGTGACCAGAACCGGGTGGCGGAACAGATATATCAGGGCGCTGAGGGACGTGATCAGGACGATCAGGGCAAAGAACATAATCACCATTAGATTAAGAGACATATGTTCAATTAATTGGCTTTCGCGAACCACCAGAAGCAATGACCAGCCCTGTTCCTCACCGAAAACGAACGACGAATAGGACGCCAGATACCGGATACCCTCTTCTTCAAAATAAAAATCACTAAAGCCATGATTGCGGTAACTGGTGATGGCTGTTTCCATCTTGGCATTATTCAGGTCGGTGAGCGACAGCAATTTATCCTTGATCGCCACATCTTTAAAGCCGGAATAGGCAATGACTTTTTCCTGCTCGTTAAAAATGACCAGATCGGCTGACCGGGATGCGCCAATATCGGACAAGAAGGCCGACAATTCCTCCAGAACAATATCAACGCCCCAAACGCCCAGAAGCTTATTATTTTCATCATAGATGGGAAAAGACGCCGTGATACCAGGAATGATCTGATAAGGGTCAGAGTTAAAGGAATAGAGGTCGCTCCAGAAGCCGCCCTTTAATGTCTTGGCCCCCTTATACCACAGGCGGGAGGTCGGATCATACTGATGGGCCACCACCGGTTTTGAAAACCACAAAGATTTGCGCTGCTGATCAAGATATTCTTTCTGTTCGACAAGCATCCCTGCCGCATTCTTTTCTATGGTTTGAATGCGGAAATTATAATCCTTGGCATAAGTGTTATGCCAGAACCAGAACTCACGGTCTTCGGTGCCAACAAAATAGCCATTAAACTGAGGATACCGTTCAATGAAGGGGGTGACAAATGTGGCCAGGTTTTCCGGTTTATCTAGGGACAAGATGCCTTCCTCAACCATATAACTTCCCAGTTTGGCAATATTCTTGGCCGGCATCAGGAAGTTCCGGGTCGCGTCTTTGATGCTGCTATTGAGTTGCAGGATATAACCGTCCGAAAATTGGCCGAGCATCCGGCTTTGATCCCGGCTGACAATAATTACCCAGCAACTTGCTATGGATAACAGGAGTAAAAAGATTTTAAAAAATGCTTTAAACAAAATACCCAACCCCTCATAGGACCACTAATTAAAAAGCCTCCCCCAGAAACGGCTTCTCCCCGGACTATAAACAATCAAATAGTGCTTTGCCAGCAGTTACTTGACGTAGGCTTTTGGCAGGTCGCTCTGGGCCTGATACCGCTGACGTAATTTATCCTGACGGGTTTCTGTGTCATAGGCCTTGCCGTCGATCCATAGGGTCACCACCCGGCTGTTCAGGTCCAGGGGGTCGCCCTGCCACAGCACCAGGTCAGCCCTCTTACCGACCGCTATTTTTCCCGAATTGAGGCCAAAAACATCCGCCACATTAGCGGTAATCGCCGCCAGCGCATCCTCATAGGGCATACCATTGGCCACCGCATTGCCCGCATCAAACCGCAATTGATACAGGTAATGGCTGCCGACACCCTGGAAAACCACCTTGACCCCGGCTCTGGCGAGCAGGCCCGCATTCCGTAACGACTGGTGCAGACTGTCAAAACTTGTCGGCAGATTATGCATGGGATTGATGACCACAGGAATATTCGCCTGAGTCAATTGCGCTTTCACCACCACCGCATCCGCGGCCCCAATGAGGACAACCTTGATCGAAAATCGTTTTTTCAACGCGATCACCTGCAGAATATCCGACGTCCGATTAGCGTAAATCAATAGGGGTTTCCTGCCCTCCAGTACCGACCGCACGGCCTGATCCTTTTTCGACAGCGGTTTGTCGGTTATCTTTGTCCCCCGGTCCAACGTATCGATCAGGGTCTGGAGCTCCCGGGCCCGGGAGCCTTTGGAAGGGCTGCCAAGAGACACCACAACGCCGGTGTTCGTCGCCTGAACACTGGTCAACGACCCGGTCAGGTCCGCGATAAAACTCTGCCCGGCAAAAAGTCTACTTCCCGCCTTCGGGGTCCCGATAATGCGGGTCAGGCCGCCTTTTCGGGCCAGGGGGATCAGGCTCGACCCGCCATTAAAGGCCAGACTCGGATCAAAGGTGATATCCGCCTTGCCATCGCTATCGTCGCGGGTTTTGCCTTCCGACCCGATCTCCACCAGGCCAATCTGGGTCATGGCCCCGATCAGGCCCGGGGTCAGGATTTTTCCCTCCGCATCGATCACCCGGTCCACGTCAAGGGTCGCCGGATTTATCGCCGTGATGATCCCGTCCTTAATCACCACGGTGGCATCGGCCAACAGCCCCTGCTCGGTCGCGCTATAGACGGTGGCGTGGGTAATGGCCAGGTCCTCGGCGCGGGCCAGGCTGCCACTGCTGAGCACATAAATGGTCAGGAGTGAGGTTAAAAATTTCATGTCATATCCCTATTGCTGGCCCAACAGAAAATCACTCTGTGCCTGATAGCGGGGATCATGACGGTCATAAACCTTGGCCCCATCAATGAAGACCTGTTCCGCATGGGCATAGACACTGAACGGATTCTGGTTCCAGATCACCAGATCCGCTGATTTGTTCACCTCCAGAGATCCGGTTTTATCCGCAATGCCCAGCGACTTGGCGGCATTGGCCGTGATCCAGCGAATGGCCGCTTCTGGGGTATAAGAAAATCCGCTTTCATTGGCCCGGTACATGACTTTTCCCGCTTCCTGATTCAGCCGCTGGATGGTGGTTTTCGAGTCAGAATGGACAATCACGCAAGATTTTTCCACCGCAGCCACCAGGGCCAGATTATCATAGATAGCATCATAGGATTCCATTTTCGCCCCCCACCAATCTGGCCACATGGCGACACAATTGCCATTCCCCGCCAGCATACCGGCGATCTTATAAGCTTCGACAGCGTGATGAAACGTGCCGGAATGATAGCCAAATTCCTTACCCAGGTCGATCATCATGGCCATCTCTTCGGCTTTATAACAATGATTATGAACCAGGATTTCACCGTCCAGCACCCCGCGCAGGGTATCCAGCTCAATATCCCGGGTCGGCGGTGTCGGGTTGAGTCCGGCGGCATAGGCAGCGTCATAGGCCTGCCATGCTCGGCGATAGGCCTCCGCTTTGATCCAGGCCATACGGTAGCCTGCCATATTACCCATGCGGGTGCTGGGCGCTTGTTTGCGGCTGCCATAGACCATTTTGGGGTTTTCGCCGCAGGCCATTTTCAGGCCATAAGGCGCACCGGGAAATTTCATGCCCTGGGTCACCACCGATGGTACATTCTTCAGGGTCACCCCCCGGCCGCCAAAAAGGTTGGCCGATCCCGGTAATATCTGCAATGTGGTGACCCCACCAGCCCGGGCGGCATGGAAGCCCGGGTCCTGAGGCCAGACACTATGTTCGGCCCAGACCTCAGAGGTATTGGGGTCACTCTTTTCATTGCCATCACTATGGGCGGAAAGGGCGGGGCTCGGATAAACCCCCAGGTGGGAATGAACATCGATCAAGCCCGGGGTCAGCCATTTTCCGGTGCCATCAATGACCCTGGCCCCATCGGCAACAAGCCCCCGGCCCAAGGCTTCAATCTTTCCCCGGGACAGAATGATATCCGTCCGCTCCAGACGCGCCCCCGTGCCGGTCAGGATGGTGGCATTCTTGATCAGCGTTCGTTCCCGGGGCAACGGCTGATACTGGCTGGGGTAGGGATTTTTATTGATCACGACCTTTTGCCCGCCAGATTCCGATGGCGTGCAACCTGACAGCAGCAACACGGTCATCAGGGCATATAGGGCGCTATATTTTCTCAAAGCCATTTTAATACCCCGCCACCAGCGCGCCTCTCAGGCGCGGGTCCGACGCCCCATACAGGCCTTCAGGGGTAATCATGATCGACTGGGTGCTGCCCATGGAGGATCTGACAACCACATTCTGGCCCTTGTCCCGCAACAGCTGGATGGTGTCCGGGCTGAGGTTCTTTTCAATGCGCAGCTGGTCGGGAAACCATTGGTGATGAATGCGCGTACTATTGGTGGCCTCGGCAATATTCATGCCGTGGTCGATAACATTCATGATCACCTGCAGGGTCGAGGTGATGATCCGCGAGCCGCCCGGACTGCCGGTGACCAGAAACGGCTTGCCGTCCTTGAAAACGATGGTCGGGCTCATGGAACTTAACGGTCGTTTGCCAGCGGCCACCGCATTGCTGTCTCCGCCGATCAGGCCATAGCCATTGGGCACCCCGGGCTTGGCGGAGAAATCATCCATTTCATTGTTGAGCAGGATACCGGTGCCCCGGGCCACCAGCCCCGAGCCATAACTGAAATTCAGGGTATACGTATTGGACACCACATTGCCCCATTTATCGACCACGGAATAATGGGTGGTCTCATTGCTTTCATAGGGGGCGGGCTGTCCCGGGCTTAAGGATTTGCTCGGGGTCGCCCGGTTCTGGTCAATGGTCTGACGCAGGTGGGCAGCATAGCTTTTATCGGTCAGGGCGGTGGTCGGTACGGTGACAAAATCCGGATCACCGAGATATTTACTGCGGTCGGCATAGGCCCGCTTCATGGCCTCCGCCATCAGGTGGATGGTCGCCGCGCTGTTATGGCCCAGCTCCGTCACCGGGTAGCCTTCCATGATATTGAGGATCTCTATAATATGAGTGCCGCCCGAGGATGGCGGCGGCATGGAGGCAATGTCATAGCCCCGGTAAGTGCCGGTGACTGGTTCACGGATGACAGCGGTATAATTGGCCAGGTCCTCAATGGTCATGACGCCACCGGCCTCAACCACGGCGGCGGCGATCTTCTCCGCCAGCGGGCCGTGGTAAAACCCTTTGCTGCCCTCGGCGGCAATTATTCTCAAGGATTGAGCGAGGTCTGCCTGGACCAGACGGTCGCCGGGGCGATAATTTTCGCCATTATCTTTATAAAATATTTCCCGGGTGCTCGGCCAGCCCGCCAGGCGTTTCTTCAGGCCCCTCAGGGACCCGGCAAGACCGGGGTTGACGATAAAGCCCTGTTCCGCCAGCTCAATGGCCGGGGCCATAACCTGGGGCAGGGTCATTGTGCCATATTCTTTCAGAGCCAGTTCCAGCCCCATCACGGTGCCCGGCACCCCCACGGACAGGCCGTGAAACTGTGACAAGCGGGGGTCCGCATTGCCCTGTTCATCCAGATACATATCCCGGTGCGCCCGGGCCGGGGCCATTTCCCGGTAGTCGATGGCCACGGTTATATTTTCCCGGGCCATATGGACCATCATAAATCCACCGCCGCCCAGATTTCCCGCCCGCGGCAGGGTTACGGCCAGACCGAAGCCGACCGCCACTGCGGCATCAACCGCATTGCCACCCTGCTGTAGGATTTGCAGACCAATTTTTGAGGCGTAGGCCTCCTGGCTGACCACCATGCCATGCCTGGCCCATTCCGGATGGGCCAGGTCCATGGACCGATAGATGGCACCGTCTCTGGCGAAAGAGGCTTGGGGAAGCCCCCCCAGGGCAGCGATAAAGGCACAGCTCAACGCGAGCAATTTAAAGGGCGTCATTAAGGATATTCCCGGTTATCAATCAAATAAGCGTCGTCAGGCAGGGAAGCCAGACGACGCCAGAAAGATGATATTTTACAATTTTTTCGACCAGCTCAGGGTGAAGTAACGACCCCGTGGACTTGGCCCCCGTTTGTACCCGACAGACGAGTTGTAAAATTTAGGT
The DNA here is from genome assembly GCA_002401455.1 of Alphaproteobacteria bacterium. Classification (GTDB taxonomy): domain Bacteria; phylum Pseudomonadota; class Alphaproteobacteria; order Sphingomonadales; family Emcibacteraceae; genus Paremcibacter. The sequence goes on from NVTE01000007.1 coordinate 95,979, forward strand.
TTCTCATTGAACGGATTCTGAATATTGAGGTTAAACGAGCCATATTTGCCGGCATCATAGCCAATATTCATATATTTATTGTTATAACTCGGCACCCACAACAAGGCATTTTCACGGGCCAGATCGAGCTGATCCTGATCGTTAAGATCCGTGACCTCATAGGTGGTATCCTGGTTATAACTGTTAAAGGTTTTATCACCCCGATAGACAAAGAAGGACGCCCGCCATTTACCTTTATTCCAATAGAGTTTCACAGACTGCTTATTGGGAATCCAGTTAAAGCGTCCGGCTTCCGGCGTCCATTCAGAATCGCCCAGGAACTGGGTCCGGCCTTTAATCATATGGGACCATTTGAAGTTAATACCAAACTGGCCATAGTCGGTTTCTGCACTGCGATAATTCAGCTCCAGATCCCAGCCTGAATATTCCCGTTCGCCGATATTGATCGGGATACTTTTATAATATTCAATGACATGGGTGTCCGGGTTCCGCTCGATCAGGTCGCCAAACAATTGGCCGTTGGTCCGGGCATTTTCCCGCATCATGATCCGGGTCAGTCGCGCTGGATCGCCTTCAATATCCGCTTGCCAGTAATCGAAAGTCGCGGTGAAGCCCTTGATATATTCCGGGGTCCAAACAACACCTAAGTTGATGGATTTGGCTGATTCCGGTTTCAGGTCCAGATTGCCGCCGGTTTCAAAACCCCATTCATAGGCCTGGGCCTGGGGGATTTGTCCGCCGAAACTGCGGCAGAGTTCAAATTCTTCCCAGTCCGGTCCGGCACAGGGATCGGAGGTATTGCGGAAGGAGCGTTCTTCATAATAAACCGCCCCCCGGTGCAGGTCCCACAGGGTAGGAGCCCGGAAACCTTCGGCATAATTGGCCCGGAACAGGAGTTCTTCTACCGGTTTCCAATAAAGGTTAACCGACGGAACTGTCTTGCTGCCGGCATCATTGTAAGACGAATGGCGGAGGGCAAATTCAACACTCAAATGCTTGGCCAGCGGCGCATCGGTCAATAGGGGAACATTGGTTTCCATGTAAATCTCTTTGACGGTCCGCTTGGGCGGGATAACGTCTTCCCGTTTGGCCAGATTGCCCACCAGGTTATACTGCGAGCGAATGTCATCAAAGGTCCGCGAGACTTCCTCGCCGCGGTATTCGACCCCGACGGCCAGCTGCATGGTCCCAGCTGGCAGGTCCCATAATTCGCCGAGCACATCAAAATGCGCCGCATTGGTCTTGCCTTTGCTGATGTCAGACAGGCCGGTCACCCGGAAGGATTCCAGGTCAAGCTGGTCAGCATCAACAAAAACATTAAGCGGGGTACAGCCTTCGGCTTCCAGGCAATAGAGCGGATTGCCAACGGCTTTCTTCAGGGCGTCATAATTCAGGGTCGAGGGGTAGGTCCGGTCGGCAGTAATTTTACTATGGATCAGGTCCATGCTCCATTCCCACTTGTCCGACAGATTACCATTGAGGCCAAAACGAATATGCAGCGGTTTGGTTTTGGTCGAGGTGCTTCTTTCAGTCTCACTGATCAGGCGGCGATACATATCGACCCGGCGACCAAAAGGATTGTAGGGGTTATTCTGATGAATGCGCAGTCTGTTGATCACCGCCGGGGCTTCTTTGGAGAAGTTATCCCGGTAGGAGGCCATGACCTGAAGCGTGGCTTCCAGATTATCGGTCAGGCTATAATAGCCGTTAAAGACCGCATTATATTCCCTGCGGTTGGAGGCATCGAGGGAATCCTGGAAGAAATTATAGCCATAAATGTCGAYATATTTATCCTGGGCACTCTTGTCGGCTTTRCGCCAATCGGTGTTGGGATCACCGGTCACCACATCATAGTCRGACAGYTGGCTGCCATCGGTGCCKTCCTGGCGGTGATTGTAATGATAGGTATTGACCCCRGAAACCTTGTTGTAATAGACAAAGGTCCCSGACGGGGTATATTTACTGGTGAAATCATCGCCATARTTGACGCCGTCATTRGTATCGCCCCGGTGGTCWGTCTTATAGAAAGACCGGTCATTGCGCCGGAAGGTGTTGATRTCATCAAATTCGACCCCGATGGTGAAGCCGCCTCTTTCGAATTGCTTGCCGGCGACAATGCCGATCTTGTTTTTCGCCGCATCRCCTTTYTCACTGAGMCCRGTTCTGAYCTTAACCTTGATRCCGTCATAATCTTTCAGGAGAATATARTTGAYCACACCGGCAATGGCGTCAGAACCATAAATCGCCGAAGACGCGCCCTTGGCCACTTCAACCCGCTCCAGCATGCCCGTCGGGATCATGGAGACATCGGCAACACCGGCGGTATCGCCGCCCGCCATCCGGACACCATCGATCAGATGCAGGGTCCGGCTATAGCCGAGACCGCGGATCTGGATATTCTGACGGCCAATGTTATTGGCGCTGCGGTCGTCAATGGAAAAAGAGTCGCCGTTAAAGCCAGTCATCTGGGCAAACAGGTCGGTGATCGACGCCATGCCACTCAGCTCGACATCTTTCTGGGTCACGGTCAGCAAAGGCAGGGCAGAGGTCAGCTCTGGTCGACGCAGCCGCGAGCCGGTGACCACGATCTGCTCAATGACATCTTCTTTCGGTTTGGACTTGTCGGCCTTATCGACCGCGCCGCTTTGGTCTTCTGTCCCCTTGGCGGGCGTGACCTGCTCAGCGGCCTGCTCCGCGAGTGAGGGCAGGGCAGAGACAGAAAGCATCAATCCCACCAGAAGAGACTTGGCGATTGTCGCCGTTTTTTGGCCCTGCTCAGGCGTTGGCTGTGTCATTTTTGACATAAGTAAATTTCCTTCCCATAACGTTTTGAACTCTTTTCCGGCTGGGTTTTTTACCTGACCTTACGATGTCTCGATCAGGGCCCAGTCCAGAGATAGTTATTTCCTTTGCACAGGCCATGCCAAACAAGATTGCCCCCATAACCATCTGGAAAGACTGCATTTTTCATTTGGAAATTTTTTTTGTTTTCTGCGATAGGTACTGTTCTTCTTGTTATATTCAGGCAATAGGAAAAATACTTCTCATTGCGGGAAGCCCCTCCGTGAGGGTTTTGATTTTTTTATCTTTTCTCCAGCAGCCCCCTCCTTGCAACATCAATAATATTGCGATATAGCGGATTTACCGGATTTACCGGATTAAAAAGAAGTAAGTCACACTACAACAGCATAAACCGCTTTGTCAGATAATTATTGAGAAATTCTTATGGACCTAAACGCGATATTGAACGAGATCAATCATGAGATCAGGCCACTGCTGGGACAGGGCAAGGTCGCCGATTATATTCCCGCCCTGGCCACCGTTGATCCTGGGCAATTTGGCATGGTGGTGACGACTAATGATGGCCAGATTTATGCCGTCGGTGACGCTGAACAGAAGTTTTCCATTCAAAGCATCTCAAAGGTCTTTAGCTTTACCCTGGCGTTAAAGGCTGATCCGGATGCTCTCTGCCGACGGGTATGGCGGGAACCTTCCGGCAACCCGTTCAATTCCCTGATCCAGCTGGAATATGAGGCGGGCATTCCGCGAAACCCCTTTATCAATGCCGGCGCGATTGTGGTAACCGACAGCCTGATCTCCCATTTTGGCGGGCAGGATCAGGCCCTCTCAGCCCTGATCACCTTTATCAAGGAGACGGCCGATACCCCTGACATTGAGATGGATCACAAAGTTGCCATTTCCGAAATGCACCATGGCTATAAAAATATATCCTCGGCCAACCTGATGAAGAGTTTTGGTAACATCCACAATGAGGTCGACACCGTTGTCAGAACTTATTTCCACCATTGTTCGGTCACCATGACTGCCCGGGAACTGGCCCGGTCCCTACTCTATCTGTCCCATCACGGCACCGATCCGCTGACCGGAACCCAGCACATCACCCCGGCTCAGACAAAACAGATCAACTCCCTGATGCTGACTTGCGGACATTATAATGCTTCGGGGGACTTCGCTTATCGGGTGGGGCTACCCGGAAAAAGTGGGGTCGGCGGCGGCATAATCGCCGTTGTTCCCGGTAAGATGACCCTTGCCGTCTTTTCTCCTGCCCTCAATGAATATGGCAATTCTTTTATCGGAACCCAGGCTTTGGACCTCTTCACGACAAAAACCGGATTCTCGATTTTTTGATCATGGACGACTTACCATAACTGCCCGGTTCCCTACTAACCCTTCTGGCATTAGAGTTGCACTGTCCATCGTCGAATAAAATGGACCAAGTTATTGATTGAGCTAAGAGAGGGGTAGAGTCATTTTATTTTGTATATTAAGTGGCAGCCTCAAAAGATATTTCAATCCTGTTTAGAAGTGGTCCTGGCGAATGGTTTTTTCTGGTGGGATGCTTAATTTTCGCTCATCTTGCACTTACAGAGTACTTACGAGAAGAAATTTTCTTCCCCGTTAGGAAGGGTTTTAAGCTTCATAGGGTCAAGAATTGGCAAGCATTTGGTCAACAGGTTAAAGCCTAATGACAAACCCTATGAATATCGAGAACTATCCCCATAATATCAAAAGGAAACCACTCAATTGCTTATAATACCCATTAGATATGGCGCTCATATTAAGAACTGACAAAACAATTACATTTAATTTCCGTGGCCACAGGGGCCCGCAACTACGGGTGCAGTGCTTTGATAACTACCGTCTGAACATAATTGCTTCAGTATAATATTTTACAAACATGTACCGCTAGTTCTTTCCAACTACAACGGCACTCATAAATAAGAAAACTCAACGAATCTTTACCATGCTCATAACTAACTGGATGGCATGCATGACCACCTCTGTTACAGACCATTTCCCACTTGGGTTATACCAGTTTGCCGTCCAACTAATAAGGCCCCCAATAGAAATTGCTGTCAATAAAGTGTTTTCTACATCGAATTCACCAGACGTCACCCCCTCCGCCAGAAGTTCCGCTAGTTTGTGATCAAACTCATTCCGCAACTGTCGAATATCATTTATTTTCTGGGGCTCAAGATTTTTTTCTTCGCGCAAATAAACAACAATATATTCTTGTTCTTCAATCACTATTCTGGAGACACTTTCGACAAGAGCCTTAAGACGGGAAAGGGCTGTTCCTTCAAGAGCCAAAGCGTCATTTAACGCTTTCAGGGAAAGCTGAATGCCTGTTTGACAAATATCAAATAGAATTTCACCTTTGTTGGCATAATAAGAATATATAAATGGTTTCGTCACATCAAGACAGTCCGCAACCGAGTCAAGTGTCGTACGCTCATAGCCATTTTCAAAGAAAAGGTGACAGGCCTCTTCCAAAATTCTCTGGCGTTTATATGAGGCGACTTCCTCTTTTAAATTTTTTTTCACGGTATCCCTCAATAATTCACCACGCCATCCTCAGCTTGTGAATTTTTACTCTATCACATCTCGATGTGCAAATCTTACTTCAAGTTTGTTACTTACATTTCCCCATTATTACGTGGTTATTTTGTAACTAATCTCTTTAAAATCATGACTAAAAGGATGCCAAAACCCCGGCATTAATTGGGTCATACACAATCCACTTACCCCTTGGGGCGACATCCAGGAATGTGTCCCAGCCATACCCCCCCAGTGATATTCCTGAAGGTTTTTATCCTCATGCAACGCAGAAGAATATTTTAAAGCAAAACCAAGTCCAAAGACACTATCCTTCATATCCCACATCGGAAAGTTCATACGAATACCATCAGCCAAATGATTTCGCCGCATCAAATCCACCGTTCCTGGCCTTAAAATTTTCGCATTATTCCACGTACCATTGTTTATAAAAAGCCGCATAAAATTAACATAATCTGCAACTGTAGAATACAATCCACCACCCCCTGATAAACAAATTGGAGCTTGATGAGTTTGAGAATCTTCCTGGTTTTTATATAACTGAAATCCGGGTATCATGGGATTCATCATATCTTCTGGTATATATAAGGCTGCCAGGCGATCCTTTTCAGAAGAGGGTATAAAGAATCCAGTATCCTTCATATTGAGCGGCTGAAAGATCCGTTCTGAGAAGAAGACATCCAATGACTGGCCAGATACAATTTCAATTACCCGTGAAACGACATCCGTCGCGATACTGTATCGCCAATCGCTTCCCGGTTGATATACCAGAGGAAATTTAGACAGATGTGTCATAAGAGTCTTTAAAGTACCCGGATATTTCCTCAACATATTCAATCCATCAGATAAATACGCCTGATCAATGAGAGATTCTGGTTCAATAAAACCATAAGAAAACCCTGCACTATGACTTAATAAATGTCGTATGGTAATGTCTGTTTGCAGGGGTTCTGTTTGATCAATTCTTGTTGCCCCTTTAATCAGAACCTGAGGCTGCGAAAAGTCAGGAATATAATCTGACAATGGGTCATCTAAGCCCAGTCGGCCCTCGTCATATAAAATCATTGCCGCCACAGACGTTACTATTTTACTGTTAGAAAACATACGGTAAATGGCATCCGAACGTAACCTGTGCTTCCGGTCCACATCCACATATCCAAAACACTTATAATCCAGCACATCCAGGCCACGCATCACAAGCGTAGAACAAAAGGGTAATATTTCCTGATCTACATACCATTGCATACGATCATGCAATGGTGAGAAATCAATATTGTTTGACAGAACATCCAACGTCATAACAATCTGGCTTTCTAATTTTTAGACACTCTATCAAATGCAAAAAAATATTTCAAATATCAATCAGAAACAACTCATCTGAGACATCTCGTGGAACCAAAGGATGATCTGTCGATAGGATGGAATCAACATTATTCACGACATCCCGCATATCGTGACCCGCATAAAAATATCCCGGGACCGTGCTACTAAAAATTTGTGCCATACGGCCCGCAGTTAAGGATAGGATTCGTCCACTGAAAGAGCATTTCTCATGACATAAAAAGGCAACAGCAGAAGCGACAAGTTCCATAGGGTATTGCTCTGGGTCCGGACCAGAAACGGCTTCAAAAAAACTATCCGAATTTTGTGTATTCGCAATAGGAGCAACTGCGTTAATTTTAATTTCCGTATTTTTCACTTCAAGACTGACCGATTTCAAGAAACCTGCAACCCCTGCCGTGGCGGCGGCATAAACCGCATTATTTTCAGCCCCGAAGATACCTATTCCAGACGTGGTCATTACAATATGACCCTTATTATTTTTTACCATTTCTGGAAGCACGGCTTTTGTCGCATAGATACAACTCATTAACTGAGTTTGTATAATTTCGGTCATCTCCACGGGCTCAAGTGACATCAGGGGTCCAGAACAATTATGGCCCGATGCATTAATTAAAATATCTATTTTACCATAAGCCCCAAGCACCATACGAACAATATTATCTGCGTCACTCTGCGTCGCTATCCCCCCCGGAACAGCCATTGCTTCTCCCTTTGTCTCACGAATACGCTCAACGGTCACCGCAGCCTTTTCAGCAGAAACATCACTGACGACGACGATCGCACCCAGAGACGATAAATTATGGGCATAAACTTGGCCAAGACCACTTCCTGCGCCTGTGACAATCGCCACCTTTCCGTTAAAGTCCTGCATTATTTTTCCCCTCCAACAGACATATTTTCAACAAATGGTGCGCAATCAAAATGATCAATATTGAAATCCCTCATCATCATGCGGTACGTAATACTGGATTCCGGCCAGACACTATGATTATAGCCTTGACCATCTGACCACCATGATGTGCAGCCTTTATTGTGTGTCGTTTTCGCGGTTGCAATTTGAATCCGGTTGGTAAATTGATCAATTAATTTCTGTTTAGGGTTAATATAATTGATATTCTCACTATCCATTTTGTTTATGGCCTTAAGGATATATTTTGATTGTTGCTCAATCATTTGCAGAGTGGACGTCAAACCCCCACTATTTGGCCCCAACATCATAAAGAAGTTGGGTAAATCCCGAACCATAATTGATTGGTAACTATTGATATGTGTCTTCCATGTTTCATCCAGAGACATACCCTTTAATCCTATTAAGTCTATCTCAAGGGCAATGTTAAACGGCTTAAAGCCCGTTGCGAAGATAATGACGTCCACGTCAAAATTCTGGCCCGCCGACGTTAAGCCTGTCTCCGTCACATTATCAACCCCTGACGTCACCAGATGCACATTATCCAACTCAAATGTTGAATAATAATTATTTGAGAAAGTAGGCCGTTTACAGGTGAAATTATAGTCAGGGGTTAATTTCTTGGCTAGCTCCGGATTCACAAGAGATCGTTTAATTAAATCCCTGGCCCGCCGTTCCGCAGTCATATTGATCGCACTTCCAGCTTTAACCATATCAAGACCCGTTGTCTCCCAGCTTTTCCAAAGATCCCAACGATGTTTTTTAAGGGCGACAGGATCATTGTTGAAATCTGCTTTCTCCTCTTCACTATAAAAAGGGTCATTCTTGGGACCGACCCAAACAGGACTTCTCTGAAAAACGTAAAGCGATTCTGCTTCTTTAGCAATTTCAGGGATACATTGCACAGCGGTGGCACCCGTCCCGACGACAGCCACACGTTTCCCTTTCAAATCAACATCATGCTGCCAGTCGGCGGTATGAAACATCGGGCCCCCAAATTTTTTCATCCCGGAAAAATTTGGCGTATTTGGCGTATGCAAGCCGCCCATGCCTGCGATCAGGAAACGAGACGTCACCACTTCACCAGAGGAGGTAATGACTTTCCAATGATCCCCTTCCCAAACGGCCTTAGTTACTTTTGTATTGAAGCTTATATGATCAATTATCTCATATTTACGGGCACAATGACGAATATAGTCAAGAATTTCTTCGCCAGTTCCATACCATTTTGACCAGTTCGGGTTAGGTTCAAAAGAATAAGAATAAAGGTGAGAAGGAACATCACAAGCAACCCCCGGATAATGGTTATCCCGCCAGGTCCCTCCAACATCATCAGCTTTCTCATAAAGTTTGATATTGTTAAGTCCGGCTTTCTTCAGATCAATAGCGGCACAAAGACCAGACAAACCTGCACCGATGATAACGGCATCATAATGTTTCATTCATTTTCTCTTTATTCTTATCAATATTATTTTACAAACTTAAAATTCAGTTCATATAAAACAAAACCGGTCCATTAAAACCGCAGCCCTACCGTGGCGCCGAAAGTTCTTGGCGCACCTACAGAACCAACGCGAATACTGCCATACAAGGGGGCCGTAATAATGTTATTTGCAATGATCAACTCATCGGTCAGATTTTTTGCCCAAATCTTGGCATACCAGGCGTCACTCTGGGGGACATACATGGCCTGAACATCAACCAAGGCAAAACTATCTTGTTTCGCGTCAGCATTATTGAATTCAGTGAAAAATACTTCGCTTTGCCAATTCGCATCCCCTCGGAAGATTAAGGCCCCTTTCTCTGCAAGGTCCAAGGTGTATTCTGCTCCGATTTTGAAGGAAAATTCAGGGGCATTGGGCAGGTGTTTGCCACTTAAATCAACCAGGGCAAAACCCTGTCTATAATCCCCATTGGTAAATTCCTCAAACGTCGCATTGAGATATGTGCCAAAGAAATCAACGACAAAGCCCTCGGCAACCTGAAACTGGCCCTCAATTTCAATACCATAATTTGTGGCAGATGCGGCATTCCGCGTTTCCACGATGCTCTGTGCATTAACGAAACCAACCTGCAAATCTGTATAATCATAATAAAACGCGCTCATACTCAGGGAAAGGCGATCATCCATCCCCCGTGTTTTAAAGCCGAGCTCATAATCCCAGACAAATTCCGGATTAATAACATCATTGACACTCCCAATGTTAATAACACCGGATTTAAAACCCTTGGAAATAGTTGCGTATAACAATGTGTCATCTGAAGCCTGATATTCCAAGGTCGCTTTTGGCGTTATCGCATCCCAGTCCTTGCTATTATCAGTTGGCACATTTAAGCCCAGAAGATCAAACGTGAAAGACCCTTTACCCTGCCGTTTCTCGTAATTATATCTTACGCCAGCCGTTAAACTTAATTGTGTTGTTAATGCATAGGTCGCTTGGGCAAAGATACCTATCGCGTCTGTTTTGACAGTGCCAAATTGTCTGAAGTTGCCGCCATCAACTAAAACACCGGGGGCTACCGGGAAATTAACGAGCGGGACTAATACTTCACCATCAAGCGTTTCATTAAAGTACATTGCGCCAAAAAGAAGGTCATAACCCTCTGCCTGATAGGACAGGGTAATATCTTCCCCAAAAGACTGGCTTTTTTCCGTATAATTATTTTGCCCAAAGACATTTTGATCCGAAACATCCAAATCATCCCGGTTGAAACGATCGAAATCCCGATATGATGTAACCGATGTAATAGACCAGTCACCGGGGGTCCATTCCACAATAGCCGTTATGGCTAGATTGTCTCTGTCGTTGACGGCATCCTCATCAGACACCAAATCCCGAAGATTGGCATCGGCACCCTGGTAATCAAAAATAGTGCGCCCCCCCAAAGCATTATGAGGCAGATCATCTTCTTCAACCGTTGTTGTTCCAAAATAATGGAACCCATAGTTATTATCTTTTTCTCTGTAATATTCACCCGAGACAAGCAAGCTCAAATCATCAGCCAGGTCAAACAACAAGCTCCCCCGTACCGCTATCGCATCCCGATCGTCCACATCATTCCCGGTCACCAGATTCTCACCAAAACCGCCCCTTTGATCGATCTTAGTCGCAATCCGGCCCATGATCTTTTCACCGGCCAGTGGTCCACTCAAGGCCCCTTCAAAACTCCAGGCCGAATAATTCCCTATCGTAGCTGTCGCATAGCCTTCAAGCTCCTTGGTCGGGCGTTTGGTAATGAGATTAATCACACCCGCCGTTGCACCACGACCATAAAGTGTCCCCTGCGGCCCGCGCAAAACCTCTACCCGTTCGACATCAAAAAAGCCGGCGAGCTGCGCGGCGGGTCGGGAAATCAAGGCGCCATCCTGCAAAAATGCCACCGCACCATCGGCGCCAAGATCAATACTAGTCATGCCAATACCGCGGATAAAAATGCGATTTACACCGAACTGATTACCAATAGACAAATTTGGAATAGACGCTTGTAAGGAAGCCACGTCCGTAATGCCCCCGGCCCCTAACTGGTCGCTTGTAATTGCCGAAATGGCTGCCGGTGTCCTTAACAGCGTTGTGGACTTCTTTGTCGCCGTCACAAGGACCTCTTCCATGGTCCATGAGCTATTCGCATCGTTATCCTCATTAGCATCAAATGCCGCAGCATTTTGCCCCGCTAATATCATTACCAGAACGGCAGTTAGTCCTGTTGTATTTAAATTCCCTGAGTTCTTAAGTTTCATTGTTTGCTCCTGATGTTAGGCATTTAACGCCTTTTTCCCAATTTTGTTTTCGAGGCTACCTTGGCCATTCTTTTGAATGTGACCTGATTTTTTAAAAATTATACGGCCCTCTCAATCACTATATACTTAATGTATTTAATTTCTACTATAAAGTATATTTATATACATTGAGTATAACTCCCCACAGAAAAATGCATAAGAACCTCCTTGCAATAATTACAGGTTCGGTACTTTAGTTAATTTATTAAATTTAAATTAGATGCGAATTCGTTTAATTTTGATACCCGCCTGTTCCCGGTCCCAAGCGTCTTCTGTAAGGCCCTCTTCACGCAATGATGCCTTTTGTACCTTGGCCGTAGGCGTTTTAGGCAATGTACTCATTTGACGGATATAACGCGGTATCATAAAATAGGGCATGCGATCCGAGAGATAATGAATGATTTCTTCAGGATCAATTGAGCGTCCTGCAACCGGGGCAATAACCGCCAGCACTTCTTCTTCAGAAAATTCACTTTTTACGCCAATCGCAGCGGCTTCCTGAATATCCGGATGACTTAATAATTCTGCCTCCACCTCAAAAGAAGAAATATTCTCCCCCCGCCGACGTATTGAATCATTAACCCGATCAATGAAAAAGAAATTTCCCTCTTCATCACAGCGGAATGCATCACCGGTATGAAACCATCCATTTCTCCAGGCTTCGAATGATGCTTTTGGGTTCTTCTGATACCCATGGTTCATCGCCCAGGGCCGGTCAGTACGGACAATCATTTCACCCACACCACCAACGGGGACTTCACAATCATACTTATCAACCAACCGCACTTGGACACCTGGGCGTACTTTTCCGCATGTTCCGCGGTTTTCAGGATTAGCCGAGGACACGATAGGTGAAGAAATTTCTGTCATATTAAAAATTGTATAGACGTCAACACCATATCTTTCGTTAAAGGCGCTCGCACTATCAGATAAAGGAACCACAAATGCGGTCCGAACATGATGATTTTTATCGTCCTCTGAAGGAGCCTTTTTAGTTAAAAACGCCACCATAATGCCCAACAAGAAAATCACTGTACATTGGGTTTTTTTAACGAATGGCCAAAAACCATCTGTACTAAAATTTTCCATCATCGCAATAGAGCCGCCCCTTACCAACATGGCAAAGCATACCCCCATACCACCGATATGAAACATCGGCATATTAATCAGGAACCGATCTTCAGGCTTTACGAATGGCCAACTTTCGGGTCCGGCATTAGAATACATATGAAGATAGGATGATAAAACACCTTTGGAAGGACCCGTGGTCCCCGACGTATATATAATCGATTGGGTGTCCCAGGGGTTAATCGGGCGATCCAGAGGGCGTAGTTCCCTGGTGTCATGTCTCAAATCCGCAAAATTCTTTGTCTCAAAATGATCCGGACTGGTGCCCTCTCCCACGACCACAACCGTATTTATATTATGGGTCCGAATACCATTTAAGCGCGACACCAGATTCTCATGAATAATGATGATTTCGGCATCCGAATTCTCTATAACATGCTCAAGAATAGTCCCAAGATACGCCGTATTAAACGGCACAAAAACCGCGCCGATATAATTGATCGCAAAAAATGTCAGAAGAGCCTCGGACCCATTTGGAAGCCATACCGCCACGTGATCTCCTTGCTTAACACCAGTATTCTGCAAGCCTGCGGCAAGTTTTACCGTTTTATCCCGAACGTCCTTAAAGCTCCACTTCTCTCCATTTTCAAACACAACATAAACGTCATCGGGCTTTTCCACGGCCCAACGGTCAATCACGTCACGCAAAACACATATATCTCGCGCGGGAATTCTCCGATCATGGCAAACAGGTAGGCTAGATATTTTTTCAGACATGGACATTACTCATATTACAAAACTAATTAACGCTCAAAACTAACGATATTGCTTTTAAATTTTAAAAAGCCATTTTAAGAATATCCAAAATGTTTTCTGCCCCATTTATCGGACGGGGATTGGTCCGCGCCCAAAAATCCAGCATCGTATTTTCCGCCACCAACTTTAACTCTTGTTCTTTAATGTCAACTTCCCTTAGGGAACGCGGCATACCCAATTCCCGAATAAAATGATCCACATGAAAGCTTGCTGATCGATTTTCATCGCCAAAACAGGTGCTAATTCTTTTCTGCCGGTCCGCATTCACCTCAGCATTATAATCTAATACAAATGGGGCCATAACGCATGATGTATACCCATGGGGAACATCACATGTCCCTCCCAGAACATGCCCTATAGCATGACTTGCCCCCATTGGAACGCCAGCAACAACCGGAACCATAGATTGCCATACACCGATCTGACATTTTAGACGCGCCTCAAAATCTTTTGGATTTTTCTTTACCCGTGGCAATCCCTCAATAAGCAAACGAATGGCACTATCTGCTATACCATCACAATAATCGTTGGACTGAAATGAGCCAAGGGTCTCTAGGGCATGATCCAATGATCTGATCCCCGTGGACATCCATAACCATTCTGGCGTATGCCGTGTAATTTCAGGATCAAGAATGACCGTAACGGGGACTAATAACCGATGCTGGTAGCCTTGCTTCAGTTTTTTGACTTCATCCGTAGCCCCGCCAAGAGGATTAAATTCTCCTCCTGATAATGTTGTTGGCACCGCAATCATGCGGATGTCCGGGCCATCAAAATCGGGATCAATCACATCACCAGCATCATTGACATAGACATGAAATGGGTCAAGTTCATCGGGAGACGTTAAACCATGCTTTAAACAAATTAACATTATCTTCCCGGCATCGACGACAGAGCCTCCGCCCACAGCAACAATAAGATCGGCCTCAAGGTCTCTAGCCTTTGCACTCGCCAAGATCACTGCACTCCGTGGCGCATGTGACGGAATCCCCTCATATTCTCCGACATATCGCGCACCTAAAGCGTCTCTAATCTTCTTGATTTCATTAGTATTGTGGTTCAGACTTCGGCTCACGAGAAGAAATACACGGCGGGCATTAAGTCGCTCCGCCTCTGCCTTAACGGCCTGAGCTGCTGGCTGGCCATAAGTTACTTTTTCCATAGCTGTACAAATGATATTGCCCTGCAATAACGCCATAATAGTCACCCTGTATTTTGTTTTTTATTTATTTTATTATATAGCAATCTGCTATATTTAATATATTTACTATACGGTATGATTTGTATACTCACAAGTAAATTAATGTAATTAAAGGTATTTTAGCCTAGGCCTTTACATCAAAATTGAGAAAATTTCGATGTATTATTTTTAATCAAACCTAACTTTTTAACTCAAATTATGGTCTAGTTTAATGGGCGCAGGCCAGATAAAATATTGGCTTGAATATTGAAAAAATAACGACGCAAACAGCGAAAATTATTCCGGCATTTTTATCCCATTACCCCTAAATGATTTAAGCTCCCAACATGTAGAATAATGACCTTTAATCCTATTTGGGGCAAAACGGTGCTGTGGTAAAAAAGATTGCAATTCTTAATTGTCCAAATCACTGATTATTCAAGATTACACAACACACCGTTTGGTTGAGGCAACCACTTGGGAAATTTATATAATGGGCTATAAAAAGATCCTGAACATTGGAGCCGTGTTTAGCTTTCAAATACCCGGCCAGGTCAATTTCTTCGGTGTCGAGGATGGAAAACCATATGTCCTCTTTCCTCCTGATTTTTTCTGCCAGCCTATGCCAGCCATTGGGGCGTTTGAATGCTTAGTTACACTTAGCTTCCCACCTCCAGTCATCCAGACCGTCGATTGGTGAAAGGCTTCGAGTAGTTTCTTTATCAAAGAATAAAAGATTTGTATCCTGAGATTTCACACATTCTAACCAACCCAAATATCTCCAAGTACACGCTTGAAATTACCGCCAAGGACCAATCGAATTTCCTCATCGGAATAACCGCGCTGGAGCAAACCATCTGTCAAATCGAAAATGCGTTTTGGGTGATCGAAACCATCTGTATCGATCTTGTCTCGGAAAGCATAACTGGCCTTATATACAGATTTAAGAGCACTATAAGCTGGTTCAGGGATGTCATCATAACCGTTCATGTCCATATCAGACCCGACGCCCACATGTTCTACTCCAACAAGTTTACGAACATAATCAATATGATCAATAATATGAGTGATGTTGGTAGGCTCTTTGGCTCGAACGAAGTTACGTACACCAGTAATACCCATTACACTGCCGGATTTTGCCATCGCCTTAATCGCTTCATCCGGTTTGCAACGTACATGCCCCCCGGCCAGTTTACGGACATTGGAATGGGTGATAAGAACCGGTTTTTTAGATACGTCAAATGCATCAAGGGTCGTCCTGTCACCACAGTGAGATACATCGACCACCATGCCTAGTTTATTCATACGCTCAACAATTTTAACTCCAAAATCACTAAGTCCGCCATCACTTCGGTCTGTCGAACCAGTGCCGATCAAGTTTCTACTGTTGTACGTCAACTGGCTGATGCGCTGCCCAAGGTGATAGTATAGGTCCACGTCATCCACTTCACGGAAATGATCAGAGTTCTGGATACCAATGATGAAACCAATGCGCTCGCCTTTTTTCAGATCCCCTAAATCCGCTATGGAATCGATTCT
Source organism: Alphaproteobacteria bacterium (assembly GCA_002401455.1). Classification (GTDB taxonomy): domain Bacteria; phylum Pseudomonadota; class Alphaproteobacteria; order Sphingomonadales; family Emcibacteraceae; genus Paremcibacter. Next base: position 111,969 of record NVTE01000007.1, read on the forward strand.
GCGGAGGTGGTCCGGGTGCTCGGCAACCAGGGCATTCATCCGCGCGACAAAGGCTGGGGCCTCATCTGCGCCCAGACCCAAAGCCGGATGAAAAACATCCATTCCTGATGACAAGAGAAGCTGCAAATACTCATCTGTAATTTTCAAGGAATCTTTTTGTTTCGGCTTATCCCCAAAATCTGCCGACATCATAGGACCAAAGGGGGAAATAATGGATAACATATCAAAAACCTGTGTGCTATTCACAAGATCGATGGCTTTTGTGCTATATTTTTTTTCACTTGCCGCAAAAACTTTAAAAGTCCCGAAATTTATCAACGGAAATGTCATCGCAGCGGAAGCTGTCATTCGAAGAAAAGTTCGACGGTTACCATTTTTTGTCTTTATCATATCTTTTCCATTTCATGCCAAATATCTTAATATCTCTAGCAATAAAGTTAGGCATCGCTAGATTCACAACTTATTATTTCACCATCAAAGCCAGTAGGGCATGTACCGTTGCCTCTACGCTTCTTTTGATGGACGGTTCAGGCTCGATTTTAAATAATGCCGAATGATGGCTCGGTACGGAAGGACCTCCTTGTTCTGCCTTCATGAGGTCTTCCTTCAGCGTTCCCCCCACTTCAAAGTAGACACTCTTGATTGCAGGATCCGTCGTGAAATAGGGGAAATCTTCTGCCCCCATGTGATTAGGTTTTATATCAACCACTGTGTCCTGGCCCATCTCATCTTTCCAGACCTGCCGAAGACGGCGGGCGAGGTCYGGAGTATTAATRGTCGGCGGCGTGTTTTCCTCTGAGACAATCACTTCCGGCAAYTTATCCTCCGGCARCCCCGCAACTCGRCCAAGATTGGTCGCGATACGCTTAATACCGTCCAATAGTTTTTTSCGGGTTTYCAGATTTGTATTACGCACCGTCAACTGCAAATGTGCCCTRTCGGRRATKATATTATGCTTAGTACCCGCATGAAAGGAGCCKACAGTGACCACACCTGGTTCACGCGGGGATAATTCACGAGAGACAAGRGTTTGTAGCGCAACWACGATCTGGCTTCCAAGTAAAACAGGGTCCTTKCCAGCATGYGGCGACGCACCATGTGCTCCRATGCCATGAATTATAATGTCAACCGTATCAGCGCCCGCAAAAAGGGGCCCGTCGGTTACATTAATGATGCCCGCTTKATCYGYKGCGGAAACATGGAAGGCCARGGCGTAATCTGGTTTRCCAAAMCGCTGCCACAAATTATCATCCATCATAGCCTTGGCACCAAGCATACGTTCTTCAGCGGGCTGACCGATCAACATTAGAGTACCAGYCCACCTRTCCTTYAGGGCCGCCATGCGTCGGGCAGTCCCGATAAGGCTGGTCATATGAACATCATGTCCACAGGCGTGCATCACYGGCACCAAATTRCCCGTTACTAAGTCTCKTTGAATGACCTTYGAAGCATAAGACAAACCGGAYTTTTCCTCAATCGGCAGGGCATCCATATCTGCTCGCATCATCACGGTCGGTCCATCGCCATTTTTCATAATGGCCACGACACCCRTTTTACCMACCCCTCTTGTCACCTGAAAYCCGGCAGAYTGCAACTCCTGCGCCAGACGCGCMGAAGTCTTATGTTCCTGAAAACTCARTTCGGGATTTTTGTGRAAATSAAYAAACAAWTCCGACAGATAACGRTCATAATCTTTAGCAATTKCCGCTTCTAAGGTATCATTYGCAAATGCTGGAAAAGCACATAAAGCGAGGCCAATTCCTGCCAATAGTATTTTTTTCATTTTCTCATCCTCTTTTGAGCATTATCTTGCTGTCTAGATTATTTGATTAGATTGCTTCAAAGTTTGGCCTTCGCTTCTCAAAGAATGCCGCAAGTCCCTCTCTACCCTCCGGGCTAATGGATTGCTGTATAATTAGAGTAGCCTCTTCGTTCAGTTGCTCTTCTAGGCTTCTCTCAAAACTATCATTCAATAGTTTTTTGATTTTACCATATGCCAAAACGGGGCCTCTTGATAATTTAAGCGCTTCGGCAAAGCCTGATGTTTGCACCTCATCGTCGGGAACAATCCGGTCAACCAACCCAAACTCTAGAGCTTCTGCACTGCTTAATGGGCGGTTCTCCATCAATAATAACTTGGCTTTTCGTAGTCCAATGAAACGGGGGAGAAACCACGTTAAACCACTATCCGGGCTAAGGCCAGCAGCCGTGAAAGCTGTGATGTATTTTGCTTTCTCTCCAGAAATCACCAGATCAGAAAGAAGCACCAAGCCTAACCCGGCTCCCGCTGCGACACCACCGACCAAAGTAACAATCGGCTTACGAATTTGAGCGACGGTGAGAATTAAATTATGTAAAGATTCTGAAAGTTGTTTTAAAGCCTTCGTACTATTTTGCCCACCCTGGCGAATATCATCAAGATCGGCTCCGGCGCAAAAATTTTTCCCTTGCCCCTCCAATAGAATGACACGGATTGTCATATCTTTCTCAAATGACCGAAAAGCGACATCAAGCTCATGGATCATTTCTGTGTTCAGGGCGTTAGCAACATCAGGCCGACAAAGAGTTACCCGTCCCACCCCCTCACTGGTCTTAGTTTTAATATATGAGTTTGGAGACATCTTTTTTGCAATTTCTTTGTCAAAACAAAATTCTGAAGAAACAGAAATTTAGACAACAATCGATGGCCTTTATCTCTGTTTCTTCAGTAGGTGTAGGAAGCTTAAATAGTTTATATTTATGTGTCGGGTTGCCCTCTTTTACAGTTTGAAGCGTACCTCAATTCCATATGTCTGAGGATTGGTCTGATAAACATATTGAGTGCCTAAAAAGTCAAAGGATAGCTCCTCGCGCGTTACATTGAAGATGTTCTTCCCCCAAAATGCGACACTCCATCCGCCATCGGCACTTTCCACCCCAATTCGCCCGTTCACATATGTCCCGGACTGCTTTATAAAGGCCGGATTATTGGTCGCAGAAATAAAACTATCGTCCTCATAAGTAAGGTCTCCCGACAGAACAAGATTTATTCCATCTGCCACAGGCTGTTCAAACCGGCCACCAAAGCTTGCGGAGACTTCCGGTGCTGTCTGCAGCCTGTTGCCCGTACAATCAACGGGGCCGCCAAAGGCATCAAAATCACATCCCGGGAAGGCATCATAGGTCGTGTCCAAATATCCCAAATTGGCAAAAACTTCCAATTTTGGATGGGGTAAGGCGGACAGTTCAACTTCAAACCCCTTTGATGTGGCAGAAGCGGCATTTCCTACGGTGAATATTGCCCCATTAACAAGTTGTTCCTGTTTGTCAGAGTAATCCATATAAAAGGCCGCTGCATTCAGACGCACTCTGTTATCTAACAAACTGGATTTAAATCCAATTTCATACTGATTGACGGTCTCTTTTTCAAACCGCAGTTGATCAGGGGTAAAACCAAGCACAGTCGCATTAAAGCCACCGGCCTTAAATCCACGGCTAAATGTGGCATAAACAGATGCATCCTCATTTATCTGGTAATTCAAACTGACATTACCTGAAAACGCTCCATCAGAAACATTATCATTCAGAGGAGCAATCGGAACCGCAATACCCGCCAACGGCATCACAAACGCACCTGCGGACAAGGACTGCTCATAAACGATATCCTTATCCTCATATGAATATCTCAGGCCACCGGTGAACGTGAGGCTTTCAGATAGATCATAGTTGAATGATCCAAAGATAGCATATGCTTCACCCTTCACATCAGCACTTGCAAATACTGTCTCGGCCGGTAAGGGAGCCCCCAACAAGGCATTCATCGCGTCCGTGCCCAAATTGGCGGTCGTCAGCGCATCTAGATCCGAATGAAAATAATACAATCCCAAAAGATAGCTGAAATTGTCGCCAGTATTAGACGCGAGACGGACCTCCTGACTAAATTGTTTGAGTTTTTCCTTTCGCCCTGTGAATGAAAAGTCAAGCACAGTAAAGTCTTGGTCCAAAAGACTATCCGTCTCCATAGAACGATATGACGTAATGGACGTAATTTCAAAATTATCCGCCGCCCACACTAGATTTCCAGAAAGTCCAAAATTCTCCCGATGGCCAAAACTCGAAAAATTGGTTCCAATGCTGCGGTCTTCAAGCGGCGTGCCATCAACCCCAGCCAATGCCCCACCCCGAACATCTGTAATGCCATCGATATTGTCATCTTGATAATAATCCGCTGAAAGGGTTATTTCCATCTTTTCGGAGGGTGTGAATAACACCTTGCCGCGCATGGCATAGCTGTCTTCGTTATTATACTGAGCGTCAGTGACATGATCAGTTAGGTAACCATCACGCTTTTTTATCATTCCCGTAATCATGGCAGATACTTTATCTTCCACGATAGGGCCACTTAACTGGCCGCGGACTTGAATAAGGTCATAGTTGCCGTAGGTAGCATCAACTTCTGCTTCAAGCTCATTTCCCGGTTTCTTTGTATGTAAGTTAATAACACCGCCGATGGTGTTACGACCGAACAAGGTACCCTGTGGGCCGCGGAGTACTTCTATACTTTCCGCACCAAGAAGGGCTGTATCAAAAGCAAAGGATTTACCTACATATACTTCATCAATATAAAGTCCGATCCCTGATTCAAAACCGGGATTGTTAGAGGTAGTTGATAATCCCCGAATACTAAAAACATTTTGACCCTGACCACCTCCCGTGGACGTGACATTAGGCATAATTGTTGTAATCTCACTTAATACTGAAATGCCCCGCTGCTTCAGCATTGCCTCAGACACGACTGAGATCGAGATTGGAACATCCTGTAAACTCTCAGTCCTCTTTCGGGCAGTCACCACAATTTCTTCCAGCCCGAAGCTGTCATCATCCGCTGCAAATGACGTCCCCCCCCCTGATACGGCAAAACCCATGGTCAATGCCACTGTGCTTAATAGTAAATTTTTCATTTTATATACTCCCTATGTGATTTGTTATTGATATGCATTAAAAACGACTTCGGACTTGTAGCCCGATGGTGCGGGGACGATTTGTGGCAAAGCGTTCAAGACCTGGAATTTCTGCCGCAAGTGAAACAACCTCAGACAGGTTGGCCTGAACATTGAACAAATTTTGAGCGAATATCGAGACATCCCATTGCCCCAGTTCAACGCCAATACGTGCATGGAAAAGGCTATAGGACTCCCGTATGGCACTGGCTTCGGAAAATGTAGGGTCATTGGAGAATTTGGCAAGGCTATCACCCGTATAGGTATAATTCAGTGCAAAATAGCCCTCATCTGCAAAGCTAATATCAAAGCGATAATCCATGGAAACATTGGCTGTCCATTTTGGAACCTGCAACAGGCGATCACCCGCGACCGGCACCGTTCCCTCAACATGAGACGTAAATTTTGCATCCGCATAACCAAGACCCGCCGTCACGGTCATGCCCTCGACCAGTATGGCTGTCATTTCAAGTTCAAATCCACGGCTCCGTGCAGTACCGCCATTGACCGTCCGCCCAAAACCACAGGTGAAGCTCTCCCCAATTTGAATGTCTTTCCAGTCAATGTGATAGAGAGCACCATTTATCTGAACGCGATTATTGGCAAGGCTTGTCTTGGCACCAATCTCATAACTCCATAATGAATCTGAATCGAAAGAGGAGGACGGGGCTGCCAGATCGGCACCGCAAAAATCAGGGATAAAGCTGGATACACCGCCCAGCCGATAACCTTTTGCAGCAGTGCCATAGACAAGAATGTCTTCATTCACGGTATATTCTGCCAGAATTTTTGGATTAAAGCCCTGTTCCGATGTACTGCCCAAGGTCACCGCGCCGGAAATATCGGCCGCAATACCTTCGTCTTTGGCAAAAACATCAATATCTACATCAAACCAGCGCCCCCCGACCGTCAGCTTCAAATCATCGGTAACGTCAAAATAGGCCTCCCCGAAGAGGGCTAGTTCTTTAACATTCACGGTGGATGCCCCTTGAAAAACAAGATCGGTTCCAAAAATTTGCGTTCCGGGAGGTGCCCCAACAAAAGCGGCAAATCCCGCATCGAAACCCTCAGGCAAAGACACGGATAAACTATCCTGATCTATTGTATTGTAATAGGCCCCGACTATAAAATTAAACCGACCCTCTAATGAAGAGGCAAAGCGGGCTTCCTGTGTCCAGTTTCTGGGCTCAATTGACTGATTAATYTCTGATGGGAAAACGAAGCCGCCAAATAAAACCCCAACRACATCTGTAATATCTTCGTTCTCAATATAATTCTGCTTAAAATATGAACTGGCAAAGGTAAAATCACCCCAGGGTYTKTGATAATTCACATTGAGGGTCAGATGMAYCCATTCTTCATCWAGGGTTTCTGGAATATCRACAATCTTGATCTGGTCAAAATTACCTAATTCRCTGGACCATGAAGCCCCGTTTGACTTTGTATCCTGAAAKGCTGCTTTGGCAATTATCTCAAGRTCCTCRCTGGGCRTTATGCCCAATGCCGCCTGAATGCCTTTGATCTGTTTATYATCAACATTTTCKATGCGTTTCATCWCWCCTGGATTGCCYGGRTCGGGAAAAACACGGTCATATACACCGTCTTCGTCTTCCAGRTATCCGRTGAYACGAAGGGCMGCCTTATTATTCGCAATCGGGATATTTAACACCCCTTCAAGTTTATAATTCCATCCGCCCTCTTTRGTATTTGATACAGYGGCMTCCACAAGTCCCTCTATTTGTGAACTATCCGGYTTATTGGTAATGATCCTGACSGTTCCMCCCATRGARCTGGCRCCATATAAMGTRCCCTGAGGCCCCCGCAGGACTTCAATCCGGTTCACATCAATTAATCTGGGGTCTATKCGGTTGGGAATAGGCGTYTCATTGATGTAAAATCCAGTGGTATTTCGTCCGGATATSCCCCTTAGCGCAAAGCTCCGCGCATTACGGCCATCACCGCCGCCGCCATAMCCAAATGACAGGTTCGGTATWGATGTGGCAAAATCCTCAAACCCCTGTGCCCCCATCAAGGTTARGGCCTCATCCCCCAACGCCGAAATACTCATYCCCACATCCTGAAGATTTTTCGCCTGCTTTGTGGCGGTGACCGTTATTTCTTCCAGTATTAAAGTGCGCTCTTCGTCCGCATAAGCAACAGAGGACAGCATGGTTGAAGATAGCGCCATATAACAAAAATATTTTCCGTATACTTTTTTCATAGTTTTTTTCCCTAAGTTTTTTGTTTTTTAGTTTTCCCTAATTTATGGCAAGTAAAACCCTACCAATTTAAAGTTCAATAGGATCAGTGAAATACCGATCGTAGACAGTGAATAAACACTTAAATATATCCGGCCGATTACTGCCTTTGCCCCTGAATTTCTCTGGCCGGTCCAACTATTAAAGGCCAAATAGACACTCCAAACTGACAGGGCGGCAAATATATTTGCTGTAAAAATACTGAGCCATATTCTCGTAGGATGGCCAAGCAACATCTGATAGGCCAGACCATCACCTTCGGAATAACCCTCAAGTAGAAACAAGAAAATAAAGATAAAACAAATCACCATGCCGATTGGCAGATACCGATATTGCGATTTAGCCGACGACCTAAAATACAGAGGCGAACCTAGTCCCGTGATCAGAACCAACGAAAAGATAGAAAACAGGCTACCCAACACCAGAGGGTTGATAAAATCACCAACGCGTTTTGCACTGGTCATTGGTAAATAACGATGTAATCGGTAATCGTCGCTCAGAGGATCAGGTGTGAAAGCAAAAACGCTATCCTGACCTGTGACAAAATCAATAATATTGGGACGATCTTTATTCCAAAATATACCTGGGGCAGTTTGAACATAGCCCCCTATGCCATTAAAACTCAATCCACCCTGCCCATCAAGCTGAACATGCGTTGTGGCACTTGCGCCATCCAACAGTTTGAAAAATTTCTCAAATGATGAGTGAGATCGATAATCTTCGAAATATACTCCCGTATAGTCCTCGGGTCTGGAACCCCCTAACTCAGCCACTGGCGGGCTATATGGGCCTGCGAATCTTGTCAGAAATGCTTCAAATGGCTCCGTAGACATCATTGGAGCCTGCACATCTATTCCCTCTTTCACACTCAACCGATTATCCGTAAACAAACCAGCCAATGTTTCACTAATATTCGCCTGGGGGGCTGTCCCCAATATAATTACAAAAAGGCTCACATCCGATTCAGGAAACATCATCATGACAGACATGAAACCCGGCCAATTTCCCCCATGACCAAAAATAGGCTCACGACCCCAATTCATTTGCATAAACGTCATCCCAAAGCCACTTAATCGTGGTTCATTGGCCCGCTTTGTCTGGTGCAATTTTTGGAATATACTTTTCCTTAACCCCAGTGGGTTTGAAGTTGCCCCCTCCTCCATATGAGCCATCATAAATCGCCCGATATCATCCAGTGTCGTCTCCAAAGCGCCGGTCGCTGCCACAAACGGATGAATTGACATAAAGGGCACTTCTTGTGCTTCGCCCGATGGGAAAAAGGCATAGGGTTTTGCGAGATCCACACTTTGAGACAAATCCAGGGGAAGGCGGGTCTTTTTCATCTCAAGGGGGTCAAGTATATTTTTCTGAAAATATTCTTGAATATTCTGGCCCGTTACATCTTCAACAAGGGCACTAAGAACTTCGGTATTATAGTTACCATAAGTCGATATTTTCCCCCGCGGCCTAATGAATTCAGGTTCGAAAATATCTATCTCTTCACGGCCAACGGGGGATTCCTGATCATAATCTGTTCCCAAATGCCAGAATTTATCCTCATAACCAGCTGAATGGGTCAACAGATCCCAGATGGTGATGTCCTCACCCCTGTTTTTCATCAATTGAAACCGTTTCAGGTATTTATTGGCTGAATCATTAAGGTCTTTAATCGCTCCATGCTCCAGAAGCTGCGCGATCGCCGTCCCTGTCATGGTCTTTGTATTGGAGCCAATTCGGAATCTTGTGGTCACAGCATCAAAAGGGATTTTCTGCCCATAATCGCTAAACCCGTACCCCTTGGTTAGTATGGGGTGACCGCCTTTTGTCACCAAAACACCTGCGCCAGAAAAACGATGTTTCTCTAAGCCTCTAGCAAAGAACTCATCTGCCCATTTTTCCGCCTCCTCAGCGGTGACATTAACCTCGGCAATGGCGCCTAAAGAGCCCAACATCATGACGGCACAGGCGGTCATTAAACATAGTATGTATCGACTAACGTTAATCATGGAAAACTGCTCCTACAAATGGGCCGTCCCCTATTATGGGAAAAGAGATATATGACGCATGGGTATTATTTCTGTGGATTGTGATAATCCGTTTTACGCTCTTATCCATAGCATCGAAGGCATCAACATCATGGCCTCGAATTCTGACCCGCAGCATGTAGCCTTTTGGCACGCGGATCGACGTCGGCAACATTACGAACCTCACTGGTACAACCTCATTAGGAAGTAGCAGTCGCTCGTCTTGTCGAGAAAAGCTATGATATGGCTTGGCAACCCAGTTGTCAGAAGGTGGGTTTTCGGAAACATTGTGAATTAAACGAATTTGCCCCTCTGTAACCATATGAACGGTTCCTTCAGGAGCCACAAGTTCCAGGTATGCATATACGGCACCCTTACCATCACTAGATTTTACAAAAGTAGAAACTTCTACATGGCCCGTAATTTCCACATCCCTTTGAACGGGAGAACTCGTATAAATTACCTCACCGGCAATCTCCGAATTTCCTTCGGGATAAATCACATCGCCGCCGCCTATCTGCGTCATCCAGCGTGAGGTTTTCCCTGTTCCCGCCTGAAAATCAACCGTAAAACTGTCCTCGCCAGAGTTTTCCGAAGACCTCAGCAGGTCTAGTGAAAAATCCGGCCCGAGATATAATCTTTTTTTCCGTGTCCCTTCCGGTGGCCATACTGTCGTGCTTTTCCACACACCTTCCCCCATGGTATAATATTCAAGAACCCGGGGAGCGTCCCATTGACCATCAGCGTCAAGCGCTGTCTTCAGGAATAATTCTATCATCTTATATTGATCTTTTACGCCAGGATTAGGCCTTGCATCCACAGGAGCTAACGGATCAGCATCATGTTCAGCACCATGACTCCAGGCTCCGATGAGAAACCTCCCCTTAACCTTACCCGTTGCAAAACGCGTGATCACGCCGTCAGCCGTCCCTGCATCATTCCAACTACTCCAGTGAAATGCAGGTATGGCATTTTTGGCAATTTTGTCCTGAAAATAATAGGGTGAGACAAGCGCGTCAAAACCATCATCAAGAGACATAGCCACAGCAAGATCTTCGCGCATAACCACCTGATCAACTGCACTGGCAAATTTTGGGTTTTGGTCATGCTGGCCGACAGCTTCTTCTAACGCAGTATAATTTCCTTCAACCGGTTTTACGCCTTTTATAACTTTTTTCCCCTGGTCAGAAAGGCCATAAACTGACGCATCATTAGAATCTAAAGCAGCGACCCCTGCAGCCCAAACATCGCCAATTATTCTATTTTGAAGTCCGCCGGGAAAGAGAATTGAACTATACCAATCATAATCAGTAAAGCGCGGCACAGCAGCCTTCAGGGCAGAACTAGGATCAATCAAGGCTAATTCAGCGGTATTACCAGAATAAGACACCCCATAGCTGGCCACACGCTCATTTGACCAACTTTGTGAGGCAATCCAATCCACTATATGTCGATAATCATTCACCTCAGCCACAGAGAATTCAGTGGCCCGGGCCCCATAAGACGCGCCAGTACCCCGTACATCAACGCGCACGATGGCAAAACCTGCATCAATAAAATATTTTAAGAACTTATCCTGTTTTTCAGTGCCGTCACGATCAGCTGCACGCCAATAGCGCGTAAAGGTAACAATTGCGGGAAAGGAGCCTCCCTGACAGGCTGTCGGCACCCAAACATCCGCCGCAATCTTTACCCCGTCAGGCATAGAGATATAATGGGAAGTATTCTTTGAAAGTTTTCGATTGTCGGCAAGACAAAGGGGCTGCCCTTGTCCTGAAATTTCATCGTACGGCATCGCCATCACCATGCCCCCCGCAAAGAAACTCACCGCCGCCAAACTCGGACAAATCAATAGACGAAACACTAGTTTTACTAACCACTTCTTCATGATTACGTTCTTCCATACATTGTAACGACACAGGCACCACCCAAACCAAAATTATGTTGCAAAGCTGTCCGAACCCCTTCAGCTTGCCGTTCACCAGCTTGCCCACGGAGCTGCCATACAAGCTCTGCACATTGGGCCAGACCTGTAGCACCCAACGGATGCCCCTTAGCCAGCAACCCTCCGGATGGATTGGTCACAAACTGTCCGCCGTAAGTATTATCTCCATTAGCTATAAAGGCTGCCGCCTCACCTTCCTCGCACAAGCCTAACCCCTCATAACTCAGAATTTCATTGATCGCAAAACAGTCATGGAGCTCAACAACTTGGATATCTTCAGGGCCTCGTCCGGTCTGGTTATAAATTTTTTCTGCCGCCGCCTTGGTCACTTTTGCCCCTACTAATGACATCATACTCAGATCTTCAAAACTGGATGGAAAATCGGTCATTAATACCTGACCCAGGATAGAGACATCTGTTTTAACATCATGCTTCCTAGCAAAGCTCTCTGAACACAATAGAACCGCTCCTGCTCCGCAGGCAGGGGGACTACACTCAAGCCGTCTTAAGCCCATAAAAAGATCCGGAGAACCAACGACATCTTCAATGGTGACTTTTTTCCGAAAGAGAGCCTTTTTATTTCGCATCGCATTTTCAGCAGCTTTCACCCTGATCATTGCCAGAGCCCTGTCATCGATCCCATATTTCTCGACATATTCATGTCGGGCTCCCCCGAACAACCTCAAGGCAAACGGGACCTGCTCCGATCCTGGATGGTTATGCTCCGCAATCTCCAAGAATTCACTCAATGGCGAGGGCCGGTCCTCAAAAACAAGACCAACTGACCCAGGCATCATTTGCTCAAAACCCAAAGCAAGGACACAATCCACTTCTCCACTAAGAATAGCCTGCCTCGCTTGATAAATTGCGGTGGCCCCGGAAGAACAAGCGTTGTTAACATTAATGATGGGTATCCCCGTTTTCCCAAGACCATAAAGTGCCGCCTGCCCTGATGTCGTATCGCTATATACAAAACCGGCATAGGCTTGTTGCACATCAGAATATTGAAGACCTGCATCCAATAATGCTGCATTAACGGCTTCCACAGCCATTTCCCTATATGTGCCACTCGTACCCGGCTTAACAAATTCTGTGGTACCTACTCCAGCAACAATAATGGCATCAGACATTATTTTTCCTTTTCCATTCGATTATTAAAAACAAGAAATACAATCGAGTTTACATTATGACACTTAAATCATATGACACTCATGTCACCATGGTGTCAATACATTTCTATTGTTGAGGCAGAAAGTTTCCCTAGATATGATTGAATGTCGTCAATACTAACATCAACAGGTTTGACTGACGCCGCAGTCATATAATAAGCTTGACTATTTTTCTCTGTCAGTAAATAAACGCTAAGCAAATAGCGTCACCTCGCCATTTAAGGCGGAGGAATACCAAGCAGGAGTTACGATATGTCCATTGCTATCCGTTACAGCGATTACATGGAAGCAAAAGCACTTTCTGAACCCACAAGAAGCGCAAAGCGCACGAAATTGCGTCTAAAAGCCTCGATTGCAAGAGTGCTTGATACCAATGACTTTAACGATGTCCGAGTGAGCGATATCTGTAAAGCGACCGGGGCTTCACAAGGCACATTTTATCTTTATTTTAAGAACAAACAAGATGCTGTCTTTCAGGTAATAAAAGAATATGTTGAGTTACAGAAATCTACCATACCCCCCTTGGATGCAGAGCACCCCTTTGATGAACTTTACCGATTTACGAATTGGTTTCAGGAGTTTTTTCGGGCCAACATCGGCCTCCAACGCACCCTGATGCAATTAAGGGACAAACTTCCCGATTTTGGTGAAATCTACGGTGAATCACTCCGCTACCTAACCACACACCTCGTTAATAGCCTGAAGTCGCACTATGCCAACAACGAAGTGAAGGATGACATGCTAAAGTTTGCTGTCTATTGCGCAGGGAGCATTCTTGATCAGACGTTATATGCAGTCTATGCCGTACACCGGAAAAGCGAGTTTGATAAATTAATCAACTCCCCAAACGACCTTACAGAAATGATCGCCCTTTTGCTTTATCGTGCCCTCTATGGCGAAGAGCCTCCCAAAGACCGCCTAACCACAACAATCCCGCTCCTCCGAACAGGGCCGTCATAACGGTCCTTCCCTCTTTATCTGATGGCACAATTTGGCAGACCATGAATTGCTGCCCCCACAGCCATAAGCATTACTTCTTTAACCAGACGAAAATCCTCCTTTTCGTGCCCTCTCATCGTGCTAAAGGTTGTAATCACGACGTCCGTATCTGGATCATAAAGTGAAAGTGATACATATCCGTGAATATACCCACCATGGCCCCACATCATACGCCCGCCAACGTTGAGAGCTGAAATCCCCAACCCATACGACGGCGGAGCGACATCAATACCTGGCCTGACAAGGTGACGCTTAAAATCCTCAATTTCGAGAGGAAAACCATTACTTTTTGCTGATATAGCTCTCATCCAAATCTGCATATCCTTAAGAGATGATATCATATCCCCCGCGGGCCCCGCCCATGTCAAGCTGGCCGGATGCGTAACATCCATAACTTCCCCAGAACCCGGATTAAAAGAATACCCATGATTTGATTTATCAACCGGCCAATCTTCCTGAGCACCAAGATATGTCTCCTCCATACCAAGAGGCTTAAAAATATTTTCCCGTAAATAATTCTTTAATTCTTGGCCGGTTACCTTCTCTACAATTCTACCCAAAACATGATAGGCTGTATTATTATAATTCCAAGCGGTTCCCGGTTCAAATTCCTTACCTCTAACACGCGCAAACATCAGCATATCGTTATAATCATACGCCTCCGTCGGGAGAGCTGCTGGTGGATCAAATAATGATATACCATCGCCCATACCGCTGGTATGATTAAGCAATTGAAAAATTGTAATACCCTCATCACCAGGTATTTTACGAATATCTAAATACTTAGAGACTTCGTCTCTCAAATCCAACTTCCCTTGCCGGGCTAACAACTGCACAGCGGCCGAAGTAAACATTTTTGTTTGGCTACCTATTTGAAATAAACCAGCGGGATCGATAGGTTCTTTTTCCGAAAGGTCTTGCCAACCCGCCATTGCCCCTAACTTTTCACCGCCACCCGTCATCACCATTATTACAGAACCTAATATTGGCGTGACCAATGTCGATTTCATAGCAGCCTCCAACCTATTCTGATAGGTTTTTACTGCCCCTATTTGACAAAGTTCTTTACCGTTTGCCAAAGAAAAATTGCCCCATAAGACGGCTCCAATCATGCCAGATATTGCAACCTGTATAATAACGACCCGCGACTTAAACATTATATTTTCCTCGTGCAATGATGCTAACTACGTCATCATAAATCAGACATTTCTATCCTGTGCGTGCCAATAGTGTTCACGTAAAATTTTCTTATCTGGCTTGCCCAAAGCCGTTAACGGAATCGAAGACACGAATTCTATTTTCTTGGGCGTTTCAACACTCCCTCTTCGCTCCTTAACAAACATACGTAATTCTTTTTCGTTTCCTTCAAAACCTGGCCGCAACTGGACCACAGCCCTCACGGCTTCACCCCACTTGTCATCGGGCACACCAATGACACAGACCTGCTCCACACTCTCATGTTCRCAAAGCACCTCTTCAACCTCGCGGGGGTATACATTGAASCCACCCGTGATAATCACATCCTTCATGCGATCAACGATATAAAGATACCCRTCTTCATCTTCACGGGCCACATCACCCGTATGAAGCCAGTTATTTTTGAAAACCTCYTCTGTGGCCTYYGGCTTGTTCAGGTACCTGTCCATCACCAGCGGTCCACGYAYGCAAAYTTCTCCCMRCATTCCCRRAGAAACCTGCTGYCCAGCCTCATCCAAAAGYTTTACCTCAACACCCGTTAGCGGCATTCCACAAGARAGTAGGGACGCTGGATTATCTAAATCATGCCCCGATTTCAACAAGGCGGTAATCGTATTTGGTGCTTCRGTTTGCCCATAAAGCTGCATAAAYCGYGGCCCCCAGCGTTTAAKKGCCTCTATCATGCGMGCCTGGCTCATCGGCGCAGCGCCATAAATAATCGTTTCCAGGCTTTCCATATCGCCCAATTGATCSCTRGATTGTTCCAACARGCCATARATCATCGTMGGCACCAGAAATGTMGYTGTTATTTTYTCGTCATCRATGAGAGTTYTRAAATARTCAACGCTATAAACTGCATTCGTGTAAAAAGTACCRCCCYTCATMAGAACMGGCAGGATAAAAGTAAAMGCAGCATGGCTTATTGGGGTCGCGGCAAARAATCTTATTTCCTGKGGCCAGTCCCACTCCGCAAGGGACATTARTATATTTGTCACCATGGASCCATGCAAATGWACCACCCCCTTAGGCTGGCCCGTTGTCCCRCCAGTATARGGGATAACAGCCASRTCATCCGGGCGYGCAKKGCATTCCAACGAAYTGGGTATAGACTTCTCTGCCAAMGAATTAAGCGATCTGTGAMTRCCCCCTTCAKTGAAGGARAACACAGYCTTTMCMCCARCCTTCTYGGCTAAATCYTCCCCTTGTTTWGAGAAATACTCAAMATCATAMACAAATGCKTTAACATCKGCATCCTCCAGAATATAGRCATGATTSTCAGCCGCCCCCCTTGGGTGCAGGGGCACATAAGTAAGRCCCATRATACAGGCCGCCCCAATCACRCAAATRGCATCAACAGAATTCARGCTRAGCTGAGCAATRCGGTCTTGMGGYCGAAGGCCCGCYTSTTSRAAAACGCTGATATAACGACCAATCTTTTCACCAAATTGTTKATAAGTAAGACGTTGWTTTTCATCMGCAACAGCAAGGCGTTCGGGATACCGCTTRATAGAACGTATATAGAGTTCTCCTAGGGTGCACCCCAAATACAGATCGGGCATAATACTTCCTTCGTTGTTGGTTTCTCAAATTAAGTTTATTTATTGATGTGCCACACCTAAATAATCCCCTCTACAACCAGCTCATCCTGAAGACGGAGGAGTGCCGTACGCAAAGAGTGCATCAGTTCATCCACCTGCTCCAAAGTAATAATCAACGGCGGACAAACCATTAACCATTCACCATAAGCACCACCCGCCGTTTTTCTCGAGAGGAGGAGGAGGCCTTCTTCTGCGCAATATTTTTGGATTCGGGAGACGGCCCCCACATTATCCGGCAACATTTCTTTGGTTTCTTGATTAGCAACGATCTCTATCGCCATCATCATGCCACGCCCGCGCACATCACCAAGTATTTGAACTTCACCTTTGAGCTGACCAAGCCTCTCTTTTAGCAAAGCCCCCATCTTCTCTGACTTAGGGATAAGATCATTTTCCACAAGTTCATCAATCACAGCCACTGCCGCAGAACATGAAATAGGATTAGCCACATAGGTATGACCATGAGCAAATCCCCCAGATGCACGGACCTCATTAACCAGGTCTTTGCGGGTCAACATCCCCCCCAACGGGGAGTATCCCGCAGCAAGACCCTTTGACAGACCAACAATATCCGGCACACAATCAGGCCAGTAATGGGCTGCAAGGAAGCGGCCTGAACGACCAATTCCTGACATCACTTCATCAAAAATCAACAAAATATCATACCGATTACAAATTTCACGCACCTTAGAATAATAAGCGTCCGGCGCATAAGCAGCCCCTGTTGCCGTCCCCCCGATTGGCTCAAGTATAAATGCCAGAACCGTCTCCGGTCCCTCTTCAATTATCCGTTGCTCCAATTCAGCGGCACAGGCCATGGCATGCTCATACTCGCTAACCCCACTAGGCAGGCGATAACTTAAGGGCGCTGTAATTTTTGGCATATCTTTAAGCATGGAACCAAATATCGAGTGTAGAACAGGGTCCCCTGTAATTGCTAAAGCACCAAGAGTATTGCCATGATAGGAAGGCATTCTACTGATCACTTTCCAACGGTCACCCTGCCCACGAGCCAAAGCCACCTGCCGGGCGAATTTAATACAGGCTTCCGTCGCCTCTGAGCCCCCGGAAACAAAAAATGATGCATCCAAGCCACCACCAGCGTTTTCAGCCAAGCGCTGCGCCAGTTGTTCGTTAACGTCATTTTCCCAAATTCGGGCGTAGGCAAAGGTGACACGACTGGCCTGAGCAGCCATAGCATCAAGGACACGCGGATTGGCGTGACCAATGGAAGTCACCACGGCTCCTGAGGAGCCATCAAGATATCTTATTCCGTCCTGACCCCATAAATACACACCCTCTCCGTGAGAAACACGGAGGAAGGGACCTGCCCCTTCACCTGAAATAAAGTGCTGCGCAACTGTTACCTTGTCATAGTTTCTCATAATTGTGCTTCACCTTTATTTCGACCTCACCTCCAATTAAAGATGAGATAATTTCACAACGCCACGAACTGACATGACTTTAATGTCATATGAAATAATATATTCCCAATGTTATCCCGTCAATAAAAATTAAATAATACTTTTATTAAAGTAATTACCTAGCATTAATAAGCATTTACCAAAAAATTTCTAAACAATCATCAGTATTGACTAAATTGTCATATGACATTATAGTCATATTTATCAAGAAAACCTGCACCGACGTTCAACGCATTCATTTACACGGGTGTGAGAATAAGACACTATTACTTGAAAACATTTGAAGGCGGCAAACTACTACAATGGACACTTCACTTCTTACAGATGTAATTTTACCCTTAGCCCTTGCGTCCTTGATGTTTGGGATGGGCCTTTTACTGCGCATGGAGGACTTCTTCTACCTCACGCGCAATCCCCGTACACTCCTGATTGGGCTAACAAGCCTACTTGTCGTAACGCCGATACTGGGATGGGGCATTGCAGTTTTTTCATCTCTTGACCCCATCATGGCCGTCGGCATTGTGATGGTATGCACATGCCCCGGAGGCACATTTTCAAATCTATTAACATCATATGCCAAAGGAAACCTGGCTCTGTCTATAAGTATGACAGCGAGTGTCACTCTTATCTATTTATGGTTTGGACCGATAGTCATAAATCTTGCGCTGGGGTATTTTATGGATGACAAGGTTAATATGCACCTCCCAATTCTGAATACCCTCATACAAATATTCACCTATACTCTAGCACCAATCATCCTTGGAATGGTCGCCGGTTCAATGCTCAAGTCCCACCGAAAGTCGGCCTCAAAACTTTTCAGAGATACCGGAGCGCTTGTCATCACAATAATATTTTTGACTCTTCTTTATGATCAAAGAAATGTCTTATTATCGGCTTTGACTTCCCTGCTGGTTCCTATCCTATTGATCAATCTCATGGGTATTACATCAGCCATCTTGCTCTCAAGGTTTGGCCGGATATCACAGAAGGACACAATTGCCATCATCCTGGAACATACGATCCGACAGGAAGCGATGGCGCTTTTTATTGCAACATCAATATTGAGCCAACCTGTTTTAGCGTTACCTCTTTTGATGAATTCATTGATTGGCCTAATCATTGGCCTTGGTGTCATTTTCGTGGCATATCTCCTCAAAAGAACCGATAATAGACTAGTTACTTGAGGGGATTGACATCTCATTTCTTTACCTTGCCAAAGGAGCCCCATCCAGACATGACAATGCTCATCCTCTAATTACTTATAATCAATTTGTCATCTTTCTGTCTCAAATTATTCATATCCGCTGCATATCCTGACTGTATTGAAAAATATGTTGATATTCATAAGTTGTGACCTTAGGGAAAAAAATGAGAAATAAAGTAATATTGATCGTGCTGGACGGTCTTGCCTACAAAACTGCTGAGCAATGTATGGGCTTCATTCAAGCACTAAAAGAGCAAAATAAAGCCACTCTTTACAAAATCCAATGCGAATTACCATCCATGTCCCGTCCACTTTATGAGACGATTTTGACAGGTGTTACCCCTGCCGTGAGCGGCATTACCCACAATCAAGTTAACCGTAATTCGAATCAACAGGGTATTTTCAGCTTGGCTAAAGAAGCAGGAAGGGTCACTGCTGCAGCCGCATTTCACTGGGTAAGCGAACTATATAATATAACCCCTTATGATGCGATAAGGGATCGGCATACCATGGATATGGAACAACTGATCCAATATGGTTTTTTCTATCATGATGGGAATTATCCTGACAGCCATTTATACTTGGACGCTGAATTATTGCGTCGCCGCCATGATCCAGATTTTCTGTTAGTTCATCCTATGGGCATTGATGAAGCAGGACACCTCTCTGGACCTGATAGTTCACATTATCGCAATACAGTAAGGCGTTCTGATAAAGAGTTATCTAAATATCTTCCAACATGGATTGAAGCCGGTTATCAAATCTTAATTACGGCTGACCATGGCATGAATGAGGACAAAAGCCACGGAGGTATTTTACCGGAAGAGCGTGAAGTACCACTGTATGTAATTGGTGACTCATTCTCTCATCAGTTAAACTGTGTGCCAAAACAAACGGAGATTTGTGGTTCTATCTGTGAGTTGCTAGGGCTATACAATCACGGAAAACCTGTGACTGATAACCTCTTGCTCAAAAGTAAACTAAGAATTGCGTCTTGAACAGAAAATTAGAGATCAACAGTATATGTCAAAATAAGCCTGCGCATGGCCAGGCCCATGGCTCAAGGCCGCAAAGACTTCCTTGTGCCGGCGATGTAACTGACGGTAAATTGGTCATTACCGCCCTTAGAAAGAAATATAAAGACCGGCTATATTCTTCGGCCAACATCACAACCGAACCTGTGGCCGGCTGACAATATTGCATTTGTTTGTATTATTTTTATCTAGCTAAATCTTAAGAGATATATCAAGTTGCTTCATAAAATGACTCTGACAAAATCAATAATTTAATTCCACTGGAAAAATTCTATCGTATAGCCTCCCGGATCTAAAACAATAAAACCATGGACGGGTCCGTTATCACCCTCAGGATTGTAGGCGGATACATATTCAACATTTTGGGTTTTCAGGTAGCTATCCCATATGGCAACCTCAGTCGTTACCATACTGATCATAACGGGTTTGCTGTCACTGAATTTATGAAGACCCCGACCTTCACCGACTAATCCCACATATGAATTTTCAGTAAGCTGATAGAATTTCACGCCGCCCTTATCGAACGTTTTTTTGAGACGTAAAATTTTACCATAAAAATTTTCTGCCGCATCCATATCCCGATAATAAAGAAAAGTTACCTGTCCGGTAATATTTGCGGGGGCTATAAGGTTATTTTCTGGCATTTTGATTTTACCCTCTTCTGCTATCCCTATCGAAAAGGATAAAACCGTTATCAAGGTGATAAAAAATAATTTAATATACATATAGGCCTCCCAAGTGAGAAAAAATCACTCCCCCCTCTTAACATCCTAACTCAAGGGAAATTCCTAAACCATAACTATGGCTTAATTTGCCCAAAAGGCAACAGAATGACTTAAGTGGTGTTATTGTTCCCGTTAGACATAATGATAGTCTTTAATCATATTTTCACCCCTGACATGTTAAGGCGAGGCACAGCCCATGACCCCCCAAAATAAACCAATCTTTAAACGCGTTGACCACGTCTCCTTAACCGTTGAGGACCTGGATGCCGCGATCACCTTCTATACAGAAATCATGGGAGGGGAACTTAGTTACCGGATGGGTCCCTTTGATGCCGCCGAAATCCCTGTCATGGAGGATGGCCGGGACTGGACGGAAGCCCATGTCAATGTTAAGGGCGCCCGACTTGAAATTGCCATGCTGAAATTGACCGAAAATTTGGGCCTGGAATTATTTCAATATTTCAAACCGGATAATGCTCTTCAAGTTCCCCCCCGGAATTGTGACATCGGCAGCAGCCATTTTTGTTTGGAAGTAGAAGATGTTCAGAAAGCCATTAGCTACCTTCAGAATCATGGCTGTCAGGCCATGACGGGACCGATCACAATGGAGGATGGTCCGTGCCGCCCTTCCAAGTCATGGTATGTCCTGGACCCTTTTGGCAATCAGCTTGAGCTTGTCGAATATTTATAAGAATAGTCCTACTGACCATCAAACGCCTAACCACCCTTCATGATTCACCGGAGACTGAGATGCCTGTTAAATTATTAGCCATAATAGGGATATGGGGCCTGTTCCTGACCACCGCTCCTACAGCCCTATCCTTTCAGGGCAATCTCTCCCTGACCATGGAAAGTATTTTTGCCAGTGATGATTTTAAAAATAAATCATTTGATAATCTACAGTGGGCGGCGGATGGGGCAAGCTTTACCTATACCCGGAGAAATGTGGATACGACGTTCCTGGATATCTATGCGTACCATATCCCAACCAATACAACCTCTCTCATTCTGGCTGGACACTCCCTTATTCACAAGGGAACGCCGCTGAACTTCAGTCATTATCAGTGGACAAAAGGCCATCGGTTTCTATTGCTCACCGGGCCAAAGCACTTAACATGGGATAATGTTGTTGAAGCGCCTTATTACATCTATGATACCACCCGAAACAAGATATGGCCCCTCGCCGACAATAATGCCGCCTTACGTAATGTTAAACTGTCACCCGATGGCGAAAAGGTTGGCTACGTCCTGAATAATAATCTTTATACCACCACCATACATAAGCAGGTGACCCAAGCCGTGACACTTGACGGCAGCACCAATGTCTTTAATGGTATTTTTGATTATGGAAGTACGGAATTTTCCAGCCTTGAGGCTTGGCACTGGTCACCAGACAGCCAGAAAATTGCCTTTTGGCGGCTGGATGCCAGTGACGTCAGAACATACTATATGCTGGATGAACTGGGAAAATACAACAGTTTGCGAAAACTGAAATACCCGAACACGGGCGAACGTCATGCGGTGATAAAAATTGGCGTCTTTACCCTTAAAAACAGTCAGACAGTATGGATGGATATTGGCCGGAACCCGGATGATTACATCCCGCTCATTCACTGGGGGCGGTCATCGCAAAAACTGCTCCTGCAGCGCCTGGCCCGTGATCATAAGACCCTGGATCTGTTGCTGGCAGATACAGGCTCAGGGAAATCCCGGATCATCCATAGCGAAACCGACCCGGCCTGGATTGATATCACCAATGACCTTAGGATGCTGGCCGGTCAGGATCGTTTTGTCTGGACCTCTGAAAAAAGCGGTTATCGACATGCTTATATTTATGATTACGACGGTCATGAAACTCAACTCACATCGGGTGACTGGGAAATCAGTTCCCTCACGGATCTCGATGAGAAATCAGGCTGGCTGTATTTTACGTCAAAGAAAAAATCCTTCATTGAGCAACATGTCTATCGGGTAAATCTGGCGGGGACTGACCTGCAATCCCTGACAGGCAAACCCGGCTGGTATGACTGGCAGATGTCACCCAATGGCCGCTATGCCATTGAGCAATTTTCTGACGCTCAGACACCACCCCGGCTGACCCTGAAACAGGCAAATGGCAAGACCCTAGGAATACTGGAAGAAAATAAAATTGCTGGGGTCGATAAATATCGCATGCCCCATCCTGAATTTGTCAAGGTGACAACCACCGACGGCATTGTCTTGAATGCGTCTATGGTCAAGCCGACAAATTTTGACCCAGGAAAGAAATACCCCGTGATCGCCTATGGTTATGGTAATGCCGGCTCACAGGTCGTCAGAAACCGTTGGGGGGGACATCGGGCGACAACACGGGATTTATGGCACCGCTATATGGCGGAACAAGGGTTTATTATATTCAGTATTGATAACCGCACCACCGCCGGCAGAGGGAAAAAAGCAAAAAACCTGA
This sequence comes from Alphaproteobacteria bacterium, assembly GCA_002401455.1. GTDB lineage: Bacteria > Pseudomonadota > Alphaproteobacteria > Sphingomonadales > Emcibacteraceae > Paremcibacter. The sequence goes on from NVTE01000007.1 coordinate 134,974, forward strand.
CCTATAAACATTATGCCAAATATGCCGTTCTGGATCAGTTGGAGGGCGTAAAATATCTCAAGACCCTGCCCTATATTGATGAAACAAGGATAGGATTTTGGGGGTGGAGCGGCGGCGGTTACCTCGCGGCTGCCCTGATGACCAAGGGGGCCCCCCATTATAAAGTCGGCGTCAGTGTTGCGCCGGTGATCGACCTGACCCGTTATCAATCCGTAGGCGTGGAACGCTGGATGAGCTTTATCGAAGACAATCAGGCGGGGTATGATGCGGTCAATCTCATTAACTTTGCCGACAAGCTGGAGGGTAAACTCTTACTCATTCATGGTTCCGGCGATGAGAATGTCAAATATGCCTTCACCCTACAGTTCGCCGATGCGCTGATTAAACACAACAAACAATTTGATATGATGATCTATCCCAATGAACATCACGGTATATCCGGCGCCCAAATGCATGTTTTTACCAAAATCAGAAACTATTTTTTAGATAACCTTTAAAGATATTAACCCCATAACGGAGAAAACCCGATGACCAGAGAAACCATCAATCCCGAAGAAATGTACCCCAGCCTGCAATATGGTTTTTCCCATGCGGTCAAATCCAAGGGGTCCGTCACCATTCACTGTTCTGGCCAGGTGGCCTGGGACAAGGACTATAATGTGGTTGGCGGGCAAGATATCGGTGCCCAGGCAAAACAGGCCCTGAGCAATCTTAAAACCGTGCTGGCTGAGGCGGGAGCCTCTGTCGCCGACATTGTCCGCATGCGTACCTATGTGGTCAACCATACCCCGGAATATCTGGAACCTGTCGGCATGGCTATTGGTGAATTTTATGGCGATACCATTCCGGCTGCCAACACCTGGATCGGTGTCCAAACCCTGGCGCTTCCGGACTTTATGATCGAAATCGAAGTCACCGCCGTCATAGATTAGGGCCCCTCCCAGAGGCTCAAAGCTATACTGGGTTCTTTTATAAGAGCTCAGTATAGCTTTTTTTATGGGCTGTGGTCTGATTTATTAGCCTTTTTTATTTTTCACCCAATGATCGACTTCGCCTTCCAATAGATGCAAGGGCAGGGGACCGTTCTTTAAAATAATATAATGAAACTCCCGAACATCAAATTTATCCAGGAGTTGTAACCGCGCCTTCTCCCTCAGCTGCAAAATCTTCCTCATGCCAATTTTAAAGGCGATGGCCTGTCCTGGAACGGCCAGATAGCGATCCACTTCACGGGCATTATTTTCTTCCGAGTTCGCGGTATTCTCATTAAAATAATCGATACTCTGTTGCCGGGTCCAGCGTTTGGCATGTAAGCCGCTGTCCACCACCAGGCGACAGGCCCGCCAAAGTTCCCCTGCCAATCGACCAAATTCCGCATAGGGATCAGTATAAAGCCCCATCTCCTTTGCCAGATATTCCGCATAAAGCGCCCAGCCTTCCGTAAAGGCCGTATTTGACCACCAGACATAATATTTACGCAAATTGGGAATGTGTTTTTGTGATTGCATGATGGATAACTGCATGTGATGCCCCGGAATACCCTCATGATACAGCAGGGAATTCATATCATAGCGGCCAATCCCAGCCATATCATACATGCCTAAATATATGGTTCCCGGCGTATCACCCTCTGCCTCCCCCCCTTCATAAAAGGCGATCGGCGCTGACTTCTCCCGGTAGGCCTCCATGCGCTTAATAATCAGGTCATGCTGCATGGGGACAGATAGGATCGTCTCAATACGGTCCTTTGCCTGCGCAACAATCAAGTTGGTATCTTGCAGGTAATCCGCCCGGCCCTGCTCGGTATTGGGGTAATGAAACTGGGGGGAGGTTTTTAAATGGTCAAAAAACGCTTTCAAGTCCCCGTCAAAAGCCACCTTTTTCTTGATCTGTTCCATTTCCTGGTGAATACGGGCCACTTCTGAAAGGCCATATGAATGGACCTCATCGGCGGTTATGTCAGTGGTTGTGAACTGGCGCAACAGGAACTGATAAAATTGATCCCCATCCGGCATCCGCCACACACCCCGGTCATTAACATCAAATTTCTGATGGTCCTCGAACGCCCGAATGAGCCGTTGATAGGCCGGAATGAAATGCTGCCGCAGAGCCTGTTTCACATCCGTGACCAGCTGGGTTTTATTCTGTTCTGAGATATCCAAGTGGGAAATTTTACGGCTAAAGTCGACCAACAGTATGTTGCTGTCCTTCCGGTCCCCTTCCACCGGATCAGCAATGATTGACCGTGCCGCACCGATTAACCTGGGGATGACACTTTTGGATAAGAAAAACCCTTTTTCCTCCCGTATTTTCAGGAATTTAATAAATTGATCAAGGGGTGTCCCCACGGCGACCATACGCGTTATATAGGCCCGGGCATCGGTGACGCTTTCAATGGGATGGGAATTCTTTAGAATGCCAACTATTTCCAGATGCAGACCGACAATTTGATTAATGGGACTAATGTGATAGCGCCAGAGATCCCGCTCTATGCGCAATTCCAAATCAGCCTCAAAGGCGCGGTAATTTAACTGTGTTTCTTCCTCAAGCCTTTCATAATCAAATTCCTGATGCAAGGTCAGAAGATCCCGCTGGTGAAGGCCGATCTCTTCCTCCCGTCTCTCCATGGAGAAGTCATCCCATTTATCCTGGTCTTTATCGACCCCTAATTGTGCTGCAAGCATGGGGTGGGAGGCAATTCTTCGCTGATAAACCGCTTCGATGAAGTCTGCAAAACGTTGGGATTCATCGTTTTCCTTCTGTTCAAGAGCACAGCCCGCCAAGGCGAAAAATGAAAGCAGAATGATATCTCTGAAATATTTTACCATGGAGTGGTCCTGACCCGGCATTCGGGGTTCATGTGATATATTTATGGCGTTGCAGTTTTTTCTGGTGCGGTGTAATCCAGGAAATTAAGCAAATCTATTTTTCCACCTTTGATAACCACATAGCCCATAACATGGGAAAATCCACTCATCGGATCGTCTTTAAGGGTCTGGCCCCGGTTAAGGTGATAGGTGAAAATCTTATCACCTGCCGAAAATTCCTCCTCCATGGGCAGCTTAATTTCGATCACATGGTAATTTTCTTTAAGCGTGTTAAACCGTTCGGTCAGAGATTTGAGCCCCTTTGGAGACCGTTTTCCATTGAGAACAAAAACAATATCATCGGTAAAATATCGTGCGAAGTCCTCTTCGGTGAATTTCTCTTCTTCTGTGAAGGCCCCATTGAACCATTTAAACATCTGGACAAGAACACTGTCCTGCTGAACATGATGATCTTCTGCGGCCTGAGCCATTTGGGTCAGACTTGCCAACAGACAAGCCGTCATGATAACTTTCCATAAATAGCGCATTGAATATCTTTCTTTAGTTGCCAGAATCCGACCTGCTAAAATCGAATGCCATCTATCTTTTTCTATTCTGATGTTGAAGGATCGGCCCCAAAGCCTCTATATCTATGGGCCCAGCCCTCAAAATCCCGTCAACAAAATCGCGGATGCTGAAATCGTTGCC
>NVTE01000002.1 GCA_002401455.1 Alphaproteobacteria bacterium
ATTCATGCCCGAGACACCACCGCCGATAACCACGACTTTCGCCGGAGCAACGCCCGGCACGCCGCCGAGCAGAATTCCCCGGCCGCCCGCAGCCTTTTCAAGGGCATGGGCCCCAGCCTGAATGGACATCCGTCCGGCCACTTCACTCATTGGCGCCAGCAGCGGCAGACCACCGGCATTATCAGTCACGGTTTCGTAAGCAATCGCCGTACAGCCTGATGTGATCAAGGCATCGGTTTGGGCCGGATCCGCCGCCAGATGAAGATACGTATAGAGCAGGTGATTTTCAGTCAGCATCTCACACTCAACCAACTGAGGTTCCTTGACCTTGACAATCATTTCAGCCTGAGCAAAGACCTCTGCGGCGGTGGCGATAATCTCGGCCCCAACCGTGGTATAATCCTCATCGATAAATCCGATGCCAGCCCCGGCGCCGGTTTCCACAATAACCTTATGGCCGCTACGGACAAATTCTGAGGCACTGGCCGGAGTCAGACCAACGCGATATTCATGAATTTTAATTTCTTTTGGTACACCAACAATCATTTCTAAATCCCTATATTTCGACACTGGTTAAGACATAATCTATGGCCAGATTATAAGAAAAATCCGACGAAAAATCCTTGCAAAGATCACCGCAAAACTCTTGATTATTCGCAATTAATTGTGTAATTTACTCCTTATGAGACATAAATTTCGAAATATTAGCTTTGACAAGATTGATCATGCCATTCTGGAAACTCTTCAGAATAAGGGTCGAATCAGTAATAATGACCTTGCCGAACACGTAGGGTTATCGGCATCAGCCTGCCTGCGCCGGGTGAAGTCACTGGAAAACAACGGGGTCATCGATGGCTATGCCGCCCTGGTACCACAGTCCGCCGCCGGTCTGCCGGACAATGTTTTTGTTCAGATCACGGTAGAGAAACAAACCAAGGAAAAGCTGGCGGAATTTGAAAAAAAAGTTCGGCAATGCCCCCAGATCATGGAATGTTACCTGATGAGCGGCGATGCGGACTACCTGCTGCGGGTGGTGGTCGCCGATGCCTCCGACTATGAACGCCTGCATATGGATGTGTTAACCGCCCTGCCCGGGGTCTCCCAGATCAAGTCCAACTTCTCGTTACGGACAGTCACCAAGAAAAGCGCCATCCCCTTCCGGCCAAGTTAAGGTTAAGGTTATATTTACCTTGAAGCCCCATCATGGGCTTTGATAAAATTCAAAGGATGAGAAATGCGTGAAACTGCCCTTTCCCCTGACCTGGCCCCTGACCTGAAAAATCATGAGACCGCTGTGACCCTGAACAGTCACCAGGCGCTCAATGCTGCTATACAAACAGCGCAGGCCAGTGAAGTGGATCAGAAATTCATTGCCGCCGCGCTCAGTATAAAAGAACTCGCGGCGATCAACGAAAATTGATCTGGCGACCTAGAGCATAATCAGACCTTATAGGTCTGATTATGCTCTAGTCGATCCAATCCAGCCCCATATTGTCATAGCGTTCCTTGTCATCGCCCCAGTTTTTCCGAACCTTGACAAAAATGAACAGATGGACTCGACGGCCGAACATCTCCTCCAGTTCCAGACGGGCCAACTTGCCAATTTCCTTCAGGCTGCGGCCGCCTTTGCCAATCACGATGGCTTTCTGGGTATCCCGTTCCACATAGATAACCTGCTCAATACGAACACTGCCGTCCTTCTTTTCCTGCCAGCTTTCCGTCTCAATGGTCGCGGCATAAGGCAGTTCCTCATGCAGGCGCAGGAAGAATTTTTCCCGGGTGACCTCTGCTGCCAGCATCCGTTCGGTGATATCGGTCATCTGGTCTTCAGGATAAAGCCACGGCCCTTCCGGCAGGGTCTTGGCGATCGTATCCTTTAGGTCTTCCAGGCCATCGCCCCTCTCCGCTGAAATCAACAGGGTTTCGGTAAATTCACCAAACTCATTGAGTTCCTTCATCAGGCTGAGCAGACTGTCCCGGCGCAGGAGATCAATCTTGTTCAGGGCCAGAATCGCGGTGCGTTTTCCTTCCCTCAGGCCCTTAATGATCCGGCGGGTATTGTCATCAATACCCCGGACCGCATCGACCAGCACCACAATCACATCCGCGTCACTGGCACCGGCCCAGGCGGCCGAGACCATGGCCCGCTCAAGCCGTTTCTTGGGCTCGAAAATACCCGGCGTATCGACAAAAATCATCTGATTTTCATTATGCAGGGCAATGCCGATAAAGCGGGTCCTGGTGGTCTGTACCTTATGGGTAACAATGGAAATTTTACTGCCAACCAAGGCATTCAACAGAGTTGATTTTCCGGCATTTGGGGCGCCGAGCAGAGCAACAAATCCACAATGGTTCATTTTTTCAGTCATAATATTATCTTCTAACTTGGGTTCTTTTTGAGGTCAGCCCCTGGCTTTCCAGCCGGGTCAATAATTTAGCGGCGGCATCTTGTTCTGCTTCCCGTTTCGAACGGCCCTTGCCCTCGGCCGGGTCCATGCCCTTTACCCGGGCCTCGATGGTGAAAAAAGGCTCATGGGCTGGGCCTGTGCGCTCGACAACCACATAATTTGGCGTGGGGATCTGTCGGGCCTGGACCCATTCCTGAAGCCGGGTTTTCGCGTCCCGCTTACCGATGGTTTCCTGTAGTATATAGCGTTTCCAGAATTTTCGGACCAGCGTTCGCGCCGCATCATACCCGCCATCTTGATTCACCGCGCCGATAACCGCTTCGCAGGCATCGGCCAGAATTGTCGGTTTTGTTCGACCGCCATTATCTTCGGTGCTTTTGGCCATATGAATAAAACCAGACAATTTCATCACGCCAGCAACTTCGGCCAGGGTTTCTTTACGGACCATATTGGTATGGCGACTGGCAAGACCGCCTTCATCGGCATCCGGATATTGTTCAAACAACCATTCGGCGATGACCAGACCTAAAACCCGGTCACCGACAAATTCAAGCCGCTGGTATTGTTTTCCGCCTTCAAGGCTTGGATGGGTCAGGGCTTCGCGCAATAAGTCTACATCGTTAAAAACAAAACCCAGAACTTTATATAAATCACTATACTGGCCTAAGGAACTCGACATATCCGTCATCTTAATTGATACCTGAGAACATGCGGTCACGACGTTGTTCCGGGAACCATTTCCAGAATTCCCACAGCCGGGAATTGTCATCAAAGGACACCCAAATCACTTCTGCGCGGCCGACGATATTTTCAAAAGGCACATAACCAACCCCTTCGCTTTTTTTCCAGCGGCTGTCTTTCGAATGATCCCGATTGTCACCCATGGCGAAATAATGACCTTTCGGCACCAAATAGACCGCCGTATCATCCGCACCGCCACCGGGGTACCAGCCGTCATCCAGCGTTATATAGGTCTTACCGCTGGGCAGAGTTTCCCGGTATTTCGGGTAGGTTTCCTCGCGGCCATATTCATTGGTAATCTTGAATTCGCCCACATGCTCCCGCTTGACAATTTGTCCGTTCAGGTAAAGACGGCTTTTTTTCATTTGGATCGTATCCCCGGGCAGGCCGACAATACGTTTGATATAATAGATATCCGGCTCCCGGGGCAATCTGAACACCACCACGTCACCGCGGACCACAGGGCTCTCAAAAACCCGGCCCGAAAAGAAATTCGGGCTGAAAGGAAAGGAATGATGACTGTAGCCATAGGCCATTTTTGACACCAGAAGATAATCGCCAACCAGCAGGTTCTCCATCATGGATTTTGACGGAATTTTAAAGGGCTGATAGAAAAAAGTCCTAAAAACAAGGGCAATCAACAGCGCCCAGATCATAACACTGATCCAGCTCTCTTCCTTCTGTTTCCCTTTGCTCACATCCTGAGCCATTTGTTCGCTTTTAATTTCAGACATATATTCCGTTCACAATTCCGTAAATAATAAGATTAAGTCTCATCTTTCATTTCATAAATAAAGTAATTTCTACTGGTTATCAACCTAATGTACAGGATTAGCTGTAATCAGGACGATGGCCTGGGCCCAGGGATGGTCATCGGTCAGGGTCAGATTGATCTGCGCGGTGGTCCCCTCCGGTGTAATCTGTTGCAACCGGACCAAGGCCCCACCCGTCAATATGATATGAGGTCTGCCGTGCTCATCGCGCTCGACCCCCACATCACGCCAGAAGACACCCATGGCAAATCCTGTGCCCAACGCCTTGGCACAGGCCTCCTTGGCGGCAAACCGCTTGGCATAATTTGAAATACGGGCCGCCTTACCCTCGCAATAGGCCTGCTCAATATCGGTAAAGATTCGGTCAATGAAGCGCTGGCCATATCTGGTCACCGAATGGTCAATGCGCTCAATATTCACCAGATCATTGCCAAGGCCGATCACCCGCATGATGCCCGCCCCTGCTCCATAAGGCCTTTCATCTTCTGAATACTGACTTCAAGACCGATAAAAATCGCTTCCCCGATCAGGAAATGACCAATGTTAAATTCTGTAAATTGAGGGATTTCAGCCATAGGGATCACCGTGTCATAGGTCAGGCCATGACCCGCATGAACTTCCATGTCCAGACTTTCGCACAGTTCCGCGCCCCGGCGCAATCGGTCCAGTTCCCCCGCTTGGGCCGCCCCGGTCTTTTCCACATAGCAGCCGGTATGAAGTTCCACCTTATCCGCCCCAATTTCTTTTGACGCCCGGATCTGGGCCTCATCGGGATCAATGAACAGACTAACACTGATGCCAGCCTCCCGAAGCCTCTGGACAAAAGAAGAGAGATGATCATATCCCCCGACCACATCCAGACCGCCTTCGGTGGTCAGTTCCTCCCGCTTTTCCGGCACAATACAGGCGGAGGCTGGTTTGTGGCTGAGGGCAATATTCAGCATTTCTTCGGTCGCCGCCATCTCCAGATTAAGGGGCACCGTCAATTCCGCCATCAGGCGATCAATATCCTGGTCAGAGATATGACGGCGATCCTCGCGCAGGTGCGCCGTAATACCATCCGCCCCGGCATCCACCGCCAAAAGGGCCGCCTTGACCGGGTCCGGATGCAAGCCACCCCGTGCATTGCGAATGGTGGCCACATGATCAATATTAACCCCTAAGCGAATTATGTTATTTGCCACTCTCAGTGACCTCCCGTCTTGATTTTGCCGCCTTGGCCCGCTTGGACAAGCGCTTATGTTTATATTCCCGGACCAGTTTTTCCAATACCCAGAAAAACAGACCCCAGATGATCGACCCCAGGAGCAATCCCCCCACAAACATGGGCAGTAAGGTGGTTTGCAGGAAGGGGCCGAGCGTCGCCATGGGAGAGCTTAATATCTCCATCAGGTTATATCTGCCCAGAGTATCATTAATCTGACCTAAAAAATTTTCCTTACCCGGCATGGCCAGCAGCCAGCAGCCCACATGATAGGTCGCGGGCAGAATGAACGGGAAGGTCCAGGGGTTGCCGACAATTGTGCCCATGGCAGAGGTCAGGATATTGGCCCCGATAATCCAGGCCATTAATGCTGCCAAAAGAAAATGTAGTCCCAAAAACGGGGTAAAAGAAACCGCCGCGCCACAGGCAAACCCCGCCGCGATCGCATAGGGCGTCCCGGGTATCCGGGCCAGCCGATGCCGCATATAGCTCAGCGCCCGTCCCCAACCGGAAGACGGCCAGAAATATTCGCGGGTTGCGACCAGAACATGTTTCTTTTTACGACGCCTGAACAGCTCTACATTCCTTAATTTAGGTCACCACAGATGACCCCTATTTCAAACCCCTGCTACCCGGCTTCATGGGCGCAATCGCCGCCAGTTCCGGGGGCAGTTTGTCCGCCTCATAGGCGGGAATTTCCAACCCGGCCAGCGATACCAGGGGTACACCAACATCAGCACTGCCGTTACTGCGGTCAATCAGACAACTGGCGGCAACAACTTTTCCCCCATATTCATGGATGACTTTAATACATTCCCGGGACGATAGACCCGTCGTCACAATATCTTCCGCCATTAATATGCGGGCCCCCTTAGGAATTTCAAAACCCCGACGCAGAGTAAGCTCCCCCTCTACCCTTTCGGTAAAAATGGATTTAACACCCAATTGCCGGCCCATTTCATAGCCCACCACCACACCGCCCATAGCGGGCGATACCACGAGGTCTATTTTCACATCCAATGTTGTCATAATTTTGGCAACCAGGCTTTTACATAATTTTGCCGCAACTTTCGGGTCCATCAACACCCGGGCACATTGAAGGTACTTAGCGGCATGCAACCCAGACGAAAGAATAAAATGCCCTTCCAGTAAAGCATCCGCATCCCTGAAATATTGGAGAACTTCTTCACGTTCCATCATGATAGCCTTTATACCTTCTCAAAATTATCTAAAATCCCGCTCAACTGAACTGACCTGATCGCTCACCCGCAGGGCTGTTATAATACTGGTAAGATGTTTAACATCTCTTACCTCAATATCAAGGGATATCCTGAACAATTCCGGGGCTCGTTCAATAAATTTAATATTGCTGATATTACCCTTTTCCTGAGCGACAACATTGAGCACCGCCGCCAGCGCCCCTGGCTGATGCTCCAGAAGAACTTCAACCCGGCTGACAAAAACAGTTGTTTCATCCCCGGTGTCAAGCCAGGAAAGGTCCAGCCAGGACTCTGGGGTATCGCTGTAGACGTCCAGGGCCTCACAATCAATGGTATGAACCATAATGCCCTTGCCCGTGGTGACGATGCCGACAATCCGGTCGCCCATGATCGGATGACAGCAATCGGACATATGAACCGCAAGACCCGGGGTCAGCCCCCGGATCGGGATCGCATGGTCTCCGCCTTTTAATTCCCGGTCTCCATCAATCATTTTAGTTGGTGTCAGGGCCCGATGATTATTTAGTTTAATGCCGGGGTAGATTGTTTCCAATACCTTCCGGTCAGGCAACTCGCCCTTCCCGACCAATTCATAAATCTCAGCAATGGAATTAATCTGCATCTTTTTTGCGCACAGCATCAGGGCCTTATTGTTCAGTTCCCGACCTTCCCGCTCCGATGCCCGCTCAAGCAGGGTTTTGCCCAGCGCCTGATATTCGTCTTTTTTCTTGTGACTGATAAAACGGCGGATGGCCGCCTTAGCCTTACCAGTAATCACAAAGCTTAACCAGTTAGGCGACGGTTGTTGCGCCGTTGACCGCAAGATCTGAACCTGATCGCCATTGACCAACCGGGACCGCAACTGGACGGGGTTTCCGTTCACCTTGCCTCCGACACAGCTATCGCCCACATCCGTATGAACCGCATAGGCAAAGTCAACCACCGTGGCGCCCTGGGGCAAGTTAACCAGCTTGCCTTTGGGGGTGAAGCAGAAGACCTGATTCTGATACATGGCCAGCTTAGTATGCTCCAGAAACTCGTCTGGGCTCTCCGCATGTTCCATGATCTCCAGCAGGTCTTTAAGCCATTTATACTGCTCGCCCTCTTTATCAGAGGAATGCTGTTTGTAAAGCCAGTGGGCCGCAACCCCCTGTTCGGCAATCGCATCCATCTCCGATGATCTGATCTGGATTTCAATGCGTTTCTTCTGGGGCCCGAGCACCGCCGTATGTATCGACCGGTAGCCATTGGGTTTGGGCATGGACACATAATCCTTGATCAGCCCCGGCAAGGCGTGCCATTTGGCATGGACCACCCCCAGTGCCCGGTAACAGGTTTCCGCATCGTCAACAATGATCCGAAACGCAACGATATCCGCCTGATCATCCAGGCTCACATGGCGATAGGTCATTTTACGCCAGATGGAATAGAGCTTCTTCTCCCGGCCAAAAACTTCGGCCTCTATCCCGGCTTCTGCCAGCAGACGTTCAAGGTCCGCGATGACCAGGTCCTTGATATCCTCTGTATTGGCATGAATCTGGTTCATACGTTTCAGGATCGATTCATAGGCCTCTGGGTAGACATAAGGAAAAGCCAGTCCTTCCAGCTCTTCCTTGATTTCCTGCATACCGATACGTTCGGCCAGGGGCGCATATATTTCCAGGGTTTCCCGGGCAATCCGGACCCGCTTTTCCGGCTTCTTGATATGGTTCAGGGTCCGCATATTATGCAGCCTGTCTGCCAGCTTAACCAGCAGAACCCTGATGTCATGGGACATGGCCAGTAGGAATTTTCGGAAATTTTCCGCCTGTTTGGCGCTTTCCGAAGAATAGGTAAGCTCGGACATTTTAGTCACGCCATCGACCATCTTGGCGATATTCTCGCCAAACAGCTCTTCAATCTGCTCATGGGTGGCGATGGTGTCTTCGATGGTATCATGCAGAAGGGCGGTGACAATGGTATCACAGTCCATCTTCATATTGGTCAAGATCGCCGCAACTTCCAGCGGATGGGAGAAATACGGGTCACCACTGGCCCGGGTCTGCTTGCCATGCACTTTCATTGAAAAGACATAAGCCCGGTTCAGCATGTTTTCATTGGTGTCCGGGTCATATTCCCTGACACGTTCCACAAGTTCATATTGCCTGATCACCGCACGGCATCCACTTCAAAAGACGAATCCAACTTTATCATTATCCTATATATAGCCAGAATTTAGTTAAAAAAAAGACCCGCAGTGAATTTCATTGCGGGTCCCGTATTCTATGTTAAGGAAAAGCTTCTATTCCTTGTCACCGTCTTTGGAATCCGTTGCGGTAATTTTGCTGAACATGGCTTCCGCTTTCATTTCAGCAGAAATCTTGGCCAGATTTTCCGTGGTCACTTCCTGTTGATTCTCTCCCAGCTTTTTGCCAGCCAGCAACAAGGAGATATCATCTTCTTCCGGCTCGTCAACTTCAACGTTTTTCTGCAACCCGTGGATCAGGGATTCTTGCAGATCATCTGCTGTCAATTCCTCATCCGCCAATTCCCGTAGGGCAACCACGGGGTTTTTATCATTATCCCGTTCCACCAAAATCGGTGCACCGGAAGAAATCTGCCGGGCTCTCTGGGCCGCGAGGAGAACCAGTTCAAACCGGTTCGGGACTACATCAACGCAATCTTCAACAGTAACACGTGCCATGCCGTTCATTCTCCAATACAATAGGGTCCGCAAATGCAGACGTAAGATCAAATTCGGCTTATACATCCCAACGTCGGGTCTGTAAAGACTGATTATAGCACATAATTGCACCATGTTTCAGTCAAACGGACGGATTATCCCCTGATCAGCCTGCTTTTCCACTGTTGCCATAAAGTCGCGCACGCTTTTTCCGATCACCGGATGAGTCCAGTCCGGGCAGATGTCACTCAGCGGTTTCAGGACAAACAGCCTTTCATGCAGCCGGGGATGGGGGATGACAATCTCTTTGGCGGCGATATTCTGCCCGCTTTCCGACCACTTGGCAGCGGAGGGTAATATCTGATCGTGAAAGGCCAGAATATCCAGGTCAATGACCCGGGCCTCCCACCTGACCCGCCGCTGGCGGCCAAGGGTGGCCTCAATCTCATGCAGCCTCTTCAGCAGGCTATCTGCGGATAAATCCGTTTCCACTGCCGCCACCGCATTGACAAACCACGGTTGATCCGACGCAGGCACCGGTTCTGACTGGTAAAAACGCGACAACTGGGTCACCACAATATCGCAGCCTGCCATTTCAGCCAGGGCCGCCTCCAGCACCGCCTTTGGGCTGTCAAACTCTTCCCCGCTTAAATTACTGCCCAAGCCGATAAGTATCACTTTATTTTTTCCTAAAATCGTCATATGTCCAAAGACATTAACTTATGCTATAATAACTGCATGTTTAACTTATTTATTCAGGATTTTATATTATGTATTTTCACCCCAATGAAAAGCTTGCCCTGTTTATTGATGGCTCCAACCTTTTTGCCACCGCCAAAGCCCTAAGCTTCGACATTGACTACAAACGTTTACGCAGCTTCTTTGCCGAGAAGGGTATTTTGCTGCGGGCCAATTATTATACCGCTTTGCTGGAGGATCAGGAATATTCCCCCCTGCGGCCGCTGGTCGACTGGCTGGATTACAATGGCTATACTCTGGTCACCAAACCGACCAAGGAATTCACCGACAGCCGGGGCGAAAAGAAGATCAAGGGCAATATGGATATGGAGCTGGCCATCGACATGATGGGCATGGCCGAGCATGTCAACCATATGGTTCTCTTCTCCGGCGACGGCGATTTCAGGCGTCTGGTCGAAGCCGTCCAGCGTAAAGGCGTGCGCGTCACCGTGGTCAGCAGCACTAAAACCAATCCACCGATGATTGCCGATGAACTGAGACGTCAGGCCGATAATTTCATCGAGCTCTCTGATATGAATGATGCTTTTGGCCGGCCGTCAAATGGCAACCACTACCATGATGGCCACCATACCCACGAACCCGCCCAGGGATAGGAATATATTTAATGACGACCAAACCTGTTACGCCCGCCCTTATGCCAGGCGATGCGCCTGAAAACTGCACCCTCTGCCCCCGCCTTGTGGCCTTTCGAACTGATAACAAGAAAAAATATCCGGATTTTTATAACGGCCCGGTACCCTCCTTTGGCGACCCGAACCCGGAGCTGCTGATTGTTGGCCTGGCCCCGGGCCTGAAGGGGGCTAATCAGACCGCCCGGCCCTTCACCGGCGATTATGCTGGTGATCTGCTGTTCGCTACCCTGGATAAATTCGGTTATACCAAAGGAACCTATGGGTCCGTCGTCAGTGATGGCCTGTCCCTGCATAACATCCTGATTACCAACGCCGTGCGTTGTGTGCCGCCCCAGAATAAAACTATCGCCGAAGAAGACAACAACTGCCGGCCGTTCCTGATTAACCAGATTAAAAATGCCCCGAGATTGAAAATGATTCTGGCACTTGGCGGCGTCGCCCATCGGTCAATCCTGACCACGTTTGCCAAGCAGAAATCCGCCTTCAAGTTCGGCCATGGGGCCCTACACCCTCTGGGCGATGATTTTGGCAAGGAGATCACCCTGATCGACAGCTATCACTGTTCTCGCTACAACACCAACACCGGGCGATTGACCACGGCCATGTTCGAGGATGTCTTTCAGAAGATTGAGAATTTCCTGAAATAACAGGGCCTTGAACATTGGGGACACAACACATAAATTGTGATACTGTCCGATAAAATAACCCCACCAAATACACTCAGGGAGAACACTTATGTTACGCACCATATTATTGAGCCTATCGCTGGCCCTTGGCTCTATCGCCGCAAGTCACGCCGAAGGCGAGTTTGATAAGGTTCAGATCACCACCATTCCGGTCGGGGATGGTGTCTATATGCTGCAGGGCGCAGGCGGTAATATTGGCGTGTCCGCCGGCGATGACGGCGTATTCATGATCGACGACCAGTTCAGCCCCCTGACCCCTAAAATCCTGGCGGCCATCGGCAAGATATCATCCAAACCGGTCAAATTCCTGATCAACACCCATTGGCACTATGATCATACCGGCGGCAATGAGAACCTGGGCAACAAGGATGTGGTGATCGTCGCCCATGACAATGTCTATCAACGGCTCAGCACCGACCAGTTTATCAAGGCCTTCAACAAAGCAGTCCCCGCCTCGCCCAAAGCCGCCCTGCCGGTGATTTCCTTCAATGACCGGGCGACTTTTCACCTGAACGGACTTCATATGCAGGCCCGGCATTTTGCCAATGCCCATACGGACGGTGACAGTGTGATCTTTTTCCAGGGCGTCAATATCATCCATACCGGAGATATTTTCTTTAATGGCCTGTATCCCTTCATCGATGCCAGCGCCGGTGGCTCCATTTACGGCATGATAGAGGCCACGGCCGCCCTGCTGCAACTAACCGATGACAGCACCAAGATCATCCCCGGCCACGGCCCCCTGGCCACTCAACAGGACCTGCAGAATTTCCATGACATGCTGGTTCAAGTGGTTAAGGTCGTGAAGCCCCTGACCGACAAAGGCCTGTCTCTGGAGGACGCCGTCAAGCTTGATCCGCTCAAGAACCTCAATGGACAATGGGGCAATGGCTTTTTAAACCCAGCCAGTTTCCTCGGCACAATATATCAGACCATCGCCGACCATAAGTAAGTTAAGCAACCGTTCATGCATCATTCAGGTAGCCACCGCTATAGTTGTTTCACGATGCAGGGGGATCTGCTGGAATAACTCTAAGGAATGGAATGATGCGTAATTTTGGTACACTTATAAAAATGACTGTTTTTGCCCTGGGACTTCTCCTGTTTGGCCTGGCCCCCGCGGCCCAGGCCCTGGCCGAGAACCGGCATAACAACCACAATAACCGCCACGGCTATAGCAACCATAATTACGGCAATAATTACCGGCGGAACCATAACCGCCATAATTATAACCGCTACAATAACCGTTATAATTATGGCTATCGTCGCCACAACAGTGGCCATGGCGACACCCTGGCTCTGGGCCTGCTTACCGGAGGCCTGCTGTTTTATGCCCTGACCGCTAATCAGAGAAGCAGCAGTTACGACCGGCGCACGGTCTATGTTCAGCAGCAACCGGTCTATGTCCAGCCGCCCCAGTCCCAATGGGTCCAGCAGAGACGCCCGGCCCAACCGCAAAATCTTGACAGCTCCTGTCTTCAGGTTCGGGAATATCAGACCACCATCACCGTTGGTAATCAGAGCGTCCCGGCTTACGGCCAATCCTGCCTGCAGGCGGACGGCTCGTGGAAATTAGGCCCGGCCATTCCGGAACCCGGCTATCAATAAACACCGTTCCTCACAGCTTAAACTTAAAGCCCCCTCTTTACGGGGGCTTTTCTTTTATCGGTAACCCAGTATATAATGGCCTCAATCAATACCAATAATTCAGGGATCGTCATGTCATCTCATTCGTCTAAAAAAGTCATCTACGCGGCCTTGGTCGGTAATTTTCTGATCGCCATCACCAAATCCGCCGCCGCGGCCTATACCAACTCCTCTGCCATGATGTCCGAAGCCGTCCACAGTATCGTCGATTGCGGTAATCAAGGCCTATTGCTCTACGGCATCAAAAAGGCCAAAAAACCCGCGGACAAAGCCCATCCCTTCGGTTATGGCATGGAGCTGTATTTCTGGACCTTTGTCGTCGCGATCCTGATTTTTGCCGTCGGTGCCGGGGTCTCACTTTACGAAGGCGTGAGCAAGGTCATCGCGCCCCATCCGGTGACCGACATCTACATCAACTATATTGTGCTTGGCGTCGCTGTAATTTTCGAGGGCGCGGCCTGGATGGTTGCCTTCAAAGCATTCCGCGCCAGTCAAAGCGACCCGAGCCTGATTAAATCGGTACTCAAAAGTAAGGACCCTACCATCTTCACGGTGTTGTTTGAAGACACCGCCGCCCTGCTCGGCCTGCTGGTGGCCATGGGCGGATTGTTCATCGGCGACCTGATGGGTATTCCCGAGATGGACGGCATCGCCTCGATCGTCATTGGCCTGATCCTGGCCAGCACCGCCTTACTTTTGGCCTATGAAACCAAGGGCTTGCTGATCGGGGAAGCCGCCAGTGAAGAGGTGGTGAAGACCATTGAGGAGATCGTCCGGGCCAAGGTTGAGATCACCGGGGTCAATGAAACCCTGACCATGCATATGGGGCCACAGGATGTGCTGCTGAACCTGTCGCTGGATTTCAAAGACGATATCTCCGCCGCCGAGGTCGAACAGGCGGTCACGGCCCTGGAACAGGAAATCAAGACCCGCCTGCCCGAGGTAAAACGCATCTTCATCGAAGCCCAGAGCGGCATGGATTGAGGAAAAGAATTTAGGTCAGATGGTGGCCGGGGCCATATGATGGCGGCATCAAGACTACCACCTCCGATAACCCGGCCTCATCACTTAAAATTTTCCCCGGACAGAAGTGGGACTGAATTCAGCATTGTGACACTATGCACTATTACTTTAAACTCTTCGATACAATCTCATAGGTGTTTTCGGACAGGCCTTTCAGGTTCATAATCCGCTCCAGGGTCGCTTTCATCAGGGCCTGACGGTCAGCGTCATAATATTTCCAGCGACCCAGAGGCTGGACCAGACGTGAGGCGATCTGGGGGTTGGTCGGGTCGAGCTGTTCGATTATATCGCCGAGGAAGGCATACCCCCGACCGCCTTTCTCATGAAAGCAGGTCAGGTTCAGGCCACAGAAGGGCCCAACCACCGAGCGCACCCGGTTTGGTGTTCCCAGGTCAAAATCCTGATGCGCGATCAGTTCCCTGACCCGGTCCTGTGTTTCTGGCCGGCTGACCGCCGCCTGGACTGAAAACCACTTATCCAGCACAAGGGCATCATGGTGCCATTTATCATAAAAATTGCCGAGGGCCTGTTGCCGACTGTCACAGCTGCTGTTAGCCATCAACGATAAGGCGGCGATCTCATCGGTCATGTTATCCGACGTCCGCAGTTGATCCCCGCACAGCTCAAAGGCGGCGCGGTCGTCCAGCTTCATCAGGTACGACAGGCTGAGGTTTTTCAGCCGTCGGTCGGCCACCGCCTGCTGACTGAAGACATAGGGCTGGTCAGTCTTGCAAGCGTGATAGATATCCTCCAACTGGCCCCGGTGGTGCGCGGCCAGGGTCTGGCTGACAAAATCCCGCGCCTGATGAATGGCATCGACGGCTACGGGTGCGCAATATTGGCCCAGAATGGCTTCGGTCGGCAGGCTTAACATCTCAGCCATGAACGCCCGGTCAAGGGCGGGATCGGCCAGGATCTTGCCCATAGCAGCGGAAAAATCCTGATCCAGGGCCAGTGGACGGCCGGCGGCGATATCCGCGACCAGGTCCATGATGATGCTGGTAGCGATATTCTGTCCGGCTTCCCAGCGGTTAAAACTGTCACTGTCATGGGCGAGCAGGAACAGGCGATCATCCCGGCTCAGGTCGCTTTTGACTTTCACCGGGGCCGAAAATCCGCGCAGGATTGAGGGGACAGCCTTATTCTTGACCCCGATAAACGTAAAGCTCTGCTCGGCGGCGGTCAGGTTCAGCATCCGGGTGCCCAGATGGTCAGAGGGCGCATTCTCGCCGTCCAGCTGCAGAGCAATATCCCGGCCATCGGGACCGATCAGGCCCACCGCCAGCGGAATATGCTGGGGCTGTTTATCCACCTGCCCCACCGTATCGGGCAGGGATTGACGCAGGGTCAGGGTCATGGTCTGCGCGGCTTTGTCATAGCTGTGGGACAGTGTCACTTCCGGGGTGCCGGCCTGGGAATACCACAGGCGGAACTGGCCAAGGTCAACGCCGGAGGCTTTCTCCATGGCGGCAACAAAATCATCACAGGTCACCGCCTGGCCGTCATGGCGGTCGAAATAGAGGTCCATGCCCTTGCGGTAATTGTCCGGCCCGAGCAGGGTGTGGATCATGCGTATGACCTCGGCGCCCTTCTCATAGACGGTGACGGTGTAAAAGTTATTGATCTCCATATAGCTGTCCGGGCGCACGGAATGGGCCATGGGGCCACTGTCTTCGGCAAACTGATGCTGACGCAGGATTCGCACGTCCTCGATACGTTTGACGGCGCGGGAGCCCATATCGGCGGAGAATTCCTGATCCCGGAACACGGTGAGCCCTTCTTTCAAGGACAGCTGGAACCAGTCGCGGCAGGTGACCCGGTTGCCGGTCCAGTTATGGAAATATTCATGGGCGACCACGGCCTCAACGGCGGCAAAATCACCATCGGTGGCGGTTTCCGCCCGGGCCAGGACACATTTGGTGTTGAAGATATTCAGGCTCTTGTTTTCCATGGCCCCCATGTTGAAATGGCTGACGGCGACGATATTGAAGATCTCCAGGTCATATTCCAGGCCGTAAACCTGTTCATCCCAGACAAAGGATTTTTTCAGGCTGTCCATGGCGTGGGGGCATTTATCCAGGTCAGCGGCCTCAACAAATATCCGCAACGTCACCTCTTTTCCCGACCGGGTAGTGATGCTGTTTTCCAGGCATTCCAAATCACCCGCGACCAGGGCAAACAGGTAACTCGGTTTGGGGAATGGGTCATCCCAGACGGTGAAATGCCGGCCATCGGCCAACGCACCCTGATCCGTTTTATTGCCATTGGACAACAAGACCGGATAAGCAGCTTTATCGGCCTCAATCCGCACCCGGTAGGTGGCCATCACGTCCGGTTGGTCGAGGAAATAGGTAATCCGGCGAAAGCCTTCAGCCTCACATTGTGTGCAATACATGCCCTTGGAAATATAAAGCCCCTCCAACGCCGTGTTGGTGCCCGGGTCAATATCATTCTCGATTACCAGCTCAAACTGATCCGGGACCTGGGGTATGATCAGCTGATGATCGGACAGCTGATACTGGTCCGGGTTAAGTCTCTGCCCATCTATGACGACCGACGTCAGGATCATGTCATGGCCATCGAGCTTCAACGGGGCCCCATCCTCGCTCTGGCGGGTAACCGACAGCGTCGCGCGGACATGGGTCACGCCGTCCCGCAGGTCGAACGCGAGATCGACTCGCTCAATCTGAAAATCCGGGACCCTGTAATCCTTTAAATATTTTGTCTGGGGGTGAGTTTGGTCAGCGTTACGCGCGTCAGCCATAGGTGTCTAAGTCCTTATAGATTTTAATTCTTTAATGGGTCCCGCTCCGGGAGACTTACAGCCTCTGCGGGCCAGGATTTTAATTTCCGGTAAATTGTCGACGGATTAATCCCCAGGTGGGCCGCGGCCTGGGAAATATTGCCGCCACAGATGTCGATGGCCGTTTCTATGACGTCTTTTTCTGTTTGCCACAAAGGACGGATCGCCTGAACCCCCGGCTTCTCTTCCACGGAGAGCTCGCTCTGGGGGCTGACCTCATAACCTGTGCCATTATGGTCTTCATCAAGGGTGAGACCGTCGAGGAAATCCTTAGGTAACATATTCATTTCCACTACCTCGCCGTCATTGAGAACGACAACATTGCGGATAACATTCTGCAATTGCCGAACATTCCCAGGCCAGCCATGCCTCAGAAGAACATCCTCTACCTGCGGTGAATAACTCTTGAATTCCCGTCCCTCTTCTTTGGAAAACGTCCGTAAGAAATTCAGGGCAATTTCCAGTTTATCCCGCCCCCGTTCCCTGAGTGGCGGCAATTTAAGGGGAATGACATTAAGGCGATAATATAAATCTTCCCGGAACAGGCCTTTTTCCACCATTTCCAGAGGATCGCGGTTAGTGGCACATATATACCGAATATCCACATGACAGGTTTTTGCGTTACCCACCCGCTGATAGGTGCCTGACTGAATAAGTCGAAGTAATTTCGCTTGAAGATTTATGTCCATTTCGGCTATTTCATCAAGGAACAAAGTTCCGCCGTCCGCCCGTTGCGCGGCGCCTTCCCGGTCTGCTATGGCCCCGGTAAAGGCCCCCTTAACATGGCCAAATATCTCACTTTCCATCAGGTCCTTGGGGATGGCACTACAATTTAAAATCACCATCTCCTTGTCGCCGCGGATACTGATATCATGGATGGCCTGGGCGCAAAGTTCTTTGCCGGTGCCACTTTCCCCGGCAATGAAGACCGTGGCTGAGCTTGAGGCCACATTTTCAATGGTATCATACAGTACCTGCATAACCTTTGAACTGCCCAACATCCCGTGAAATTCGGTTATGCCAAATTGGCTTTTATAGCTGTCTACCATCTGGCGCAGATACATGCGCTCCCTGGCATTGCGAACGGTCAGAACAAGGCGGGCCTGATCAAAAGGTTTTTGCAAATATTCGAAAGCCCCCAGCCGCATGGCGTCCACCACCCGAGAAACAGCCCCATAACCTGTAATCACGATAACACAGCATTTCATACCTGCCTCTGAAATATATTTCAGAATTTCCATACCGTCCATATCCGGCAAGTTCATATCAAGTAAAATGATTTGAGGCGTATGATCTGATAGATATGAAAAAGCGGCATTACCGGTTTCAACATGAGTAATCTCAACACTTTCGTCCCGCAGATGCTCAATATAGAGTTCTGCCAGCAAGACTGTATCTTCGATCATCAGAATGGACATTTTATTCACAGGATTACGCCTCGCGGTGTTAATGGAATTAAACGCAACTGGAATAGTATTATGGTGGTTCGTCGGGCGGGCCTAAGATGCGGTTTCGGCAGAAAGAAAATTCTACGCCACCTCACTGAACATGCGGCCAACCTCATCAACCATATCTTTCAGGTGAAAGGGCTTCTGCAAAACTTTGGAATTTGCTGGCCGATCTTTTGCCTTATCCATGGCAACCGCAGCAAAACCAGTAATGAACATAACATTCAATTTAGGCTGCATATTTGTCGCCCGTCGGGCCAACTCAATACCATCCATGCCCGGCATGACGATGTCCGTCAGCAGTAAATCAAAGCCGCCGCCCGCAAGCAGAGGCAATGCATCGGTTCCCGATCCAACAGACACGACCTGATAACCAGCCTTCTCAAGAGATCTTGATAAAAAACCTCTCATGGTATCATCATCTTCAGCTATCATAATACGCGGCACAGACTATACCCTTTTATATATGTCAATATTTCAGGATTCTCACCCTATTCTATATTTTAAATACGCACTAGGTATGAATATTTCAATAAATATTTGACTTATTTTTCTTTTTCTTAGTAATTTCTAAGGTAAGCTTAACCCAATATGAAAGCTCTTCAAATGAATATTTTAGTTTGGGTCTATTAACTCTACGTAATACTGGAAAATAGCCATGCAGCCATATTCAATTTTTCGCCCGGAATGTGACCCGCGGGGCCTTATTTTTAACAGCCCCCACAGTGGCACTTTCCTGCCGAAAAAGTTTCTGAAACAAATTTCCATCGCCCCCGACCTGCTTCATTATTCCGGCGATATTCTAGTGGACAAGCTGATCAAAAACGCCCCTCTCTTTGGTGCCACATGCTTCATTAATAATTTTGCCCGAACCTATGTGGATACCAATCGTGCGGCCAATGAAATAGACCGGGACATGTTCCTGAATACGACCGGGGAAAGTGATTTCGACAGAACCCAGAAGGTGGCCATGGGCTTTGGCCTCTTTTCCCGGAAATCCTATAATGGGCAAAACATCTATCCCGACAAGATGCCCTCTTCAGAAATAAATCACCGACTGGATCTTGTCTATCACCCGGTTCACAAGGCCCTTGCTACCCTGCTTGATCATTGCCACCAGGACCATGGATACTACCTGCTGCTGGATTGTCATTCCATGCCCTCCTATGAATTCATCGACTCTGGGCTATCCAATAACAGCCAGCCAGACCTGATCATTGGAAATTGTTTCGAGAACAGTTGCGCCCCGGACCTGAGCCAACATGTGGCAAATTATTTCATCCAGCATGGTCTGAATGTTGCCTTTAATGTGCCCTATCCCGGCGGTTTCAACACCCGACATTACGGCATGCCCGAGCAGCAGAAAAATACGCTCCAGCTGGAGTTCAGCCGGGTGTTATATATGGATGAAAAGACCCTGAAGTCCCATGACGGGTTTGACACCCTGCAACGTATCCTGACAGGGCTCAGTGAAAATCTGGTTAAGAATTTGTCAGGCTTTTTTCCGTCTGAGAAAGGCCTTTAGCTCCCGGAGGTCGACTGCGCCGGTGACAAAGGTCATCACCAGGTAACTGCCAATTCCGGCTACCATCAGGATGATTAATCCCAGAATCTTCTGGGTCAAGGGGCCGTCAAACATCGGGGCTATCTGACCGGACGTCAACCAGACAATCCCGCCCATGACCGCACTGGCCAGCAGATATTTTGACAGGCGGCGCAACACCACTGTCTCAAAGGTGAAATGTCCGCGTCTGACCAGTCCGCCCGACAACATCGCCACATTGACCCAGGCCGATATGGCCGTCGCCATGGCCAGTCCCACATGGGCAAAATACTGCATTAGGATCAGATTCAGGGTCATATTGACCACAAGGGCGACCATGGCATATTTAACCGGTGTCCGAGTGTCCTTGCGGGCGAAATACCCCGGGCTGAAAATCTTCGCCAGAACATAGGCCGGAAGTCCCACTGCATAGGCGGCCAGGGCATAGGCCGTCTGCCAGCTGTCATCGGCTGAAAAGGCCCCCCGCTCAAACAGAACATGGATCAACTGATAAGGTACAATCATAAAGGCCACCGCCGCCGGAATAGTCAAGAACAGGCCCAGTTCGATAGCCCGGTTCTGGTTATAGCTGACCTGTGTCTCGTCCCCTTCGGCGATATTGCGGGCCAGCAGTGGCAGCAAAACCGTACCCAGCGCCACCCCGATCACCCCAATGGGCAATTGATTGAGCCGGTCGGCATAAAACAAAAATGAAATCGAGCCATCGGGCAGATGGGAAGCTATGATCATGTCAAGCATCAGGTTAATCTGGATCACGCCTGCGCCCAGTGCCGCCGGCATCATGATGATCAGCATTTCCTTAACCTTTGGCGTCATGCGCGGCAAGACAAGTCTAATTTTATAGCCCACCCGCCGACAGGCGAGATAGAGCCATATCAGCTGGATCAGGCCCGCGACAGTGACCGCCAGGGCCAGGGAATGGGCGGGTGTCTCCAACTGATCCGAGAAAAACATCAGGGCCGAAATCATACACAGATTAAGAATGATCGGGGTTCCCGCCGTTTCCGAAAATTTCCCCAGCGCATTCAAGATACCGCCCAACAGGGAAACCAGACTGATAAACAGCAAAAATGGAAAAGTAATCCGGGTCAGCATTACCGCCAGCTGGAACTTGGCCTCGTCATCACTGAAGCCACCTGCCAGGACATAGATCACCCCGGGGGCGAATATTTCCATGACCGCCACCAGGACCAGAAGCACCACGATCAGGCTGGAAAAGGCGGTTTCGGCAAAGGACAGTGCCTCTTCCCGGCCACCCGTGGTCAGGGTGGCGGTGAACACCGGAATAAAAGACGCGCTGAACGCCCCCTCAGCAAACAGCCGGCGGAAAAAATTGGGTAGTTTCAGGGCGACGAAGAAACAATCGGCCACGATCCCAGCGCCTAAGATCGAGGCCGACAGGATATCCCGGACAAACCCTAAAATCCGGCTTATGAATGTGAAACTGCTAAAGATAGCAACAGTTCTTGCTAGGGACATATTAGATCGTTACCTGTTTTATTTTTTTATTTTTGCCCTCAGCTGGTTTATTCCCTGCCAAAAGCGCCTCCATCAATTTATCTCTGATCTTTGTGAGCTTATTTTCATTATGCACTTTATGGCCGAACAGGTCACAGATAAAAAATACTGTTACTGCCCGTTCGCCAAAGGTGGCGATATGGGCGCTGCCAATGGACAGCTTCAGGTCAACCAGAGCCTGGGACAACAAATAAAGGAACCCGGGACGATCAAGGCCATTCAGTTCAATGACCGTATAACGATTACTGGCCTTATTATCGATCAGCACCCGGGGCTCGACACTGAAACTGTCGCTTTTCCGGGACCGGCTGCGGAGGGCAGCAAGTTCTTTTCGTGGCAGCAGTTCTCCCGCCAGGGTCCGCCCAATGGTTTTCCGCAGGCGGTCGAGCTTGTGTTTATCCTTGAACAGGCCGCCGTCCGTTTCTTGTATCCAGAAGGTATCCAGCGCCATGCCGTCCTTGGTGGTAAATATCTTGGCGTCCTGAATCGAAGCGCCACTGACCGCAATTGCCCCCGTCATTCGCGCGAACAGACCCGGATGATCCTGGGCATAGATGGTCAGTTCTGAGATGCTTTGAAATTCATCCACATGAATAGTTATGGTCAGATTTTCTTTAAGCTTTTCTGCGGCGGAAATCATGTGAGCATTTCGGGTTTGATTTTCATCACTAAGCGCTAACCAATAGGGTTCATAAAACCGTTTACAATAAGCGGAAAACTCCTCGTCGGTCCACTCGGTAAGTTCCGCCCGAAGCCGCTCCTTTACCGCCTCTATCCGGTGTTTGTTTCCGCCCTCCACATGGCCGCCCAGAAGATATTCTTCGGCCTGATAATAAAGATCCCGCAACAGCTGCCCCTTCCAGCCATTCCAAATTTTCGGGCCCACCGCCCGAATATCGACAACCGTCAAGATCAACAGCAGCCTTAAGCGTTCCGGGCTCTGGATGATTTTGGACACATCCGCGATGGTTTTCGGGTCATTCAGGTCCCGCTTGAAGGCCACATGGGTCATCACAAGATGGTTACGCACCAGCCAGGCCACTGTTTCGGTCTGGGCCGATGTCAGTCCAAGCCGGGGACAAAGTTTCAGTGCCACCTGCTCGCCCAGAACCGAGTGATCGCCCTTGCGGCCCTTGGCAATATCATGGAGCAGGACCGCTACATACAACACCTTTCGGGACAGGACCTTATGGACTATATCATTGGCCAGGGGATGTTCTTCTGCCAACAGCCCGCGTTCCAGGTCCGAGATTAATTCTATGGCCCGAATGGTATGCTCATCAACGGTATAAACATGATACATGTCAAATTGCATCTGGGCGACAACCCGGCCAAAGTCAGGGACGAACTTGCCAAAGACACCGGCTTCGTTCATCAGCCGCAGAATGAATCCCGGCCCCTTGTCGTAGGTCAGAATTTCAATGAACAGCCGGTTGGCTTCCGGATCATTCTGAACCGTTCGTGTAATCAGTTTCAGGTTATTTCGGATCCGCCGCAGAGCCCGGGGGTGAATATCCAGGTTATTCTGCTGGGCCACATGGAAAATGCGGATCAGGTTAACCGGGTCATCTTTTAGAACCTTGGAAGTTGTCAGGGAAATGCGAGTCCCTTCGACGGGAAAAATTCCAATTGCCCGTTTCCTTAAGCCGAACGATGGCATCCTAAGGCGTGGTTTCCGCTTATGTTTATCTTCAAGGTAAGCACAATAAATCCGGGTCAGGTCACCGACGGTTTTTGCGGTCAGGAAGAAATGTTTCATGAACCGTTCCACATCTGACAGTCCGGCCCGGCTGACATAGCCCAGTCGGACTGCCAGGATCTTCTGAACGTCGAAAGATATGCGTTCCTCGGCCCGGCCAGAAACATAATGCAGGTGACAACGAACCGTGGTCAGGAAATTATAGGCCTTCTGGAACTGGCGGTATTCACTTTTGGAGAATACACCCTTCTCCACCACCTCGGCCACACTATGGACCCCGTAAATATATTTCGATATCCAATAGAGCGTCTGCAGGTCGCGCAGGCCACCCTTACCTTCCTTGATATTTGGTTCCACAACATATCGGGTCTTACCAAGCCTGACATGGCGCGCATCCCGTTCGGCCAGCTTTTCCTCGACAAACTCAGGTTCCGTCCCGGCAATAACCTGGGAATTATACCTATCATGGAACTCTTTATACAGCGCTTCATCCGCACATATATACCGCGCTTCCAGCAGAGATGTGCGAATGGTCAGGTCCTGTTTTGACAAACGGATGCATTCATCGACGGTCCGTACCGCATGGCCCACCTTCAGTCCGATGTCCCACATCATATAAAGCATATACTCCACCACCTGTTCGCCCCAGGGGGTTTGCTTGTAGGGCAACAGAAACAGTAGGTCCACATCGGAATAGGGCGCCATGTCTTCACGGCCATAGCCGCCGATGGCCACCAGACTCAACCGCTCGCTCAAGGTCCTGTTCTGTTCCAGAAAAACAACCTCTGTCGTCACCCTATAGAGCTGAAAGAGAATTTCATCGGTGAGGAAGCTTTGGGCCGCGACCAGTGGCCGGCCATTCTCCCCCGCTTCGCAACGCCGCTGGACCTCATCAAAACCCCTTTGGTAAAACTCCTTGAACAGCGCCAGCAACTCTGGACGAATATCAGACGATGACGCCTCTTCCTGAATACAGGCCAGCCGGACGGTAAAATCCGCACGGTCAAAGATCAGCTGGTGTTTTTTAATTCTAGTCATCCAATTGCAACTTCTTCAGTTGATAGAGCACATCCATGGCCTGTCTCGGGGTCAGTTCATCGGGATGAATTTCTGACAGAGCCGACGCAATTTTCATGGCCGGGCTGTCGTCTTCACAAGGGGCCTGATGCTCTTGAGCCTGCATAGCAGAGAATAATGGCAAATCATCGACAAGATCATCTATTTTCTTTCGGCCCTGACCATTGGCCGCCCCCTGCCCTTCCTGTTCCAGGCTGTGCAGCACCTGGGTCGCCCGGTCAACCACGACCTTTGGCAGGCCGGCCAGTTTCGCCACCTGAATACCGTACGAGCGGTCCGCCGCCCCCGCCGCCACTTCATGGAGGAAGATAATCTCGCCCTTCCAGTCCTTGACCTTCATAAAGTGCAGCGCCAGATCATCAAGTTTCGACGAGAGGGCGGTCATCTCATGATAATGGGTCGCGAACAAGGCCCGGCATTTATTAACTTCATGGATATGCTCCACCGCCGCCCAGGCGATGGACAGACCGTCATAAGTGGCGGTGCCGCGGCCAATCTCATCCAGGATCACCAGCGACCGTGCCGTCGACTGGTTCAGGATAGCCGCGGTTTCAACCATCTCCACCATGAAGGTCGACCGGCCCCGTGCCAGATCATCAGAGGCCCCGACCCGGCTGAACAGGCGGTCAACGATACCCACATGAGCCGACGAAGCCGGCACGAAGCTGCCCATTTGCGCCATCAGGGCGATTAGGGCATTTTGACGCAGAAAGGTGCTTTTACCGGCCATATTGGGTCCGGTGATCAACCACAGTCGATTGCCCGGGTTCAGGTCACAGTCATTGGCGACAAAATGATCCACATGGGTCTTGGCCAGAGCGGCTTCAACCACCGGGTGTCGGCCATTTTCCACATCAAAACACAGACTGTCATCGACCTGAGGCCGACAGTAATTTTTCTCAGCGGCCAGCTCGGAAAGGGCCGTCGCCACATCCAGCTGGGCCAGACTTTGCGCGGCCAGGCTGATTTCCTGCCACTGCAGCAGAACCTCCCCGACCAACTCTTCAAAAATTTCATGTTCCAGGGCCAGCGCCCGGTCCGCCGCCTGGCCAATCTTCCCGGCCAGCTTCGCCAGTTCACTGCTGTTGAAGCGCACCACATTAGCCAGGGTCTGACGGTGAATGAATTCCTCATTCAGCGGCGGGGTCATCAGCTTGTCCGCATGGAGAGCCGTTACTTCAATAAAATACCCCAGGACATTGTTATATTTGATTTTTAAGCCATTTATTTCGGAGGCTTCCCGGTATTTAGCTTCCAGTGCCATGATCAACCGCTTGCTCTCACTGGACAGCATGCGAAACTCATCAAGGGCGGCATGATAACCCTTGGCAATAAAATTACCGTCCCGGATGATGGTCGGCAAATCCACACCGAGAGACCGCTGCAGCAGGTCGATAATTTCCTGATGGGATCCCAGGTTTTCCAGAATAAGTTCAATATCCTCTGGCAACCCAACTATATCCCCGGCCTGTGATTCTATCCGGCTTTGGAAGCTGAATTTGATATCCGCCGCCTGAATCAGCCCGTCACGGACAGCTGCCAGGTCACGGGGACCGCCTCGGCCAAGGGACAGGCGCGACATGGCCCGTTCCAGATCGGGACAGCGTTTCAGCAGCTCACGAATTTTATGGCGAAAGGCTTCATGCTCATAAAAATAAGCTACCAGGTCAAGACGTCTGTTAATGGTCCGGGCCTGCATCAGCGGCGCACTCAGGCGGCTATTCAGCAACCGCGCCCCAGCCCCGGTCATGGTCCGGTCAAGGCTGTGCAGCAGACTACCCTGTCGTGATCCGGCCAGGGTATGGGTCAGTTCCAGATTGCGCCGGGTCGCCCCGTCAATCATCATGGTGCAGTCTTCGCCGACCGACACCGGCCGGGCCAGTTTAGGCATCTTGCCCTTCTGGGTTTCCCGCAGATAAGTCACCAATGCCCCGCAGGCCGACAACTCAGCCCGGGTAAAGCTACCCAGTCCCTCCAAAACCTTGACCCCGTACATTTCTTTCAGAGTTCTTTCGGCCAGGGCACTATCAAAGCTGCGGCTTTCCACAAGGCTCAGGATATCCTGCCAGTCTTCCAGGGTATCGCCCAGGTCGTCACATTCCAGCACCTGCGCCGACAGGATCATCTCCCCGGCCTGCAGGCGGGAAAGCTCCGCTTCGAGGTTAGCCGCCGCGACCGTGCTGACAAAAAAATCACCGGTAGTAATATCCAGCCACGCCAGGGCAAAACTGTCCTGGCTGCGGGCTAGAGCGGCCAGAAAGTTATTCTGCCGGGCATTGAGCAGGTTTTCCTCGGTCAGGGTTCCCGGGGTCACCAGGCGGACCACATCCCGCTTCACAACAGACTTTGCCCCGCGTTTTTTGGCCTCTGCCGGGTTTTCCATTTGTTCACAAACCGCGACCTTGAAGCCTTTTTTAATCAGGCGGGACAGATAGGTTTCCGCCGCATGGACCGGCACCCCGCACATGGGAATGTCATTTCCATCATGCTTGCCACGCTTGGTCAGGGTAATATCCAGTGCCGCCGACGCCCGGACCGCATCATCAAAAAACAACTCATAAAAGTCGCCCATACGGTAAAACAACAGATACTCCTGATGCTTTTCCTTTAGATCAAGGAATTGCGCCATCATGGGAGTCACCGCAGAATCAGATTTGGACTTTGGTTTGTTTTTCTCGGCTGGCTTCAGAACGTCTGTCATATGATCCTACAACTTTATAATATTAATAAAGTTTTTTGGTGTTTACATTTAACTAAATTACAATATATATAGCATTTAAGTAATATTATTTATGCCCTGCAGTTGACACACTTAAAGATATATTTTTCTGATTATCAAAAATACCTTAGGGTGACATAGCTGAAGGCACTTTATCTGTTCCGTTTGGCGAATGCAATTTTTCCAGACGAAATCAGAACAATAAAAAAACAAAAAGACAGTAAAAGGATTTGGGCAATGAGTGACAAAAAAAATGATTTCGGCGATAAGGAAGCCCTCCATTATCATGCCGCCGGACGTCCGGGGAAACTGGAAATACGAGCAACCAAATCCATGGCGACACAGCGCGACCTGTCCCTAGCCTATTCCCCCGGGGTTGCGGCCCCGGTTCTGGCCATTGCCGACGACCCGGGACTGGCTTACGATTACACCGCCAAGGGCAACCTAGTCGCCATCATCACCAATGGCACGGCGATCCTCGGCCTGGGCAATCTCGGGGCTCTGGCCTCGAAGCCCGTGATGGAGGGTAAAGCTGTCCTGTTCAAGAGATTTGCCGATATCGATGGCATTGACCTTGAGGTCGACACCACCGATGTAGATGAATTTATCAACTGCGTCAAGCTGCTGGGCCCGACCTTTGGCGGCATTAACCTTGAGGACATCAAGGCCCCGGAATGTTTCATCATCGAACAGGCCCTGCGCGAAAAGATGGATATCCCGGTTTTCCATGATGATCAACACGGCACGGCGATTATCACTGCCGCCGGCATCATCAATGCTATCGACATCACCGGCCGGGACATCAAAACCGTCAAGATCGTTGTTAATGGTGCCGGGGCTGCGGCTATTGCCTGCACGGAACTGATCAAGGCCATGGGGGTTTCCCATAATAATGTCATCATGTGTGACAGCAAGGGCGTGATTTATCAAGACCGCAAGGAGGGCATGAACCAGTGGAAATCTGCTCATGCCATCGACACCCCTCACCGGACGCTGGAAGACGCACTGGTCGGGGCTGATATTTTCCTCGGCCTTTCCGTCAAAGACGCCGTCTCCCAGGATATGGTCATCAACATGGCCGACAAACCGATTATCTTTGCCATGGCCAACCCGGACCCGGAAATCAGGCCTGAGGACGTGAAAGAAGTGCGCTCAGACGCCATCGTCGCCACCGGCCGGTCTGATTATCCCAATCAGGTCAATAACGTCCTGGGCTTTCCCTATATTTTCCGTGGTGCCCTGGATGTGCGCGCCAGTACCATCAATGATGAGATGAAAATCGCCGCCGCCCTCGCCATCGCCGAACTGGCCCGCAAGGATGTGCCGGACGAAGTGGCCGCTGCCTATACCGGTGGCCATCCCAAATATGGCCCAGAATATATTATCCCGGCCCCCTTTGACCCGCGCCTGATCAGTGCCATCTCACCCGCTGTCGCCGAAGCCGCCATCAAAAGTGGGGTTGCCAAACGGCCGATCATCGACATGAACGCCTACCGCAAGGAACTAGCGGCCCGGCTCAATCCGACCACCGGCACCCTGCAGATGATCTATGACCAGCTGTGTACTGACCCAAAACGGGTGATCTTCACCGAGGGCGATGAAGAAACTGTCCTGCGGGCAGCGCTTGGCTTTGAGCAGAATGGCTATGGCCACGCGGTTCTGATCGGCTATGAAGACAAAATACGCGACCACCTTGAGCATATCGGTCATGATCGCAATGACGATCTGGAAATTCATCATGGCCGCACCAGTGACAATAGCGCCGATTATGCCGAATTTCTCTATAAAAAATTACAACGCAAGGGCTATCTCTACCAGGATTGCTTGCGTCTAGTGCGCACCGACCGCAATGTGTTTGGGGCCTGCATGCTGGCCTTTGGTCATGCGGACGCCATGATCACCGGTCATAACCGCCACTATGCCGCGGCCCTGACCAGCATCATGAAAGTGATCGATCCGCTGCCCGATAGCAAAGCCATTGGCCTGTCCATCGTCATCTCTGGCGACCGGACCATTTTTATTGCCGATACCGCCATTAATGAAATGCCGACCGCAGAAGAAACCGCCGAAATCGCCATTAATGCGGCCAGAGCTGTGCGTCATTTCGGCATTGAGCCCCGGGTCGCCTTCATGTCCTATACCAACTTTGGCAACCCAACTGGCGGCATTCTGGCGACCACTTCCCGTGAGGCGGTTAGTGTTTTAGACGCCCAGGAGGTTGATTTTGAATATGAAGGCGAAATGCACGCCGGGGTCGCCCTTAATCCTGAAATCATGAAGTCCTACCCCTTCTGTCGTCTGTCGGGGCCAGCCAATGTATTGATCATGCCGGGCATGCATTCCGCCCATATCTCAACCAAGCTGATCCGGGAACTGGGTGGTGGCACGGTGATTGGCCCGATGCTGGTTGGCCTGACCCATTCGGTACAGGTGATCCCCATGGGTTCTTATGCCTCCGAAATCATCAACCTGGCCGCTCTGGCCGCCCATAATGTCAATCTTCTGAAGAAGTGAGACCAGAAGTCCTAACAAAAGTCCGGAGGACCTAAAAGGCCTTACCAGCCAGAGTGATTAAAACAGCTAAGGACATTTGTCGGTAGCTGTTTTTTTCCTCAGGTGCCGATGAATAACTGGGGGCTGGTTTCCCGTAATTTATCGGTCATCAAGAGTATCAGGACATCGGTGGTATCGAATTGTTCGTCGATCACCGCGCCGTCGCCAATGAAGCAGCCCAGCCGGGCATAGCCCCGGACCAGAGGTGCCAACTGGCGCTTGGCTTTACCGACATTGATCTCATCCCAGGCATAATAATCCATTTTCTGATAATGCTCAGGCAAGGCTGGAATGTTGAATTCGTCGGGGGTTTTATATTTATGATACAGGTAGGACAGCGGCAGTTCCAGGTCGCCCTGTATGACACCGGCCAGGCTGGCACAGCCAAACATACAGCCGACATTATTTTGGACGATATATTTCACGATCGCCCGCCACATGAGCTGAATGATGTTATTTGAGCGATAGTCTTCCCGCACACAGCTGCGGCCCAGTTCCAGCAATTGCCGGCCGGCCATCATGGTGCGGAAATAGTCATTATCCATATTGCTCAGGTCAAATTCCTGAAAGGAATAAAACTCATGGATACTGTCAATCTTCTCTTCCCGCAGCAGACGGTAGGTGGCAATCACGGCATCCTCGCCGCTTTTTGTGGTATCGAAGGCCAGAAGCTGGTCACAAATCAAATCAAAATCGTCAAAATCCCGCTTCTGCGCAGCCATTTCCGGACTGGCTTTGGCCTGCATTTCCTCATAGAAAACCGTGTAACGCAGCTTCTGGGCCGCGATGATTTCCTCTTCGGTCCGGGCAAGACGGATTTCTATCGGTCCTGCGCTTATCAATACGTCATGTGCCGCGATGCGTTCCGCACCGATTTCTGATTTTATAGTCATGTGTCTTTTCTTCAGCTATCCCTGATCCAATTGTTATAAATCATCTATTCATTCGTTCAAGTCTTACCTATACTAGGGGCTAAATTTTACCTCAGAGATATCGTAACTATATGCCCCTCCCCACCATCACCTGCCCCATATGCGGCGCAAAAATTTCCCACGCCCTGTCGCACCAGGACTTCACCTGCGCCTTTTGCCATTTTGAACACTGCACACCAACCGGGTCCCGGGATCAGGTGATCCCCGATGTGATAAACCTGTCCCAACTCCTTAATATTAAACGCGTATCTACAGTATATATTGAGAACGGACAGGCTATGCCAGAGGACGGCCCTGCCCTGAATTTTTGCTCCCTAGCCCCGGATGATCGCCAAGTTGAGGCCATATGGGCGGATAGGGTCCTGCCCTTTCAGGAAAATCTAAACCAGTTTTTTCAGGAAAAATATCACCAGTTGGTGCCCGGCGGCCTGCTGTATCTTTCAACACCGGTGAAGGGATATTTTCGAAACCCCGCGCCCCTGCCCGGGCAGATCAATTTTTTCAAGGCCAAGAACATCATGTTCCTGCTCGAACAGCACGGCTTTAAAATGGCCTGGCGTCAGAACAGATTCGCCTCAACCTTGAAAATTATTGCCCGCAGGTGTTAGCTTTTCAGGTCTTACCCGAGAACTGATGGGAAATCCCCATATTATATTTGCGCAGATAAAACAGCAGCAGGATTCCCGGTACAGCGGCAAATATGGTCAGGGTGAAGAAATTAACCCAGCCCAAGCTTTCGACCCAATGACCAGCATTGGCCGACAGGAAGACTCTGGGCACTGCGGATAATGCGCTCATCAGGGCATATTGGGTCGCGGAAAAGGCTTTATTGCACAGGGCCGAGAGATAGGCCACAAAAACAACGGTCCCCATGCCGCCGGTGAAATTCTCGGCCCCTATGGTAACATGCAGAAACAGGACATCAGCCCCCATATGATATTGGGCAATGAACAGGCCGTTTGATAACAACTGCAACACCCCCGTCAGCACCAGGGCCCTGAACATGCCAATCCTGCTGAGCAGGACACCGCCCAAGGCAATCCCGGACAGAGTGGCGACAAGGCCAAAACCCTTGACGATGGTCCCGACCTGGGTTTTGGTAAACCCCAGGGCATCCACCAGGAACAGATTGGTTATCACCCCCGCTAAGGCATCCCCGAGCTTAAATAACACGATGGTCAACAGAATAACAACCCAGGCCTTTTTGGTCATAAAGCTCTGAAAAGGCGTGGCCACCGCAGTCTGTCCCCAGGCGAGGAAACGAGAAAATCTCATACTGAAATTCTGGTGGAATTTTTCAATAAGCGCCGCCTCCTGGTCATTGACGGCCTGCTTTTCAGTACTGTCCGGTTCCTTGACCAGAAGGCAGGTGATCATACCGATAACCATCAGGGAACCCATGATAAAATAAACCATCGTCCACGCCATAATATCAGCCAGAATTAAACTACCGCCGCCCGACACGAGCATGGCAATCCGGTAACCATAAATCGCCATTCCAGCCCCGGCGGCCTGCTCTTCATCAGTCAGGCTGTCAATGCGGAAAGCATCAATCACGATATCCTGAGTCGCCGAACTGAAGGTTAAAGACAGGGCGATCAAGGCCGTCAGAACAGGCGTTGATGCCGAGGCAAACAGTCCCAGAGCGACAATCGCCGTCATGACCATGGCCTGAGACAGGATCATCCAACCCCGACGCTGCCCGAGCCGTGCGGTCAGAAAGGGCAAAGACATCCGGTCAATCAAGGGGGCCCAGGCAAATTTAAACAAATAGGGCAGTCCCAACAGAGAAAATTGCACCACTTCCCCCAGCGACAGGCCATCTTCTTTCAGCCAAAGCCCCAGAACACTGAAGGTCAGAGCTAAAGGCAATCCGCTGGAAAACCCCAAGAACAACATTGAGACAATATTTTTCTGGCGGTAAATTTCAATGGCGACCCACCAGCTTTTTACCCGTTCCACTCCCAGCACCCTTTTTTATATTGTGTGATCCGCAGAACTCACTTGTTGAGTTTTTTGCTTTTCCAGTATTTGGTCCCCTGCAGCGTCGCCTGAAGTGCCAGGCCCTTGACCGTCATCTGATAGACCGTCACCCCGCCAACCACCGTATCAGCGGCATTGACCTCTCCGCCTTCGTCGTCAAGGGTCGCCGCCGCGTCGGCCTGACCGGATAAATCCCAGCCATGCTCAACAAAATTATCAAAGGCTGAGCGTTTGTGAAAAATCATCACCGCCCGGTAATCTTTAATGCCAAGACCAATCCCGACACCACCGGTTGCCATCCTCATGAAAGTATTCTTGCCGGACTTATTATCATGAGCCACCCCCTTGCCGCTGCCCGCAGACAGAAAGATCAGGTTGATGCCGCCATTGTTAA
Organism: Alphaproteobacteria bacterium; assembly: GCA_002401455.1. GTDB lineage: Bacteria > Pseudomonadota > Alphaproteobacteria > Sphingomonadales > Emcibacteraceae > Paremcibacter. The sequence continues at coordinate 32,446 of NVTE01000002.1, forward strand.
ACACCGCGTAGCCTTCAGCTTTCTTGATCATGCCCTTGGCCTCAGGGTGATTGTCATAGAGCTGCTCCAGAGCCTCCGTCCGCATCTCCAGGATCTCGGCCCGTTTTTTTTCCTTAGACTTAGCCTGTGCGGAAAGAGGAACAATCGTCAGCGCAATAATCAGGATGAGTTTTTTTAACATTGGTAGGCTCCCGTTTTTTTCACAAGCATCATAACATCAAAATTTAAAAGCACACCACCGATTATTACCAGGAAATACATCAAACGAAAGGCGGACCCTAAAGTCCACCTTAAGTACGCCCAGAATTCAGATTATCCACGCCGTCTTCTGGCCAGACCCAGACCCAGAAGACCCAGACCTAACAGGGCCAGCGGGGCCGGTTCCGGAATATCCCCGCCAATGCCCCCGCCCGCCGACGTAACGTCGCCACCGATGATCAGCGCCCGCTGATTACTGTCGAAAGCCAGGACGGAAAGGCCGCCAAAGCTGCCTTCAAATGTGTTATGGCAGGGCCCGGACTGAATATCCGTGTTGGTCAGGGTCGGAAAAGCCGCTATACCTGCCGCTGTCAGGCTTGCTGTACCATTACTGCATGAATTATTAATGGTTATTCCCGCGATCAAAGTACCCAACCAGGCATAAACATCTTCGTCGCCATGGGACATCAAACCGCCGCCGGATGTAACAAAACTATCAAAAATCGTGCCGCTGGCATTAATCACTGCCTTTTCAGCGGTATCCAGGTCATTTGACGCCTCATCACCGGCAATCCACATAATTGCAGGGTTCACGACTCCACCGGCAAGATCCGCAAAGAAAGCCGTCAACGCGGCAGCGCCCTCAATATAGAGAACACTAAGACCCAAAACGTCCGCAACAGACCGGATCGCGCCACCCGCATCTCCGCCGGTAAAAGCTCCGGGATCAGAAGACCCAAGGGCGACGATATCATGGGTAATAATGCCGGGACGAGTCTGATTGTTATCAAGGTCATTAATCGCATTTTCAATATAGAGCCAACCCAGGAGATTGGCACCGCCCCCTGACCGGGACCCATGATCGGTAAGGTCATCACCCCCAAGAATGACAGGGCCAGCCGTGGCAGGCCCGGAGAGACAAAGAGCAAGCGCCGCTCCAGCGGCTGTTGCTTTAAGCGTTGATAGAAATTTCATACTAAACCTCCATAAGGTACAAGAACTAGACTAATTAAATAAAATCACTAATATTAAGACATAGTAATATACTAATATTTTGATATGCAACCATTGTACCAAGAATGACAAACCCTATATTTTTCAACACATTATGATTATTAGCAATCGTCAGGACCCGCACAACTGATAGAATTCCGACCGAAACTGTAAAAAAAGCTGACACTTCATAGGGATATTAATTGAGGTTTTTGAATAACAATCTGATATATATGGATAACTTTTAAGGAAAAAACTGTAAAATATCCTGACTCTCCTCGGCGACGCTCAAAATCTCTTAAGATGACGTTCACCTATTTAAGGAAAATTTTTAAGATAGAGTTCGGGCAATCCCCTTGAATAAAAGCCAAAAAAATACTACATTTACCTTAAGGGATGTCTGGCAATCATTATTTTGCCATGATCGCAAGTCATTGTGACAGAATACCGTGGTCAGTACTTAATAAATCCGGACACCACAGCCCGAGTACCTTAATATATAACAGGACCTTTCTGTGACCGTAAACAGAACATTTGAACCACAAGCTGAAACATCAGGATATCTTAGCAGCCTGCTCCCGATCCCCACGACCAGCTTTCAGCAAATGCAGCGTGAAATTGACCGGATTAGCCTGCTGAAAAAAATTGTTCCGACCTTGACGATATTCGTTCTTGTTTCCCTGGTGTTATGGCCAATCCTAAACAGCAAGGAGGGCAGTTTCACCCTAGCCATGGACCGGCTGGAAGTACGGGATGAAAATGCCAAACTGATCAAACCACGTTATGTGGGTATTGACAGTCATAACAACCCGGTTAACATCTCAGCGGAAATGGCCTTTCGCAAAAGCAATGACGACAAAGAATTTTACCTGAAAAACCTGCTGGCCGATATGCAAATGCAGGATGGTACTGGAATTGAAATCCGCGCCACAAACGGCATGCTGGATTCCGAAGCCCAGGAGGTCACTGTGGACGGGACGGTAACTATTTCCACAGAAAATGATTTTTACCTGGCAACGGTTCAGGCGTTGTTCCTGATCAATGAAAAAATCGCATCCGGAGAGAATGGCGTTACCGGCAGCATGCCTTTCGGAACATTCAGCGCTGATAAATTTCATGTGGATGTCGATCAGGAAATTATCCGCCTTAAAAGTAACGTCAGGATGCATTTCGACCCGAGCAAACCGATAGAGCTACCGGCATTTAACCCAGCATTTAACCCAGCATTTAACAATGATAAAAATCAGTAAAACTGAGGGATACAAGATTTTGGCTTTTCATAAACAAATCAGACAAACAATGACTATCCTGCTGCTGGGGGCCGGGCTGGCTTTACCAGCCATCGGAGTCCACGCTCAGGTTACGGCCACCACCAAGACCGAAATTGATCCCAAAACCCCGGTGAATGTTAGTAAAGATGTCAGCATCAGTGCCGATGAACTCGAAGCTAACCTACGCAAGGATATTGTTATTTTTGTCGGTCATGTAGTGGTGCGCCAGGAAGATCTGACATTGAACTCTGACCGGATAACGGTTTTTTATCAAAAAGCGGGCAAAGAAAAATCCTCAATCACCCGTATTGATGCCTCCGGCAGTGTGAAATTAACCACTAAAACCGAGACCATTCACGCCACATGGGGCATTTATGATTTCACCGATAAAATTATCACCCTCGGAGGCAAGGTTGTTCTGAAAAGAAGTGACGGCGAAATTAAAGGTAAAAGACTGATCTATAACCTTGAAACCGGCCTGATTACCATTGAAGGAAGCCCGACGACCAAGGGACGCGTGACCGGACAATTCATTTTACCGGAAAAATAACCTGACGAGAAAAAACCAGAAAGAAATACTTTTACAGTAGTCTATTAACATTTATACGATAAAAAGAACCTATGAGCCCACAGCAAACATCACCACTTCAGGCCGACGCCACAACCACTGTTCCTCAATTGAGTACAGGGCTGGTTATCGACTCAGTGGAAAAGAAATTTAATAAGAGACCGGTCCTAAAAGGCGTTAGCTTGACTGTTGAAAAAGGCGAAGTCGTCGGCCTTCTCGGGCCGAATGGTGCAGGTAAGACCACCACCTTCTATTCCATGATCGGCTTGATTGAACCGGATGCGGGACGGATCCTGCTGGATGGGCATGATATCACCAGCCTTCCCATGTACCGGCGCGCTCGATTAGGCATTGGCTATCTGCCTCAGGAAGCCTCGATCTTTCGCGGGATGACGGTGGAAGAGAATATCTGGGCGGTGCTTGAAATATGCGAGCCGGACCGAAAAACCAAGGACGACATGCTGGAAAGCCTGTTAAATGAATTTTCCATCACTCATATCCGCCATGCCTCCGCTCTTGCTTTATCCGGTGGCGAACGCCGCAGAGTGGAGATTGCAAGGGCCCTGGCAACCCGGCCAAGCTTCATTTTATTGGACGAGCCATTCGCGGGAATCGACCCCATTGCGATTTCTGACATTCGCAATCTGGTTTCCCACCTGAAAGACCGGGGAATTGGCGTATTGATAACCGATCACAACGTCCGGGAAACCCTTGAAATCATTGACAGAGCCTACATCATTCATGATGGACAGGTATTAATGTCAGGAACGCCTGAAGAAATTGTCGCTAATGAGGACGTTCGTCGTGTATACTTAGGGGACAGCTTTAGCTTATAAAGCGGGGTAACAGAATTATGGCACTATCGCCAAGAATTGAATTAAAACTATCACAGTCTCTGGTCATGACACCCCAGTTGCAGCAGGCTATTAAATTGCTGCAATATTCAAACATTGACCTTGTGGATTTTGTGACCCAGGAAATTGAGAAAAACCCTCTGCTGGAACTCGGTGACAATAACCAGACCAACCTCAAATCCTCTGATGAAAACAGTGACCCGCCTTTAAATGAAGGCGAAGGAACTGGCGATACCCCTTCCCCCGCAACTGCAGATGATTATCTTAATAATCCCGGCGGTGAAAACCAGAATTCAGACCCCCCCCTGGACACCAACTATGAAAATGATTTTAACAATGATTGTGTCATTGACGCAGTCCCTAGTTCCGCCTCAAGCAATGACCTGGGCCTGAGTTCCAAATCCATGATGGGTGGCGGCGGTAGCTTTGACACCTCTGATTTTGGTATGGACCTTGGCCTTACAGAGACCATCACTTTAAGCAATCACCTGTTGGCACAACTTAATTTAATCACTGTCAATGCCAATGACAAAATTCTCATTCGCTTTTTAATCGGCATGCTCGATGAAGCCGGATATTTATCTGAAAGCAGTGAATTAATAGCTGAACGGTTTGGCTGCGATACCGACGATATCGAACGGATCATAGCCATTGCCCAGACCCTGGAACCGGTTGGCGTATTCGCCCGGGACCTAAAAGAATGCCTAAAGCTCCAGCAACGCAATAATGACCGGCTTGACCCGGCCATGGAGATGTTACTTGATAATCTGGAGCGGCTCGCTCACCGGGATTATCCAGCCCTGCTCAGGTTATGTAAGGTCGATACTGAAGACCTGAAAGATATGATAGAGGAAATACAGGCCCTTAATCCGCGTCCTGGGCTTACGTATAACACCACCATTTCCCAGACGGTCATTCCTGACGTTTTCATTCGTAAGACACCCAAGGGCACATGGATTGTTGAATTAAACAGCGAAACCCTGCCCCGGGTTCTGTTTAACAACAGCTATCTCACAGAAGTCAAAAGTCATACCCGGGATAAAAAAGACAAGGATTATCTCACCGATTGTGCCGCCTCCGCCAGTTGGCTGGTCAAGGCGCTTGATCAACGGGCCAGGACAATCCTGAAAGTCGCCTCTCAACTAGTTAAACATCAGGAAAATTTCTTTGAGAAAGGTGTAAAGCACCTCAAACCCCTGAATTTGAAAACTATCGCTGATGCCATCGAAATGCATGAAAGCACAGTGAGTCGGGTTACATCCAATAAATTCATTTCAACCAATCGTGGTATATTTGAAATGAAATATTTTTTTACCACCGCCATCTCCGCCGTTGAAGGCGGCGAAAGTCATTCCTCTGAATCTGTAAAATATACAATTCAGGAATTGATTGACGGTGAAGAACCTAAAAAAATTCTCTCCGACGACAAACTGGTCAATATCCTTAAGCTGAAAGGCGTTGATATTGCTAGGAGAACTGTCGCGAAATACAGAGAATCCTTGAATATTCCTTCTTCCATTCAACGGAGGAGAATTAAAAATGCTGCTTTTTAAAAAAGACAACACAGGAAAAAAACAGATAGCGTTTCCTGTGAAAGCAGCAAATTGGAAAAGGATGAAAACTTTTTTTCACCCTTTCCTGTACAGCGGAAGTTTGTGTTTACTTGACAAATGCAAAGCCAGACACTAACTTCCCCGGCTTCGGACCATAGTTGTTACAGTTACTGTATATGTTATGGTCCAGGCTCTCATGAAAACAAGCTATCTGAGAATGGTTCTATCTAAAATGAAAATTATCGTTACGGGCAAACAAATGGACATTGGCGACAGCATGAAGTCATATGTCGAAGGTCATATCGACGGAATAGTTGATAAATACTTTGAAAATACCATCGATTCAATCGATGGTACTGTAACGATGTCAAAAAATGCCCATTTGCATCGTGCAGATTGCAATGTTCATTTAGGGCATGGTGTATATTTACAAACACACGCGGAAGAAGTCGATGTCTATGCAGCCTTTGATTCTGCCGCTGCTAAATTGGAAAAAAGATTGCGCCGCTATAAAAGACGGCTGACCAATCACCATAAAGACCGGTCCAATGGGCAGATGACAATACCCGCACAATATAATGTCTTCGAAGCTGAAACCGAAACATCCGAAGAACCCGCTGAGCACCTTCAGCCAGCAATCATTGCGGAAATGCAACTTGATATACCGGATGTTTCTGTCAGCGATGCAGTAATGAGACTGGATCTGGGAGAGTTACAAACGCTAATGTTCCGGAACAGTGCCCACGGGGGATTAAATGTGGTCTATCGCCGCACCGATGGCAACATCGGCTGGATAGAACCTAAACTGGATTAACAACAGAAAAGTCTCCGTATGGAAATAACTGATCTGATAAATCTGGACTCTATTTTTCCAGACCTTAAAGCCTCTAACAAGAAACAAACCTTGCAGGAGCTGGCTAACTATGCCGAAAGGATAATTCCTCAGGGACATCATGATATACTTGATGTCCTGCTGGAAAGAGAGAGACTGGGAACCACCGGCATGGGGCACGGCGTTGCCATACCCCACGGAAAATTTCCCAATCTGGATCGGACATACGGGCTTTTTGCCCGGCTTGGTCAGGCGGTTGATTTTGAATCAGTTGACGATCAACCCGTTGATCTTATTTTTCTGCTCCTAGTGCCGGAAACGGCTGGGGCTGACCACTTGAAAGCACTGGCAAAAGTATCCAGAACGCTCAGGGATAAAGCGACCTGCGAGAAATTGCGGGGGTCTGAGGGCGGTGATGCCATCTATGCCATACTGACCTCAACATCCCAGTCAAGCCACGCGGCTTAATGTAAATCATTCCATATGAAAAAGGGCTGGCTCAGGTTATCTGAGCCAGCCCTTAAATCATCATATTCCTTTTAGACACCGTCGTCTGGTGCCTTTTCAGCCTTGTCAGAATAAACCTTACGGCGAAATTTTTCAGCCTTTTCCGTATCTTTATCAGATACTTTTCCTTCGGCAACCTCAGGAATCCGAACCCAACAGTCCGTGCCTTGTTGCCTGATTTTCTTACAGGCGACCTGGGCTTCCAAAAGGCTCGTCAGAGGCCCGGCATTCAACCGATAATAAAAACCATGGGGGCCGCCTTTGAATTTAGCTTGCCCGAGGTCAATTTCAGACCGGCGAGGTTCCAGGTCCCCAATGATGTCAGAATATTTCTTTTTCAACTTTTCCCATCCCGGCATCAATTCAGCTTTCGTCCGGTAGGCCGCAATCTGCAACGCCCAGCCTTGGGGGCCCAGCAGGGGCGGTATATTTTCTTCTTCGGGCTCAGGCTCAATAACAGCCATTGGCTCTGGTGGCACCTCCACTAAACGGGCAACGGTTATGCTCTTAACCCGACTATCATCCACATAAACCTCATTCGCCACTTCCGTGATATCGGTTTGGGGATTGGTGGATTGGCGCACAACCGTATCAAACCGATCGTCGGAAGAAAGGCTGGCCAGAATGCGGAAATAACCAAGGTTCTCATTAGCCAGTGCAGGCCCGTTATCAATAGCCAACAGCCGTGCAGACATCACTTCATTGCCAGCCAGAGCATAAGCCATGGCCAGGTTCTGGCGATGAGTAGCTCCTGCATCCCGGTGCTGTGCCGCTTGTTTAAGGGTTGCAATGGCCTCATCATGGCGCGATTGCAAGGCCAGGGACAATCCATAATTATTCAACAGTTTCAGATTATCCGGATCAATATTAAGACCATCTTTGTAAACTTCCATTGCCGCTCTGGGGTTGCCTTGAAGTTCAAGAGCCAGGGCCAGACTGGAAATAGATTCCACATCACGCGGATTTAAGGAAATAGCATCATTAAGCATCGGAACCGCCATGGTAGGACGATTCAGGGCAATATATGTTTTGCCCAACCCTCGAAGGGCGGCCAGATTTTGTTCATTACGGGACAACGCAGACTGATAGACTTTTTCGGCCTGCTGATATTGACCAATCGCCCGTAGGCTGTCGCCGAGCCCAACCAAGGGTGCTGAGGCAAAGGGGTGATATTTCATGGCCCGGCGATAAAGAGGAATCGCCGCATTATGATCACCATCGGCGGCCATTTCATTGGCCAGCGCTACAAAACTGCTTTCAAATGCCGATCCTGAGGATTCCACCGACCGGACAGCATTGCTGGTCACAGGTTCATAATTTGTCGCCTGATAATCGGAACTGTTGGAGCAGGCCACAAGGAAGAGCGGCATGGCGACGGAAGCCAATATCCGGCTCATGCCGGATTTTCCCTTTACTGAGTTTAGAGGGTCTTTTTTTCGGGGGGTTTTCATCATCAAATTCTTGCTTAACTTTATCATCATACACTCCATTCCATAAACACGGCCTCTCTCTTGGCGGCGCCTATCCATTTTGAGATGCTACTTTCCGCAAAGGAACTTCATCATTGTTTTGGGCAAGATAAAGGTCCAATGCCTCACTGAGAATAACCTGACAGCTTTTTCGCGTATGCGCTGAATAGAGTCTTAATTGCAAATGGTTTTCTTCCTCCATTCGCAATGTCATCGCTATGCGCTTGTGAGCCCCAGGCCCTTGAGACGATTTGACAGGCTTTGATTTTCTAGTCGAAACTTTTCCCTTAACTGCGTTAACTGACCCCGCTGTCGATGACTGAACAGTTTTTTTTCTGCTAGGCATGATACCTTTGTGTGTCCCATTCAAAGTATGACTATTCACATGGATCGTTTCCGGTGACGGCAGCGCAGCCCCTTTTCTAGCCAACAGGGCACCCGTTAATCTGGAGACCTGTTTTATGTTCTTTTCATTTTTCATGTCTATTATGCCTGTACTTGTCTACGACCAAAACCACCGCGTTGAGGAGAGCCTTTTGCCTGGGTTGCCTGATGCTGGAATACGGTTCTTCTGAAATTCTTTTCCAGGCGATCATTGATATACTCCCATAGATCTTCAATCTCAGCAGCCGATTTCCCTTTAGGGTTGACCTCCATAACGGTTCTTCCATCAATCATGGATGAGGCATATTCCGTCCGGTGATGCAGTGTGATCGGAGCCACTGTGCCATGTTGGGAGAGGGCAATTGCCGCATCTGAGGTGATCCGCGCACGGGGCGTTGCCCCATTGATGACAAACATGAACGGCTTATCGGTTCTGTCGGCCAATTCAACGGTTCCCCCAGCTGCCCGCAGGTCATGGGGGCTTGGTCTTGTGGGGATAACAATCAGGTCTGATACCGCGATAACGCTTTGAATAGCCAGGGTAATCGCCGGCGGCGTATCAATCACGGCCAGCTTGAACCCCTGTGACCGAAGTTCATCCAAGTCAGTCAGTAAACGTGAAATATTGGTTTGGGCGAAGGCCGGTGTCGCCGCTTCCCGTTCATTCCACCATTCCGTCAGGCTGCCCTGGGGATCAGTATCGACCAAGACAACCGGACCTGCACCGGCAAGCTCCGCCTGCACAGCAATATGGCCGCTTAGCGTCGTCTTCCCCGATCCACCCTTTTGTGAGGTAAATGCTAATACACGCATATAATTCAACCCTATTTTATTTACAAAACATACTTAAGAACCCAACGTAGAAACCTATAGGCACTATTACAACGAGGCAATTATGGTCAACAGGTCTTAAGAAATCGTAAAGTCACATCGCTTTTTATTTTTCTAAGACTTTGATAATCAATGGATTATTCATAAAATTTTCACTATATTAGGAGACATTCTATATTCGACCACACTTACGAACTTATTAAGCCATGATGGGAAGGAACAGAAAACCATGACAACGCCACTCAGGAGAAATCGTTTTTTACCTCTGTTTTTAACATGTGGAAGCCTGTTGTTATTCCCGCACACCTCCGCCGCCACAGTTGCTGACGGTGTATATGCCTACGAAAAGGGCAATTACCCCCAAGCCCGCCTGGAATGGCTGCCCTATGCCGCCTTAGGCAACCCGAACGCCCTCTATAACCTGGGTCAACTCCACCGCATGGGCCGGGGAGTAGAGACGGATTTTGTCAAAGCCCAGTCCTATTACCAGCGGGCAGCGGAAAAAGGCCATGTGGGAGCCCAACGCAATCTGGGCACACTCTATTATTTCGGACGCATCGGTGAGACCGACCCTGCCCAGGCCCTCATATGGCTGACAAAAGCGGCCATTAACGGGGATGCCAGATCACAACTAATGGTCGGCACTATGTATTTTAATGGCGAGACGGGGCAGAAAGATACCATTCAGGCCTATGGCTGGATCATGCTAGCAGCCCAGAGTGGCCTCAGAAATGCAGCCCGCGCCCTTGAAAAACTTGATGACACGATGACGCCGGACCAGATCAGCAAGGCCAGGAAGCTGGCCCCAGATATGATCAGCCGCCAATTATCGCCGGACGATGTGGGGCTAATGGTCAAACAACAAGACGGGACCACCCCGAACGTCCCGGAATTGAATACCCCAAAGATACCAAAGACAGAAGAAACCAGATCAGAGGTAACACCCCCAATCGTTCAGGATAGTCCAAAGACGCTATCGCCTCCACATTCCTCGATAACAGCAAGTAACGATGATAATTCACGGGATAATTTTCGGGTACAGCTTGGTTCTTTTCGCAGTGATACGGCGGCCCAGAAGGCTCTGACTATGTTGGAAGGGCTACTTTCAGATGTCATCACCGATCATCAGGGAAAGATTGAACATGCTGACCTTGGGGACAAGGGTATCTTCTATCGCCTGCAATTAAGCCCATTTGAAACCAGAAGTGAGGCCAGAGGGTTATGTCAACAACTCAAAGACAAAGGCCAGAACTGTTATGTGGTGAAAGCGCCTTAGGGTCAGGACTTGAAAAATACCTCCACCAGACCCCGGACGCTGTTGCCCAGATATATTTTATCCGCCGATTGAAGATCGGCGGGGCTCAGGCGTTTTTCTTCCAGTTGGATGGTTGGGTCCTCCAGAAGCGACAGACGCAGGGTGCCGTTCAACAGCCCACAGGTCACGGGCGGCGTGTAAAGACTGTTGCCCTGTTTCAAAAATATATTATTAAACGTGCCCTCGGTAAGCTCCCCAGCCTCATTGAGGAAAATCACATCATAACTGCCAAATTTCTGTTGATGACAAGCTAATTCCTCATCAAATAAAGTCCGGTCGGTCGTCTTGTGAAACAGCATGTTATTCTGACTATCGACAGGTTTATCTGAAAGTGTCACCATCTGTCCTCCCCGCTTCTGACTCAATTCAAGGGGGGTAGACATAATAGAAATTTCCCCGCTTCGGGACAGGAGAAGACGTATTTTCCACCCCTGTCTAGGGTCTAGAAACTCTCCGTGGCGGTTAAGGTCGCTGACGATGGCCTTTTCATCACAGGCAAAACCAAAATATTCGGCCGATGACGTCAACCGGTCCATATGGAGGCCAAGCAGATAAAACCCCGCCTCCTGTGACCAGCGCAGACTTTCTATCAGGTCAAATTTCTTGAAATTTCGGATGGCGAACTGGGCCTTCAGCAGACACTCATCATATTCCTGTCCGGCATCTGAATCGGCGACGATAGCACTTCCGATACCCATTTCACCCCGGCACTTCCCCCCCTGCCCCAAACCCTTAAGAGTGATGGTCCGGATAGGAACACTGAAACAACAGTCGCCATCTGGTTCTATAAAACCGATCGCTCCGGTATAGATTCCCCTCGGCGCATTCTCCAGCTGTGAAATAATCTCCATTGCCCGGATTTTAGGAGCCCCGGTGACCGAGCCACAGGGAAACAAAGTTTTGACCAGGGTGACAACATCCACATGTTCAGGGACCTCGGCTTCAATGGTCGAGGTCATCTGGAACAGAGTGCCATATTTCTCCACATCATACAGGCTCTTCAACTTGACCGACCCCGGAGAAGCTATTCTAGCCATATCATTGCGTAACAGGTCAACAATCATGAGATTCTCAGCCCGATTTTTTTCATCCCCTTGCATGAAGTCAGAATTTTGTCGGTCTTCCGTCTCTGTACGTCCCCGGGCACAGGTGCCTTTCATGGGGCGGGTGATAATTTCCCGACCTGATTTTCTGAAAAAAAGTTCTGGGCTTAACGACAGGACAGAAAGCGACCCAGCCTTAATAAAGGCGCCATATTCCACCCTCTGCGCCTGTCTCAGGGCGGCAAAATAACTTGCCGCAGAACCGGTAAAATCAAACAGGGACTTTAAGGTGAAATTGACCTGATAGATGTCACCGGCCTTCAGGTAGTCATCAATTTCAGCCACCGCGGCATCATAACGGGACCGTGGAATATTCAAGCTCGGGGTACCAAGTTCATAATCCCCTCTGTCCGCGGCAGCTGCCCAATGGTCTTCACTGTCCTCAGAACTTAACACACTGCGGTTTTTATAGACGCCAAAACACAGAAAAGGCACATCATAGGCCTCCGCTGCAAGCACGGTCAACTTATCCTCAAGATAAAGCCCGGTTTCATAACTGATCCAGCCCGCCAGATAATGGCCCTCCGCCAGAGCGCGGCGAATATCCTCAAAGGCGGTATCGATATCGGCTGAATTTTCCGCGACGATCATCCGGACCGGGTCCTCGAACAGATAGGCCGCTTCCCGCTGCTTCTCTGCCCGACTGTTATCCAGATAAACCGAGAAATCCCCGCCTGGTTTCTGCGTCCTGCCCATAAAGTCTATACTCTTAAATAATGCTTAGACTATTATCACAGCCCCGGCCTGATCGGTCAACCGGGCATTCACTTCAGGATAGTGTAAGAGACATTCTTTTATCGCCGCCACCGGCATGGCGTAAAACGCCGTGGACAGGGCGTCCGCCAGAGTCGCCTCTGGCGCGGTTACCGTAACTGATGAATACCTGTGAGCAGATTTCCCAGTCCGGGGATCAAACAAATGATGAAATTCACCGTTTCTGTCAAAACTGTCCCCCCGGCCGGCAGAAGTCGCCACCGCACCCTGTCTCAGATTCAGAATATGAGCAATTCCCCCAAAATTCAGCGGGTCCGCCAGCCCAATACGCCACGGCGTCTGATCCGCCTGTGGCCCCAGGGCCATATATTCGCCAATATCCACCAGAACCGCTGTCAAGCCTTCGCTTTTCAGATAATCCGAGACCCGGTCCGTAACATAGCCCTGGGCGATACCGTTCAGAGTTGCTGCCATGCCCGGTTGATCGAATGAAACCTCCTGTCGAGAAATGGACATTTTCTGATAACCAATGTGTCCCCGGATCGCCTGCAACTTCTCCTCCAAGGGTCCTTTCCCCTGATCAGCCCCAGAGAACCTTGCCTGATAGAACTGCCATAATGGTTGAACGGTAATATCAAAAGCCCCCGATGTCATCTGGCTGATCCCCTGGGCGGTCTGCAGCAGGTCAACAAATTCTGCCGGTGGGTTATGCACAACACCCTGCCGGTTCAGGGTCGACACGACCGACCTTTCCTGGTGAAGACTGAACAGGGTCTCCATGTTGTGGATAATCCGTACCGATTTTTCAATGATGCGCTGAGCTGCCTTTGCATCAGGGTGATAAAGCTGTAATGAGACTTCCGCCCCTAGGGCAAAACCCTGCCAGTGATGGAGCCGAGTTCCCAAAGTCAGAGCCATCGCCGCCTGGGGGGCTGCACAGGCCGCCAGGCTTGCCGCCATCAGTTTGATCACCCTTCTTCTTTGTTTAGATGTCGTCATTGTTCACCCGGTTCAAATTATTTGTATGAATTTTCACCATTATTATGTTTTTGCTATTGATAATGCAAATCAAAACTGATAAATACTGGATTGACGTTAATGATAATAGTTATTAATAACAAGTTAAATATATTAACAGATATATTGACCCCCTAATAAATGATGAACAGTTTAAAACTGAAACGAGGAAGTATAATGACCAAGAATATTCTGAAGGCGACAGTATCCACCATGGTTATGTGTCTGGCCTTCACGGCATCCAGCGCCATGGCCCAGGAAATGCCCACCAAAGAAGATATGTGGAAAATGATCCTGCAGCAGCAGGAACAGATTAAAAAGCTTGAGGCTATTGTCGGTATTACCACTGAAACAGTGAACAAAACAGCCGAAAAAGTAGCTGAGAACGAGCAAAAAATTGAAGCCGCCGGCGAGGTTCTTGATCAAGTCGCGAGCACAGGTGGTTCCGGCGGTCATGGCAGCACAGGCAAAACCTCTGTCGGTGGTTATGCCGAATTGCATTATAATGGCGGCAATACAGATCAGGTTGACCTGCACCGCTTCGTTGTTTTCCTCAGCCACGAATTTTCCGACAAAATCCGTTTCTTCAGTGAAATGGAAATCGAACATTCCATCGCCGGTCAGGGCAAAGTTGGTGAAGTTGAAATGGAACAGGCCTTTGTGGAATTTGACTTCAATGAAAATCACATGGCCAGCGTTGGCCTGCAGCTGATCCCGGTCGGCATCATCAACGAAACCCATGAGCCCCCAACATTCTATGGTGTTGAGCGCAATGGCGTTGAGAAAAACATCATCCCTGCCACCTGGTGGGAAGCTGGTATCAAGTTCAGCGGCAACCTGAATGAAAGCTTCAGCTATGACCTGATGATGCATTCCGGCCTCGACACCACGGGCGCGGGTTATAAAATCCGCAGTGGCCGTCAAAAAGTTGGCAAGGCGCCATGGAAAAACACTGCTTTCACTGCCCGGGCCAGCTGGCATGCCATCCCCGGCATCAAAGTCGGCGCGACCTTCCAGTATCAGAGCGACATCACTCAGAGCAGTGCTGCCGACGAGAATGCCTCCGCCACCCTGTTTGAAATTCATACCGACATCAAACGTAGCGTCAGCGCCAACGGCACCATCGGTTTCCGAGCCCTGTTCGCCCAGTGGAACGTCAATGCAGACGCGGCAGAGCTGATTGGCCGGGACACCCAACGTGGCTGGTATGTTGAGCCGTCCTATAAAATCGCCCTAGATGATGACAATGCTGTTGGTTTCTTTGCCCGCTACAGCGTCTGGGATAACGAAGCTGGCGACAGTATTGACAGTGCCAACAAACAAACCGCTTTTGGCATCAACTACTGGCCACATGAAAATGTTGTCCTGAAACTGGACTACCAGATTGACAACTATGCCAATGAGTCTAAAGAAGATAATCGGATCAATCTGGGTATTGGTCTTCAATTCTAGAAATTTTAAGGCTATAACCCCATAATGCGCGCACTGACAGTTATCGTTTTCTTCCTATTGTTGTCCTCCCCGGCCCTGCTCTGGGCCAAGGGGGCACCGATCGAGGAAAGCTACCTGAAAGTCGAAGATTATATATCTGCGGCCCTGACCAGAAAGCCTGAAAAACCAGGCGTCATCTGGATCACCAAGGATATCAGGCCTGACATTCAAAAGATATTGCGGCGGAAAACCTTTCCCCTGCGTTTTCGCTACTATCGTCACGGCCCGCGTACAGTGTGGATTCTGAACATGGTGGGCAGAACACTGCCCATCACCGTCGGCCTCACCATTGAGAACGACAATATTATCGACCTGACTGTTCTGACCTACCGGGAAAGCCGGGGGTCAGAAATTCGTTTTCCCGCTTACAGTAACCAGTTTAATAATGTGACACTCACAGAAAAACTGCGCCTGTCCAAGCCGATCCATGGCATTTCAGGTGCCACCATGTCGGCAAATGCCATGAAAAAGGCCAGCCGCCTAGCCCTCTATTTACATCACAAAGTTTTGGAAAAAGATGCCCCGCAGCCAAAATAACATTAAGAAAAAAACCAATGGCAAAATCCGCCAGAAGACCCTGCGCCGCTGGCATCGCTGGGTGGGGTTTACCTCCCTGTTTTTTGTCCTGATCCTGAGCATTACCGGCCTGATCCTAAACCGTACCGAAAAACTTGGCCTCACCCAGATCAGGGTCCAGAATGAGGTGGTCAGCACCCTCTATGGCCTGTCCCCCACCACCCCGCCAATCCATTTCAAAATAAAAGGCCATTGGATGAGCTGGCTTGAAGGCCGGCTGTATCTGGATGGCGCCCTCCTGGCCCAGAATACTGACCGCCTGGTTGGCGGGGCTCTGCTGGATGATCTGACCATCGTCGGCACTGAAAACAGCCTGTCGCTCTATATGTCGGATGGCGCACTGGTGGAAACCCTGGACAGCGGCTCCCTGCCCGGCCAGATCACCGCCCTCGGCCAATCCGATACGGGGGATGTCTGGATCGACACCCCGAACGGCCGTTTCAAGGCCACCGACGACTTCATGGCCTGGGCCCCATTACCAGCCGCCCCCTCCCCGTCCTCTGACCAAACCGAACCAGCCCCCGATAAGATCTCTGAAAAGATACTCCTGGACTTTCAGGGGCAAGGCATCACCCTGTCCCGGCTTATCCTTGACCTGCATTCCGGCCATATAATGGGTTCCTTCGGGCCTTATCTTATGGACTTGGCGGCGATAAGTCTTATATTCTTGGGGCTTACCGGGTTGATGAAACGCAGACCAGGCGACAAAAACCGCCGCAAAGACGACAAAGACAGGCGCAAGAGAAAATAAATATACAAGGGGTTACCGTGACATTACTGCACATTATTGTACTCGCCATTGTTCAGGGCATTACCGAATTCCTGCCCATCAGTTCATCCGGGCACCTGATCTTGGTACCGGCACTGACCGATTGGCCGGATCAGGGCCTGTTGATGGATGTGGGGGTTCATGTGGGAACCCTGCTGGCGGTTATGCTATATTTCCGCGCCGATGTCTTGCGGCTGATTCTGGCGTTCTGGCATATGATCACCCTCCGCACTAACCCCGACCAACAGGACAAACGGTTATTGATTGCCCTGATTCTGTCAACCATTCCGGTGGTTATCATTGGCGGCCTGGTATCAAAAATGGGGTGGAATGAAGGGTGGCGCACGTTAGAAGTCATTGGCTGGACCAGCATTATCTTTGGCATCCTCCTTTATATTCTGGATGAGAAATCTACGGTCACCAAAAAACTATCTGAATTGCGGTATGGCCATGCCCTGATCATGGGATTTGCCCAGATTCTGGCCATCATTCCTGGTGTCAGCCGATCGGGTATTACCATGACAGCTGCCCGGGGCCTGGGATTCAGCCGCACAGAAGCCGCGCGTTTTTCCATGCTGATGTCGATCCCGACCATACTGGCCGCGGGAACCCTGAAAGGCCTGGAACTGGTCAAAAGTGACGACCTTGCCCTGGGCACAGATATTTTCCTGGGAGCCGGCCTCTCTTTCTTCATGGCACTGCTAGCCATTGCCGGCCTGATGAAATGGCTAGAAAAGTCAAGCATGGCTCCTTTTGTCCTATACCGGGTGATCCTAGGAATCGGGTTACTTAGCCTTGTTTATATGGGATAATGACGGAATTTTACAGGGTATAACTGCCGGTTACCGGAAACAATGCACATAGGACAAAATGATATCCACAGTCTTGTCGTCGCTGGACATGGGCAAGGACAACGTGGAATAAAATTTGAAATCATCCGAGGGTATGGGGAATTCACAAAGGAGATAATAGGGCTTTTTGGTAACAACCAGGTTAGTCAGCCGCTTTATGATATCACCGGCAAATGACACCGTGTCCAGCTCCAGACTTGTCCCTTCGCGTTGAAACGCCCGGACCAGGTCAGTGCCAAACAAACGAACCTTAAACGTCGGCTCAGCACTCCCCATAACATCCGCCATCCAGATGCAGGGTAACAGACGGGGAATTTCAGAAGGATCCAGATCATTCCGGCTCGGCATCAAATAATCGCCTTTCATCTTCAGCCAGTATGTTAACAAGTCTCTCTGGTAATCAGATGTAAACTCTGATGATTTTAGTCCTGTTATTTCACAATCCCTCATTTTATTGCCCCTACACGTGTATTGTAATTATAACGCTCTACTTATATATAGTAAAATATTCGCCTCCCGTAAATATTTAATTTTTGCTGGTATATGGAGCATGACTTAAAATAGGAATAACCAGAACCCGCTCTTTTTAAGGGTTCTTCCCTTCTCAGGCTACTTTTTTGAAGAAAAAATCACCAGAAGGAGTTTTTTCACTTTCCCTTAAATACTCTTTGGGATAAAAGACAGTGAACGGTTACGAAAATAAACCTCAGGTAAAAAACATGACGGCTCGTATTTATTGCCCAACTAAAAATGCTATGCAATCTGGTATGAAGAACACCCACCAGTGGGTTTTGGAATATATCGCGGAAAAAGGCAAAAACCTTGACCCGTTGATGGGCTGGACGGGCTCATCGGACATGGATGGTCAGATCCGCCTAAAGTTTGCCTCAAAGAATGATGCGGTCTCTTATGCCAAAAGGAACAGCATTGCTTTTGAAGTGACCGAACCCAAAACAAGAAAAGTAAAAATTAAAGCCTATGCGGATGTCTTCGCTTATCGGGGATAATTACTGAATAATTTTGTCATGTGCGCCCGTAGCTCAGCTGGATAGAGCAACGGACTTCTAATCCGTAGGCCACAGGTTCGAATCCTGTCGGGCGCACCAATCATTTCAATGACTTAGCTCTAATTTTATTCCCTTAGAATCTAAGAAAATCCCTCTAGGTCACAAATAGGTCGCAGAGCCTGCGCTTCCCCCACCCATAATGCCTGGAATAAAATTTGAGGGAAAAGCCATCTTCGATTCGTTTTAGATCCCCTGCGCCAATAAAGCCGTATATACCCCCTGAGCCTGACCTTTAAATGAGAGGCATGAGCGACCAAGTCCACCTTCAGTACAGGATGAGAGGCCCAACCGACTTCCGTCGCAGGTCATGTTCAGCATATATATGCATCCCGAGAAATGAGTGTTATTACTGCTATTGTTTATGGCACCCGTCGCTCAGGATGTTCCCTTTATTGTTTAAGTCAATTCAAACAGGGTAAAAGCCATGGACATCACTGAAACCTGGGTAAACCGGGGTAATTACCGCGAGACAAAGATTATGACCCAGCCCGTCAGCCCTCTGTCGGACGGCGAGATTCTGGTAGCTATCAACAAATATGCCATGCTGGGCTTTCAAAAAGAAAAAACTTTTCAGAAATCCACCTCAACTCATGTGCAAATATACACCCATATTAACGGAGAACAGCACCTTGTAAACAGACAGACATTTAAGGAATTTCGGCCCGCTGCGATAGCTGAATGGCGCTCTATCATTGCAAAAATAATTTGGCCTTAAATGCCTTTTTAACCAACTTCAGTTTACTTTGACAAAACCCGGAATAGAGTAGCCACATCACACCTCTATTGATGTAATGCCCGCGCCTTATGGAGTTTTTTATAGCTTTCAATCAATTTCAGGTGTTTGTCTAATCCTTCCAGCTTCATGCTCGTCTTGGTTAAGCCGGAAAATCTAACATCCCCCGTCACAGACCCCACGACATTTTTCATGACCTGAACGCCGTACATTCTGGTGAGGTTTGGGACATAATCATCGATATCCAAGTCATCATCAATTGTAATATCAAGCACCGCGCCGAGTGCCCGATAAAATAAAACCCGTTCCACGGTATTATCATTAAAGTTTAAGAAGTCAGCGATGATCTCTTTCGCTTCTTCATATTGTTCCAGGACTAAATAAATCAGTATTTTCAGTTCACCAATATCCAACCTGCCCCAAACGGTAGTATCATCAAGTTCTATGCCGATTAAGGTTGAGATGACCGTATAATGATCCAGTTCCGACTCCTCAAAACGGTCCAGCAAATCTTCAAGCTCTTCATCGGTTAAAGAATGAATGTTTAAGATATCTTCCCTGAATATCAGGGCTTTATTGGTATTATCCCAAATCAAATCCTCGGTCGGATAAACTTCTGAATAACCGGGTACTAATATCCGGCAAGCCGTCGCCCCAAAGTCTTCATAAGTCGCCACATAAACCTCTTTTCCCAGGCCGGCGAGGATCGTCATCAGACAGTCAGTTTCTTGCTCAGTCGTGCCACTAAAGTCCCATTCGCAAAACGCGTAATCATGTTTCGCGCTAAAGAACTTCCAGGATATGATGCCGGTTGAATCAATGAAATGCTCCACAAAGTTACTCGGCTCGGTCACCGCATGACTATTGAACGTCGGGGGGGGCACGTCATTTAGGCCTTCAAAACTACGGCCCTGTAATAATTCAGTGAGCGAACGTTCCAGCGCCACTTCAAAACTTGGATGCGCACCGAAGGACGCAAAAACGCCGCCTGTTTTTGGGTTCATTAAGGTCACGCACATGACAGGGAACTTGCCGCCCAACGACGCATCCTTGACCAAAACCGGGAAACCTTTATTTTCCAGCTCCTCAATACCGGCCAAAATACCGGGGTATTTTGCCAAAATTTCTTTTGGCACATCGGGCAGAATAATCTCTTCCTCGATAATTTGGCGTTTGACGGCGCGTTCAAATATTTCAGACAGGCATTGTACCTTGGCTTCATACAAATTATTGCCGGCACTCATCCCATTGCTCAAGAATAGATTTTCGATCAGGTTAGACGGGAAATAGACCGTTTTCTGATCTGAACTGCGGGTAAAGGGCAAGGCACAAATCCCCCGGTCTGCCCGCCCCGAATTTGTATCAATAAGATGAGACGCCCTTAATTCACCCTCTGGATTATAGAGATGCAGACATCTTTCATCCATCAGCCCCTCTGGCAACGCATCGTCCGTGCCGGCTTTAAACCATTTTTCATTGGGGTAATGGACAAATTTGCTGTTGGCGATTTCTTCCCCAAAATAATAATCATTATAGAAGAAGTTACAGCTCATCCGTTCAATATATTCGCCCAAAGCCGAGCAAAGCGCACTTTCCTTGGTCGCCCCTTTGCCGTTGGTAAAACACATCGGCGACGCCGCTTCGCGGATATGCAGCGACCAGACATTTGGCACAAGATTACGCCAGGACGCGATTTCAATGTTAATGCCAATATCCGACAGGATCGCCGTCATATTAGCAATTGTTTGTTCCAAAGGAAGGTCTTTGCCGACAATCATCGTCGTGCCATCGCCGGCATAGTCTTGCAGTAACGGCGCATCATTCAAATTTTCCACAGGGTCAATTTTAAATTCAGGGCTTTGCTGGATAACTTTTTTCACCGTGCAGCGCTCAGCCGACCTTAAAATACCCGCCCGATCACGGTCCGAAATGCTGGACGGCAATTCGACCTGAATTTGAAAGATTTGCTTATATCTGTTTTCCGGATCAATGATATTATTCTGCGACACCCGAATATCATCTGTTGAGATATCACGTGCCAGACAATAAACCTTTACAAAATAGGCGGCGCACAGGGCGGAAGAGGCTAAGAAATAATCAAACGGACTTGGCGCGGTGCCATTGCCCTTATACCGAATAGGCTGATCGGTCGTTATGGTAAAATCATCAAACTTCGCCTCAAGCCGGAGGTTGTCCAAAAAATTTACGGTGATTTCCATTTGACTATTCTTTCCTGAAAACGTGACATCAATAATACGTCATTTATTCATATTTGATATTTTGTCAAGATGAATATGGCTCTGTTGCCCATACGAGCTCAGGACACTTGTCCTCTTTCGCCACATCAAACCTGCTTTACTCTGCGCTCCTTACCCCTTATCTATAGTCTTTTCCTTATGAATTGGCTTTTATCCATGTCTCTTATTCTTGATGCCCTTCCCACAACAGAAGAATTTTTCCAGGAATTTTGGAATAAAAAGCCCTTTGTCGTCCGCCGCATGATCCCACAGGAGGTCATAGCCGCCCTGATTGATGAAG
The DNA here is from genome assembly GCA_002401455.1 of Alphaproteobacteria bacterium. Lineage (GTDB taxonomy): Bacteria > Pseudomonadota > Alphaproteobacteria > Sphingomonadales > Emcibacteraceae > Paremcibacter. Next base: position 54,080 of record NVTE01000002.1, read on the forward strand.
ATCATCTCGCGGGACTTTCACTGGAAGAGGAGGTCAAATCCCGCTTGGTTAGAAAAGGCGAAAAACAGAGCGACTGGACATGCGATCACGGCCCCTTTGAAGAAAAGTATTTTGCAGAATTAGGCGAAGAAGACTGGAGCCTGCTGGTCCAAAACATCGATCAGTATCATGAGGGAACGGCGGAACTTCTGAAATATTTCAACTTTACCCCCCGGTGGTTGCTTGATGATATTATGGCCAGCTTTTCGCCAAAAGGCGGCACAGTGGGCGCTCATACGGACAGCTATCACGTTTTTCTCATCCAGGGAAAAGGCGAAAGACGCTGGAAAGTCGCAAATCAAGCCCTCAAAAATAAAGATTATATCGAAGATATCTCCCTCAAAATATTAAAAACCTCCTTTGAAGGTGAAGAGGTCACCGTCACCGAAGGTGATGTCATTTACATTCCGCCAAATTTTGCCCATCAAGGGGTCAGTTTAAAGCCATCCCTCACCTATTCCGTAGGTTTTTTAGGACCATCCTTGTCCGAAATTCTGACCGAATTTGGTCTTTATATAGAAGAACATCACCCCGATATCCCGCGATACCTGGGCCAAAATCTCACAGAAAGCGCCGTCCCCTTTCAGGTTGCACCAGACCATATTGAGGATTTAAAGTCTTTTATGACAGACATTTTCGATCAGGATTATTTCACCAAATGGGTGACCCATTATTTTAGCTGCCCCGTAGAAACGTATGAAGATGCCGATGATAATGCCTATGATAATGTGAAGGACATCATCGCTGACAACATCATGCTGATCAAGCATCCCGCCGTAAAAATAATGTTTACCCCGTTAAAAGCCCCGCAAAAATATTGTGTCTCGGCAGGTGATTTAACCTTTGAACTGGACTTTTCTGATCTGTTCCTGGTTAATATGATGGCACAGGAGGCCCCCTTTTCAGCCGAAATATTTACCCCCCATAGTGAAATTTTACAAAATTTACTCAACCGAAATATTCTTACAATTGCCAAAATATAAATAAAGGACCTGTTCCACAAAATTTTATTTCTCGTAGATTTGATATTTTTTAGAACATCATCGATGTCTTTAGATTTCAAATGGCGCCATTTCCAAGGTGCCCCCCAAGAGCAGGCTTCGCCCCAAATATGGGGTCAGTTACCGTGACCTTGAAGAAATAATAAAGAGGTGCGACTTGAAATGGACGCGCGTGCAAAAATTTGTACTTTCTTTTCCATAGGGATTATCAATGGCATCCCTCAGCGCCGCATCCACCGCAAGTCGACAAAGCTCAGTTACAGAACATATGGCCAATAGATCATATGTTAGAAAAACCCTGGCCCGTGGAAAATCACTAATTTACAGGCGAGAAATTTATTTTTTTGAAGGGAGCCTCCATCCTGACCCCTTATTCCGTCAACACGCTATTAGTCAAAGAGAAATTCGACTTCGCTGGACAGCAGAACTTCATGACAGTGGGAGCATTTGACGACCGGGTGCGATTCCTTGCCACATTCCCTATGAACCAGGATAAAAGGCACACCCCGGTCATCACAGAGCCAGTCATCGCCCCAGGTCATCATCGCAACCATAACCGGAAACAGCGCCCGGCCTTTTTCAGTCAGACGATATTCATACCGCGCCGGCTTCTCTGAATAGAGGCATTTGGACAATACCTCACTTTCCACTAGGTGAACCAACCGGTTGGACAGAATATTTGTCGCAATTTTTAACTCATTCTGGATATCATCAAACCGCCTGATGCCCAGGTAGGCCGCCGATAACGTCAGATTGCTCCAGCGGTCGCCAATGATATCCGCCGCCCGCTCGATCATCATCACATCGTCTTTATTTTTTGAACTGATCCGACTGCGCCGTTGATGGCGGGGCGCAACCTGACAGTCAAGACCGACACCCGGGCCGTCTTTATAGGTCACATTGTGAATGGTAATGAACTCATTACACACATCACATTTCAATTCGGGGTGGATGGCATGACCACAGGACTTATGAATAAGCCTCACCGGAACATCTTCGGCGCGGGCAAACCATTTGTCTTCCCAGGCCCAGATTAACGCCGCGATAGGATACAGGGCTTTGCCCATGTCCGTCAGCTGATATTCATATCTTTTAGGACGGTCCTGATAGAGAACTTTCTTAAAACAGCCGACCTCCACCAGCTTGTTCAACCGATTGATCAGAATACTGCGGGCGATATTATTCTTGGACTGCCAGTCACGGAAACGGGTGACACCTAAAAAAGCATCGCGCAGGATGATGATGGTCCATCGGTCCCCAATAATATTCAAAGTTCGCGTTATGGAACTTGCTCTGACGTGTTCTAATACTGACATAATGCATGAAGATAACGATATTTCCAGAATAAGCAAATAACACTTGCCTAAACAGATCTAATTAATTAGTCTTTTTATGAAAGTAACTTCTGAATGACAAAAAATATTATAAAACCATTCAGATAAAACCGCACCTTAAACCGTGGTACAGGGTATTTATTATGTCTATTTCTCAAACTATTAAAAGTCAAATTCGTTTGCCGCTGATCTCGGCACCCATGTTTCTGGTCTCAGGCCCCGATCTGGTGATTGCCGCCTGCAAAGCTGGCATCGTCGGATCATTCCCAACCATGAATGCCCGGAGTGTGGACATTTTGGATCAGTGGATGGCACGGATCACCAGCGAACTTGACCAGGCCAGAAAAACCGACCCCAGCGCCAAAATCGGTCCCTGGGCCGCCAATATCATTGTTCATAAAACCAACAAAAGACTGCAGGCGGACCTGGACCTGGTGGTCAAATACCAGCCTCCCATCGTCATCACGGCCTTGGGCAGTCCGGCAGTGGTCATCGAAGCTGTCCATAGTTACGGCGGCCAGGTTTATGCCGATGTCAACAGCATTCCATATGCACGAAAAGCCGCCACAACCGGGGTTGACGGGCTGGTCCTGGTCTGTTCCGGTGCCGGGGGCCATACGGGCCAGACCTCTAACTTTGCCTTCGTCTCAGGGGTCCGGGAATTCTTCGACGGCACGATCATCTTGGCCGGCAGCATTTCACAGGGCGGGGCCATCCGGGCCGCGGAAATGGTCGGGGCCGATTTCGCCTATATGGGCACCTCCTTCATCGCGGCGGAGGAAAGCATGGCCAATGACGCCTATAAACAGATGCTGATCGACAGCACGGTTGAGGATATCGTCTGCACCAATGCCTTTACCGGGGCCTGGGCCAATATGCTCAAACCCAGCATCGATGCTGCGGGCATTGACCTGGCGACATTCAAAAAAACCACATCCCTCAATGCTGACGACCCTCAGAATGAGAGCAAGGCCTGGAAGAATATCTGGTCAGCGGGTCATGGGGTCAGCGTAATTAACGCAACCGAACCCGCCCAGAAAATTGTTGACCGGCTGCACAAAGAATATCAGAACGCCTGCCAAATTCCGGTCTTCTAGTTTTAGCAAATTCAACCCAGCCCGATCAGATCACTACATGAAAGAAAATACCCCCATGCCCCAGGCCATTGATGTCTATTTTGAATTTTCATCCTCCTATTCCTATATTTGCCACGAAAAGATCGCCGAACTGGCCAATCGTCATGGCCTTGACCTGAACTGGAAATGTATTTCCCTTGGCGCTATCTTCAAGCAATTGAACCATGCCATGCCGCCCCTGGGATCACCCAAGCAGAAATACCTGTGGCATGATGTGGAACGCTCGGCCCGGCAGGCCGGTCTGGAGTATAACTGGCCCGAGACTTTCCCCTTTAACAGTATGCATGCGGCACGGGGCTTTTACTGGATCAGTGACACCGCCCCGGATCAGATCGTGCCCTACCTGAAAGCCGTCTTCAAGGCTGCCTTTGCCGAGGGGCGCGAAGTGGGCAATCCTGAGGTTCTGAAATCCATTGTTACCAGCCTTGGGCTCGACGGGGATACCTACCTCGCCGCCCTCAGTGACGACAGCTACAAAAGCCGCCTGAAGCAAGAAACCATCGCCGCCCAGGGCCGCGATGTCTTTGGCTGCCCGACCTTCTATTTTAAAGATGAAATGTTCTGGGGCGCGGACCGATTGGCCGCTCTGGAAACCTATATTAAGACTGAAAAGGATACATAATGGCCAGCAAAATTTATATTCTGGGCGGACATCAGACGGATTTCTCAGCCAATTGGAAGCGGCAGGACCGGGATGTGCTTGATGTGTTCAGCGACTGTCTCAATCAGGGACTAGAACAGACAAAGCTGGACTATAGCGACCTCGACTGTGGCCATGTGGGCAATTTTGCCGGTGAACTGTTTAACCATCAGGGCATCATGGGCGGCTATTTCGGTATGGTCGATCCCCGCCTGTCCGGCCTGCCCACCGCCCGCCATGAAGCCGCCTGTGCCTCAGGCTCCATTGCCCTGCTGGCGGCCACGGCCGAACTTGAAGCCAACCGCTATGGCCTCGCCTGTATCATCGGCATTGAGCAGATGCGGAACGTCCCCGGGGCCGAGGCCGCCGCCTATCTGGGCAGTGCCACCTGGGCCGGACATGAATGTCAGGGCATTAAATTCCCCTGGCCCCATATGTTTGGCAAGCTCGGTGATGAATATGACAAGCGTTTTGGCCTCAAACAGGAACATCTCGCCGGTATCGCCAAGATAAATTTCGCCAATGCCAAACGCAACCCCAACGCCCAGACCCGCAAGTGGCAGTTCACCGACGACAGCTTTGTCGAAAATGACGAGACCAACCCGGTAATCGACGGCCGCATTCGCAAGCAGGACTGCGGACAGGTCACCGACGGCGCCTCGGTCATTTTCCTTGCCCATGAAGACCGGGCCCGGGACTATGCCAAAAGCAGAGGATTATCCTTCGACGACATGCCTTATATTGAAGGCTGGGGCCATCGCTCCGCCCCCCTGGAGCTTGAGCGGAAAATGGCCGAAAGTGCCCAGTCCGATTTTGTCTTCCCCCATGTCAACGGCACCATTACCGATGCCTACCGGCGCGCCGGCCTGGAGAATGTCTCCGCCATTGATACCATCGAAACCCATGACTGTTTCACCACCACGGAATATATGGCCATCGATCATTTTGGCATCACTGCTCCGGGCGAAAGCTGGAAAGCCATCGAAGAAGGCCGCATCGCCATGGACGGCGATATCCCGATTAACCCCAGCGGCGGCCTGATCGGCTGTGGCCATCCGGTGGGGGCCACCGGGGTCCGTATGCTGCTTGATGCCTATAAACAGGTCAGCGGCACCGCAGGCGACTATCAAGTAGCGGGTGCCAAACGGGCCCAGACCCTGAATATCGGCGGCAGCGGCACCACATCAGTCAGCTTTATCGTCGGCAAAAGCGCTTAATCAAACAACAGAAATACAGGAATAAATATGAACGCCTATATCATTGATGCCGTGCGCAGCCCCCGGGGAGCCGCCCGTGACTGGGGCGGGCTGACCGATATAAAACCCATTGAGCTGCTCAGCCAACTTTTCAAGGCCATAGAAGACAGAAATACTCTGGATACCGCTCAGGTCGAGGATATCATCATCGGCTGTGTCACCCAACATCAGGACCAGGGCGGTAATCTGGCCAAAATAGCCGCACTCTATGCCGGATGGAGCCCGGAAGTCTCCGGCCACACGGTCAATCGTTTCTGCACCTCCGGCCTCACAGCCTGCAACACAGCCGCCATGAAGATCATGTCTGGCATGGAAGACCTGGTGGTCGGTGGCGGCGTGGAATCCATGTCCCGGGTGCCAATGTTTTCTGATGGCGGCCCGTGGTACAGCGATAAAGATGTCATGAGGAGAACCAATTTCATTCATATGGGCATTTCAGGTGACCTGGTCGCAACAATGGAAGGCTTCACGCGTGAAGATGTCGACCGTTATGCTGTCCGTTCGCAGATGAACGCGGCCCATGCCCGGGACAATGGCTATTTTTCCCGCTCCCTGATTCCCGTCCGCGATGCAGAGGACGATATTATCCTGGTAGAGGACCAGATCATCCGGGACGATATGACGCTGGAGAAACTAGCAAAACTGGCCCCCAGCTTTGCCGAGCTCGGCGCTAAGGGCCTGGATGCCATTGCCCTGAAACATTATCCTGAACTCACCGAAATCAACCATGTCCACCATGCGGGAAATTCACCGGGTATGGTCGATGCGGCCTCATTGGTCCTGTTCGCCTCTGACCAACAGATTGCCGCCCAGAACCTGAAACCGCGCGCCCGGGTGATCGCCATGGCCAACAGCAGTGTCGAGCCGGTTGTCATGCTCACCGCCGGGCAAAAGGCCGCTGAAAAGGCTTTACGCAAAGCCGGACTGCAGCCAGAGGATATTGACTTGTATGAGGTTAATGAAGGTTTTGCCGCTGTGGCGCTTAAATTCCAGAAGGACCTGGGCCTCCGGGATGACCAGATCAATGTCAACGGCGGGGCCATTGCCATGGGCCATCCGCTCGGGGCCAGCGGGGCTATCCTGCTCGGCACTCTGCTCGACGAACTGGAACGTCAGGGCAAGAAGCGCGGCCTAGTCACCCTGTGCGGCGGGGCCGGTGTCGGCGAGGCGATGATTATCGAACGGCTATAAAGACAATTTAGCGGGTTTTGCGTCTGTTATCAGACCTTCAGCCGGAAAGAGTGGGGCAGCAGTTCATCCATGGTGAACATGCGGTTGCCATCCACATAAATCAGGGTGTCCGGGTCGAGAAATTCGGACATCACCTGGCGGCAGGCACCACAAGGCACCAGGGAATCGGTCGGCAGATTAGCATCCTCATGGCCGATGGAAATCGCCAGCGCCACCACCTTTGACGCGGAGGCGGTACGGGCGGAAAACAACGCCACCCTCTCCGCACAGCAGGTCAGGCCATAGCTGGCATTTTCAATGTTGGTGCCTTTGAATATCTGGCCATCTTCCAGCAGCACCGCCGCCCCGACCGGGAAATTTGAATAGGGCGAATAGCTGTTTTTCTTGGCTGCCCTGGCGGCATCAATCAGTATTTCCTCTGATAATTTGCTTTCACTGGTCATGGAAATGTCCTTTACACATGAATGATGTTTCAGCCGTATGGTTCAGTTAACGGCCAAGTATATTACCATATGGTAAAATTTGCGCCACCATAAGTCTATAGCCAAAATTTCATATATATATATTCTGCGGTTGGCCCCTTAAGAGACCCAGTCAGTTCCCTCTTCTAACAGCCTGAGCGGCAGCCGTGTGGTATGCTTTTTCTGTTTCAGGACAAAGCTGGTGCTGACGGAACGGACCACCGGCAGGCGCATCAGGAAGCCAGTCTGGAATTCTTCATATTCCTTAATGTTGCGGGAGATTACCTTCATTAAAAAATCATAATCGCCGCTCATAGAATAATATTCCAACACCTCTGGCCGTTCACAAATCGCCGCGTCAAATTGATCCAGCATGGCCATCTGGTGCTTTTCCAGCATCACATGGGCAAAAGCGATCAGGTGAAATCCGGCCTTCTCCCCGTCGAGGATCGCCGCATAATGATCAATAATACCCTCTACTTCCAGCCGTTTCACCCGCCGCCAGCACGGCGATGGCGACAGCCCGACCTTCTTGGCCAGGTCATGATTGGACAGGCGGCCATTTTCCTGCATGTTGCGTAAAATCTTGAAATCGATCTGATCCAGCTTAATCAAAGAACAATCCTTCTATAAAAAATAACTTTCTTGAAATAGTCTTCTGACTTACTGCCATATATTGATCCAAATCGCAAGGACATACCCTCTATATTGGGAGTATCATCTATTTAACAGGTTAAAGATTACAAAATATTTTCAGGGTCAAGACTATGAGCAATTCCGCAACGCCGAAAACCACTGGCAAATCCACAACCGTCCAACTGGATGATTACCAACTGAATGACAGGTATACCCGCACTTCGGGTCAGGTCTTTCTTACCGGAACCCAGGCCCTGGTCCGCATTCCCATGCTTCAGGCAGAGGCCGATAAGAAACGCGGCCTCAATACCGCCGGCTTTATTTCCGGCTACCGGGGATCGCCCTTGGGCAACTATGACCGGGAATTATGGCTGGCGGAAAAGCAGTTGAGCCTTCACAACATCAAGTTCAAACCCGGCATTAACGAAGAACTGGCCGCGACCGCCGTCGTCGGTTCCCAGCAGGTGGAAACCTCCGGCTATGCGGATTATGATGGTGTTTTTGGCATCTGGTACGGCAAGGGACCGGGTGTTGACCGGGCCAGTGACGCGCTGAAACATGGCAATAGCTTTGGGGCCTCGCCCCAGGGCGGTGTCCTGGTCATTGCCGGCGACGACCATGGCGCAGTTTCCAGCAGCATGAACCATCAGAGCGAGCAGATCATGGCCTCGTGGATGATGCCGATCCTGGCCCCGTCCAACCTGGTGGATTACCTGAATTTTGGCCTGTATGGCATCGCCATGAGCCGCTACAGCGGGTGCTGGTCCGGTTTCATTGCCGTCAGCGAAGTGCTGGAAAGTGCGGCAACGGTCAATCTGGACCTGGTCAAGGATGACTTCATCACCCCGGAGCATGTGGGCTATGACCAGGGTGCCCTGCATTACCGCTGGCCCGACCCCTTCCCGCTGGTGGAAGGTCGTCTGGTTGATCATAAGCTGAAAGCGGTTCATGCCTTTGTCCGCGCCAATCCGATCGACAAAGTGATCTGGGACTGCAGCAAAAATTTCTTCCAGAGGGGGGAGCACGCGAGTGCGGGGGGGGCTCAAGTAGCGACGATCGGAGCGATAGCCACCCCCATCAAACAGAGACTCCCTCTCGGTATCGTAACGTGTGGTAAAGGCTACCTTGACCTGATGCAGGCCCTGGAGAATGCCGGTATTGATCAGGAACTGGCCGAGAAGGCCGGGATTTCGATCTATAAAGTCGGCCTGACCTGGCCCCTTGAGCCCGAAGGCATCACCGCCTTTGCCAGCCAGTTCGACAAGATCATTGTCATCGAGGAAAAGCGCAGCTTTGTCGAAAGCCAGATCCGGGATATTTTCTATAACCTGCCCGCCGACATGCGGCCGGTGATCATCGGCAAGACCGACGAGCAGGGCCAGCAGATTCTGGACCCGGTCGGTGAAATATCGCCGGAAGATGTGCTGAAGGCCCTGACGCCCTCTTTCCATGCCATCGGCCTGAATGGCAATCTGGACGCGCTGAACAGTGCCGTCAGCGAAAAACTGATCGCTCTGGAAACCGTCGTCAATAAAGACCGGCGCACCCCCTATTATTGTTCCGGCTGCCCCCACAGCACCTCGACCAAGGTGCCCGACGGCAGTCGCGCCATGCTCGGTATCGGCTGTCATTTCATGGCCGGCGGCATGAACCGCAATACCGGCAGCCTGACCCAAATGGGCGGCGAAGGCGTCAACTGGATCGGCCAGAGCGCCTTCACCAGTGAAAAACATGTCTTCCAGAACCTGGGTGACGGCACCTATTACCATTCCGGCCTGCTGGCCATCCGCCAGTCCGTGGCCGCCGAAAGCACCATCACCTACAAACTGCTGTATAATGATGCCATCGCCATGACCGGGGGCCAGCCACTGGAAGGCACCCTGACCGTCGACCAGATCAGCCACCAGCTTCATAACGAAGGCGTGAAACCGATCTATGTGGTCACCGACGAGCCGGAAAAATACAAACAATATGGCACTTTCGCCCCGGGCGTGACCATCCATCACCGGGATGAGCTGGATGATATTCAACGTAAATTGCGCGAAGTCCCCGGCGTGTCGGCGCTGATTTATGATCAGACCTGTGCCTCGGAAAAGCGTAAGCGGCGCAAGAAAAAACAATTCCCCGATCCGCCAAAACGCGCCTTCATCAACGACCTGGTCTGTGAGGGCTGCGGCGACTGCTCCACCGCCTCCAACTGTGTCTCCATCGTGCCGGTCGAGACTGAGCTCGGCCGGAAACGGGCCATCGATCAATCAAGCTGTAACAAGGATTATTCCTGCGTCAATGGCTTCTGCCCGTCTTTTGTCACCGTCCATGGCGGCGCGGTCAAAAAGGGCGCGCGCAGTAACCCTGCCGACCTGATGGACCAGATTCCCCTGCCGGAATTTGCCCCGGTCAGCGGCGATTATGACATCATGATCACCGGCATCGGCGGCACCGGCATTGTCACCATCGGCCAGATCATGGTCATGGCGGCCCATCTGGAAGGCCTGGGCGCCAGTGTGCTCGACTTCACCGGCTTTGCCCAGAAGGGCGGCTCCGTGATCAGCTACCTGCGCCTGGCGAAAAAGGCCGACGACCTGAAAGCCATCCGCATCGGCACCGGGGCCGCGGACCTGCTGCTCGGCTGTGACATGGTTGTCGCCGGCAGCAAGGAGACCCTGCGCACCCTGAAGGCCGGCAAGACCTCGGTCATCCTGAATACCCATAAGGCCCAGACGGCTCAGTTTGTCCTGAACCGAGACGCGGATATTCATGACGAACTGATCACCCGCAACCTGACCGCCGTGGTCGGGGACGCGGCGCTGGACAGTGTTGAGGCGACAAAAATCGCCACCGCCATCATGGGCGACAGCATTGCCACCAATATGTTCCTGTTCGGGTACGCCTGGCAGAAGGGCAAGATTCCCCTGTCCCTCGACGCGATCCTCCGGGCCATTGAACTGAACCGTGTCGCCATCGACAGCAACAAACAGAGCTTTAGCTGGGGCCGCATCGCCGCCACGGATTTATCTTTGGTCGAACAGTCCCTGCCAATGCCGATAAAAGACGACGCCCCGCTGACCAAACTTGAAGATATTATCGATCACCGGGCCAAGTACTTGACCGACTATCAGGATCAGAAGCTCGCCAACCGTTACCGGACAGCCGTGGCCAGTATCCGGAGCCTGGAAGAAAAACTCGGGACCAAGAATGATGATTTATCCCAGGCTGTTGCCCGCTATTATTTCAAGCTTCTGGCGATCAAAGATGAATATGAAGTCGCCCGCCTCTATACCAACGGTGAATTTGAGCAGAAAATTCGTCAGCAGTTTGAAGGCGACTTCAAAATCCATTTCCATATGGCCCCACCCCTGCTCGCCCGTAAGGACAGCAAGGGTCATCTGCGCAAAATGGAGTTCGGCGGCTGGATGTTCAAGGCCCTGAAACTTGTCGCCAAATTCCGTGGCCTGCGCGGCACCGCCTTTGATATCTTTGGCCTGACGGCGGAACGCAAGATGGAACGGAAATTGATCGCCGACTATGAAGAAATGCTCGGTGAATTCGGCAAAAGCCTGACCCTCGACAAATTAGAGGCCGCAACGGCCCTCGCCTCAACCCCTTCTGAAATAAGAGGTTTTGGTCATATTAAAGAAAAAGCCGTTGAATTATCAACTAAAAACAGCGTCGCCCTCTTGCAAGATTATCATTCGCAGGATAAGACTACGGCAGCCGCAGAATAACAACAAACACCACAAAGGATAGCATGATGCACCCCCTTAAACCCCGCGATGGCATATTGAATATCGTTCCTTATAAAGCCGGAGATGCCAAAATTGAAGGCTTCAAGACCGTGATCAAACTGGCCTCCAACGAGAGCCCTATGGGACCAAGCCCGAAAGCCATAGACGCCACCATCGCCGCCGCCGGTGCCGGCATGCATCTCTATCCTGATCCGGCCTGCACACAATTACGCCAGGCCATCGGCGAGGTTCATGACCTTGACCCGGACCAGATCATCTGCTCCAACGGGTCTGAGGAACTGCTGCATCTTCTGGCCAAAGGCTATGCCACCATCGGTGACGAAATCATCTATTGCCAATATGGCTTCATCGCCTATCCGATCATCATTCACGGCGTCGGGGCGACCCCGGTCGTGGTGCCGGAAGATAATTATACCGCCAATGTGGACGCGATCCTGGCCGCCGTGACCGACAAGACCAAAATCGTCAATCTGGCCAACCCCAACAACCCGACCGGGACTTATCTGTCCACCAGCGAGGTCAAGCGCCTGCGCGATGGCCTGCGGGATGATATCCTGCTGGTGCTGGATGCGGCCTATGCGGAATATGTCGACAAGCAAGACTATGATGCTGGCTTTGATCTGGTTAATAACGGTCTGGACAATACCATTGTCACCCGGACCTTCTCCAAAATTTATGGCCTGGCTGCGGCTCGTGTTGGTTGGGCTTATGGTCCCAAAACCATACTCGACATTCTGCACCGGATTCGGGGAACCTTCAATGTCTCCGCCCTGTCGCAAGCCGCGGCCATTGCCGCTGTCCATGACCGGGAGCATGTGGCCAAGACCAAGGCCCATAACCTGAAATGGCTGCCGAAACTATCACAGGCTCTGGAAGAGCTGGGCATGACCGTGACCCCAAGTCAGGGCAACTTCATCCTGGCCCATTTCCCGGGCGGACCAGAGCAGGCGCAAGCGGCGGACACCTTCCTGCGCTCAAAAGGCATCATCGTACGCCCGGTCGGCAACTATGACCTGGCTGGCGCGTTGCGGATTACCATCGGTACCGATAGTGAAAACGATGCCCTGCTGACAGAAATGACCGCCTTCTTCGCTTAAAGTCAGACCAAATTCATTACAAGCGGCATCCCCCGGGTGCCGCTTTTTTTATGCTTAGGGAAATCGGGGGACAGAAATCAGTGAGGAAATCAGGGGATTGCAATTAATTGGTATTGTGTCCCCCGATTACCAACTCTGACCCCATTGATTTTTTTGCCATTTATTTTTTCATTGATTCCTATTTTTTTCTAATAATACTTTGGATAACTTGTCAACCATCACTTCAATCGAATGAGAAGATGTATCTAGTCCAAATGTATCAACAAGTGCGGGGCTATAATCATATACATCTTGTTTCTGTACACCAGACCAAATAGGCAACATCACCTTTCTTTTTTCAAAAATTTGTTTCATCGACGCGGTTTTAAATTCATGTTTACACCAACCCTCGTCAGCCAAAAACTCAGGAGAAAGAACTAAGATACATTTATCCGTTATTTTCATTCCTCTCTCAATAGATTCAATTAAACTATCGCCAACATTCAATGAATATTCATCAAACCAAACAGGACACCCCTTCGCTGCTAACTTATTCGCTAAATTAATTGCAAAATCTCTACTATCTTTTTTTGAGTGCGAAATAAATGCTAAAGGACGTTCTGTTTTAGATCTTTCATTAGCATATTTCACGTCTCTTATTTCTATATTTAATCCTTGTGATTTCCCATGATTCTGAAGATGGACACTTTCTTTAACTAGTAGTTCTAAATCCACATAAATAATTATCTTTTTAGAGAAAAGCATAGTTTTTTCTGAAACCATGTCCCCACCATGAAGACTCATTTCGAAAGACATGTTCTCTTTTTGACCCATAAGTTTATTGAGATCACAACCATTTATTGCTGGGAATTCTAAATGTTTCTCTAGTGCGGAAATATGCACCTCCGCACCTGAGTAAATAGATATAAATTTTGAACAGGCCTCTGATAACAAGTGAACTTTAACTCGAATAGTTTGTCCTATTTCAACTCCTGAAGGAGAATACAATGATAATTTTGTATTCATACTCAAAGTTTTATTATCAGACTCGTAATAATCTAGTACCGTGCCCATACTTATATCCCTTCAACTATTAATTAATTTTGAAAACAATGGGAAAACAATAAGATCATTGTATATTGATTTATTCCATTTAAATTTCAATGCCTTAGATGATTATCCGCCATAACCTGAAATCAATTTACGCTGCCCCACCGATGCAAAATCGGCATCCCCCCGGTGCCGCTTTCTTATTCCCCCGACCTTATGACCGATAGCGATCCAGCCAGAAGGCAACCGCTGTCAGCACTGAAAAGGTAATAATTGTGACTACAGACGCCTGATTAACCGTCAGGTTGGGATCAAATGGTACCGTCACCGTCATGGTATAAAATCCAACCAAGACCCCGACAAAAATGATCATGGCATATTTGCCCATGGCCCCGTGGGCTGTCGTCGACCGCAGGTAGAGGACCACACTCCCGACCACCAGCAAGACCTCCAGCGCATAGGCCACTGCAAAGTTATTCCACAGGCCAAATCCAACCTTCATACTGTCATCGCCAAGCAGTGGCAGGTCCGGGGTATGCACCAGAAGATCGACGAACCAGTGAGACAAGACCGCAAGTCCCATCACAAGGGCAACCTTGCCCGTCGCCACAGCTTTCAGCATAGGCACCGTGCGCCACAGGCCATAAATCAACAGCGCCCATAAAACGGACGCCAGCAAGCCATGGCTATAGGGATAGAAAACCAGTTCGATATGACTAATAGCGGTATAATTTTCCACCAGATTGAATTTCTCAATCCCAAAGGGCGCAAGAACAAAAAACAGATAATCGACAAATTGTACCGCAATGAACAACATGCCCAGCGAAGCTTTTTTCTCCACAGATTTCAACGCAAAGCCCGCGGCATAATGACCAATAAACATAACATTCCCTTTTTTTACTAATTGTAGAGCAGCCTATCATAGATCGAGCGTGTGGGCCGTGGTATATTTCACCCGGCGCAGGGTGAAGCTTGAATTGGACGAGGCGACCAAAGGGTGACTGAGCAGATGGCGGGACAGGAAAATCTCATAATCCTCCACATTGGCCACCATAACCACCAGCATATAATCATAATTGCCGACCACCGCATAACATTCCATGACCTCGGCCCGGGAGGCAATGAACTCCTCAAACTCGACCCGGGTGTCTTCCCCGTGGCGGACAAGGCGCAGGCTGATCAGGGCGCAGACCTGCATGCCGATCTTCTTGGGGTCGAGCAAAGCCACCTGGCCCCGGATGACCCCGACCTCCTCGAGATTTTTAATCCGCCGCCAGACAGAGGTCGCCGACACCCCGGTTTGCTCGGCAATATCCTGATGGGTCAGAGTGGCATCCTGCTGGATCAGGTTAAGAATTTTCTTATCAGAGTCATCAAGTGAAATAGACATTTCATATTTTCCCTATTTATGAATTTATATTTCAATATTACCCCAAAAACTCCCAAAATAAAAACAATATTTCACTGTTTAAGGAGTATAATTGCATCAATTAATAACTTAAACTATATGGAGACTTCTCATGGCTGAAAATACCGCCCCCAATGAACCCGTTGACAACCCCATGGGCCTGGACGGCTTCGAGTTTATCGAATATGCCTCCCCCAGACCTGAAGAACTGCGGGCCCTGTTCCGCAAACTTGGTTTTAAGGCCGTGGCCAAACATCGGTCCAAGGACGTGGTCCTGTACCGTCAGGGCGACGTCAACTTCCTGATCAATGCCGAACCTGACAGCTTTGCCCAGCGTTATGCCTTCGCCCATGGCCCGAGCATCTGTTCCATGGCCTTCCGGGTCAAGGACGCCAAGAAAGCCTATAAACATGCCCTGGCCAATGGCGGTCAGGCCGTGCCCAGTGATTCCGGCCCCATGGAGCTGAATATCCCGGCCATCGAAGGCATCGGCGGCAGCCGCCTGTATCTGGTCGACCGCTACGGCGATCATACCATTTATGATGTGGATTTTGTCCCCTATACCGACGAGGCAGACGCCGATGTTCAGGGCGTTGGCTTCCTGACCATTGACCATCTGACCCATAATGTCTATCAGGGCCGCATGTCCTACTGGGCGGAATTTTATGAGAACATCTTCAACTTCCGTGAGCTGAAATATTTCGATATTGACGGTGTAAAAACCGGCCTGACCAGTAAAGCCATGACCAGCCCCTGCGGTAAAATCCACATCCCGCTCAATGAATCCAAAGACAGCACGTCACAGATCGTCGAGTATCTGGTGGAATATCGCGGTGAAGGCATCCAGCATCTGGCCTTCAGCACCACGGATATCTATAAGACCGTTGATAAGCTGCTGGAAAATAAAGTTGTGCTTCAGGATACCATCGAGGCCTATTTCGACCTGATCGATGACCGTATTGACAAACATGATGAAGATGTCGCAGAACTGCGCAAACGCCGGATTCTGATCGACGGTTCAGAAGAAGAAGGCATCCTGCTGCAGATCTTCACCAACACTGTCATCGGGCCGATCTTCTATGAGATCATCCAGCGCAAAGGCAATAACGGCTTTGGCGAAGGTAACTTCAAGGCTCTGTTCGAATCCATCGAACTGGACCAGATGCGCCGCGGCGTGATCTAACCCCAGCACTCAGACACGACAAGGCCCCGGTTTAACGCCGGGGCTTTTTTTACAGGTCGCCTCCAGAAAAATACCGCCTCAGTCCGTATATTCTTCAAATATGATGTCTGTGGACAATTTTTCAGGGTGAGCAAGACGGGTGGAATGCATCATCTGAATTTTCCATTCAGTGTTGACGTTCACCATCACCGCACTTTCCAGCCAGGTCACGCTATTGACTTTACCGTCCGGCTTGGGAAAGTCCGCCCGGTTCCAGTAGCTAATCCAGACACTGTCTTGAGAAGTCACGGTCCTAATGACAGAAAAATAATTCCGTCGCACGTATTTATCCCCCGCGGGTTTGACCGCCGTCACCAAATCATCCATATCCCAAACTTCGCCGTTTTCCAGCAGGTGAAAATCATTGGTCCCAATGGCTTTCATCTGGGGATAATCAAACGCTGACATGGCGGCAAATAACCGCTGCACCGCCGTGAAGGCCGATGGCTCATTGGCGGAGACATTGGGACTGATCATCAAAAGTAGAATAACAATACCGTTTCGAAACAAAAACATTTTATGGTTCCCTCTCTTAATCATCCGATTGATTGAAGTACGGATGATAACTATCAGGCCTGAAAAGGCAAGAGCAATGCCCCCATACACCATCAGCCTCCCCCCACCTCACCATCTTGACAGTGAACAAAAATGGCCCCGGTTTAACGCCGGGGCCTTAACAACTCAGTCTGGAAGATATCAGGGGTTTATTCCTAATGGAATTTCGCAACAGTCATCTCACACCATTTTACAGGCTTCAGGACGACAGGCGGTTGTCAGGGAGGTACCCATGGTCAATTGGGTGCCGGGTTTATCCTCGACCTGACGGGCCTGGGCACTGCCTCCAGCCATCTGGGTTATGGCGACCATCAGGATCAGTGACGCAAGTCCCGCTCTGATCAGGCTGCGCAGAGGGGCAGATATATGCGCCCCAGTGCGGGTGGCCTTGATCAAGCCCATAAAACTATAGGGGTCGGTTTTGCTTATCAGAATGTTTAACATTTCACTTCTCCTAAGGATCATATTTACCCGGCTGAGTTAGACATTAGCCTCGGTAACGGGGGTTGAGTACTGGGCATATTCCATTTTATCCTGTGACAGAGAACCTGCGGTCAGGCCCAGGACAATGACGACAGTGGCAATGGCCAGGGTGCGCAATACTTCAACGCTTTCAACGCCGGCCAGGATTTTGCGACCTAATGAGGCTCTGCGGGTTTTCTTCTGTGTATCTGTAATCAGGCCCATAAAGCTGTTGACTTCGATGTCGTTTGTAAAAATGGTGTTCATAACTTTTCTCCGTAATTGGGTTTAAATCTTTTCACCAGGCTCCTGCTGTTCTTCTGTGCTAGTGCCTTGGTGTGCTACATATATAGTACACTAGATCGATAATAGTCAACAATAAAAGAATATAAATATTAATATCCATTAATTTCAATGATTTAATGTCAATAAGAAATACCCCTGAGGTGTCATAGGGGTGTGTTGATGAGACAAAACAGCTGTATTAGGCCGACTCATAGGGGGTGAGTCTACCGGACTAGCCACTCTTCACCGGCTCTGGCCCCTGTTTTATATTAAAGGGGTGAAATTTTACTTTCATTTTGAAATCATTTATACTATTGAAGGGGGGCTATATTCGGCCTCAGGGTGAATCCTGATACAGGATATTATATATTTTATAATCGTAGAGAGTAGCCATGACCCAAATGAATACCAGCACCGCCATCGTCAAAGGTTTGATTAACAATAATGTAGATACCGTCTTTGGTCTGCCCGGGGCGCAGATGTATGACTTGTTTGAGGCCTTCTATCAGCATAAAGATCAAATCCGGGTGATCGGCGCCCGCCATGAACAGGGTCTGGCCTATATGGCGTTTGGTTATGCGCGTTCTACCAATAAACTTGGGGTATTTGCCCCGGTTCCGGGGCCAGGCGTCCTGAATACAACAGCAGCCCTATGTACGGCCTATGGCTCTTCCACTTCTGTATTATGTCTGACCGGTGAAGTGCCTAATAATTTTAAAGGCATGGCGCGGGGCCATCTCCATGAGCTACCTGATCAACTGGCTATCCTCAAAGGCCTGACAAAATGGGCGGCCCATGTGGATCACCCTGACCAAACCCCTGCCCTGCTCAATGAAGCGATCAGTGCCGCCTGTTCCGGTCGCCACGGTCCAACCTCCCTGCAGCTGTGCTGGGATGATTTCAACAAACCGATAACGATAGAGGGCGATATCCCGGCGGCGGAACTCGCGCCAACGCCAACGATTAATTTGGATGACCTGGCCCAGGCCGTCACCCTGATCAAAGAAGCCCGCGCCCCGATGATCTTCGTCGGCAGTGGCGCCCAGCATGCCAGCGCAGAAATATCAGAGCTGGCGGACCTGCTGGACGCCCCAGTGGTCAGCTTCCGCGGTGGACGGGGAATTGTCGGCGATGACAAAGATCTCGGCCTCAATATTGCCGCCGCCCGCAAACTCTGGCCCGAAACGGACCTGATGATCGGTATCGGCACCCGCCTTGAAATCCCCTTCATGCGTTGGGGCAGTTTCATGGAATACAAACGAATCATGCCGGGCAAGAAGCTTCTGCGGCTTGATATTGATCCCCTTGAAATGGATAAGCTGGATAATGACGGTACCCTGCTGGCCGATGCGGCAGAGGGTACACGGGAATTGGTTGCTGCGCTGATCAAAGCCAATGTCTCCCCATCCGGCCGCCGGGAGGTGATCGCCACCGCCAAAGCAATGTCCGCCCGGGAAGTTCAGGAAATTCAGCCCCAGATGGATTATCTGGCGGTGATCCGGGACGTGTTGCCCCGGGATGGTTTCCTGGTCGATGAAGTTTGCCAAATGGGCTTTACTACACCCTACGGCTTTCCGGTCTATGAACCCCTGACCTTTGTCAGCGGCGGCTATCAGGGCAACCTGGGTTTTGGCTTTCCGACAGCCCTTGGGGTTAAGGTTGGCAACCCTGACAAAGCGGTGATTTCCATTACCGGTGACGGCGGCTTTATGTTCGGGGTTCAAGAACTGGCCACCGCGGCCCAATATAATATCGCCGTGGTGACCCTGGTCTTTAACAACTCAGCCTACGGCAATGTACGCCGGGACCAGCAAGTACAATATGACAACAACCTGATCGGCTCAGACCTTGAAAACCCGGATTTTGTCAAGTTGGCAGAAAGTTTTGGCGTAACCGGAATGCGGGTAACCAGCCCGGCAGAACTGAAACCAGCCCTGGAACGGGCCCTGGCTTTGGGAAAGCCGGTCGTGATTGAAGTAGTCCAGGAAGCTGGCTGTGAATCCACCCCGTGGAAGTTCTTGATGGGCTAACAGGCGGAGAAATTAAAAGGGCGTGAGCGCCTTCCCGGCCTCACTCTTTTTCCGTCTTAGGGCAACTTTTATAAGTTCTGCTCAAAAGGTTCTTTTGTCGCAGCCCCGAGCAGGGCCTTTCTGCGGTCAAGGTCTTCCCTTTTCCATGTGGTTTCATAATCATAAAATTCATCCACGACAAGATCATCTGGCGGCAGAATGACCCACGGCTGCTTGGTTGTTGTAAAGATATGGACATCTGGGGGCAAGCGGTCTGGCTTATCAAGCGTTCCAACACGAATGAACCGGATAAGGTCTTTTATCCCCCCCATGTAATAGTTGCTCCAGACAGCAACCTTGCATTTTGGGCAGCGGGCTATTTTTTGCCCATTTCCGCTGGGCGACGGAACCGCAATTTCCATCAGATCGCCGCAAAGAAGCTCCACATTCTCTGCTTCAAAAAGAGCATTCACCGCGAAGGCGGCCCCTGTCTGGCGCTGGCACCAGCGGCAATGACAACAATGAACGATTAACGGTTTTGACATGATTTTGTACCGGACATGACCGCAGCTACAGCCACCTTCATGTGTCTCTTTCTGAGACGTCATGACATCCCCTCCCTCACGGATTAATTTTATACTCAGCGATACAACCTATCACGGCAGAAGGGGTGAGGCAATCCACCACACGTTTCAGGGCGTGATTTGGCACGCAATCATTCCGGGCCTCACCCGCCACCGCCACCCATCACGCTATAGCCCAGATAGCTGTTATAGACGATGTAAACCGCGACCAGAAGCAAGCCCTGTACGCGGCTAATCCGGCCCGGCTTGCGAAAACCGTAAGCCATCACAAACAACCCGACGATAAGACCCATCATTGTCGGCCAGTCCCGGGACAGGACCTCAGGCAGAACGCTCGTCGGCGCAATGACCCCGGCAATGCCAACCACCGCCAGCAGGTTAAACATATTGGACCCAATGACATTACCCAGCGCAATATCATGCTCCCCCTTGCGGACCGCCGCCACAGAAGCCGCAAGTTCCGGCAGAGAGGTTCCCAGTGCCACGATGGTCAGACCGATCACCAGGTCGCTCACCCCCAGCCCCTCGGCAATAGTGACGGCGCCCCAGACCAGAATACGGGAACTGACAATCAACAAGGCCAGCCCCACCACCAGCCATATAATGGCCTGCCTCAGCGTCATGGCGTGGCTGGTCAGTTCCTGGTCCATCTCCTGTTCCAGGGTGTCGCCCCGGGCGCGCATTCCCGCATAGACCGACCAGCCGATCAGGCCAAAAAACCCTGCCAGCAATACAATCCCATCAAGACGGCTCAGCTCCCCGTCCCACAATTGCCAACCAGAGAATAACCCGAGCGCCGCCAGTAACGGCAACTCCTTGCGAATGATTTTCGAGTGAACGACTATGGGCGTAATCAGGGCAGTGATACCGAGCACCAGGGAAATATTGACGATATTAGACCCATAGCCATTGCCCAGAGCCAGCCCGGGTTTGCCATCAGCAGCAGCGAAGGCCGACACAACCATCTCCGGTGCCGAGGTACCAAAGCCGACGATGACCATGCCAATGATCAGCGATGACATGCCCGCATATTTGGCCGTTGCCGCCGCCCCGTCAACAAAACGGTCCGCACTCCACACCAGAACGGCGAACCCGACAACAATCGCAAATAAGGCCAAAGCCATAGTCTCTCCTCAATACATATACACTACAAAATAAACGCCCACAGGAACAGTCGGCCAACAAAAACAAGTGATATGACAACAGGTTAGGTTATTTAAAAAAATAACCTATCGTCTATCGGACCTAAAGGAAAGAGCTATCCATACGCCGGGCGAATAGACCGTCCCTAAGGAACAAGCCTTCACTGTGGAAAAAAAATCACTAAAATCAATGATACGGTGGAGCCTCTATCCTATATCAAGAACATAGAATTTATATATTCTCCCCAATATAGTCTGTTAAAAACAGATTATATTTTTATTATTTCCGGGATTCTTTCAACAGGATGTCACACGCGCCCTCAATAGCCGTTTCCAACTGGGTCATAAATTCGTCTTTTTTCAGGCCGGGCGCAATGGGCGGCAGAAATTCAATAACAAATGTCCCCGACTTCATATGGTCATTTTTCGGCCAATAAAGCCCCGTGTTGACCGCAATGGGAACCACAGGAACTTTCAGATATTTATAGATACCAAAAATGCCCGATAAATAGGGATGTTTCTCCCCGGGCAGGGCGCGGGAGCCTTCGGGAAAGATGATCACGGAGCGGCCATCTTCAACCTCTACCCGGGACTGGGTCAGCATTTTCTTCATGGACTTCATGCCCATATCCCGGTCAATGGTAATATTGCCCACCTTTTCACATACCCGGCCATAAAGCGGCACCTTCAAAAGCTCTGCCTTCATGATAAAGGCCGGGTCCTCCAGAATAGAATGCATGATAAAGGTATCCAGCATCGACTGATGCTTCATGGCATAGATCACCGGGGTTCCGGATATATGCTCTGCTCCGCGGACATCCATTCTTAAATTCTGGATCACCCGCAGCCAGAAACGCACACTCCGGGACCAGCTTGTCTGAAAGGCGGCATGCCAGCTTCTCGGCACCCCGGGAAGATAGAGCATCGGTGACCAGAGAATACAGGACAGCGTTCCCCAGATAAAAAAAACGACCCGAAAAATTGATGACCGAAGACGTAACACCCTTTATTTCTTCCTTGTGATTATGATCAGTTTTATGTTCGGCTTCTATATGCGATTATTCTGATCAAATATCAAGTATTCGCATGCGAAATAAACTGACAAGATATTTGCTGTATTCCCGAGCCAGGGAGACAAAGCGGATATTTTCAGGTCGCCATTGCCCCACCGGGTGGGCAATTATGGTGATCCCGGGCATGAAACGTCGGATTTCAACCAGGGCCCGGGGCATATGCTCCAGAGAGGTCACCACCCGGATCGAGGATATATGATTCTTCGCCACCCATTGGGCTATCTCTTCAGCGTTACCGACTGTATTTTGCGCCAGCGTGCCACTTTCAATACAGCAATCGGCCAGTTTCTTGGAACTTCCCAGCACCACCCGCAATTCCCGTTCGGTCACTTTAGCATTGACCCCGGATATGAACAGCTTGGCTGCCACGCCTTTTTCCAAAAGCCGAACCGCTTCCTGCAAACGGCTGTTCCCCCCGGTTAACACCACAATGCCATCGGTTTTTCTCTCGTTGGGTGCTACAGCCTGCGACAGATCATAAATGAAATAAAACAGTCCCGCCAACCACATCAGAACCAGCCCGATTATCAGAAAAAATAGATATTTCACCATGCTCACCCCCCAGACCTAAACCATCCGGCCCAAATCCCGCAAGACAGTGATCCGTGCTGTAGCCAGGGAAATAAAGGCTGCAAATAAAGGAATAACCAGCAAGATCGCCACTTGGGTGACGGGAAATTCCGGGACCTTGACCAACCCTGAAGCCAGGTCACGGGATAAATATATCAGACTGACCAAGGTAACAAAGGCCAGCAGGAGACCAATAACGCCGCCCTTCAGGCCATAAGCCATAAAACGATCTTGAAATGCGCGGGCAATCATGCCGTCCTGTGCCCCCAGATGATGCATAACAGCGATGGTTTCACGGTTCTCCGCCATGCCGGCCTTGGTGCCGAAAATGACGATACAAACCGTGGCCATCACCACCAGCAACAAGATACCGAGGGCCGTATACTCCACCATATCCATCAGGCGCAGAAACCGCCCCAACCACTGCTGGTGGTCATCCAAATAAATATTTTCAGATATCCGGGTCAGCATCCCGCGCAAGGCGTCCAGATCAAGCTGCAGGGTCCGGCTGACGGTAACGTCCAGAATATCCGGCACCGGAAGGTCACTGGTCACATTGCCTTCCCCCAGCCAGGGCTCAAGCAGTTCCTCAATCTCCACCTGATTAAGCTTGCGCACATAATCAATGCCAGGTGTTTTTCTCAGGCGGTCAATGACCTGATTGACCTGCACCTCCCGCTGCTCGGGGTCCAGAGTAGTAATTTGTACGGTGAGCCGATTGCTTAAACTTTCGGTCCAATCACCGAAACCTTTGTGCAACATCATACTACCCATCAGGGCCAATGCACTCAGGTAAACCATAACCGCCATGACATAGGGCAGCAACCGGGTTGCCTCATGGCTTTTTTCATCAGGCAGGAAATGCACAGCCTTTGTCACGCCTCATTCTCCCCGTCCCCGATGCTGGTATATGTTTTAGGGCCAAATTCATTCTGATCCAATCGCCGGATTTCAAATTTCGACGGATCAAAGTCTGTATCCTGGGGTTCAGGGGCATCTTCCCCGGCCTGAATCATATGCAGCTTCCCGTCAGAAAGGTGCATCCGGTTCGCTTTGACCTTTTTCACCAGTCCCATATCGTGGGTGGCGATAACTGTTGTCGTGCCCAGCTTATTCAGCTCCACAAACAGATGCATGATCCGTTTGGCTATGGCCGGGTCCACATTACCGGTGGGTTCATCCGCCAGCAAAATATCCGGCCGCTTGATCACGGCCCGGGCAATAGCAACCCGCTGTTTTTCCCCGCCGGACAAGGTCGGTGGCCGGGATTTCATCCGGCCCTCAAGACCTACCCATGTCAAAAGTTCTTCCACATGCTCTTCAATTTCAGCCCCTTTGCCTCCTGCAATCCACAACGGCAAGGCCACATTCTCAACAGCGGTCAAATGATCCAGTAATCTAAAATCCTGAAAGACAACTCCAATCCGGCGGCGAAGGCGGGGCAAATCAGTGCGCGCCGCCGCCCCCACATCCTCACGAAACATGGTTATCTTGCCCCGGGACGGACGGTGAGCCAGGTACATCAGCTTCAAAAGACTGGTCTTACCGGCTCCACTGGGGCCAGTAAGGAAATGCAATGATCCTGGTTTCAGATTGAAGGAAATATCTTTTAGAACTTCCGACCCCATCCCATATCTCATGCCTACATTTTCAAAATGGATCACGTTCAGAAAGCCTCTATTTTTTTATTATATCTATTTTATTAAATTTATAGCCCAACCATAGCAATTCGTTCCCTGACCGTAAACTGATAAATAGATGTAGTGTCAGAACTCTTGCGTTACTCACTTCATCTGATTATAACCATATAAAACCATTAACCCAATAAATAACAAGAGTTACAGGTTTCTGTATGATCCTGACCTGCCCCGAGTGTTCTGCACGATACGTTGTTGATCCAAAGGCCCTACTGCCCAACGGTCGGGTGGTCAGGTGTGCCAAATGCAAACACAGCTGGACAGAGGCCGCCCCGGATATTGATACCGCCATTGTGGAGGTTGAGGAATCCGAAAGCCCGCCCATTTCCGAAACAGCATCAGAAAACGTGTCAGATCCAGTTCCCGAATCCGTCCAGAATCCGGACCAAGGGAGCGACATCACCGAAGATGAATTTGCTATCCAGCGGACCCGGCGCAAGAAACGGCCCCGGCCTCTGCCCAAAGGCTCCAACCTCCCTGCTCTGCAAAATCATAAATATGGCCAAATTCTCTGGGGATGGTATGGACTGGGGGCCTTCGTTGCCCTGTTCATCACAAGTTTTCTAGTCTTCCAGACAACCATAAGCCATGCCTGGCCACCGTCCCAAAAACTCTATCGCGCTCTGGGCCTGGAAAGCCATGGTGGACAGAACAGCCCAAATTCTGATCAGGGGACCCACGACACGTCCCCTGAAATCCCCCCGGAAGAACAATTCAAAATTGAAGACACCGTCCCCAGCAAGACCCTGAACGGATCGCTTGTCACCCTTAAGATCGACGGAAATATTACAAACCTTACCGATCAGACACTGAAACTACCATTACTCAGAATTGCCCTCAAGGATGATCACGGCGAGATACTTCGGGAATGGACCTTCAAGTCCTCTGACGCCACCATTTCAGAGGGTGAAAAAGTTTCTTTCACCACCTCCCTGCCCAACCCACCGGACAAAGCCACCAGCATCATCGTCACTTTTGCCAAAAAATAATTGAATAACAATCTTTGGCCGTAAAACCGCCATAAAGAAATTGTAAACAATTATGTAATATTCTTCTTCTGAACCATTAGTGGAGTTAAAAAATAATGGCACACATTCTAATTGCAGAAGATGAGATGGCCGTTCGCATGTTTGTCAGCAGAGCATTGGAATACCGGGGACATAGTACAGTAGGCGTCGAAGATGGCGGGGCCGCCATAGATGCCATGTCACAGGAAGATTTCGACCTGTTGCTTACCGATATTGTTATGCCAGTCATGGATGGCATTGCCCTCGCTCTGAAAGTGTCTGCCGAACATCCGGATCTGCCCATCCTGATGATGACCGGTTATTCCCATGAACGCCAACGGGCCCATAATCTTGAGTGCCTGATCCATGATGTCATCAGCAAACCCTTCTCGCTGGATGAATTATGCAATACGGTTGAAGATATCCTGAAGACGGTGAAAAAACCTCATTAGAGTATTTTCGGACTATAGGCCATTTCCTGATACAAGATGTTTTTCAATCTGTTGAGCAATGTCAGTATTTCACTCTGATACTGCGCCGCCGCCTCCATATCCCCCGCCTCCATACTCTCAACCACATCCCGCACCAGATCATTTGCCGCGACGGTAATATCGGCCGTATTGATCCCGGATTTTACCAATGTCCGGCCCAGGTCATTGACACTCACTCCGAGTTTTTTCTGGATGGCTACCCATTTAACAATATCTCGGTTAAAGGAACTTTTCAGGACAATTGGGTTTACCGTTTTTTTTATATCCAGATTGGCGAGCTCCAGTTTGGCACTGCTCTTATAAACAAAGGCCATCACCTTGCGCTGGATTTGTTTAAGACTGGTCACCGTGCCCCGTGCCTGGCTGACGGTCTGGAACCGCGTATAACCCCGACCTGACAGAATATCCCGGTCCTGATAGATAAACCCATGCTCAAGGTAAGAAATCAGGTCAATGGCCTGATCCATTCTCTTAAAATGGCTGTGCTTAAGAATTTCGCCATATAGCCGGCGCAGTTCCTTGATATTGAAATTCTCCGGATCATATTTGTCCCCCTGGCCCAATTTTTCACCTAAGCCAGGTCCGAAACTTTTCTGGTCTCTGACCGAAGACCTGTGATCCCGAAGATACAGGATCATGCTTTTATCAAGCTCCTGCAGCTGTTCCCTGATCATTTTGCCGTCCTGGCGCTGATGCAGGCTCAGCTTCAATGCCGCCAATTTGCCCAGCATATCTTCCGTGAACTGACCGCTATCGCCATCTTCCATCTGGTTGGCCAGATCCCACAAAATATCCCGGGCACTGGTGATATCAGCTTCATTTTCTGGATTGATCAGGCGCCAATAGGCCGACCGCAGGGCCATATAATATATGGTCGGAGTTTGACCATTATCAGGCACCAGCCCCAGTGCCATCAACTGCCGGGCCAGCTTTTTCCTGATCTCTGGATGGCTCTTGACCTTCGCCCGGATATCAATAATATTCCGGGCATGGGGATTGGTGAATTCCTTGGCTGGCAGAAGAATTCCCGCAAGAATTTTTTGCTTCTTTTGCCCCGCCTGATCACTGACCTCCAGAATAAGATCAACCTTGCTTCCGGCAAAATCAGAATGTCCGAAGTTAAGGTAGGTCTCGCCGGAGAAGTCGTTAAGGCCAGTGATATTTAACGTTGTCCGGCCCTTTAAATCATCGGCATCGCCACCGTTGGTCACAACCCCGACAGTGACCTCCTGCAGGCCATAATCATCGCGGAGGTGAAGCGACAGAGAAAACAAGCCTTCCCCGGTCAGTATCTGGCGAAAGTCGGCTCTTTCAATGATGGGGGCATCATCGGCCAGAATCAGTATCGGCCATAGTCCAAGGTTCAGACTGCCCTGCCTGACCTGCCAGCTTATTTCATCCTTCAGAGTAAAGTGGGCCACAAAGCCCCCGTCCTCTGCGGATAAGAATTCCACCTGATGAGCCCCGGCAATCAGGGTCGGGGCATAGGATATATTTTTCACCCGGATCAAAACTTCACTGCCTTCCGGCAGGGGTTTCAGACCACCAGCAGGCTTTCCATCCGGACCCAGCCGTTCGGTAAATGCCTCGGCTTTCATATAGGCCGGAGGTGTCACCGTCATGGTAATCTCGGCTACGGGATAAGTAAATAGTGCCCTGGGTTTGACGGCAATTTCCAGCAACCGGCTGGCATCAGCCCCGGCTAGAACCGCCGCGATTACCAGCAGCATCCCCGACAGGAAGGCCGCTTTCATTCCCTCACTCGGGGTCCATTTGCTTTTGGCCATCAGCCCCCGGGCAATAACCGCAATCATGGCAATCGCCAGCAGCCCGTAAACACCCGCCTGGACCATTGCCGGCACATACCCCCAGGGATCGGTCAGGGAAAGAGCAAGATAAGTAAGATATAACGCGGCCGCCTGCAGCAGTCCGATGGACAAGGCAGCTCTTTTAGGGAGACGTTTTTCTTCTAATCCAACCATTCTGGAATTTTATCCAATCCAATAATATCATCATAATCCGGGCGCGGTCGGATGATGGCATAATTGCTACCCTTGACCAACACTTCCGGGATAAGACGACGGGTATTATAGGTGGAGGCCATCACGGCCCCATAAGCCCCCGCCGAGCGGATCACCACCAGCTCACCTCTTTTGAGCTCCGGCAATTGTCGGTCACGGGCGAAAGTATCCCCGGTTTCACAGACCGGCCCCACCACATCATACGTGACAGAATTAGCCACGGCGTCCCCTGAAACAGGTGGCTCGCTTTCCGCTACCGCAACAATCTCATGATAGGCATCATACATGCTGGGCCTTACCAAATCGTTCATGGCCGCATCAATGATCAGGAATTTACGGTTTTCACCCTCTTTGACATAAATCACCTTGGACACCAGAACACCGGCGTTACCCACCAGCAGACGGCCCGGCTCAATGATAATCTTACAGCCCAGGTGGCCAACAATTTTTGTGACCATTTCGCCATATTCCAGCGGCAGGGGAGGTTTTGAGACCTCCCGGTCATAGGGAATGCCCAGACCGCCGCCCAGGTCAAGCACCGAGATATCATGGCCATCGGCCCGCAGATCCTCAATCAGGCTAACGATGCGCTGAAAAGCTTCGGCAAAGGGCGCGAGATCGGTCAGCTGTGATCCAATATGGAGGTCGACGCCCTGGACCCTGATGCCGGGAAGTTTGGCCGCAAGGGCATATATTTCCCGGGCACTGGTCCAGGGAACGCCAAATTTATTCTCTGACTTTCCGGTCGAAATCTTGGCATGAGTTTTGGCATCCACATCGGGGTTAATCCGAAAAGCGATCGCCGCCACCTTGCCCATGCTGTCCGCAACCCGGCTAAGCTGTTCCAGTTCCGGCACGGATTCCACATTGAACTGGAAAATATCCTGCTCCAGGGCAAAGGTCATTTCCCGTTCGGTCTTGGCGACCCCGGAATAGACAATCTTCTGAGCCGGAATACCGGCCTTCAGTGCCCGGCGCAACTCGCCTTCGGACACCACGTCAGCCCCGGACCCCTGGGCGGCCAACGTCTTGATGATCGCCTGGTTGGTATTGGCCTTTACCGCGTAACACAACAGAAAGTCATGATCGATGAAGGCTTCACAGAACACAGTGTAATGTCGGATCAGGGTTTCCGTGGAATAACAATAAAACGGCGTCCCGACCTGGTCGGCAATCTCCCTGATCGCTAGGTCTTCCACATACATTTCACCCTGTTTAAAACCGAAATGGTCCATAGACTTAATACTCTCTACTTTAAGATTTTTCGTAACCGGGCGGTGGCAATAAATCGCCGCGTTTCCCACAGGAGGCCACGCCCAGACATAAAGTCCCCATCATCAGAATAATCATTAATTTCTGCATTACTCTATTCCCTTATGCGTTTATTTAAGACCCGCTTATTCAATACGTTTTCTGGCAGCCTTAACCTGAGCGAGGACCTGTTCCGGCGCGGTTCCGCCATAACTGACCCGGCTGGCTACGGAGCTTTCCACAGTCAGCACAGAGAACACATCGTTGGTAATCTTTGGCTCGACCGCCTGCATTTCCGCCAGGGTCAGTCCATCCAGGTCACAGCCTTTGTCTTCAGCCAGCGCCACCAGCGAGCCGGTCACATGATGGGCATTGCGGAACGGCATATCCAGCACCCGCACCAGCCAGTCGGCCAGGTCGGTCGCAGTGATGAAACCGCTGCTGGTCGAGGCCTTCATGGACGCTTCATTAACCGTCATATCGCCGACCATGCCGGTCATGGCGGCAATGATCAGAGAAAAGGCATTGGCCGCATCGAAGGTCGCTTCCTTGTCTTCCTGCATATCCTTGCTATAGGCCAACGGCAGGCCCTTCATCACCACCAGCAGGCTGGTCAACGCGCCAATGATCCGTCCGGACTTGGCCCGGCACAGCTCCGCCGCATCGGGGTTGCGCTTCTGAGGCATGATCGAAGAACCGGTGGTGAATTTATCACTCAAGGTGACAAAATTAAACTGGGCCGAGGACCAGAGGACAATTTCTTCGGCCAGACGAGAGACATGGGTCGCACAGATCGAGGCGACACTCAAAAACTCAAGGGCAAAATCCCGGTCAGAGACACTGTCCAGGCTGTTGGCGGTCGGTCGACGGAAATTCAGAGCATCCGCCGTCTGAAAACGATCAATGGGGAAAGACGTCCCCGCCAGCGCTGCAGCCCCGAGCGGACATTCATTGAGCCGCCCACGGGCATCGCGTAGTCGGTCCCGGTCGCGGGTGAACATCTCAAAATAGGCCAGCAGGTGATGGCCAAACGTCACCGGCTGGGCCGATTGCAGGTGGGTGAAGCCCGGCAGGATCACATGAGCATTCTGTTCGGCTTTGTCGGTAAGTGCCGTCTGCAGGCCAGATAACGCTTTATCCATCTGGTCCATGGCATCCCGGACCCACAGCTTGAAATCGGTAGCGACCTGATCATTGCGCGAGCGGGCGGTATGCAACCGTCCCGCCGCCTCGCCGATGATTTCGGTCAGCCGTGATTCCACATGCATGTGAATATCTTCCAGCTTGGGGTCATAGGTGAAATTCCCGGCTTCGATTTCCGCTTTCACCTGATCAAGGCCGGCCAGGATTTTGTCGCCATCCTCGGCGGAGATGATCTTCTGGCTGACCAGCATCCGGCAATGGGCCTGGGACCCTCGAATATCCTGGGCATAAAGAATTTTGTCAAAATCAATGGACGCATTGATCTTTTCCATGATTTCTGCCGGCCCCACCTCAAACCTGCCGCCCCAGAGGCTATTCGCCTGATTAGAAGATGTGTCTTTTCCAGATGCCATATTTTACTCATTTCCACTGCTGAAATATATCATACTTTGAGTGCCGGAAATACGATAATCCAGCGTCTTAGGCAAGCTTTATAGTGCCCTCCACAGTGTCTTCATAGTTTCATTTGGCTCCAGATCACAAAAAACTGAACAAATAGCCTCTTGCACAATTCCTCTGTCGGCCTTAGTTTATAGGCCTGTTTCACTGAAAGTTTCCGTCAAATTAAAGAGACCCCATGACCAAAAACCTTTTTATGATCGTATCTTTTGTCGCCCTGTTGCTCGGCGCCCTGTTGCTCTTTGGCACAGGGAACCAAACCGAGTCCCTCACGGCGAGCACCCAATATAAAGAAGAGTTGATTTCAGTGGACAGCAGCATGAAAGGTGGCAAGGTGTTGTTTCGCACCTATGCCAACCGTCCCGCCGTGCCCGATGTGATGATCCAGGATGAGGCCGGCAACAGCCTGACCCTGGGCGACCTGATCAACAAGAATAAAGGCCAGAGCCTTCTGCTCAACTTCTGGGCCACCTGGTGCCTGCCCTGCCGGGAGGAAATGCCCGATCTCGACGCCCTCCAAGCGGCCCGCGGCAATGATAAATTCAAGGTCATCACCCTGTCCGTTGACCGGGGGGGCCTGAAACCTTCCCGGCTGTTTCTCGACAAGGCTGGTGTCAAGCAGCTTGAGCTCTATTATGATAAAAAAGGCAAGCTCGGCACCGCCATGGGAACCATTGGCTACCCCACCACTATCCTGATCAACAAAAATGGCCGGCAAATGGGTCTGATGACCGGCTCCGCCCATTGGAATTCCGCCAGCGCCCACGCCCTGATCGACCGTCTTCTGGCTGACGAGTAAAATAACTCTTGCATTGATTGTTATATTATAACATAATTAACCCTTGTTCAAAAAAAGGGGATTTAACTACCGTGAAAATAATCATTCATTCTGCCTTGGCCGGGGCGGTCATTTTTCTGCCGACAACAGCCCTCTATGCCGACGAACAGCAGGGCCAACCCCATGACCATGGCCATGTCATGGAAGAGCTTTTTGTCACCGGATCGCCCCACGGCAAGACCCGCCTTGACGTCCTGCAGGGCAGCAGCCAGTTGGGACTTGATGAGCTGGAACAGCGCATGGAAGCCACTATCGGTGAAACCCTGTCCGGCATTCCGGGCATTTCCTCCAGCTTTTTTGGACCGGGGGCCAGCCGTCCGATCATTCGCGGACTGGGCGGCGACCGCATTCGCATCCTGATCAACGGCATCGGCAGCATTGATGCCTCCAGCACCTCCCCGGATCATTCTGTTGCCGCCGACCCCCTGACCGCTGAACGGATCGAGGTCCTGCGCGGGGCCAGCACCCTGCTTTACGGCAGCAATGCGGTTGGCGGTGTGGTCAATATCATTGACGGCCGCATTCCCAGTGTCATACCGGACGCCCCCTTCTCTGGCCGGGCGCGGCTGGGCTATGGCACCAGTGCCTATGACATATCCGGCGGCATGGCGATAAATGCCCAACTTAGCGGATCAAGTGACCGGGCCCTTCTGCTGCATCTGGATGGCTATTTCAGGAAATCCTCCGATTACACCATTCCGGGTTTTGCCAAGAGTGACCGGTTGCGGGCCCCGGGCGACGACGGCCCTTACGGCACCGTTGAAAACTCCGACCTGGACAACAAAGGCGGGGCCATTGGACTAAGTTGGGTCGGGGAACAGGGCATGTTTGGCCTGTCCTATAGCCTCAATGACAGCAATTATGGCGTCCCGGGTAGCCAGGAAGAGGAAGTCGTCCGCATTGACCTTGACCAGAAGCGCTTTGACCTGAAGGGTAACCTGACCCATGACGTCCTTATTTTCGAAGAAACCCGGCTGCGCTTTGGCTATGGCGATTACGCCCATAAGGAGCTCGAAGGCGGGGAAATCGGTACTATTTTTAACAATGAAGGTTGGGAGGGTCGCCTCGAACTCATTCAGCGGGAGATCGGCAATATTCACGGCTCCATGGGCCTGCAAATTCGCAAACGTGACTTTGAGGCCATTGGCGCAGAGGCCTTTGTCCCCCCGACAACAACCCTGCAATGGGGCCTGTTTGCGGTCGAGGAAATCAGCCTCGACCCGGTGACCCTGGAATTTGGCGCCCGCCTCGATCATCAGACAACAGAGAATAAGAGCCTGAACCAGAAACGCACCTTCACCAACATCAGCCTGTCTGCCGGGGCGGCAATCCACCCGACAGCCAACAGCCTGATTGGCCTGTCCCTGGGCCGCACGGAACGGGCACCGACCGCTGAAGAACTTTTTTCCAACGGCCCTCATCTGGCCACCAGCGCCTTTGAAAAGGGCAATGTCAACCTGAGCAAAGAAACCGCCACCAGCCTGGAACTGACCCTAAAGCAGGACAGCGAACGCTTTTCCGCCTCCTTCAACCTTTACCACACTTGGTTTGGAGGCTTCATTTCCGAGCAATTTACCGGCCTCCAGATTGAGGGGTTAAATATTCTTGAATTTGGCCAGCGGGACGCACGTTTTTATGGCGCAGAACTGGATAGCAGCTACCTACTGATCACAGAAGGCGAGCACGATCTGTGGCTAAAACTGTCCGGTGATATTGTTCGGGCTAAATTTACCGGGCCAGAGGACTTCCTACCGCGCATTCCAGCCCAGTCAGCCACACTAGCCCTTGATTATCAGGGGCCCTATTTGGGCGCGACGGCTACGGTTCGACGGGTTGCGGACCAGACACGACTGGCCGAGAACGAGACACCTACTGAGGGCTATACCGAGCTTAATCTGGATATTCTCTGGCATCCATTTGGGGAAGCCCGGGATTTAACTGTCCATCTGCAGGGCAAAAACCTGAGTAATACCGAGCGTCGGCAACATACTTCTTTCCTGAAAGATCTGTTGCCCATGCCCGGCCGGAATATAAAACTGTCGGTCACTTATGGTTTCTAGGCCAGACTTTAACAAGTATCTATTAAGGCACCACAGTGACCGGAACCTTGGCTTTCTGCAAGATGCCATACGCCACACTGCCCAGTCCGAGTTTGGCTAGCAGGCCACTACTTTTATGGCCAATGAAGATTTGATCCACCTTTTTCTCATCCGCCAAGGAAGAGATAACTTCGGCCGCATGACCGACTTGAATATGAGATTCAATGGTGATGCCATCGGTTGCCAGCTTGGCGCGGGCAGGTTCCATGATATCTTTTTCAGCACTTTCCAGGTGCTCCATATGTTGACTGTGGCGAACGGCCAGCTCTTCTACGGACATAACTTCAAATTCGGACCAGTCGACAACATAGGCCAGCAATAGAGTACCACCGCCCCGGGCTTTCATTTTATCAATGGCCAGTTCCGCCGCCCTCATACTTAACTCACCGCCGTCGTAACCGACGATATATTTTACCTGATCTGACATTTTTCTATCTCCTGTTTTATTTCATGGGTTTATTATATCGCGAAAGATTGAGGATAAATTTGACCCCTGTCAAGTATCTCGCATACGACTTGCCCTAGTATAGACATTAACAAAGCTACATTATATTCAGTCGTGTCATTATATATTTCGGTTGAATATTAACTTTTTTGTAATTTTTCTCATGGTATTTACTTATACATTAGTATACATGCGGGGATAACTATAAAAGCAATACGGGTTTAAATATACCTACTTAATAAGTATATAAACAGTTTTCAGGGGCTAAACAAGTTGAGCACATTACCACAACCTTTTTCTGAGTCTAAACCAGAAACACAGCTTCGTCTGGCAGCAAACAATTGCCCAACGAATGCGGCATGTGAGGGCTGTTCGTCCCGTCACCTATCCCTTTGCAATGCTCTGGATACCGATGAGCTACACCGCTTTTCAGAAATCTCGACCGATATCCACAAACCTGCCAAACAGATAATCTGTTCGGAAGATGAAGCGGCCGATTATATCTATAATATCAGAAATGGCACCGTGCGCCTGTCCAAAATGCTTGCCGATGGCCGTCGTCAGATAACCGGTTTCCTGTTTGCCGGTGATTTCTTTGGTCTGTCATGCAAAGATAAATACAGCTATACCGCCGAAGCCATCACCGACGTAGATATATGCCGGTTCCCCCGGGCCAAAATCATCGGCTCCTTCAAAGAATTTCCAGCTTTGGGTGAGCGGGTCTTTGAAATGACTCGGACCGAGCTCGAAGCGACCCATGACCAGATGCTGCTCCTCGGGCGTAAAACCGCCAAAGAAAAACTCTGTTCCTTCCTCCTCACTCTGCAGGAAAAATCCCGCTGTCTTGAAGGACAGGATAAGAATGAAATAAAAATCCCCATGAACCGGTCCGACATAGCGGACTTCCTGGGTCTTACCGTTGAAACCATCAGTCGCCAATTCACGAATCTCCATAAAATGAACCTTATTGAGCTGGACGACGCCCATAAGGTTGTCCTGACAAATCCCGAGGCCATTGCGGCCATTGCGGAAGGCAACTGACTTTTCCCCTGAAAAACCATTAAAACACTTGACAGAAGGCCCCGGAACGCTATATTTCGGCCACTTTCTAAAGAGAGATGAAGAGTCTCCCTCAAGAATAGATGACAATCGTCATAACCCCGGTCCTTAAATACTGCCCTATTGTCAGTTACCGGCTATGACCAGAAGATAAAATAGGAAACAGATATGTTTGCAGTCGTCAAAACCGGTGCTAAGCAATATAAAGTTGCTGCTGGTGATGTTATTAAAGTTGAAAAGCTGGACGGTGAAGCCGGCACCACAATCACTCTGGACCATGTTCTCATGGTTGGGACTGACAAAGGTGTTGAAGTTGGCTCCCCAACAATTTCAGGTACGGTCGTAACCGCTGAAATTCTGGAACAGTCCCGCGCCGCAAAAATCATTATTTTCAAGAAAAAACGTCGGCAGAACTATCGCCGGAAAAACGGTCACCGTCAGCATCAGACGGTCCTGCGCATTCTTGAAATTGGCGCCGCTTCTGCAAAGAAAGCCGCTCCCAAGAAGGCTGCAAAAGCCGCCGACAAGCCCGTAGCTGAAAAAGCAGCGGCAAAGAAACCAGCAGCCAAGAAAGCTGCCCCCAAGAAAACCACTAAGAAAACCGAGGAGAAGTAACAATGGCACATAAGAAAGCCGGCGGCAGTACCAATAACGGTCGCGACTCAGCTGGTCGTCGCCTTGGTGTTAAAAAATATGCGGGTGAAGTTGTTATTCCCGGCAACATCATTGTCCGTCAACGGGGCACAAAATTCTATCCAGCCACCAATGTTGGTATGGGTAAGGATCACACCCTGTTCGCCCTGACCGAAGGAAAAGTTCGTTTCTATAAAGGCAAACAAAAGCGCAGCTTCGTCTGTGTTGATGAAGCCTAAGACAACTGACTTCTTTTAAGTCGTAGAATTCCAAAAGGGGAGTGATTTTTCATTCCCCTTTTTCCTGTTTGAAGATATAGTCATTATAGATAAAGTTATTTATATAAAATGACTAAAGTGTGTCACCGAGCCCTGCCAAGTAACTGGCAAAACCTGCGGAACACGTGAACCCCCTCATCGCGTATGCTATGAGGAAACTCTATGAAGACTGTTTGACATGAAATTTCTCGATCAAAGCAAAATCTACCTCAAATCAGGCGGCGGCGGTGATGGCTGCCTGAGCTTTCGCCGTGAAAAATGTGTCGAATTCGGTGGCCCGGACGGCGGCAATGGCGGCCGGGGCGGCCATATTCTGATCGAAGCGGTCAGCGGCCTGAACACCCTGATCGATTTTCGCTACCGCCAGCATTTCAAGGCCGGACGCGGCGGTCATGGCATGGGGCGCAACCGCACCGGAGGCAAGGGCGCCGACAGCTATCTCAAAGTACCCGTCGGCACCCAGATTTTTGATGAAGATTACGGCGTCCTGCTTGCCGACCTGACCGAAGAAGGCCAGATGGTCATGATGCTCGAGGGCGGCCATCCCGGCACCGGCAACGCGGCCTTCAAATCCTCCATCAATCAGGCCCCACGACGCACCACTCCCGGTGGCCCAGCTGAAGAAATGTGGGTCTGGCTGCGCCTGAAACTGATGGCCGATGCTGGTCTTGTCGGCCTGCCCAATGCCGGAAAATCAACTTTCCTGTCTGCGGTCTCCCGAGCCAAGCCCAAGATTGCCGATTACCCCTTCACCACCCTGAAACCCCAGTTGGGCGTTGTCTATGTGGATAACAGGGAATTTGTTGTGGCCGATATTCCGGGCCTGATCGAGGGTGCCCATGAGGGCCTCGGCCTCGGCGACAGATTTTTGGGTCATATCGAACGCTGCGCAACCATTCTGCATATGATTGATGCCACCGGTGATGATGTGGTTCAGGCCTATAAGACCATTCGCCATGAACTGGAATCCTACGGCGGCGGGCTGGCTGACAAGCCGCAAGTCATCGGACTGAACAAATGTGATGCCCTGGACGATGAGCTGATCCAGATGCTGTCAGAGGAACTTGCGACAGTGACTGACTCCCCGATCGTGCCGATTTCGGCGGTCACCCGCTTTGGCATTGACGGCATGCTGCGGGCGCTTCAGAAAAATATTGATCACGCCAGAGACATTGAAACCGCTGCCATCGCTAAGGAAAAATCTGACGACCTCACCCCCGACGATGATGAAGACAGCACAAGTGGAGGCTGGTCCCCGATCTCTTAACCCTATCGCCATCCCCCACGCGTAACCTGGGCCACATTATGACTGAGAACACAGACCTTAGCCCGCTTATTACCGGCCACAGTGACGGTTGGAAACGGGTCATCATCAAAATCGGTTCCGCCCTGCTGATCGACAAGGACAGCGGGCAGCTGCGGGTGGATTGGCTGGGGGGCATCGCCCGTGATGTGGCCTTCCTGCGTCAGCGCGGTTATCAGGTGATCCTAGTGTCCTCCGGCTCCATCGGGCTTGGTCGTAAAATTCTCAACCTGACCATGAGCAAAAAGCTGGAAGAAAACCAGGCCGCCGCTGCTGTCGGTCAGATCGAGTTGGCCACAGCCTACCGCACGATCCTGGGCAAACTTGATATCCCCATGGCCCAAATCCTGCTCACCTACGGCGATACCGAAGAACGCCGGCGTTACCTCAATGCCCGCAATACCATCAACCGCCTGCTGGAGCTGGGTGTGGTGCCTGTGATCAATGAGAATGACACCGTTGCCACCGACGAAGTCCGCTACGGCGACAATGACCGCCTCGCCGCCCGTGTCGCCAGCATGTGCGAGGCCGACTGCCTGTTCCTGCTGTCCGACATTGATGGTCTCTATACCGCAAATCCCCACCAGACCTCCCCTGATCAGACAACACAGGCTGAACTGGTTAAGGAAGTACGGGACATCACCCCGGAAATCGAAGCCATGGCCGGGGCCCCGGTCTCCACCGGTTTTGGCAGCGGCGGCATGGTGACCAAAATTGCCGCGGCAAAAATCGCCATCGCCAGCGGCTGTAATATGGTGATCACCAACGGCACCGCCGACAGCCCTATTCAAAAATATTTTAACGGGGCGGCCGGAACCTGGTTCCATGCCTCGGGAAATCCCCTAGCCGCCAAGAAAAAATGGATCGGTGCCAGCCTGGATATTTCCGGAACCCTGATTATTGATGACGGCGCCGTGGCCGCCCTGCAATCTGGCAAGAGCCTGCTGCCGGCGGGCATCCTTCGGGTGGAAGGCCACTATGACCGGGGGGACACCATCCGGGTCACCGCCCTGGACGGCACTATAATCGGCCAGGGATTAAGCGCCTATACGGCAGCGGATACCCTCAAACTGGCCGGCCACCGCAGCCATGAAATCGAATATATTCTGGGCTATTCCGGACGGAATGAAATCATCCACCGCAACGACCTTGTTATAAATTGAACGACCGAGTTATAAACTGAGAGTAAGTACCGATGATGACAGAACAAGACATTAAAGATATGATGCTGGACATGGGCAAAGCGGCCAAGGCTGCCGCCGGCGCCCTGGCCAATGTAGCGACCGAGCAAAAGAACCAGGCCCTGATCGCGGCCGCCCGTCTGATTCGTCAAAACCAGGATAAAATCCTCATCGCCAATGCCAAAGATATGGAAATCGCCACCGCTCGCGGGCTGGCCGGGGCCATGCTCGACCGCCTGTTGCTGGACGGGAACAGAGTTGAAGGCATCGCCAGCTCCCTTGAAGCGATCGCAAAATTGCCCGATCCCATCGGCGATGTCATGGCCCAGTGGGACCGGCCCTCTGGCCTGAATATATCCCGGGTCAGGGTGCCCCTGGGCGTGATTGGAATTATCTACGAATCCCGGCCCAATGTGACGGCTGATGCCGGAGCCCTGTGCCTGAAATCAGGTAATGCCAGCATCCTGCGCTGTGGCAGTGAAAGCGCCCTGTCCAGCCGGACCATCCATGACTGCCTGGTCAAGGGACTGGAGGACGCCGGCCTCAGCCCCGACTGTATCCAGTTGATCCCGACCCAGGACCGCTCCGCCGTTGGTGAACTTCTGGGATTGGTCGGCTATGTGGATATTATCGTACCCCGGGGCGGCAAGTCGCTGATCGAACGGGTACAGAATGACAGCCGGGTTCCGGTCATGGCCCACCTGGACGGCATCTGCCATGTCTATGTGGACGCCGATGCCGACCTGGAAAAAGCCGTGGCCATCACCCTCAATGCCAAGATGCGCCGGACCGGCATCTGCGGCGCGGCAGAAACCCTGCTGATCGACGAAAAAGTTCTGAACAGTCACCTGCCCGCCATTGCCGATGCCTTAAAGGTTGCCGGCTGTGAGTTACGCGGTGACAAAGCGGTCTGCGCTCTGGACGGTGCTATCCTTCCGGCAACGGAAGACGACTGGAACACGGAATATCTCGACAGCATCCTGTCCATTAAAACCGTCGCGGGCGTTGACGGGGCCATCGATCATATCGCCGCCCACGGCTCCCATCATACCGACAGCATCATCACCGAAAA
This sequence comes from Alphaproteobacteria bacterium, assembly GCA_002401455.1. GTDB lineage: Bacteria > Pseudomonadota > Alphaproteobacteria > Sphingomonadales > Emcibacteraceae > Paremcibacter. Next base: position 93,933 of record NVTE01000002.1, read on the forward strand.
TGCCGCCACGGCAGAAAAATTCCTCAGCCGGGTCGATAGTGCTATTGTCATGCACAACACCTCTACCCAGTTTGCCGATGGCGGCGAATTTGGCATGGGGGCAGAGATTGGCATTTCCACGGGTAAAATGCACGCCCGGGGGCCGGTGGGCCTGGAACAGCTCACCAGCTATAAATATCAGGTCAGGAGCGATGGCAAAACGAGAGCATAAGCGGTCAGGAGATACTTCTGGAGATATCAAAGGTTTGTCTATTTTTCCGGTCGGGGCCTGGGCGGAAAAAAAAGTCGGACTTCTCGGCGGCTCGTTCAATCCGGCCCATGCCGCCCATCTGGATATTACCCTATCGGCCCTGGATCGCCTGAAGCTCGATGCGGTCTGGTGGCTAGTCTCCCCGCAGAACCCGTTAAAATCAGAGAAGGGCATGGCCGACCTGCAGGACCGACTGGCCAGCGCCCGGGAAATGGCTACCGACCCGCGCATTCATGTCACAGATGTGGAAACTCATCTGGCAACCTGTTATACTGTCGACAGCCTGAACCGGATTATGGCCCTGCTGCCGGACACCCGATTTATCTGGCTCATGGGGGCCGATAATATGGCCCAATTCTCCCAGTGGAAAGATTGGAAAAAAATTGCCCGCACAGTAGCATTTGCGATTTTTGATCGTCCGGGGTATTCTAGGTCAGTAAAAGCGAGCGACGCGGCACAGCTGTTTCGGGATGATCAAATCCCCGAGAGCCAGGCCGCCGAACTCAGCACTATGAAAGCCCCGGCATGGACATTCATCCGGGATATACAAAATCCGTTGTCATCGACAGAGATACGGCGGAAAAAACTTTAATACCAAGAGGTTAAATAAAACATTGCCTAGTAATAACATGTCAGAAGACGATAAACTGTCTTCTACCCAACCGCTCAGTACAGCAACTCTTCTGGAGGTTATCATCACGTCTCTGGAAGACAATAAAGCGGAAGAAATCATCTCCATTGATCTCAAAGGGAAAAGCAGCATTGCCGATTCGATGATCATTGCCTCTGGCCGGTCCACCCGTCAGGTGGCGGCAATTGCCACTCACCTTGCGACCAACGTCAAGAAAGCTGGCTATGGTCATTGCAAGATTGAAGGCCTGGAAAAGTCCGACTGGGTACTGATTGATGCCGGTGACGCCATCATCCATATTTTCCGACCGGAAGTGCGTAGCTTCTATAATCTGGAAAAAATGTGGACCATGGACATCAGCCCTGATGACTTTACCCCGGATAAGGTGTTGAGCAGCTAATTCCTCCATGCATCTTACCATTATTTCAGTAGGTCGCCTGAAACAAGGGCCAGAGAAACAGCAGATTGAGACCTATCTCAAACGCTGTCCCTGGCCCATCAAACTCATTGAAGTCGAAGAAAAGCGCCGAATCAAAGGTGCAGAACGCATGGCCCGGGAAGGCGATCTGATCAGTAAAGCCCTTCCCGATGGTGCCTTTGTCATCGCCCTGGACGAGCGGGGAAAATCCCTGCGAAGTGAAGGGTTTGCCACCCTGATCCGCGACCATCAGGATCAGGGCCGGGCACATCTGACCTTCCTGATTGGCGGTGCCGATGGCTACGATGCCAAAATCAAACAGCGGGCTAATCTTTTGCTCCGCCTCAGTGATATGACCTGGCCCCACATGATGGTGCGGGTTATGTTGACCGAACAGCTCTATCGGGCGTCCTGTATTTTATCTGGGCACCCGTACCATAAAGATTAAGGATCAGGTTAAGGCATAAAGTTTGTTACAAAAAGTCAAATTTTACGGCACCTTAACCTGCATTCTGCTATATATAGTGGCATATACTGTAAAAACTGGATTTTTAAACGCCCCATGACCAGCCCTGCCCCCCACCAGACCAAACCTGTCGTTCTCTGTATTCTTGATGGATGGGGCAGCCGCTCAGAAGCCGTCGACAACGCCATTATCCTTGGCAACACCCCCAATTTTGACCGCCTGACCAAGACCTGCCCCATGGCGCATCTGGAAACTTCCGGTCTGAAGGTGGGACTGCCGGACGGCCAGATGGGCAACTCGGAAGTCGGCCATACCAATCTGGGTGGAGGACGGGTGGTGCTCCAGGATCTACCGCGCATTGGCGCCGCCATCACCGATGGTCATTTCGACGGAATTGACAGCTTAAAAGCCACCATCGCCAGCCTGAAATCAACTGGCGGCACCTGTCACCTGATGGGCCTGCTATCGCCGGGTGGTGTGCATAGCCATCAGGACCATATGGTGGCCCTGGCAAAGGCCCTGTCCGAAGCCGGTATTCCGGTTGCGGTTCACGGTTTCCTCGATGGCCGCGATGTGCCGCCGAGCAGTGCTGCGGGCTTTGTGGAAAAATTCGAGCAGGACATTAAAGGCTTCGACAAGGTGACGATTGCCACCCTGACCGGACGCTATTACGCCATGGACCGGGATCAGCGCTGGGACCGGGTGACCAAGGCTTATAACGGTATGGTGTCGGCGGTTGGCGACCGTAGAAACACCGCACTGGCAGCCATTGAGGCCAGCTACGCGGAAAAAATTACCGACGAATTCCTGCTGCCGGCGATCATCGGCGACTATGACGGCATGAAGGACGGCGACGCGATTCTGATGGCCAATTTCCGGGCCGACCGGGCACGGGAAATCCTGACTGCCTTGGTTGATCCGGCCTTTGACGGCTTTCCCCGGGACAGGATGCCCCAATTCTGCAGCCGCCTGGGCATGAGTGACTATTCCGTCGCCCTTAACGCCTTCATGACCACCCTGTTCCCATCGGATCAACTACAGGACACGCTGGGGGAGATCGTCTCCCGCAGTGGCCGGACCCAGTTGCGCATCGCCGAGACCGAAAAATACGCCCATGTGACCTTTTTCTTCAATGGCGGCAGTGAAGAGATTTACGACGGCGAGGACCGCATTCTAGTCCCCTCTCCGGATGTGGCCACCTATGACCTACAGCCGGAAATGTCCGCGCCGGAGGTCACCGACAAGCTGATCGAGGCGATCACAGCTCTAAAATATGACCTGATTGTCGTCAATTTTGCCAACCCGGACATGGTCGGCCATACAGGCATTATGGCGGCGGCAAAAATTGCTGTTGAAACCATAGATAACAGCCTGGGTCGCCTGACCGAAGCTTTGCTGCAGGTGGGGGGTACAATGCTGGTCACCGCCGACCACGGCAATATCGAATTGATGAGAGATCAGCAGACTCACCAGCCCCATACGGCCCATACCACCAATCTGGTACCCTTCATTCTGGTCAATGGCGATTCTGCATCCGCATTGTTGCCAGACGGCGAAAACTTCGTCCTGAATGATGGTTGTCTGGCCGATGTCGCCCCGACCATCCTGCGCCTGATGGGCCTGGAGCAACCCGCTGCCATGACCGGCACCTGCCTGTTGAAAACCCGGCTCACAGCTGACATAAACAATGAGGAGGACCGCGCCACTGGTTAAGCTCTTTCCCTTTATCACCTTTCCCAACAGACGCAGCTCAGCCTGTGTTCTGATCGCCGTTACCTGCCTGATTTCCGCCAGTGCCAACGCGGCCCAGACCACAAAGAATAGTGATAAAGCCCTGAAAGACATGCGCGATAAGATTACTGCCACCAGCGAACGCGCCCGGAAATTTGAGCTGGAATCAAACAGTCTGGACCTGAAAATCAATGACCTGAGACAGGATTTGGTGATCGCTGCTGGGAAAATACTGGCTGCTGAACAGGACGTCTTTTCCCGGGAAGACCGCCTTGAGGTTTTGAACCTTCAGGAAAAAAACCTGAGTGCTGCCCTGAAATCAAGATATGGCCAGATGGCCCGTACCCTGGGCGCCATGCAGCGACTTAGCCAGCAGCCAGCCGAGATGGTTGCCTACCGGCCGGAAAAAGCCATCAACAGCCTGCGCAGTGCTGCCCTGTTGAAAATACTCCAGCCCGAATTGAAAAAGCGGGCCGATATCATCCGGGAGGATATAACTGAGCTGACCCTGATCCGGGACCAAATCACCCTGGAGCATGAAGAACTGACCCTCATTCTCGCCAGCCTGACCAGCGAACAGATTGACATGAACCAGTTGCTGCAGGCCAGACGCCAAAAGCTGGAAAAACTGCGTCAAGCCACCCGGGATGAACGACGCAAGTTAAAGAAATTTGCCGCCCAGGCCAGCAGCCTGAAAGACCTGATTGGCCGGATTAAGCAGGAAAACAAGGCCCGCGAACGCGCCAGCCTGGCCGCCGCCAGAAGAACAGCGGAAAAACCCGGCAGTGCATCCCCCGCCCCGTCTCATAAATCCACGCGTCCGTCACTTGATTCGCGGCCCGGCGCGACCCTTTCCTTCCGCCAGGCCAAGGGCAGCATTCCCCTGCCCGCCCGGGGAGCCATCCGCCGAACCTTTGGCTCGAAAACCGCTGAAGGTCAAGCGTCAGAAGGCATTACCATCCATACCAGGCCCCGGGCAACGGTAATTTCGCCTCATGAAGGCCGCATCGTATTTGCTGGAAAATTCCGCTCCTACGGTCTGTTGTTGATTATCGCCCATGGACCGGAGTATCATACTCTTTTGGCTGGCATGACCCGTCTTGACGCGGAAGTCGGCCAATGGGTACTTAAGGGCGAACCCATCGGGCAAATGGCACCAGATCTCGATAAGACAAAAACAACCGGAACTGTTGCCGGACAGAATTTATATGTGGAATTAAGACGGATGGGAAAACCCATCAATCCGCTGCCATGGATCGTGGCGCGGGATAGAAAGGTACTTTGATCAATGAAAAAATATATTGTAACCCTTATGGTGTCCTTTGCCATTGTCAGTGCGACCCTCCTCGGGGCGACCACCAGCCAGGGTAAAAGTTCGGATACTTATAAACAGCTCAATCTATTTGGGGATGTGTTTGAGAAAATTCGTGCGCAATATGTCCGGGACGTCACGGATGAAGAACTGATCGAAGCTGCCATAAATGGCATGTTAAGCTCACTTGACCCCCATTCCAGTTACCTGACCGCCAAAAGCTTTGACGACATGCAGGTCCAGACCAAGGGCGAATATGGTGGCCTTGGCATGGAAGTCACCCTCGACAAGGGCGTTGTGCGTGTTGTGTCGCCCATTGACGATACCCCGGCCTCCCGCGCTGGTATCCAGGCGGGTGATTATATCACCAAGCTTGACGGTGAGCAGGTCATGGGCCTGACCCTGACCGAAGCCGTCGCCAAGATGAAGGGCGAAATTGGCACCGACATCGTGATGACCGTGATCCGCAAGGGCGAAAAGCAACCTTTGGAAATTACCCTGACCCGGGCGACCATCACCCTGAAATCCGTCCGTCACCGCCTGGAAGGCGAAGTGGGCTATATCCGGATTTCTTCTTTCACAGAAAAAACCGAAAGCGGTCTCGTCGAAGCTCTGGATAAAATCCAGGAAGAACTTGGTGACGATCTCCAGGGCATTGTCCTTGACCTGCGCAACAATCCCGGGGGCCTGCTCAACCAGTCCATCGCCGTCTCCAGCCTGTTTCTGGAACGGGGGGAGGTTGTTTCAACCCGCACAAGAAATGATGAACATGTCCAACGATTTCCCGCCCGTAAAGGCGACGCCATTAACGGCAAACCACTGATTGTCTTGATCAATGGCGGTTCAGCCTCGGCCTCAGAAATTGTCGCCGGTGCCCTGCAGGATCACCGTCGGGCCGTTGTCGTCGGCACTCAGTCCTTTGGCAAGGGCTCGGTCCAGACCGTCATCCCCCTGGGGGCCAACGGCGCCATGCGGCTGACCACAGCCTATTATTTCACCCCGTCAGGCAATTCCATCCAGGGCGAAGGCATCACCCCGGACGTTCTGGTGGAACAGATCCGCTTTGACAAGTCTAAAGAGGTCAACAGCCGCCGCCGGTCTGAACACGACCTGCGCGGTAGCCTGGCAAACCCCAACGGCAAATCTGACGACAAAAAAGACAAAAAACCTAAAGACGGCAAAAAGGACGTCGATACAACCGGAGATGGCGCCAACGACACTAAATCCGATGCCAAAAAGGACGGCGTTGAAAAGGACGGCGCTGAAAAGGCAGATGAGGACAGCCTGGACAAGGAACCTGTCCTGACAACGGCCCGGGACGACTATCAGCTGAATTATGCCATCAATCTGTTGCATGGCATGGCCATTGCCAGAAATGTCAATTAACGGTAGCACAGAAAATGGTTGATGCACCGGAACTGACAAGTATGACACGCCATAAAACCGTGCGACCGCTTATCGCCGCCTGGATTTTCGTCTTGGCCCTTTTGAGTGCTGGCTTTGTCTGGCTGACTCTATCGCCAGATCAGGCTTCAACCATGGCGGAACATAACCCGGATCACAGCACTGAGCAGGCGGCAGGTCATAGCCCCGATCCGGGGCAGAGCGGTCATGATATTTCCATTGCCTCCGCTCTTGCCCCACCCGAAGGGGAGAACCCTGAAAATACGGGTCATGGAAGTGTCGGGCCTGACACGACAGTAGCAAATGCCTCCCCCAACCTTTCTCATGAGGCCGGAGAACAACAGCCCACCACCTCTTCTCCGTCAGGCTCCTCAATAAGCTTGACCAAAGCACCCATTGACGGCTTGATTGTCATGGGAGCCAACGGACCGCTACCGGTTCTTGGACCGGACTCAATGGTTGCCTGGAGAGAATATGCCCGGCCGGCGGAAACAGAAGAAAATGTCTCCGGGGAAGAAAGACCTAAAATCGCCATTCTGGTCACCGGCATTGGACTGAACAGCACGTCATCAGACCTTGCTATTCGCCGCCTGCCGGGGCAGATAGACTTGGGATTTTCCCCTTACGGGCGACAATTACAGAGCTGGATGGATAAATCCCGCGCCGCCGGTCATGAGGGGTTCCTGATGATCCCAGCCGAACCGCTGAAATATCCGGAAAATGATCCCGGTCCCCATACCCTGCTCACCGGAGCCTCTGAACGGGACAATCTCAAGAAACTCGACTGGCTGTTATCCCAGGTGACCGGCTATGTGGGTGTCGTCAATGATATGGGGTCAAAATTCACGGCATCCGAGCCCGACATCCTGCCCATCCTCACCGACCTGCATGGCCGGGGGTTGATGTTTCTGGATTCCCGCTCCACCCGGTTCAGTGTCGCCGCCAAGCTGGCCCGGCGCATCTCCATGCCCCGCGCTCTGAATAATCTCTATATCGACAATATCATCAGCGCCTCAGAAATTGCCAAGAACCTCGCCACGCTGGAGAATACCGCCCGCACCTATGGCACAGCCCTCGGCGTGGCCCGGGCGTTTCCCCTAACCATAGAGGAACTTGAAAAATGGGCCCGGGGCCTGGAGGCCAGAGGTATTCAACTGGTACCGATCACCGCCATCGCCAACCGCCAGCCGATTCGGTAAAGTTTTTTTGATCCCCTGCCCAAATATCTTTATAGTATGTTGTAAAAACATACGGGATAAATAAATATATGATTACAGATCCAGCCCACCTGCCCTACCGCCCCTGTGTCGGCATTATGCTGCTCAATGACGCGGGCAAGGTCTTTGTCGCCAAACGACTCGACACCATGGTCGAGGCCTGGCAAATGCCCCAAGGGGGAATTGATGACGGGGAAGAGCCCACTGTGGCCGCCTTTCGGGAAATGGAAGAAGAAATCGGCACCCGCAATGCCGACATCATCGGTGAATATGATGACTGGCTGAAGTATGACCTGCCCGACCATCTAATCGGCAAGGTCTGGAAAGGAAAATACCGGGGCCAGCGCATGAAATGGTACCTCCTGCGCTACCGGGGACAGGATAGTGATATTGATCTGAACGGCCACACGCCAGAATTTTCCGAATGGAAGTGGCTCGATATGCAAGACCTGGTTCAGTCCATAGTCGCGTTCAAACGGCCCCTTTATCAGCAGCTTGTCGACCATTTTGGCCAGAAGACAGCGTAAAGGGATATCACACCCCATGACCATTGAATGTACGAAGTTACAAATTTTTCCCTCAGTCCGTCAGGCCTATGGCTGTTTATGGCATTACAAATTCCAGCATGCCCTCATATCCCTTGTCGCGGTCCTGCCCTTTTGCCTGGCCGGGTTCTGGGGCTTTCTGGAGCCGGTATTTTCGGTAACAGCCATCACAGAAAATATGCCCGACGGCTTTAACCAGTCCTTTGGCATCCTGGTTATGACGACCTTTATCTGGGCGGTGCCGGTGATTATCCTCTGGCATCGTCTCTATCTTCTGGGACCGGAGCACCTGTTTCGCAAACGCGCCTGGCCATTGATTACCCGCAGCCTGAAAGTGATCAGCCATTCTCTGGTCCTTCTGGGCATGGGCATGATTGCCACCGTTACGGTGATCTGGGGCGTCTTCTATTTGCGTATCATGAGTGATGCCGAGGATATGACCGGTACAATCACGGAAATGGGCCAGCAGGAATATATCCTCTATATGGTCGCCATTCTCGTGGTTCTGGTGTTCCTGCTAACCATTGGCCTGCGCTTCAGCATGGCCTTTTCGTCCCTGACCATTGGCAAGTCATTGCGCTTTACCGCCTCCTGGCGCCTGACCCGCAAAAATACCTTCCGCATGCTGTTCGCGACCCTAAGTGGTGGTCTGCCTCTGGCCACTTTGGCCGTCGGAACCTTATGGCTGGCCAATCACTATTTCCAGATTGACCTTCTGGCCCATACCGCACCGGACCCCGAGATGATCTATATTTTCATCCTGATGACCGCGCCGATCCTGACCCTGCCCTTGGCTATATTATGCTCGTTAACTTCCACCTTCTATCGCCATTGCGGCTGCGCCGAGTTCAGGGAATCTCAAGACTAAAAAAGGGACCTCTTACCATGAATGATCAGTTTAACGGCTTTGATGCGGATTTTTGGCATTTCTTCCACGACCTGAAGCAGAATAACACCCGGGAGTGGTTTGCCGACAACAAAACCCGTTACCAGGAAAAGGTTGTCGCCCCGGTCAGTGCCTTCATCAGCGCCATTGCCCCCAGATTGCGTGACATTTCGCCCCATTATAACGCCGACCCCCGGCCCAACAAGGGCTCCATGTTCCGCATTTACCGGGACGTCCGTTTTTCCAAGGACAAAAAGCCCTATAAAGAACATGCCGCTGCCCAGTTTCGCCATCGGATGGGCAAGGACGCCCATGCACCGGGCTTTTACGTTCACCTTGAGGCCGACAATATCCTCTACGGCGGCGGCATCTGGACCCCGCCCAGTGACGCCCTGCGGCAGATCCGCGACCGGATCGTTAGCAAGCCGGAAAAATGGCAGGCCGTGATCGAGGACAAAGCCCTACTGGAACAGTTTGGTGGCATCCGGGGCGACAGCCTGAAACGGCCCCCAAGGGACTTTTCCGCCGACGCCCCCCATATGACAGACCTGAAGCGCAAAAGCTTTTTCGCCATGAAGACCCTGCAAAAATCAGACATTGTCGGGACAGCGGCGTTTGTCGATGAGGTCATCAACAGCTTTGAAGCCGCTGTACCGCTGATGTATTTTATTTCCGACGCGGTTAATGTGGAGTTTTAGAGGTAAGTTTTTCGGCCAAACCATCCACGGCAAAGACCAGTATCTGGCTTATCTGTGCCGAACGGAAGTTATTATCAGAAATCAGCACCAGAGTCCGGCGACCATCTTTTAAAGTCCTGCCGAAAGTCATGCCTTCGATGTTGTCAATGGGGATGCCAAGCTCGCCAAGGTCCAGCAGTAACGTCTTCTGCGCTGTCTGATAGGTCGCCCCCTTCAGGCTGTGCAGCCCCAGGACATCGGTCGCCGCCGACAGGTCCGCCAGATACAGCTTCACGGACAATCCGGCCCCGGTAGAGAAAGAACGCTCAACCACGATATACTGATCTCTGTCCAGGGCCAGTATATCAACCACCCCATTGATGGAAAAATTGCCAAACGGCAGGGTTTCTTTATGAACAGGTTCCACCGTATAGACATACTCATGGACCGGCTGCCCACTGTCAATGTCCATCTGCAGCAGCCGAACATCTGCCCCCTGTTCCGCATCGGCCTCTGCCCCGTCCTGGATCAGCGGCCCTTCGATCGACAGGAGGATCGATTTCTGGTCAGTGGTCACCGTCAGCGCCTCAAACGCCAGGTTATCACGGATGCCGGTACCCTCCCCGATGTGGTATTTTTCTGGCACAGCAAAATCCCGGATATAGGTTCCATCCAGCTTCATTTCCCGGACAAAGGGATTGACCCCCTTTTTGGCATGACCTTCACTGGTCCACAAATAGCTGCTGTGTGCCGGTGACAGCTTGAGGGCCTCCGGATCCACAGAGGAGGCTCCCATAAAGGACGGTGCTGGAAAAACGCTGCCATCGGGCCGCTTCATGGTATGCACATCGGTCAGCTGCCAGCTGTGGAAGCCAGATGCGTCATAGCCCAGTTTCAGGCCATAGAACCGGGCAGGTCCGGTATCGGAACGGTCATCACAGATGGCAATATAGCGCCCGGTCCTGACATCATACTCCAGTGCCGACAGGCCACCGACGATGGTGTCTTTATACTGATGATTATGAGGAATGATCTGCTGGCCGATAAACTCAAGGGCCAGATCCTGAGCCTGGGCCAAGGATATCATCAACAGGCCAGTAACCGCCCAACAGATAAGATGTTTAGACAACAGTGAAATCCGATACCCCATGTAACTTCCTCAAAAAAATAAAATCCTAAGAGCATTCTGACCAAATGATACGTTTTTGCAATAAAAAAAGCCCCGCTCAACTGAATGAGCAAGGCTTTCAAATGATTTATCTAACGGTGGGGGCTTTACGCCACCAGGTCAAGCACACCGAGGATTTCTACCAGACGGTCGCGCACTTTCGTGGCAACGGCCAGATGGACCTGGTCCTTGGCGTCGGCAACGTCTTCTTCGGCGTCTTTCAGTTCAGCTTCGAGAGCCTCACGGTTAACCTCGGCCAGCGGCATGGCTTCTTCAGCCAGGACGGTCAGACCTTCAGGGTTAACCTCGGCGAAACCGCCGCGGACCAGAAGTTTTTCCAGCTGATCACCGTTATGAACTTCCAGAATACCAGCCCGCAAGGTGGAGACCACAGGGGCGTGATTAATCAGGACCCCAAAGTCGCCCTCTACGCCCGGCACCACCACCATGTCGACATCAGTCGACATGAGGAGTTTTTCCGGTGATACGAGTTCGAAATGTAACTTATCGGCCATTCCGGCTTCCTTTTAGCTAGTGCAATTAAGCGGCGTCAGCCGCCATTTTCTGGGCTTTGGCAATGGCGTCATCGATGCCGCCAACCATCAGGAAGGCTGCTTCTGGCAGGTCGTCATGTTTGCCGTCAAGAATGGCCCGGAAACTTTTAATCGTGTCTTCCAGCTGAACGAATTTACCAGGCATGTTGGTGAAGACTTCAGCAACATGGAAAGGCTGTGACATGAAGCGTTCAATCTTACGGGCACGGGCCACGGTAATTTTGTCGTCTTCTGACAGTTCGTCCATACCCAGAATAGCAATAATATCCTGAAGGGATTTATACTTCTGAAGAATTTCCTGAACCTGACGGGCAACAGTATAATGCTCTTCACCAACCACATCAGCGTTCAAAATCCGCGAAGTTGAATCGAGCGGATCAACCGCAGGATAAATACCTTTTTCAGAGATGGCACGGTTCAACACGGTCGTGGCGTCCAGATGGGCAAAGGATGCCGCAGGTGCCGGATCGGTCAAGTCATCGGCCGGCACATAAATCGCCTGCACAGATGTAATCGAGCCTTTATGAGTGGACGTAATACGTTCCTGCAGCGTACCCATGTCGGTCGCCAGAGTTGGTTGGTAACCCACAGCAGACGGGATACGACCCAACAGCGCGGACACTTCAGCACCAGCTTGGGTAAAGCGGAAGATGTTATCCACGAAGAACAACACGTCCTGGCCTTCAACGTCACGGAAATATTCAGCAACCGTCAAACCGGACAGGGCAACACGGGCACGGGCTCCGGGAGGCTCATTCATCTGACCGTAAATCAGCGCCACTTTAGAATTGTCACCTTCGAGATCAATAACTTTTGATTCGATCATTTCATGATACAAATCGTTCCCTTCACGGGTCCGCTCTCCAACACCGGCGAACACAGAGTAACCATCACTCCCGATCGCAATGTTGTTGATCAATTCCATGATCAGAACAGTTTTACCAACACCAGCACCACCGAACAGGCCAATCTTACCACCTTTGGAATAAGGCGCGAGCAGGTCAACCACTTTAATCCCGGTCACCAGAATTTCTGATTCAGTCGACTGGTCAGCAAAAGCCGGCGCATCCGCATGGATCGGCGCCCGTATGGTTTCACCAATCGGGCCACGTTCGTCAATCGGCTCACCGATAACGTTCATGATCCGGCCCAGTGTTTTGGGGCCAACTGGAACACAGATCTGTGCGCCGGTATCTGAAACAGGGTTACCGCGAACCAAACCGTCAGTAGTATCCATGGCGATGGTACGAACTTCGTTTTCACCCAGATGCTGGGCAACTTCGAGAACAAGGCGGTTGCCGTTGTTGTCGGTTTCAAGCGCAGACAGAATAGCTGGCAACTCGCCGTCAAACTTTACGTCGACAACGGCACCAATGATCTGGCTGACACGTCCATTACTCTTTGCAGTCATTTTATCTCAACTCTCGTTATTAGAGCGCTTCCGCACCCGAAATAATTTCAATCAATTCGTTGGTAATAACAGATTGACGGGTACGGTTGTAGGTGGTCCGCAGGTTGTCAATCATATCACCGGCATTACGGGTCGCACTGTCCATCGCGGTCATGCGGGACCCCTGCTCACTGGCGGCATTTTCCAGTAAAGCGCGGAAAATCTGAACCCCAAGGTTACGGGGCAACAGGGCTTCCAGAATTTCAGTCTCATCGGGCTCATAATCATAAGCCGCGCCACCAAGGTCAACAACGTTATCCGCATCATAGGATGCCGGGATCATCTGCTGTCCGGTGACGATCTGGGTCAGGGCTGACTGGAACTTGGCATAGTACAGGGTACATACATCAAATTCACCGGCCTCGAAAGACGCCAGAAGATAATCGGTTATCGGAGCCGCATCGCCAAAAGCCAAGCGCTTCACATGGGACATATCAAAATGCTTGATAATCCGGCTGCTATAATCCCGCTTCAGGGACGCCGCGCCTTTTTTACCGACGGTGACGATTTTAACATCTTTACCTTCGGCAATCAGGCTGGCAATTTTCGCCCGTGCACCCTTAACAATATTGGTATTAAACCCACCGCAAAGCCCGCGTTCGGACGTGGCGACAACAACCAGATGCACCTGATTCTCACCGGTGCCAGCCAGCAGCTTTGGGCCGCCGATCTGACCGATCATGCTTGACGCCAGGGACGCCAGAACATTTTCCATGCGTTCCGCATAAGGCCGAGCCGCTTCCGCAGCTTCCTGAGCACGGCGCAGCTTAGAGGCTGCTACCATCTTCATGGCCTTGGTGATCTTCTGCGTAGATTGTACGCTTGTGATCCGGTTTCTGAGGTCTTTAAGGTTAGCCATACTGACTTTTCCTAAAATTACTAAGTTCTAAAAAGGATTTGGTCCCGGCTCACACCGAGACCAAATTTATCCTTAGACAAAATTCTTGACGAGATTTTCAAGAATAGATTTCAATTTGGCATTGCTGTCATCAGAAATCTTGGCTTCAGTGTTAATCGCGTCCAGAACATCTTTATGCTGAGAATGCATTTCGGCAATCAGAGTTTCCTCAAACCGGCTAATGGCACTGACTTCAATCTTATCAAGATAACCGTTCACACCAGAGTAGATGGAAACCACCTGCTCGGCTACGGACATCGGAGAATATTGAGCCTGCTTCAGCAATTCTGTCAAACGGGCACCACGGTTCAGCAACTGCTGGGTCGAGGCATCAAGATCGGACCCGAACTGCGCAAAGGCAGCCATTTCACGATATTGCGCCAGTTCCAGTTTAATGGAACCAGAAACCTGTTTCATGGCCTTGGTCTGTGCGGCGGATCCCACACGAGACACGGACAGACCCACGTTAATCGCCGGACGAATACCCTGATAGAAGAGTTCCGTTTCCAGGAAGATCTGACCATCGGTAATGGAGATCACGTTGGTTGGGATATAGGCAGACACGTCACCAGCCTGGGTTTCAATGATCGGCAGAGCGGTCAGGGAACCAGAACCATGCGCTTCGTTCATTTTCGCCGCACGTTCSAGMARRCGGGAATGCAGATAGAAAACGTCACCAGGGTAAGCTTCACGCCCAGGAGGACGACGCAGCAACAGGGACATCTGACGGTAAGCCACMGCCTGTTTGGACAGATCGTCATGAACGATCACGGCATGCATGCCGCCGTCACGGAAGAATTCGCCCATGGCGGTCCCGGTATAGGGTGCCAGGAACTGYAGRGGMGCAGGCTCGGAAGCGGTTGCGGCAACAACGATGGAATATTCCATGGCGCCACGCTCTTCCAGRACTTTCACRATCTGAGCAACAGTGGACCGTTTCTGGCCAATCGCAACATAGATGCAGTAAAGTTTCTTGCTCTCGTCATCACCGGMGTTGATTTCTTTCTGGTTAAGGAAAGTATCRATCGCAAYAGCGGTTTTACCTGTCTGACGRTCACCAATGATCAGCTCGCGCTGRCCACGCCCGATGGGCACMAGRCWRTCAATWGMTTTGAGGCCRGTCTGWACGGGCTCATGCACGGATTTGCGCGGGATAATGCCCGGYGCTTTWACTTCCACACGRGTCTGYTTRACATCTGTCARCGGRCCTTTGCCRTCGATGGGATTRCCCAGAGYGTCAACCACACGRCCCAGAAGGCCACGGCCAACAGGYACTTCCACGATATTACCGGTACGCTTAACCGTGTCGCCTTCTTTAATGTCRYGGTCAGATCCGAAAATCACGACCCCSACATTATCGGCTTCGAGGTTAAGRGCCATRCCCATGAYCTTWCCGGGAAATTCAACCATTTCACCGGCCTGAACATTGTCAAGACCATAWACACGGGCAATACCGTCCCCGACGGACAGTACTTTACCAACTTCTGAAACTTCAGCTTCATCACCAAAATTGGCAATTTGCTCTTTCAGGATCTTAGATATTTCCGCTGCACGGATGTCCATTATCCAACCTCTTTCATTGATTCTTCAAGATTAGCGAGTTTAGTCTTCAGTGAKGARTCGATCATGCGGGAACCGATTTTGACRACCATGCCTCCAAGGAGGCTTTCGTCAACATCCGTATCCACAGTCACGTCACTGCCGACCATTGATTTAAGTTTGTTTTTCAGGGCATCAAGCTGAGYTTTMGTCAGCTTCTGCGCCGTAATCACAGAAGCACTCACTTCACCTTTATGGTGAGCGAATATTCTGTTGAATTCYGTKATAATGTTTTCCAGGTGATCMAGCCGGCCATTGTTGGCGATAACACCAACAAAATTTGCCACCAGCTTATCCARCTCGGCKGCCTTRATGACGGCAGCCATWGCYCGGCCTTTTTCCTCRGAGGARAAAACCGGATTTAAGGTCAGCCCTCTCAGGTCGGCACTTGATCCYAGTAATGAAGAAAGKGTAGCAASATCCTGTGCTATYTTTTCCAGTGTYTTTGCTTCCTGRCCCAAYTCGAACAAWGCGATCGCATAACGACCRGCAAGTCCTGTRATTGTCAGGTTTTCAGAAACTATATTTGAAGCCATATCAGATGACAACGCGTCTTCCTCGAWTTTGTTTCAGTCTCACGCCACTTTTACCTGTTCCYTTTWRNGGAACCTGTATAAACTGACCAAATATTACTTTGTTGGCGCRATACCTAGCACAGTGATCTWSATACATCAAGACAGCAAATGGGTAACTTGATTTTTTTTTGGAGATATTMYGGSGTTTRGTGTATTCAGACCCCYRTATTGGGACGTTAATGCAGCSMTAGCCACAATTYGCTCAAAAGGGATAWTATATGGGGGATTTTTTCCTTTAYCATAAAGACCGWTTACCARAGGCYAAAATACASGCYGCMRMGTCATGYYTTACCGCCCAGGGRTCRGTAARTCCGATTCTAMTGCAGCATGATTCTTTTGTRATARAGTTCTTYCCCAAGCAAATTTCACCYGRTGAGAATGTSRTYACCCGRCAGGACGGAGACTTCTGCGGATCATCGGGCACTTTTATCTATAAAGGCCAGATGGGGGCACCGGCCCTGAACGCCCTATTAGATGATTTTATCCCCGGCCACTATAGCCCGGAAGATTACAGTGGTATCTTCACCGTGATCCTACGGAAAGATAACCGCCTGTTCCTGCTGACCGATCCCCTGGGCGGCAACCGCATCTATTATAATGAGCGCCAAGGATTCTGGTCGTCCTCCTTCCTGGCCGCCGCCAGCGCCTCGGCCAGCCTGACCCCCAACAAGCAGGCGATATATGAATATGTCTTTCAGGAGACTACCTACGGCGAGGATACTGTTTTTCAGGAGGTCCGATGCCTGGACAGCCTGACTAATTTTGAACTCACCGAGGATGGCCTCCTGCCCATGGCCAAAAACCTGACCTATGACTTTAGCCCCTCCACCGCTCCGATGGATGATCTGGTCGCAGAGACAGCCCAACTGCTGCGCGACAGTGTGGCTCCGGTGTCCAGTATATTTGGTAATAAGATTCGCACGGCCCTGTCCGGCGGCTATGATTCGCGCCTGATGCTGGCCCTGCTGAAAGACAGTGGCTGTAGACCCCATGTTTATGTCTATGGTCCAGACAACAGCCCCGATGTCCAGGTCGCCCGCACCATCGCCACTGGCGAAGGTTTCGCTCTGGAGCATATCAACAAGGCCCACACCCCGGTCCCGGTCCCCGAAGCCTACCCAGACATCATCCGCTATAACTTTCTGGCCCTTGATGGCCTGCCCGGCGAAGGGATCTTTGATTATGGGGCCAATATGGATACCCGGCGCACCAGAGCGGCCAACGGCCATATGATCTTTAATGGCGGCGGCGGCGAAATTTTCCGCAATTTCTTTTACCTGCCCGACCGACCTTATCACATCAATGACCTGATTAACTGTTTTTACAGCCGCTATACCACGGCGATCTGCCAGCCGGATTTTAACGAAAAAGACTACCGCGCGGCCCTGCACCACAAGATCCAAACCGCCCTTGGTGTTGCCTCCGACCAGCTCAGCCGGACGGAGGTTGAATATGCCTATCCGGCTTTCCGCCTGCGCTACTGGACCAGCCGCGACAATAACAACAATACCAGGCTCGGCCCGTACCTGACGCCGTTTGTGTCATATCAGATGATTCAGAAAGCCCTGACCATTCCGCTTGCCATGAAGAATCACGGTCAATTCCAAGCAGCGGTTATCACCTGCATCAGCCCGGCGCTTGCCGCCTACCAATCTGACTATGGCTATGCCTTTGATACGCCTGTGTCGGCGAAGGTCCGTTTCAAGAATCACCTGACCTATGCCCGGCCGACCCTGCTGCGCCGCTACAGCTATGCCCTTCAGCATAGGATGCGCCAACTGGACATGCCCGAGAGCCTGCGGTCAGGCATCACCGACGACGCACCCCATATGTCACTCTATTTCAAGATTGACCAGATCAAAGACGCCGCCCTGCTCGGCCGGGTCTATACGGTGGAGTATTTATTTAAGCATTTTGGGCTTTAAAGAACCTGAATGCCGATGCTCTGGAGCAAGAAAGCCTGCTGGTCTTCACTGACCTTCATATTCTGGAAACTGGTGACCTTGCCCAGATCAAAGCCCTCAAGCGTCGCGCCGCGCAGATCGACATCCTCGAAACAGGCCCGGTCCACATAAGCCCCGGACAGGTCGGTCCCGGACATATCCGCCCCCCGGAAATTGGCCAAATCAAAATTGGTCCGGTGCAGATGGGCCTCGGTCATAACGTGACTGGCCCGGCCGCCGATCAGGTGACTAAAGGTCGCGCCATCAAAATTGGCCCCCTGTGCCTTGCAGTCCTCCATAGTCAGGCCATAGAGCGTCGCCCCCCGGAAGCTGCAGGACGACAGATTACAGTGGGTGAAGGTCGCCTCCCTGAGGGTGGCATAGGAAAAATCACAGCCCTTGCGGTCATTGCCGTCAAAAAATGAACATTTCTCAAACACCGCCTGACTCAGCAGACTGCGGGAGAAACCACAGCGCAGAAACAGGCAACTGTCAAAATGGCCGTCTTCGAGCAGGGTTTCTATCAGCCGCGCCTCGACCAGCCGGCAATGGCGCAGCTGCAGCCCGGGGTAAGTACCCTGCAGCCAGATAATCCCGGACAGATCGGCGTCCTCGATCACCGCCCCCTGCTGATACAGCCGGTCAAACTCTGCCTGCTCAATTGTGCGAAAGTCTAGGCCCTTGGTCATAACATCTCTTAATTAACGGTTAGAAAAAACTATAGGGATCGATATCGACCTGCAGGCTGACGCCCCGCTCCAGATCACAGCTATTGAGCCACTGGCGCATGATATTCTGTAATCTGACCTGCTTCTCGGCCTTGATCAGCAGCCGGAAGCGATGTTTGCCCCTGAGATAAGCCATCGGCGCTGGCACTGGCCCCAGAACGGTGATACCGTCGTCTTTGGGGCTTAAGGCCGACACCCGGCGGGCGGTTTTGGCCACCGCATTAAAATCCGCGCCTGAGACAATGATCGCCGCCAGCTTGCCAAAGGGCGGCAGCAGTTGCTGTTCCCGGTCCTCGGCTTCCCGTTCCAGAAACGCCTGACCGTCGCCTGATATCAGCGCCTTCATCACCGGATGCTCGGGGGCATAGGTCTGAAACAGCACCCGTCCCGGTCGTTCGGCCCGCCCGGCCCGGCCCGCCACCTGTTCCAATTGCTGCCAGGTGCGTTCTGCTGCCCGCGGGTCGCCGCCACCAAGCCCGAGATCCGCATCGACCACCCCAACCAGGGTCAGCATGGGGAAATGATAGCCTTTCGTCACCATCTGGGTGCCAATGATGAAATCCACCTCATGATTGGCGATCCGGGTCACCATCTCGCGCATTTCCGTCGGCCCGGTGACTTCGTCGCTGGCCATGACCGCAAACCGGGCTTCCGGGAACAACTCCTGCAGTTCTTCCGTCACCCGCTCGACCCCCGGACCACAGGCAACCATGCTGTCCTTGCTTTCACATTCCGGGCAGATCTCCGGCGTCCGGCAGGAAAAACCACAATGGTGACAGATCAGCTTGCCGCCTTTGCGATGCTCGACCAGCCAGGCCGCACAATGGGGGCATTCCATGCGATGGCCACAGGTCCGGCACAGGGTCAGCGGCGCATAGCCCCGCCGGTTAAGATAGAGCAGCGACTGCTCGCCGCGCTCAAGATTTTTCGCCAGAGCTTCGCGCAGGGGCACCGACAACCAGGTACCGCTGTCCAGCTTATGGGCCCGCAGGTCAATGGCCGCCATATCCGGCAGCACCGCACTGCCGTGGCGCTCACCCAGATAGAGCCAATCATATTTTCCGGCCTCCGCATTCAATATGGTTTCCAGCGACGGCGTCGCCGAGGCCAGCATTACCGGACATTTGGCCTGCATCGCCCGGACCACCGCCATATCCCGGCCCTGATACATCACCCCGTCTTCCTGCTTGAAGGTGCCGGAATGTTCCTCATCGACGACAATCAGTTTTAAATCCTGGAACGGCAGGAACAGTGCCGACCGCGCCCCGACCACCACTCTGGCCCGACCCTCGATATTTTTTTGACCAACCGCCCACCAGGCCCGCCGGCGCTGGGCCGGGGTCAGCTCCGAATGCCAGACCACGGGTGCGGCACCGAATCGGACCTCAAACCGTTCCAGCCACTGGGCGGTCAGGGCGATTTCCGGCACCAGCACCAGAATCTGGCCGCCATCAGCCCTCAACGCTGCCGCAACGGCCTCGAAATATACCTCGGTCTTGCCCGATCCGGTAATGCCTTCCAGCAGCACCGGCTTAAAGGCGTCCCGGCGGACCATCTCTCGCATATGAGCGGCGGCTTTTTCCTGTTCATCGGATAACGCTGGCCCCGGATGGTCCGCGTCCGGCGCCGGATAAGGATCGTCACCGGTCAGCTCGACCGCGATCATCTGTCCGGCCTTGACCATGCCCCGGACCACGCCCTCGCCGACCGCCGCCAGCTCAGCCCAGGTTTTCAACGCCATAGGTAAATCACCCGTTGCTACGGCGACTACGGTCCGCCGGCCCTCAGTCAATTTCTCTGGCAAATCAGAGGCCAGGCGGTAAAAAGTCTTTTTCTTCTGCCGGTTAAAGGCCCGCGGCACACTGACCGCCATTTTCAGCACCGCCCCCAAAGGCGATAAAGTATAGGACGCGACCCAATCAATGAAAGTCATTAAGGTCGGCGGCAACGCCGGCAGGTCCAGCTTGCCCTGAATAGGCTTCAGCTTAGCCAGCGGCACCTCAGACTTCTCCGGGGCCATATTCCAGACCACGCCCTGCAAGGTGCGGCTGCCCAGAGGCACCGTGACAAAGTCGCCCTCAACAAGGACGACGTCCTGCTCAACCAGATAATCGAACGGACCAGAGAGCGGTAATGGCAAGAGCACCTGTATGCGCCGGGGGGCAGAACCCATAAATAAATTCCAAAATTGAGGCCCAATGAATAAAAGGGCTGTTTTTTTTGGTCACTATATTATAAAACTGATTTCAGAAAATATATTTTTATCATGAAAGGTTTTTAGGACATGAAGTTCTTTTTGGATACCGCAGAAATCGACGACATCCGTGAATTGGCCGCCACCGGCCTGGTAGACGGCGTCACCACCAATCCCTCGCTGATTCTCAAATCAGGCCGGGACTATTTTGAGGTAACAAAAGAAATCTGTGACCTTATCCCAGGGCCGGTCAGTGCCGAGGTTGCCGCCACCGATTATGAAGGTATGGTCGCCGAAGCCGCCAAAATATATGACATCGCGGAAAATATCTGCCTCAAGGTGCCGTTGACCATTGATGGACTGCGCGCCTGTAAACATTTCTCCGACCAGGGCCGCATGGTCAATGTGACCCTGTGTTTCTCCGCCGCCCAGGCTCTTCTGGCCGCCAAGGCCGGGGCCAGCTTTATCTCGCCCTTCGTCGGCCGACTTGATGATATCGGCTTTGATGGTATGCAGCTGATCGAAGACATCCGGATGATTTTTGACAATTATGAATTCGGCACAGAGATTCTGGTCGCCAGCACCCGGCACCCGATTCATATCATTGACAGTGCCCGCATTGGCGCCGATGTTGTGACCCTGCCGCCTAAAGTATTGCGCCAGCTGTTTAACCATCCGCTGACCGCAAGTGGCCTGGCCGCTTTTGTCGCTGACTGGGAAAAAACCGGCCAAAGCATCGTCTAAAAAAAGCTATAACGGGACAGGTTTCAGGAACAGCATCGTGTCAGATAAAGTAATAAAAGCCCCTAAAAGAAAAGTCGCCGGGAAAAAACGACCTTTAACCGAGGTTGAAGTTCGGGATTATCTGATCCTGAACCCGGACTTTTTTGACTGCAATAAAGACCTGCTGGCGATCCTGAAGCCCACCCGCAGCAAACCCGCTGACGGGGTAATTGATTTTCAGGCGGTTCTGCTGGACCGCCTGCAAAGCGAGGTCGCCAGCCTGACAGATATCCAGGGCTCAATCATCCATGCTTCGCGCAGTAATATGACCACCCAGGCCCGAATCCATGCCGCGGCGCTGTGCCTGCTGGAGGCTGAAGATTTTGATCATCTCTGTCACATGGTCTGTAATGACTGGATGGATATCCTTCAGGTCGACAGCATCACCCTCTGTTTTGAAAAAAACAGAAAATCTTTCCCGAAAAATAGCAATATCCGCCTGTTGAAAAAGGGCATCATCACCGGGTTCCTCGGCCATGAGAATGCCGCCATCCTGCGCGGTAACGTCCAGGCTGCGGAAGAAATCTTTGGCCCGGCAACCCCCCTGATCAAAGCCGAAGCGCTGATCAGAATTGAAGAAACCGACCATAATCCTCTGGGTATCCTCGCCTTTGGCAGCCGGGACGAAAGCTCATTCACCCCGGGCCAGGGCACCGAACTCCTGCGCTTCCTCGCCGCTACTTTCCATGGACAACTGAAGAACATTCTGGCCAAGACAGCCCCCTAGGCCAAAGACCCCCGGCCTGTTATAGTGCCATCATGACAGACAAAACCCACATCATATTTCCCGCTCTGCTGCCGCTGTTTGAGGTCTGGCTGCGCTATCTTACGACCGAAAAGCGGGTCTCGCCCCATACCAGCGATGCCTATCAGCGGGATGTCACCGGTTTTTTCACCTTTTTGGCTGACCATCTTGGTCATGGCCCGACCCCGGCCGACCTGCGTGACCTGCGGCCGGCGGATTTCCGGTCATTCCTCGCCCGGCGCCGACGGGACGGCCTGACCTCGGCCTCGGTGGCCCGAACCCTCAGTGCAATCCGGGCATTTTTCACTTACCTCCGCCAAAATGACATTCTAAATAATCAGGCCATCGACGCCGTCCGGTCGCCAAAACTGCCCAAACGCCTGCCCCGACCGCTCGACGAACAAGCGGCCAGAAGAAGCCTCAACGATGTGGCCGATTTTGCCCGGGAAGGCTGGGTCGGTGACCGGGATATTGCGGTTCTGACCCTGCTCTATGGCTGCGGCCTGCGCATATCGGAGGCCCTGAACCTGAACCGGCAGGATGTTCCCGAGGACGATATGCTGCGGGTGATGGGCAAAGGCGACAAGGAAAGATTGGTTCCGGTGCTGCCAGTGGTGCTCAAAGCCATAGAAACGTACCTCACAAGTTGTCCCTATGCCCTGCCCCTTGATGGGCCGCTGTTTATCGGGGTTCAGGGCAAACGGCTTAATGCCCGCATGATCCAACTGGCCATGGAGAAGGTTCGTCAGAGCCTCGGCCTGCCGCCCTCAGCCACGCCCCATGCCCTGCGCCATAGTTTCGCCACCCACCTGCTGACCGCTGGCGGGGACCTGCGGACCATTCAGGAACTACTCGGCCATGCCTCGCTGGCGACCACCCAGCATTACACCGATGTCGATACAGCCTATCTGATGGATGTCTATAACATGGCCCACCCGGGCGCTGACAACTGATTTTTAATAAAGCTGCGCCGTGATTTTGCCATAGCTTTCAGACATAGCCGCTTTGAGCCAGTTGCGGAACACCACTATTTTTGGCCAGTCAGATTTTTCTGCCAGCGTCACAAAATAATAGGAGGCCGGTGACGGGATCGCTTTTCCCACCTGGACCAGAAGGCCGGTTTCGAACAAATCCTGCTCTAACAGCATGGCCCGGCCAAGAACAATGCCATGGCCGGCAATGGCGGTCTGGATCATAATATCCGTCCGGTCATATTGAGGACCAATGGGGTCTGGTTCAAAATCCGAGCCCACGGCCTGGAACCAATTTTTCCAGGAATAGCCCCAATCGGCCGGCACCCCACCCAAATCGGTCTGCAAGGGATATGCCATCAGCTCTTCTGCTGTGGTCGGAATTTTCCCATCTCTGAACAAGGAAGGACTGGCAATGGGCACCAGCCAATCCCGGCAAAGGTGCGTGCTGTGCAGCCCAGAGGGCGGCGACCGGATATACCGCAAGCCCCCGCCGACGGGATCAAGCCTTAAATCCACGACTTTATCCTGCGCCATGACAGAAACACTGTTGTTTGGATGAGCGTCATAAAAATCCCCCAGATGCGGGACCAGCCATTTGGTGGCAAATGAGGACAGAACCGACAGGACAAAAACACCCTCGCTTTTCTCCTCCTTCAAATCATCAAGGGCAGCAGAGACCTCGGCCAGGGCAACACGGGCCGCAGACGCCAGCCGAACGCCTTCCCGGGTCAGTTCCAGATGGCGAGTAGTCCGCCGGATCAGGCTGACATTGAGCGTTGCCTCCAACTGCTTGATACGATGACTGACGGCACTTTGGGAGATATTCAGAGCCGCCCCGGCCACCCCGAAATTTCCCAGGCGGGCAACCGCATCAAACACATGCAACGCAGAAAGAATACCAGGTGGCAGAGACATCCTGAACCTCTATATATGAATAAATCTAATATTTATATTACGACAATGCGTTTGAAATAGCAATATTTTACGCGCAATATACTCATAGTTTTCATATGTACAAGCAGTCTAAGACCTGCTGTCTGAAACGGCAGCTCACACACAAAACCACATGAAAGGACTATAAAATGTTATCAAAATTCATTAATTTCATCATCGGCTCCAGCATTGGCCTGGCCATGGTGAGTGCAACCCAAACATCCTGGGCCCATCAGAGTGAATCAACTCATACTCAGGTCAATGAGGCCAAGGCCAAAATTATTACCCGGCACTATCTGAACACCCTTGGATTTAGCGGGACAGGCACCTCTGTATATTCAGCCCGCGTAGGCAAAGCGGTCTTACAGGACAATACCTGGGTCGTAAAGGTACGGACGGGAACAGGGATGGGCCTGTCCTACAAAAGGGGGCTTGTCCTGGTCAATGCCGTTAATGGTAAGGTCAACCAACCCCTGAAAGAGTAATCGGGCAAAGATTTTCCCAAACCCAAAACGGCCCCCCAATGGGGCCGTTTTAATTTTGCTTAACTTCTCTATGAAATAGCCAGCCCTCCAAAAAATCTGCGGGCTTATCAGTCCAGCAGATCGTCAAATTCTGCGGTGCCCTTGCTCAGAGCCGCCATGGCACCCTTCATCACATCGGGCAGCGACAACATGCCCGCATTCCACGCCGCGATATAATCCAACCCCGCCGCCACCGTATTGTCCCGCGTATGAGTGAGCATTTCCTTACTGCCGACAATAGCCAGGGGTGACTGTCCGGCGATCTGGGCGGCAATGCTTCTTACATGGGCCATCAACGCTTCATGGTCGGCGGCCATATGGGTGACATAACCGGTTCCCAGGGCTTCTTCTGCCCGATATTTCCGACCAGTATAGGCCAGTTCCCGCATCAGGCCGTCGGGGATCTGCCGGGGCATGCGCTGCAGGGTACCCAGGTCAGCCACCATGCCAATGTTAATTTCCTGGATGATGAAAAAAGCGTCGGCGCTAACATATCGGATATCACAGGCCGAGACCAGATCAACCCCGGCCCCGAAACAGCCGCCCTGAACCGCGGCCAATACCGGCACTCGGCAGTTATCAATGGCTTCAAATGGCGCCTGGAGGAATTTGACATGGCGGCGCAGCTTATCCATACCCCGGGCCGGATCGCCATCCTGTGATGGCATGATCGATTGCAGATACCCAAGATCGATGCCTGAGGTGAAATGTTTTCCCGTTGAGGCGACAATCACCACCCGCACCTCCGGGTCTTCGCTAATATTCTCAAAGACTTGGGTAAATTCTGTCCAGAAATCCTCGCCCAGGGCATTGGCTTTTTGCGGATTGCACAGCGTGACTGTGGCAATATGATCAGCAATTTCAAAAGTAAACGCAGTATAATCCATGGCAGGGTCCTTTGTGGCATCTAAAACGATCGTTTTATCTTACGGAAAACACCCCTGCACTACAAGAAGATCATTTCTTTAATCCCCACCCCTAATCCGCTTTTTGCCGCAGGTGGTAATATTCGCCGTCAAAGCCGCTGAACAGATCGTCGATCAGCGGGTGCTTAATCACCACCGGCTGGTCATTCACGTCCAGATTTTTTTCAGCCACATAGGTGGTGTGGAAGGCGTTATGGACCAACACCCGGTACCAAGGTTCATTCTTTGGTGGCCGGGACAGCGCCACCAGGTCATACCATTCGCCCGTCCCCTGATAGGTGGGGTCGGCGTCGTAAATAACCCCGGTATACTCAAAAAGCCGGTGACGAATGATCTGCCCGATCTGGAATTTCGCCTGATATCTTTCCATGTTAAAGCTCCATAACCCTCCTGCCCTCGACTTATTATAGCAGACATAGCGCCTGATAAAAATATCTGGTTACGCGTAGGACTTCCGACCAAGGCGGACTTTGTCATAAATCCGGTAGCCCAGCAAGCCGGCCAGGATCAAGGCATGGATCATCGGTTCAGACAGGTCGGCCTTGACCATCATCATATTATGGGTCACCGCCAGCAGGGCGATCAGGTAAACCGCCTGATGCAGGATCAGCCATTTCTTGCCCAGCCGCCTGATCCAGCCTTTAGTTGAGGTAATCGCCAACAGCAGCAGCAAACAGGCCGCGACCATGCCAAAGCTGATCGCCGGCCGCTTGATAATTTCCTTGAGAATCGTCATCCAGTCAAAATAATAATCCAGCACAATAAAATTCGACAGATGCAGCACCACATAGAAAAAACCATACAGCCCGATCATGCGGCGAAATTTAATCAGCTTGTTCCAGCCGTTCATTTTGCGCAGCGGCGTTATCGCCAGCCCGACCAGAATGAACCTGACCGCCCAGTCGCCGGTGAAGTGGTGGATATATTTGATCGGGTTGGCTGACATCTCGTGATCCTGATAATCATACAGCAGCCAGCCCTGCCACATTAGCCAGCCCGCCGGCAGCAGGGCCAGAAGATGGACCACAGCTTTGAGAAAGGACAGCTGCCGGGTCATCAGAAATTCTTCCTCAGATTCATGCCACTATACAGATGGGCCACTTCGTCTGCATAGCCATTGAACATCAGAGTCTTGCGCCGGCGGAATTCGCCGATGCGCCGCTCATTGGCCTGGGTCCAGCGCGGGTGGTCGACCTCTGGATTGACATTGGCGTAAAATCCATATTCTTTAGCAGCAAGGACACGCCAACTGTTGCGAGGCCTGTGCTCGACAAATTTGATCCGGACAATGGACTTGATCCCCTTGAAGCCATATTTCCACGGCACCACCAGACGCATAGGTGCGCCATTCTGGTTGGGCAGATCCCGGCCATAGAGACCGACCGCCATCAGGGTCAGCGGGTTCATCGCCTCATCCAGGCGCAGGCCCTCGGTATAGGGCCAGGGAATGACCCGGCGCCGCTGGCCCGGCATCTGTTTTCTGTCCTTCAGGGTTTCAAACAGGATATATTTTGCCTTCGAGGTCGGCCCGAGCTTTTTAATGATTTCGGCCAGCGGAATGCCGACCCAGGGAATGACCATCGACCAGGCCTCGACACAGCGCATGCGGTAGATGCGTTCCTGAAGGGCATGGGGCCGGATTAGATCATCCAGGTCATAATCGCCGGGGTTTTCCACATGGCCATCGACCCGGACCGTCCACGGCCGAGGCTGCAGGCTGTGAGCATTGCGCGCCGGGTCTTCCTTGCCCGTGCCAAATTCATAAAAATTATTGTAGGTCGTGATCGCCTTGAAAGACGTCGGCCGTTCATCGGTATCGAACGTTCCAGCGCGGATGATATTTTCCAGGGCTTTGGTCTCTGACCCAGCCTCCGCCCTCCCCTCTGGACTCTGCAGTCCGAAGGCTGCCACCGCCATGCCAGCCCCGATACGGGCGCTATCTTGCAGGAAAGATCTGCGGCCCTGGTAGATATTTTCCGGGGTGATCTCATGGCTTTTCACCTCGGATATTTTTGGAAACTTCAATAACATTGTCTTTTCACCCTGATAATTACCCGCCCCTTTTCTCCGTTATAAAAGATCAGCCGCAGAAAATCCACAATCAGGACTTCACGTTTTTGCGAGAATGAGCTATCACTCCCCCCATACATCTAAGTGACGTTATTTTTTCAGTATTATTTATTAGGAGAACCCCCGTGGCCCCGCCTCTTTTGACCATTACCGATATGGCCCTGCGCTTTGGCACAACGCCCCTGTTTGACAGTATGGAGCTGTCCATTGGCGAACGCGACCGCATCAGCCTGGTCGGCCGCAACGGCTCGGGTAAATCAACCCTGATGAAAGTGATCTCAGGCACGGTTGAGGCCGACCGGGGCGAACGCTTCCTGCAGCCCGGCTGCCATGTGACCTATCTGGACCAGGAACCGGACCTGAGCGGCTATGCCACCCTCTATGACTATATCGCCAGTGGCCTGACCCTGGCGGCCGAGGACGAAACCTACCGGGTGGATATCATCCTGGAAGAAATCAACCTCAGCCCGACGATGGACCCGATGACCCTGTCCGGCGGTGAGGCCCGACGCGCGGCCCTGGCCCGGGCCCTGATCAGTGACGCCGATATCCTGCTGCTGGACGAACCGACCAACCATCTGGACATTGCCACCATCGAATGGCTGGAAGACAGCCTGAAGATGTACCGGGGCGGCCTGGTGATCATCAGCCATGACCGGACCTTCCTCAATAATGTCACCAACACCACCTTCTGGCTCGACCGGGGCCAGGTGCGGCGTCTGGACAAGGGCTTTGCCCATTTCGAGGAATGGTCAGCGACCATCATCGAGCAGGAAAGCGTCGAGCGGGCCAAGCTCGACAAGCTGATCGACAAGGAGACCGACTGGTCCCATAAGGGCATCACCGCCCGGCGGAAAAGAAACATGGGCCGCATGAGGTCCCTGTGGGCACTGCGGGAGAAACGCTCGGAACAGATCCGGGTCACCGGCCAGGTCAAGCTCGGCGTTGACAGCGGCAAGACCGCCGGTAAAAAAGTCATCGAAGCCCATAAAATTTCCAAATCCTTTGGCGATCAGGTTATTTTCGATGATTTCTCGCTGCGGGTAATGCGCGGCGACCGCATCGGCATCATCGGCCCCAACGGCGTCGGCAAGACCACCCTGCTGAAAATCCTGACCAAGCATCTGGAGCCGGACAGCGGCACCGTCAAGCATGGTACCAATCTGGATATTACCTATCTTGACCAGAAACGGGACCTGCTCAACGAGGAACAGACCCTGTGGGATTTCCTCAGCGATGGCGGCGACCACCTCATGGTTCGCGGCCATTCCAAGCATATTGTCGCCTACCTGAAAGACTTCCTGTTTGACGCCGGTCAGGCCCGAAGCCCGATCAAGTCCCTGTCCGGGGGCGAGAAAAACCGTCTGGTGCTGGCCAAGACCCTGGCCCTGCCCACCAACTTCCTGATCCTCGACGAACCGACCAATGACCTTGATATGGACACGCTCGACCTGTTGCAGGATATGCTAGGTGAGTATGACGGCACCCTGATCCTGGTCAGCCATGACCGGGACTTCCTCGACCGCATTGTCTCCTCCTCCCTGGTGCTGGAAGGCGACGGCACGGTCACCGAATATCCCGGCGGCTATGCCGACTATATCCGTCAGCGGGCGGGCCGCAAGGCCGAAGCCGCGGCTCTGGTCGCCGCAAAAAAG
The DNA here is from genome assembly GCA_002401455.1 of Alphaproteobacteria bacterium. Lineage (GTDB taxonomy): Bacteria > Pseudomonadota > Alphaproteobacteria > Sphingomonadales > Emcibacteraceae > Paremcibacter. The sequence continues at coordinate 123,189 of NVTE01000002.1, forward strand.
GCCCCGAAGCCCGGCGAAGCCCCGAAACAGCGCGGCGCCAAGCTCAGCTATAAACATCAGCGCGCCCTGGAAAATCTGCCCAAGGAAATCTCGACCCTGGAACAGGATATTGTCCGCTATCAGGCTAAGCTCGGTGCGGCTGATTTCTATACAAAGGACCCGGAAGGCTTCCGCAAGACCAACACCACCATGGAACAGGCCATCGCCGACCTCGCCGCCAAAGAGGAAGAATGGCTCGAGATTGAAATGATGCGTGAAGAGCTGAACGGGTAAGGTTAAGAGCCCGGAATGGCGACTAAGTTAATAATAAGCCGTTGCCCGTCCTGAAATGACTGGGCTTTTGCCATTTTCTGAATTTATCCTGAGCCGAAATAATTATCACTGGTGATAGCGCAGCAGGGGATCGTCTTCACCGTCCTTGCTGACCACGGACAGGGCATCAATGAATAAGGAAAACAGTTCAGAATGGGACGTGATGTCCAGCTTCTTATAGATATGCTTGCGGTGGACCTTGATGGTCGACGGGGCAATATCAAGCTTCAGGGCCGTCGCCTTGATGCTATAGCCCCGGAGCAGGAACTGGGTAATCTCGACTTCCCGGTCCGTTAACAGCGAACGGCCAAAATTTTCCATGGCCTTGCAGAGGGCACCATGGAGGTCCTGCTCGCGGTTTTCTTCCTCAGCTGGCAACGGATTCTGATCTGCCCAATGGCATTTCATGACGTTACTGATCAGTGGCTTGATGATATCGAGCTGAGAAATCTTACTGGTGGAAAAAACTGAATTATCCATATTCCGGGACAGGGATATGGCGGCAACTGCCTCACCTTCTAGCGGGATCAGATAGTTGACTTCATCCTTTAGACCGGACTGCTTGTACCAGCTGGCATAATATTCACTGTCAAAAAAGCTGTTTTCACAAATATCCTGCAAATGAAACAGGGTTACATCAGAACAGGAGAACGCCATCTGGTAAAAAGGGTCCAGCAGGTAAAATCCCTGTAAATATTCATCGAAGTTATTCTTGCGGCAGCTATGATCAATATCGGCATATAATAAAACCGGGCGTTTATTGGGGAAATAAACCATGACCAGAATACTGTCTGCCCGAGACAAATACTGCAGTGCCAGAGCCAGCTTCTCCGGCATTGCCGCCCTGCCCTTCTGGCTGCCCGCCTGATCATAGAGCTCAGCGAGATAACGGTACCATTCAGGGGTCTGAATTGTCGGGCTATGCATAGAGGATGGTCCGGATGTTTTTTGTAGAGGAGCCAATTATATTTCAAGAAATGTTATACACCTATTGAAAAGAACTTGTCACTTTTACTTAAGCTCTACCCCCTATTTCATTGGGTGGATCAGAATCGCTCTGAAATCATTGACATTGGTCAGGGTCGGTCCAGTGAGGATCAGGTCGCCCAGTCTTTCAAAGAAACCATAGGAGTCATGACCTTCAAGACAGGCCTCAGCCTCCAACCCCAGAGCACGGGCCCGGTCAAGCGTGGTCGGGGTGATCACCGCCCCCGCATTGTCTTCAGTGCCGTCAATCCCGTCCGTATCACAGGCAATGGCATAGATATCCGCTGCGCCGTCCAGGGCAAGGGCCAGGGCGAGCAGATATTGACAATTTCGGCCCCCGCGCCCCGCAACGCCCCCGGCGAGGGTCACCGTGGTCTCACCGCCGGACAGAAGCAACGACGGTTGCCCCGTTTCCGCCATTCTTAGGGCCATTTTTGCCTGATCCCGGGCGACATCTACCGCCTCCCCTTCCACAGCGCCCCCAAGGGAGGTGACCTGATAGCCATGAGCTTTGCCAAGCATAACCGCCGCCTTTAGGGCCTGGTCGGCCGTGGCAATGACGGTGGTCTGACAGCGGCTGGAATCTACACCTGTATTTTGCCCTCGCGATAGGACTGCGGAAATGTTATATTTTGTCAGAACCTTTAGGCCATCCTCCACAGAAATCCCGCCGATCACTGTCGGACCAGAGGCCACATAGGCGGCATCATCGCCCGGCACATCTGAGATCACCAGACTGATAACCTCGGCCGGCAGGGCGGCCCGGGCCAATCGCCCGCCCTTGATTCGCGACAGAGAGGACCGGACGTTGTTAATTTCTGTGATGGTTGCCCCGGACTTAAGCAGCTTTCGGGTAATGTCCTGCTTCTGTGCCAGACTGATCCCCTGAGCCGGCAGCACCAGAAGCGCCGACCCGCCGCCAGATATCAACGCCAGCAATTGATCGTCCACGCCCAAGCCCTCAACCATGCTTAGCGCCAGTTGCGCCGCCTTCATGCCCTCCTCATCGGGTACTGGGTGACGGGCCTCCATAACCTCTATGCCTTCTGAAAAGGCACAATCTTTACCCCCATGGCCATAGGGCATGATCACCAGGCCCCGGACAATATCCGGCCTATGTGCCAACGCCACATGGGCCATGGCGGCCGCCGCTTTGCCGACCGCGATCATCACAGTCCGGCCTTTGGGTGCGGGCGGCAAATGTTGAGGAAGTGTTTTTGTTGCGGAAACAGCAGCCACCGCTGTTTCAAATAGGTGCGTTAAAATGTCACGGTTTCTCTGCTCGGTCATGACATCAGGTTACAGGCTATCATCGCTCGCGGAAAGCATTGTCTTTCAGTTTCAACACCGGATTCATCAGATAGCGCATGATGGTTTTTTTGCCATTCAGGATATCAACTTCCGCCACCATGCCCGGCAGAATCGGCAGTTCCCCGCCATCCGAGACCAGATTATTTTTCGTGGTCCTGATCCTGATAATGTAGACGCTCATTTTCTGCTCATTCATGATCGCATCGGCCGAGATATTCTCAACATAGGCATCCAGGGAGCCATAACGGGAATAATCATAGGCCGTCAGCTTGACCCGCGCCAGTTGACCGGGGCGGAGGAAAGCAATATCAGACGGCTGGATCTCGGCTTCAATCAGCAGGGTATCATCCAGCGGCACCAGCTCCACGATCGCCATGCCCGGCTTAATCACCCCGCCAATGGTCGTGACCAGCACCCGGTTAATGATGCCGTCCGTCGAGGCAATGACATCGGTGCGGCTGACCTTATCAGACAGGGCCGGCAGGGCATCAAGCAGCTTGTTGGCCTTGTTACGGGCTTCATTCAACTGGGTCAGGGCTGTGGAGCGGAATTTCTGCCGGGCGGCCTCGACCTGCAGATTAATCTCTTCGACCGATTTCTGGGCCTTGGTAATATTGAGCACGGCAATCTGGTGATCGCCTGTGGCCTGGGTCAGGCGTTGCTTGGCCCGCATCAATTCCAGTCGCGGTTCAATGCCCTTTTCGACCAGAGGTTTGATCATGTCCACTTCTTCCCGGGCCACCTGCTCACCTGATTTGGCACTAACCAGACTGATCTCGGCACTGATGGTTTCCTGCTCAGCCTTCTTGAGCCGTGCCTTCAGGCTGTTGAGGGAGGCGTTAAATTCAGCCCGACGGGCCTGGAAGAGATTGCGCTCATTCTGCACCAGGTTTTGATTGGCGTCGACAAATTCCGGCTCAAACTCCAACTCCCCAAACTGGCTTTCCGCTTTCAGTCGGACCAGGGTCGACTTCAGCATCAGATATTCTTCTTCATTGCGGTTAAAGTCCGCATCAAACTGAGTCCGGTCCAATTTAACCAGAACATCGCCAGCCTTGACCGTATCGCCCTGGCGGACCAGAATTTCTTTAACGATACCGCCTTCAAGGTTCTGAATGATCTGAATTTGTTTGCTGGGCACCACCCGGCCGGTAGCCCGGGTCACTTCGTCAAGTTCTGCGATCGACGCCCAGATTATAAAGGTGATAAAAAAGCCAAATATGCTGAGTAAAAGAATATTGGCCGCCAATTTTGGTTTTATCATAAGCTTACACCGTGATCTTCAGGGGAGGACGTGCGCACGGGAGAGGACTTCCCCGCCCCGTTGCCTGACAACATTTTCAGGACATCCTGTTTCGGCCCCTGGGCCACAACCCTGCCCTGATCAACGACAATGATTTTATCCACCAGTTCCAGCATGCTCGGACGGTGGGTGACGATGAGAAATGTCCGGTTCTTCAGTTCCTGTTTCAGGTTTGAAATCAGCTTGTTTTCACTGTTGTTATCCATGGAACTCGACGGCTCATCCATCATGACCACCGGTGCTTTCCGCACCAGCGCTCGGGCAATGGCCAGTGCCTGTTTCTGGCCGCCCGACAGGCCCTCGCCCCGGTCTCTTAAGTGGGCATCATAGCCCCCGGGGATCGTGCCGAGAAAGTCTTGGGCGCCACTGATTTCCGCCGCCCGCAGGATATCCTCATCGGTTACCTCCGGATGGCCCATGGTCAGGTTCTCCTTGATCGTGCCGGAAAACAGCACCACATCCTGTAATACCACCGCCATATTACCGCGCAGGTCGTCAGGGACAATCTGCCGGATATCAGTGCCATCGATCAGGACAGCGCCTTCGTCCGGCTCATACAGACCCGCCGCCAGCCGTAATATTGTACTTTTTCCCGACCCGATCTTGCCCAAAACCCCGAGTTTCTCTCCCGGGTTCAGGGTGAAAGAAACCTTATCAAGGGTCAGGTTTGACTGGCCCGGGTATTTGAAGGAAACATTCCTGAATTCAAGCTTTCCTTTGATATCCTTGCGCCGTAGAAAGTCCCGGTGGGACACATCCTCATTTTCCTGGCCCATCAATTTATCCAGAGCCGAGTAAGCGGTCTTGGCATGATTATAACGGGTCAGAAGATTTGCCAGTTGGCCCAGAGGCGCCAGACAGCGGCCGGCAATGATTACACAGGCAATCAGGCCGCCAATGGACAGTTCGCCCTCCATAACCAGAACAAAACCAAAAGCCACAATCCCCACCTGAGTCAGTTGCTGGGCCGAGGCCGCGCTGTTAATGGCGATCTGACTGAGCAAGCGGGACCGCAGACTGACACTGGCGTGATTTTCCACCGCCTTGGCCCACCTGTCGTGGAATAACTTATCGGAGCCGAGGGATTTAAGGGTTTCCAGGCCGGAAACCATCTCCACCAAAGTCGCCTGCTTACTTCCGCCCTCCTTCATGCCTTCCTTGGAAAAGCGCGATAAAAACGGTTGGATAGCAAAACCGACGATCAGCACAAAAGGCACCGCCAGCGCCGGCACGATCGCGATCGGCCCGCCAATCATCCAGATGACAAAGATGAACAGGAGAATAAACGGCACATCGACCACGGTCGCCAGAGTGGCCGAGGTACAGAAATCCCGGATGCTTTCAAATTCCCGCACCGTATTGACCAAGCCTCCTGTCGAGCCCTTCTGATTGGCCAGTTTCAATTTCATGATCCGGTCAAAAATGCCTTTGGCCACTTTCAGGTCCACATTCTGTCCGGCCATGTCAATAAAATAGGCCCGAAGATATTTCAGCAGAAAATCAAAGAAAATGATAATGAACATACCAATACAGAGCGCAATCAGGCTGTCGACAGCATTGTTGGGGATCACCCGGTCATAGACCGTCATGATAAATATTGAACTGCCCAGGGAGAAAAAATTGATCATGATCGCCGCCAGAACAATCTGACCATAAGTCCAGCTATTTTGCCGGAACGCGCTCCAGAACCAATGATCCTGCCAGATCGTTGAATGTTTATCTTCCTGATTCATGTTTATTTCCCGGACTTTTTCAATCGGATACTGACTTTTTGAGTCGTATATTAAGGGCCGCATTCAAGGTTCCCATCGTATCCAGAAGCCGGAAGCGTAATATATCCTGTTCTATCAGGGAAGCCATATATTGTTCCCGGGCCTGATAATAATCCTTCCGGGCTTCGAGCAGGGCCAGCAGACTGCCCCCTGTGGCCTCAAATTGTTCCAAGAGCTGATCGCTGTTGCGCCGACTGGCCTCGGTGGCTTTTTTCAAGGCCCTCACCCGATTGTCGTGGGTCGCCCTGTTCTTAAAGGCCACTTTAATCTCGCGCTCCACCTGACGCTGTTGATCGGCTTCATCGTGCCGCGCCCGGTCAAAATCTTTCAGAGATCGGGCAATGCGTGCTTTTGTAGCCCCACCCCGGTACAGGCTATAATTCAGGATCAATCGCCCGGTGATGTCATAATCATTATTTCCTCGGTCCAGGTCATATTTTGTCCCGGAAACTTCCAGGCTCACATGGGGCAGGCGATCAGCTTTTTCCGCCGCTATGGTCGCTTTACTGGCCAGAGTTATGGACCCAGCCATACGCAAGGCCGGATTATTCTGAAATCCGGTCTCCAGGGCTTGTTGCAGAGAAGACGGCAAGTCCAGGGAAATCTGAGGCCTCTTTAGCGTTTCAGGGGCAAAACCGTAAGTTTCCTCATAGCGGCTGACCATGGTATCCAGGTCTTTCCTTACCGTTGACGCATCCGCTTCCGATAGGGCCAACCTGGATTCCAGCAGGGCCACATCGCGTTCAGCCCCGCGGCCACTTTCAAACCGCAATTTTACCTTGGCCAAGGTCGTGCTGTGATCATCTATAACTTCCCGTTGCAGCAGCTGGCGTCGCCGCTGAAACAACACCTGAAAATGGTTTTCCACAGCTTGCAGAGCGATCCGGGATGCCATCTGGCCATATTCTTCATGGGCGGCCGTGAAAGTATGTTTGGCGCTGGCGACCCGGCTCGATGTCTGGCCTGCATCATAAAGCAACTGCCGTCCGGTCAGGCTGGCATGGGCCGAGGTCGAGCGGCGACTGCGTTCGGTAATATTATCAAAGCGATTTTCGAAACTCTCCGCTAGTCTATAGCGCCCGGAAACTCCCACCTCCAGAGTTGGGTAAAGCCCGGATTTAGCCTCCCGCTGACGGTACCGCTGGCCGTCCCTGAGTGCTATCATCGCTGCGGTCCGAGGATGATTAGCCACCGCCGCCTGAATATTTTCTTTAAAAATCTGAGTATAGGCCGGCTCAGCAACATAGCGAGTTGAATTTCGATCGCTCTGCCTATTGTTTTCCATTGAATAAGCCGCCGCCATCCCTAAGGAGTTTATGCATACAAATACACAACATACCCCCACCCCAATTCGAATTGCCATAGTCTTTCTGCCTGTATTTTTTATCAGGTTACATTAATCTGGGTAATATCCGTATCTACCAGCAAGGTATCCGTCCCAACCGTATAAACATTATAAACCTCACCATCAATTATTTCAGTTCCTGCAGAAGTCCAGCCCTCTCCAGTGGATATTACAGTATCGTTAGCATCCCCTTTAATAATGAGTTTGTCATTCGAATCAGTGACATCCACGACATCCTGCAAAGTCAGAGTAAGGCTATTTGGCCCTGTACCAAGCAAATCAATGAATTCAATATCGGTTACATGTAAGGTTGAAAGGGTTAAATTTAATAACAATCCATCAATGTCCAGGATATCACTCCCGGTGCCCCCATTAAAAAAATCGCCCGTATCGCCCGCATTGAAAAATAACACATCATCGCCACTGCCACCGTTTAAGGTATCAGTACCACTACCTCCGCGCAAAAAATCACGTCCACCCAGGCCATTCAGAACATCATTGCCCCCAAGACCAATCAGGGTGTTTACATTATCGTCTCCGGTCAAATTATCAGCAAAAGCACTCCCTTGAAGGCTTTCAATATTCTGCAGGATATCACCCTGGGCATCACCACCAGAGGCCGTCCCCAATGACAAATCAATGGTCACACCACTTGAAGATAAATCGTAAGAGGCACCATCATTCCCCACTCCTCCATCAAGACTATCGGCACCACCCCCTCCCACCAGTGTATCATTACCATCATTGCCTAGAAGAATATTAACCCCAGCATCACCAGTCAGGATGTCGGCAAAGGCACTGCCGGTGACATTCTCTATATTCAGCAACGTATCGCCCTGGGCATCGCCGCCAAGGCCGGTCCCGGCCACAAGGTCTATGGTGACCCCAGCCCCAGAGGCAGCATAAGACACCGTATCAAGGTCCCCGCCACCGTCAAGGCTGTCCGCCCCCGAACCACCGATCAGAACATTAACGCCGCCATCGCCGGTCAGCGTATCGGCAAAGGCACTACCCGTGACATTTTCAACATTTGTTAAAGTATCACCTTGGGCATCGCCGCCAACGCCGGTTCCGGCCACAAGGTCTATGGTGACCCCAACCCCAGAGGCAGTATAAGACGCCGTATCAAGATCGTCACCACCATCAAGGCTGTCCGCCCCCGCCCCACCGGTCAGAAGGTCATTGCCCGAACCACCGATCAGAACATTAACGCCGCCATCGCCGGTCAGCGTATCGGCAAAGGCACTACCCGTGACATTTTCAACATTTGTTAAAGTATCGCCCTGGGCATCGCCGCCAACGCCGGTTCCGGCCACAAGGTCTATGGTGACCCCAACCCCAGAGGCAGCATAAGACGCCGTATCAAGATCGTCACCACCATCAAGGCTGTCCGCCCCCGCCCCACCGGTCAGAAGATCAGCCCCGGCCCCTGACGAAATCACATCACCTCCAGCGGCACCGTCAATAGTATCGTCCCCTGACCCCGTGGTTATTGTGTCATCGCCACCTTTGCCAAGCACTATCAGGTCCGCAATTGCCGATGATTCGTCCAAAGTTCTGTCATTATCGTCCCGCGCTGTAAAGGTATTCGTAGGACTTTCAATAAAATCTGGATCTGGATCTGGCGTTGGTGGCGGTGGCGGTGGTGTCGTCGTTGGTGAACTCCCGCCGCCATCACCGCAGGCAGCAAGAGGTAATAACCCCAGTGTCATAAGACCTGTGCGGACAGAAGGTTTCTTTAAAATATCAGCATTTTTATTATCTTTTTTTATTGTATTATTATGTCGATTTAAATCACCCGTCTTATTCACAGATATCCCCCTGAAATTTTTGTTCATCTTGAATTATCCCACATTAGCATGGTCACGAATTCTATACTAACAGCGGTGATAATTCTAATATATTTTACGCTTTATTGCAACATCGGTAATTAACAGAGGATTGATGAGAAAGTGTAAAGAATCCTGACAAGGTGTCAGAATTCTTTACACTTTCTTACACCATAATATAAACCAATTTAATTAACTTATTGAATAAAAAAGGAAAAAAATTCAGGCATAATAATTGCATCAATTCTAATGTAGAAAATTACAATGTGATGAATTATTACAACCATGTCCAAAACCAGGGAATTAGCAATGCCGGAATATACAGAAAGATGTTGCAATGAAAACCCAGACATACAGTCCCAGTTTCAAACAAATCTACCTAATTCTTCAAGGTAAAATGCCGCTGCCAGTTCCAGAAAAGGCTCCCCTTAATAACAGCAATCCAGCAGGTAATCTCTCCCTGAAAACTGAGGTGAGTCGCCTTGATTGCCGATTAATGGACAGTGACGGAATTTATCGTCATTACTGCACCCTTGACCGAGTTGATGCCGAAACCGCACAACTCAGTGGCGTGACTTTTCCCTTAGCCCGCTCTCTGGTTGGCTCCTTTATAGAGGCCGCGTTAGCCGCCGGTTTCAACTTTATCCAGTATGAACGAATCAACCAGTCCGGCATGGTCACGCGCCGAGTAAAATTTGATCTTAAAAAACAACGGTTTATCAGCAAGGGGTTGGTTATGCAAAGATAATAACCAGCCCCCTCAAAACCCCTGCCTTGCCTTAAATATAAATAATGATTGACCCGTGCGAGGCGTCACAATTTATTAAATCAACACGTTTTTGTTTAATGAGATACTGCTCCCCCGTCCATTCAAGCTGGTAAGTATAAGTACCAGCAAAGATGGTCTGATCGCCGTAATAGACCACCGCCTGAAAGTTGGACTTCACCGTACAATGACCGGTTTCCGCGTCAAACTCTGTCAGTCTGATATTGCCCAGCACATGGGATGACCGAACGGTAACTTCTTTCGACGGTGCCCGGGCATGGTCAAGGTTATGCCGGCGGATCTGCATCATCGCCTTGTCATCATAAAAGATCGAGATATGATTCAGCGGGTCTTCCTGGTCCGGGATAACCGGCATCCAATAGGTACCGTCTTCGGTATAAAGGTCAATCCAGCCCTTAAGGTCGGTCTGGTCGAGAAAATCCACTTCACGGTATAAAAACTGTGTCAGTTCCGCCATATCGGGGCAATTACGTTGGGTCATTTTATACCTCCTCTTCTTGTTTTTTCGGATTCGTCATATAATCAAGCCAGGTGGCATATTGATTGCGCAAGGAAATGTCACTGGTGCCGATGGCTCGGGTCATATTACCGTCCTTATGTTCTTCACGGCCAATAAATCGGCCCATATTGACCCATTCAGACCCCCCCGACTTCAGACCTTCCTGCAGGCGGGTATAGGCTTCCAGGTCATCACTGCCGACCATGGAGGACGGCGAGTTGATCAGGCGGGAGTAAAGCATGGTCCGGTGCAGCATCTCATCCGGCGCACCTTTCAGGCGGAATGTCCAGGTTTCAACCTCTGTTTCATTAATTGAGATCGGCCGGACGATACGGATCGACTGGATCGCCCCTTTGATGGTCAGGGAGGGGTAATACACCGTATTATGGCGGTTGATCGACAGGATCGCCTTGGTCTTTTCCTCGCCATATGTTTTATGCATGCCTTCCAAATAGCCAGGAATATCCTGATAGCTGCTATGAATAGACTGTTCGCCACCGGTATAGGCATGACCATAAGGCCCAACGGAGACCCCCATCTCATCAAACATGTCATAGGAGCTGCCGAAGGGTGAAATAATATCGGCTTCCCTGGTCATCGGCGTGCCTTCGGGAAGCTCATCCACATAGGCCTGGCAGGCATCGCCCACTGACTGGTGGGTGACCATCGGATGCATGGTATCATTGAGGTTATCAATGAACAGCTTCCAGTTACAGTTATGCCGGTAGCGCAGCACCCCGCCGGTCATTTCCAGTTCCCCGTCTGGGGACCGCTCAATCATATTATCGATCGACGTGGCCGCATCGCCGAGAAATTCTTTCAAACCCGGGCCGTCTTTGGACAGGTTGGCAAAGATAAAGCCGCGGTAGCTTTCTGAGCGGACCACCTTCAAGCTGAAGGCCGGGTCCTTGATGTCAAAATTTGTATCCTCGTAACCGGCCTTATGAGGCACCCCGATCAGCGTGCCATCGGTTTTAAAGGTCCAGCCATGGTAACAGCAGCGAAACGCCCGGGCATTGCCGCACTTTTTACCGGCGACCTTGGCCCCGCGGTGGGTACATTGGTTATGCAGGACAATGATATCACCGCTCCGGTCACGAACCATGATTACCGGCCGACGACCGATATTGACCGTCAGATAATCACCGGCTTCCTTGACCTGACTTTCATGCCCCAGAAAAATCCAGGTGCGTTCAAAGATGCGCTCCATTTCCAGATCAAAAAGCTCCGGGTCCGTGTACAGACTGCCGTGAATCCGTTGGGGTTCCACTAATTTTTTAATGTCTTCAATACTTTTAGTCATTACTTTAACCTCTTGAAAATTTTAAAGCGCAATTGAACCTAAACTGGTGCCGCCACAGACAAACAGCGTCTGACCGGTAATAAAACTATTGTCAGGATTGACAAAAAAGGCCGTCGCCCGGGCGATATCATCGGCCTGGCCCAGTCTTTTGACCGGAATGCTCTCGGCCAGGGCTTTGGCTTTTTCACTTTCTTCCGGAATAACTTCTGTGAACATATCCGTGACAATCGGTCCGGGCGCAATGGCATTGACCGTGATCCCGTGATGCCCCAGTTCCATGGCCCAGGTCCGGGTCATGCTGATGATCGCCGCCTTGGTCCCGGCGTAAGACGTCCGGGTCGCTAGGCCAACCACGGCCCGGGTCGACATATTGACGATGCGACCGAAATGGTTTTTCTTCATGGCCGGCAGGAAGGCCTGGGTCAGAAGGATCATCGCCCCCAGATGCAGGTTGGTCAGATAATTCAAATCCTCCAGCTTAACATCCTCGATCAGGTTGGGCCGGATAACCCCGGCATTATTGACCAGGACCGTCACCTCATATTTGGCGGCAATTTCTTCGGCAATGCGCTTGGTTTCAGCCATATCCGCCAGGTCAATCTCATAGGAAACCAGGTTGTCATGGTCAAAATCGGCTGGCCGGCGGGCCAGGCTGATCACCCGGTAGCCGTCGGCCAAAAGCTGTTTGGTGATCGCGGCGCCAATACCGGCACTGCCGCCGGTGACAACCGCTGTTTTCATGTCCGTCATGATTTACTTTCCCTTATTTTCTAAATTTTCCCAGACGACAGTCCCCTCGCCCACAGGCTTGGCCACGATAACGTCGCGGCCTTTGGGATCGGTAATCCACTGTAGGTCGACCGCACTGCCAGTGGCGAGTTGGCCATATAAATGCGCCGTCATCACCGCCCCGCCGTTGACCTGAACATTGCCAATTGACCAGGGCAGGTTAGCGAGGAAGCCGGGCTCCATGCTGTGATGCAGGTCCACCTGGGACAGCAGCACGCCCGTAACCTCAACTTCCTGTACCGTCACCTCATCCGCGAGGCAGGCCCCGCAAATTTCCCGAACCGGATACTGGATTTCACCACAGGCGTTACAAATTGGAAGTTTCATCTTAAAGGCCTCCCTTTTTCAGAATAGCGGCCGTGGAACATAGCCCCCGGTCATAATTAACCATGCCATAACCACTGACTAGGGCCAGCGTCGGGTCTTTAACCTGATTGCCCAGAGCCTGTCCGGTCAATTGCCGAATGGCCTCGACCATGCCCATATAGCCGGCGGCAGAGCCAGCCTGACCACCGGAAAGCTGGCCACCAGAGCTGTTATGCACCAGACCCGGGCTGTCAAAATCAAGATCATTGTCCCGGACAAATTTTGCTGCCTCGCCTTTGGCACAAAAGCCCAGGTCTTCCATCTGCATCATGCAGATCACCGGATAATCGTCATAGGTATAGAGCAGGTCCATATCAGACGGCTGGCAACGCGCCTGCTCATACAGAGCCGGAGCGAATTCTGCCCAGCCAGCGCGATATTGCACCGGATCATCGAAATAGGCATTATGAAGTTCGTCAGCCCCTTCAATGGTCACATAGGGCAGATTTAATTCTTTCGCTTTCTCCACTGACATGACCAGAAAGCCTTCGGCTCCGGCGCAGGGCATCACACAATCGAACAGGTGAACCGGTCCGGCAATGGGACGGGCGGCCAGATAACCTTCCCGGTCCAGCGGCTTTTTAATCAATGCGTGGTCATAGGCCTGGGCATTGCGGCGCTGGGACAGGCAAATCCCCCCGAAATCTTCCCGGGTCGTGCCGTATTTATCCATATAATGCTGGGTGATCAGGGAAAAGGCCCCGTTAGGTCCCGCCGCGCCGTAAGGATAGGCTGCCTTGGCTGAGAAACTGCTGAAATTCTCCACCAGTTCCCTGAAGCCGTCGGCCTTGCTGGTATCCGCGCCAATACAGGCAATGATTTCTGCGTCGCCCATCTGCACCGCCCGGGCTGCCCGACGGGCGGCAATCACCCCCGACGCGCCACCCAGAGGAATCTGCTCAATCCAGCGTGGGGAAATTTTAAAATATTCACACAGGGTGATGATGCTGTCCGGGGCCAGGGTAAAACTGGACACACCCAGGCCATCAATGTCGGATTTTTTCAGGCCCGCCGCCGTCAGCATGGCCGCAAGCGCCTTGCCAAAGAACCATTGCGCCCCCCGCTCACTAAGCCGCTCGTAGGGCACGGTGACCGGGGCAACCAGGGCGATCCCCTCATAGGAAGAAGGTCTTTTTCGTGTCATGACATTTCCTTCGGCTTGGTGCGCTTCTTGAAAGAGCGCAGATCATAAACCTGGCCCTTCTTAATCAGGTCGGCACAGAGTGCTTTCATCTCGCCGCGCTTCAGCTTCTGGGACGCGGTCAGCGGCAGGGCGCTGATAAAGGCAATATATCCCGGCGTCTTATAATAGGCCAGCTGGTCACAACTGCTATCAAAAATTTCCCGGGCCAGCTGCTCCGTGGCGGACCGACCGTCTTTGAGCACAATACAGGCCATCACTTCATCGCCGCGGATTTCATCGTAGGCCGGGGCCACTGCCAACTTGTCAATGGCTGGGTTGAGGCTGAGTACGGTTTCCACTTCCAGGGCCGAGATATTCTCGCCACTGCGGCGGATGACATTCTTCCGGCGATCGACAAAAAACAACGAGCCATCTTCGCCCCGACGGACCACGTCACCGGTATGCAACCAGTTATCCTTCCAGGTTTCGGCGGTCGCGGCGTCATTTTTGAAATAATGACGGAAGAACCCACGCTGGGGATCGTCGCCTGTGGCCCGGACCAATAGTTCGCCTGGTGCGCCTTCGGCCACTTGCTTGCCCGCCTCATCAATTAGTTTAATCTCCACCTGATCGGACACCTTGCCGAAACAACAGGTGCCCACATGGCGCGGCTCTTCATGGGCAATGATACAGCCCCCGGCACCGGATTCCGTCATCGCCCAGGCCTCGATCAGCGGAAAGCCAAAGCGGTCTTCAAATTTCGCATGATGCTTGGGATTAACCCCGGCGCCAAAGCCAAACCGTACTTTATGATCCCGGTCCTGATCACTTTCCGGCAGGTTCAGCAGGATTGCCGGCAGAACACCAAGATAATGCAGCGCCGTCGCACCGGTCTCGCGCACCAGCTGCCACCAGGTCCGCGGATGAAAACGGTCCAGCTGAATAATACAGCCGCCGGTGATCATCATCGCCATGGTCGAACAGCCCAGCGCATTCATATGAACCAGCGGCAGCGGGGTCAGCAGACGTTCCTGCCCTTCCCTTAAGGTGCAATAACCGCCCACATCCCGGTACCATTCGCCGAAATAGGTAAAATATTCATTGCTCAGGATACAGCCCTTGGGCTGGCCGGTGCTGCCGGAGGTATAGAGTATGGCACATTCGGTGTCTTTGCTGATCTGCTCATCACTTTTAGGCTTTTTCGGCCCGGAGACAGTCGCCATGTCGCCCGGCGTGATCACCGGAATAGCTGTCTCGAGACTGCTCAGCACATGATCTTTTTTATCGGCCAGCGTGATCACCAGATCGGTTTCACTATGGCTGATGACATAAGACATCTCATCGCGGGAGAACTCGCCGTTCAGGGGCACAATACTCACCCCCAGCGCATTCAGCGCCAGCCAGTGAAAGAAAAACGCGGCACGGTTTTCCAGCAATACCCCAACCCGGTGACCGGTGCCATATCCGGCTTTGCCATAATAGCCCAGAAGCTTGGTTATTTCCGCATCGACCTCGGCGTAGGTATAATCAACCGCGCCGTCATGATAGGCTGCGGCGGAAAGCGCCGGAATATGAATGAAGGGACGATCGGCAAAACGGGCGCAGCTGTCTTTAAAAATATCGTAAACACGTGTCATTCTTAAAACCCTGATTTTTATGGTGTAAGGTGTTTTTATTGTTTCTTGACTTTTACTGTAACATATCTAGAATATATGAAAAGGAATAATTTTATTTTTCATATATCAACATGTTAAATAAATTAACACACGCCCGATAGGATGATAGATGACACAATGGTTATGTTTGGTTTGCGGCTGGATTTATGACGAAGCTAAGGGTTCGCCCGAAGATGGCATCGCCCCGGGCACAAAATGGGCGGACGTTCCCGACGACTGGGTCTGCCCCGACTGCGGTGTCGGCAAAGAAGACTTTGACATGGTCGAGATTAAAAAACCCGCCGTTGCCGCCGCCGCGTCCACAACCGCCCCGGCCCCAACGGTGCCAGATGTTGATCCGATTGTCATCATCGGTTCCGGCCTGGCGGCCTATAACCTGGCCAAGGAATTCCGCAAACTGGACAGTCTGTCCCCGCTGATGATGATCAGCCGTGATGACGGCAGCCTGTATTACAAACCAAACCTGTCGGCCGGCCTGAGCCAGAAGAAAACCCCTGATGGTCTGGTAATGTCTTATGCGCCGACTGTGGCCGCTGACTTATCGCTGACCCTGAAGACCCTGAGTGAGGTGAGCAAAATTGACCGGGACAAGAAAGAAATTCACCTGGGCAATGAGACACAGGCCTATTCCAAACTGGTGATTGCCACCGGGGCCAGCTCGATCATTCCAGCCTTTGCCGGCACGGCCGCTGACCTGACCTATGCGGTCAATGACCTGCTGGATTACAGAAAATACCGCGCCGCCCTGGTCGGCAAGTCAAAAGTCCTGATCATCGGTGCCGGCCTGATCGGCTGTGAGTTCACCAATGACCTGCTTAATCACGACATGACGGTTGAGGTCATCGAAGGCACCGACAGATGCATGTCGGCCCTGCTGCCTGAGGCCGCGTCCCGGGCCGTTGAGCGGGCGCTCTGCGACCAGGGTGCCACCTTCCATTTTGGCACAAAAGTAGCCGCCATTGATAAATCCGGTGAGAAGTTCACCGTCACCCTTGAAGACGGCACAGAGCTCAACGCCGACTTGGTGGTGTCCGCCGTTGGTCTGCGGGCCAATAACGCCCTCGCCCAGTCCGCCGGGCTGGATACCGGACGCGGAATCAGCGTCAATCGGTATCTGGAAACCTCAGCCGATGACATTTACGCCCTCGGCGATGTCGCCGATGTGGAAGGCCAGCTACTGATGTATGTGGAGCCGTTGCTGCTATCGGCCAAGGCGTTGGCCCAGACGCTTGCCGGCACCCGCACCGCCGTCGACTATAAGGTCATGGCCGTGGCGGTCAAAACCCCGGCCTGTCCGGTGATTGTCGCCACCCCACCGGCCCATGTATCGGGCGAATGGGATATTCATCAGGACGGCAACAATGTCGAGGCCGTCTTCCGTGATGGCAACGGCGACATCGCCGGTTTTGCCCTGACCGGTGAGGCGACGAAGCAGAAAAAGGAACTGGAACAAGGTTTACCAAATCTCTTTACCTGACAAGATAAGGCTATATAAGGCAGGATAACCTGCTAAGCTTCGGTGCTGTCCCGACGGGGGCAGAGACTGATAAAATACATATTGAGGGATGACCACGTGACTGCAGACAACCAAGAGCCAAAATTCCTGGATGATTATCTGGCCTACCTGCTGGCCCGGGCCAGTCATATGGTCTCGGAAGATTTCTCCCCGACCCTCAAGGCCAATGACATTGACCGGGCCCAGTGGCGCATATTGGCCTCGCTCAGTGACCTTGACAATGTCGCCATCGGCCGTCTAGCCCGGATTGTGCTGCTAAAACAGCCGACCCTGACCAAAGTCCTTGACCGCATGGAAAAGGACAATCTGATACTCCGCCAGCATTCCCGGGAAGACCGCCGATCAGTCAAAATCGCGATTACAGAAACCGGTCGGCAGAAAGTCCAGGACCTGGTCACCGAAGCCAAGGCCCACGAAAAAAAAATTCTGGAAACTTACAGCAGTGATGAGCAGGAAGACCTGAAAAACACCCTAAAAACCCTAATTTCCCGCCTTAATGACTTGAGGTAACGGTTTCTAACCAGGGGAGGCACTGCCCCATATATTCCTGAACTTAAGGCACCAGAACAACAGGGACACCTGCGGTATGAGCCAAAGAGTTCGCGACACTACCAAGGAGCAAGTCGGCAACCTTTGAGCGGCCGCGACGTCCGACAAAAATCATATTTGCATGAGCTTTCTTAGCCTGTTCCTTGATGATCTCTGCCGGGTGGCCCCAAAACAGGGAAGATGTAATCTTTACCCCAGACTCTGCATACCGGCTTTCCAGGGGCTCCAGAAGGTTTTTACGCTCTATTTCTTCCTGCTCTGTTGTATCCTGAGGCGGAGCGGAGAAGTCAGCAACATACAGCGGCTGATATTTTGACCATTGAACAGCGGTAACAAAATGGACTTCAGCCTCTGTTTTCTTGGCCAGGTCAATTGCCCGCTGGGCCGCCCTGTCACTCCATTCGCTGCCATCAACAGCCACGATATAGATCAGTTTTTGCATTTCATTCTCCTAGTAAACCAAAATCACGGGGGACAGCCCTGACTGAGGCTGTCTGATTTCTTCTCAAGAGTAATTTAACACATCAGGGACCGTGGGGGTTGACATGTATCAAGATTATCCACTCACCGCCCCTTGTTCGGCCTTCAGAATATGGATTGTTTCATCGGCAAAACCCGTGCCGGCATTTTGATAAAAGTTAAACACAACATCGACACCGCAATCGAGTAATTTTTCCCTATGATCCTCGTATTTAACAATACCGGCGGTTTTTCCCTGATACCCGACTTGGTGAAGCTGCGTCATCACTTCCAGAATGTCCCGGTAATTTGGCATGGCAAACATGATCAAAGTAATCGGCTTGAGGTCGAGATGCTCCCAAAAATCGGGGTCTTCCGCATCGGCAGAAATCACATTGCGCCCTTCATTCATATGATCCCCAACCCGGTCCTTGATCACTTCGATACCACAAACCTTTTTGCCCTGATTATCCCGCAGGGTATCATAGGCTCCGGTGCCGACCCGACCCATGCCGATAATCAGGATGGTGGCGTCTCCGGGATGGGCATATTGGTCTTCGGCCAGACGACCATCATGCTCAAACCGTTTGATGACATCGCGCCATCGAGCATAAAGGCTATGAGCATAGGCATTGATGATGCTGGAAAAGACAAAAGAGATGGCAACGGCCAGGGCCATGATCACCAACCACTCCTTGGCCAACAGACCATGCATAACACTGGCCGAACATACTATCAGACCGAATTCACTATAATTGGTCAGGCTGAGGGCGGTAAGGAAAGCGCTGCGACTGCGCAGTTTCAGCCGGGTCAGCCAGACGAAAAACAGGCCCGCCTTGATCGGCAGGGCGATCGCCATGATCAAGGCAACCCCGAGCATATCGATTGTCGGCAGGGCGGTGAAGCCAATAGACAGGAAAAATCCGATCAGGAAGATGTCTTTAAAATTCATCAGGGATTTTGCCAGCTCCGGAGCCTTGTTCGTACCACTGAGCAACATGGCAAAGATCAGGGCCCCAAGATGAGCTTTCAAGCCGACAAGCTCAAATAATTCCCCGCCGGTGAAGGCCAGGAAAAAACCGGCCAGCGGCAACAGCTCACCATGGCCACTTTTCTCCAGCATTTTACTCATCAAAGGCCGGGCCAAGGGCAAGGCAAGTAGAGCCAGGGCCCACCATGACGGAGATTTATCTGTGGCGAGGGTGACAAATATCACGGCGGCGATGTCCTGAATGATCAGGATTCCGATGGCGACCTGGCCATGACGGGTGCGCATTTCGCCTCTTTCTTCGAGGATTTTGACCGCACAGACTGTACTGCTGAAACTGACCGCAAAACCGATCAGAGCGGCGGCTGCCATATCCAGGCCGGTAAAATAAACGATACCCAAATAGCCAAAAAACAGGCAGTTGACTGTCGTCAGGACAATAATAGCGGTCATATGGCCGGTGGCCCCGCCCCAGATCTCAACCTTGAGCAGGCTCTTGAGGTCAAGCTTCAGGCCGATGGTAAACAGCAACAGGGTCACACCAAGATCGGCCAGGGTTTGCATGGAGCCTTCCGGCACCACGCCCAGGGCATGCAGGCCAAAGCCAGCCCCAAGATAGCCGACCAAGGGCGGCAGCTTAATCTGTCTCACAAGAAACCCGCAGGCGAAGGCCACGGCAACCCAAATATAATCCATAAAATATCATCCAAAAACATATGTGCTTGAAGAGCTTGATATAAAACAGATCAAGCCCTGCCGGTGATATTATGCAGCGATGGACCAGTGATGCAAGTATTTAGATTCACTTAATTAGTGACTAGGTCAAAATACAGTATTTACCAGGATCTTCCCCAAATTCTGACCGGAAGGTTCTTTAAATTCCAGGGACGATCGGGACGCCGCAAGCGGTCAGAGTTAGAGCCAGTATCATTAAACTGTATATTTTCATTTATCATCTCCTTATGAACAGACCCAGTCTAAGCTCCAGACCTTTTCAACCTCTAAAGAATTCATTCAATTTTACCTAAGGAAATATTTTCTGGTGATGCTATAGTGACGCAAAAGACAGCTGAGGCTCCTCCTACCAAGAAAGAAAATATTATGACCCATGACACTGACATCGCTCTGGGCCCACTGGCGGCTCTGATTGGCTTTTGGAGCGGAGATAAAGGCATCGACATCGCCCCGGAGCCAGATGGGCCTGATGAGAACCTCTACACCGACACCATCGAATTTACCGTGGTCGACGATCACATAGAAAATGCCGAGGAGCAACAATTGGTCGCGGTGCATTATCATCAGGTTGTCCGGCGCCAGTCCACGGGCAAAGTTTTCCATGATGAAACCGGCTACTGGATGTGGGACGCGGCAGCAAAGGTGATCATGCATTCCCTGGTCATCCCCCGGGGTGTGGGGCTCCTCGCCGGTGGCCAGCATGAGGGCCCTAAAAATGCCAAGGGCGAGATGGTTTTAAAAGTGTCTGCCGGGACCGCCAATCCGGAATGGCCGATCATGCAATCGCCCTTCATGGTGAAAAAAGCCCGGACAACCGCCTTTGAGCATCAGATCACCGTAACGGGCGACAGTCTGTCCTATTTTGAAAAGACCACGTTAGACATCTATGGCCGCACCTTTGACCATACCGATGAGAATATTCTCATCAGAAACAAATAATTCTTTTACACCACACTATTTCAAGGGGAAAAAATATGCGGCCCAACGGTAAAAGCTTTTCAGATTCTCTCTATTTTAACTACCCGCACTTCGCTTTCCGCCGCCCACCAGAGATGACGGGGGAGCAGATAAGACATCAAGTGGTTATCGTCGGCGGTGGCCCCGTAGGCCTGACCGCAGCCCTGGAATTAGCCCGGCGCGGGATAAGGTCCGTGGTTCTGGATGAGAAAGCGACCCTCAATGATGGCAGCCGGGCCATCTGTGTCTCCCGGGCCAGCTTTGAAACCTTGCAACAGCTGGGGGTGATGGAGGCTTTTCTTGAAAAAAGCCTGGGCTGGACCCATGGCCAGTGTTTTTATCAGGACCACATGATCCATCGCCTGGAAATGCCCCATTCGGCCGAAGAGCGTTTCTATCCCATGTATAATATTCAACAGCAGTTTATTGAGCAGTTCCTGGTCGATAAGGTGGCTGACTATGGCGATATGATTGACCTGCGCTGGCAAAGCCGCATGACTGACCTTGACACCTCCGCCGACCATGTTTCCCTGACCGTGGAGACGCCGGACGGGGACTATCTCTTGCAGGCCGACTATATGCTGGCCGCCGACGGCGCGCGCAGCCAGGTGCGGAAAAAGATGGGATTGACGTTGGCCGGGGATAACCTTGAAGGCAATTATGTTATCGCCGACATCAGGATGGACCATGATTTCCCCACCGAACGCCGGGCCTTTTTTGAATCATCCGCCAACCCGGATGCCACGGTGCTGATTCATAAGCAGCCGGACAATATCTGGCGTGTGGATTATCAATTACCCGAAGGCGGCGACGCGGAAGCCGCGGTTCAGGAAGACAACATCCGCTCCCGGGTGGAAGATATCCTCCAGATGATCGGCCATCAGGGCGAATGGCAGCTGGAATGGTGGAGCATTTATACCGCCAACAGCCTGTGCCTGGATGACTATTGGCATAACCGGGTTATCTTCATCGGGGATTCTGCCCATATTGTGCCGATCTTCGGCGTCAGGGGCCTTAATAATGGCTTTGCCGATGCGGTCAACGCGGCCTGGAAGTTAGCCTATATTTTGAAGGGCGCAGCGCCGGAGAGCATTCTTGACAGCTATACCCCGGAACGGCGGGGCGCGACGCTGGATGTGTTCCGCAATGCCGGAAAAAGCGCCCGTTTCATGACCCCAYCCACCCCCGGCCATGCCCTGATGCGTAAATGCGTACTGTCATTAGCCGTGAAAAATGCCTTCACCCGGAAATTCGCCGACCCGCGCCAGTCCCAGCCCTATACCTATGCCGAGAGCCCTTTGACCAGCGTCGCGGACGGCGACCGTCAGTTTACCAGCGGACCCGTTGCCGGAGCCTGCGCCATCAACCAGAGGCTATCAGAGGGCGACTATCTTCTGGACCATCTGGGCACCGGTTTCAGCGGGTTCTATTTTACCGAGACTGGCCGAACAGATGACCATATCCAGAGGTTATTTGACCAATTGACCGTCGGCGACGACCGGTTCACCCCCATCGTGCTCAACCGGGCCGACCACGGCCATATCTTTCAGGCTTATGGGGCCGAGGCCGGAACATTCTATCTCATTCGTCCCGACCGCCATATCGCCGCCAGATGGACCCACATTCAGCCAGACCAGGTCATTCAGGCCTTAAAACGCGCGCTCGGAGAAAAGTCATGACCGGATCACAGGATTTAACCACCGCCCCCATGGCTTTCGACGACTTGGAACAGCTCTATGACCTGATGGCAGATACCCTTGATAAGGTTGGCCCGGATCAGCATAGTCTGTTTCTCAGCAAGCTGGTCATGATTTTGGCCCATAGGATGGGCGACCTGGCAAGCGTGACAGAAGCTATAACCCTGGCCGAAGACGGCCTGTAGGTTAAGAGGGTGGCGTCATTGTCGATGCCCCAGAGCCCGGGATGTTAGGTCTACTTGGTTTAGGACTTTTGGGCCTCTATAGCCTCCGCCGTCGATCACCAGCGACAGAATAAAAAATATATCGGTTTGAAAAGAGATCACGGACTTTTTTGTCGCCTTTGCCCCTGGGCCTTCTTAAACGCTTCAGACTTTCTGTCACCACCGCGCGCTGCGGGCGAGGTTCTCCGCCCCAGGGCCTCCGCGATCTGCTGTTTAAAGTCTTCCCGGCCCAGGACCCAGCCTTTGTTGCTGGCGCTGCGGATGTCCTCAAGGGTTTTGTCGGGCAAGGCTTCTTGAAACAAGGCCGCATAGGCAGTGCGTCTTTCGGCAGAGCTCTGGCCCAGCGCCTGATAACAGGCATGAGGACTTAACAGGGCAATCTTCTTGTCGCCTGCATTGCCGGAGTAACTGGACCAGGGATAATCCGCCGGATGGTCCACCATCCCGGCCCGCACCGGGTTCAGTTCAATATATCGACTGACGGTCAGAAAATAGCGTTCTTCGTCAACTAAGGTGGATTTATAGCGCCCTTCCCACAGGGTGCCACTGCGCTGATAAGTCTGATTGATATAGCGCACATAAAAGCGCCCGAGCGACTGCATCACTTGAGCAATGCCTGTCTTGGTGGTCGGCGTCATCAATAAATGTACATGATTGGTCATCAGGACAAAGGCATGAACGGCAACCTGATATTTATCGGCATAATCTTTCAGCCTATCCAGATAGACGGCGTAATCGTCACCGGAAAAGAAGGTCACCTGGCGGTTATTGCCCCGCTGAATCACATGACAGGGCACCCCCTCTAACGCCAATCGAGCCAACCGTGCCATCGATTCCATTCGCCGAGTGGGGTAAGAGTCAAGGATCAATGGTCCTACTTTGAGCCCTCACTGTCGCACTTGGGAGTGGAATCCACCATCCACCATCGATCCAGGGGTGGATTCCCACCTCGATTACACCTTGATCAATTTATAGAGTAAGACAATAAATATGACATCATCGAAAACACCTAAAACCCCCTCAATCGTGTAATAAAGATCATGATCGGGAAAATCTGGAAAATATAATGAGCCAAACATATAAATATTCACTACTCCGGACACAATTGCCACAATGCCCAAGAAAAAAATAATATGTCTAAGAAGCCGAACAGCTACTATGTTACTAATTAAGAAATCAATATAGTAAACAAGCAATACAGTATAAATAAATGATACTAGAATAAATAATATAAAGAAAGTTATGTCTTCTCTGACAGTTCCGAGATCCATTACAATGTTTAAAATACCATTCAAAAATGATGGTAAGGCAACTAATAGAATCAAGAAAATAGACTGAAGAATACCTCTAATAATTTTACTATCAATCAATGGGGTCAGAGTCGATTGATTTTCCTTAATCATCGCTTTTCTTCGATTGCCCATGAATGTTTCCCCTTGCCATAATATCCTAGGGGCAAAACTATCAAAGACAAGGGAGAAAAGCAACCGCCCTCAACTTAAGGCTGTTCTACTCAATAAAGCCCCAGGCTTGAGGGGTGTGGCCTACACCTCCCCTAGCCCCATAGGCCTGATCATCATTGTTGCTTAAATTGCAACAATGATTTGCCAAATATGGGTCTAGCACTCCCTAAACAGAACAGTTACCCTCCTCTTCAGAATTTAAATTGTTGAAAAGGATAAGTTTATGAGTACCCAAACCCCGTTAAAAGTTCTGCATATCGATTCCAGTGGACGCTACACAGACTCCGTCAGTCGCGACCTGACCCGCTATTTTGCCGACGAACTGCAGAAGGAACTGACTGACACCGAGATAACCTACCGCGACGTCGCCAAAGGCCTGCCCTTTGTCGATGAAGCCTGGGTCACTGCCAATTTCACCGCCGCTGACGACCGAACGGACGCGCAGAAGCAAACCCTGGCGCTTTCAGATACGCTGGTGCAGGAACTTTTTAATACTGACATCATCATTATCGGTGTCCCCATCTATAACTTCAGCATGCCAGCAGTCCTGAAAGCCTGGGTCGATATGGTTGCCCGGGCCCAGGTGACGTTCCACTACACGGAAAACGGCCCGGCTGGACTTTTGAAAAATAAAAAAGCTTATCTGGTTGTAGCCTCCGGCGGAACCACGATCGGCAGCGACATTGAATTTGCCACCGGCTACCTGAAACACATCCTGTCCTTCATGGGTATTACCGATGTTGAGATTATCAAAGCCGACGTCTTGATGGCCGACGCAGAAGCTAAACTCAATGAGGCCCGCACCGACATTCGCCGGAAGGTTGACTTCACGAGCAAACAATCTGCCCTCGCAGCTTAATTACTATCCCCCTTCCCCCTCGAGAGTGATTTTCTTTCGAGGGGGCCCCCTTTATACTGATAATCCATCAGGCCCCCAATCAATCGGCCAGAGACGAGTAACTTTGTCTTAAGCCCCGATCAATTCATGTCATGCTTCATCTTTGAGTGATCCATCTTCATCTTGCTATGATCCATTTTCATTTTCCCGTGGTCCATCTTACTATAATCCATTGGCGGGGCTTTTTTCTGAACTTTGGCGGTCACGGTGATCTCTCCGGCGTGGGCGAAGGTCAGGGTCAGTGGCAGTTCGTCACCCACGGCCAGCTTCTTGGTCAGGCCAAACATCATCAGGTGATACCCGCCGGGCTTAACCGTGGTCATGCCCTGGGCGGCGACCGGGATATCCTGTACCCGTTCCATTTTCATCACGCCGTCCAGATGTTTATGGACATGAAGCTCGATCCGCTCAGCCAAGGGCGTACTGGCGGCGATCAGCTTGTCGGCCACATCGCTATGGTTATGAATGACAAAATAAGCCGCGCCCGGACGGTTCATCAGAATCACCGGCCGCGCCCAGGCGTCAGTGACCATAACTTTACTGTCAGCGGCTAAAGAGACGGTGTAAGAACTCAGAATAACAATGAGAGAGATCAGAAATTTCACGATATTTTCCTTTAATTTTAACAATAGCGCAGAGTAATTTTTTTTCCGGCCCCTTGAAAGGCAAAAATGCAGAAAACTTGCATTAGACCCTTGCAGTGCTGAAAAATGGCCTTATATATCCACCATGAACACTAGATTGTAATTGACGGTCGCTACAATCAGGCCATAACGGCTGATATAAGCGCTGCAAAAAAATAGAGGATAGTATGGGTAAAGTTATTGGAATTGACTTAGGTACGACGAATTCGTGTATCTCAATCATGGACGGCGCAAAGCCAAAAGTAATCGAAAATGCTGAAGGCGGCAGAACAACCCCGTCCATGGTCGCATTTTTGCCTGATGGCGAACGCCTGGTCGGTCAACCGGCGAAACGTCAGGCCGTGACCAATGCGGAAAACACGCTCTTTGCCATCAAACGGCTGATTGGCCGGACGTTTGATGACAAAGCGACGCAAAAAGACATCGAAATGGTGCCGTATAAAATCATCAAAGCCGATGGCGGCGATGCTTGGGTCGAAGCCCAGGGCGAAGATTACAGCCCAAGTCAGGTCTCTGCCTTCATCCTGCAGAAAATGAAAGAAACCGCTGAAGAATATCTCGGTGAAGAAGTGACCCAGGCCGTGATCACGGTTCCGGCCTACTTTAATGATGCCCARCGTCAGGCAACCAARGATGCCGGTAAGATTGCCGGTYTSGAAGTCCTGCGGATCATCAAYGAGCCAACRGCTGCGGCCCTGGCCTAYGGYATGGATAAAGAAGACGGCAAGACCATYGCGGTCTTTGACCTTGGCGGCGGWACKTTCGACGTCTCCATCCTGGAAATCGGCGACGGTGTGTTTGAAGTAAWATCCACCAACGGYGATACTTTCCTTGGCGGTGAAGAYTTYGACATGCGTCTGGTGCAATATCTGGCCACTGAATTCAAAAAAGAACACGGCATTGACCTSAAGTCCGACAATATGGCACTGCAACGGCTGAAAGAAGCCGCTGAAAAAGCCAAGATCGAACTGTCCAGTGCYCARCAGACYGAGATYAACCTGCCCTTCATTACCGCAGACGCKTCCGGTCCTAAGCATTTGRCCCTGAAACTGACCCGCGCTAAATTTGAAGASCTGGTTAAGGATTTCATTCAGCGGACCATCGCGCCGTGTAAAGCGGCGTTGAAAGAYGCGGGCCTRACGGCCGCTGACATTGACGAAGTGGTTATGGTTGGCGGTATGACCCGTATGCCTAAAGTCACTGAAGTGGTCAAAGAATTCTTTGGTCGCGAGCCTCATAAGGGTGTGAATCCTGACGAAGTTGTCGCCATGGGCGCGGCTATTCAGGCCGGCGTTCTGCAGGGTGACGTCAAAGACGTGCTCTTGCTCGACGTGACCCCCTTGTCTCTGGGTATTGAAACATTGGGCGGTGTCTTCACCCGTCTGATCGACCGTAACACGACGATCCCGACCAAGAAGTCCCAGACCTTCTCCACTGCCGAGGACAACCAGTCTGCGGTAACCATCCGGGTTTTCCAGGGTGAGCGCGAAATGGCGGCTGATAACAAGATGCTCGGCCAGTTTGACCTGGTGGGTATTCCCGCGGCCCCACGCGGTGTGCCCCAGGTGGAAGTGACCTTTGACATTGATGCCAACGGTATCGTCAATGTGTCAGCCAAGGATAAAGGCACAGGCAAGGAACAGCAGATCCGCATTCAGGCCTCTGGTGGACTTAGCGACGCTGACATTGAGAAAATGGTCAAGGAAGCTGAAGCCAACGCCGAAGACGACAAAAAACGTCGGGAACTGGTCGAAGTCCGCAACCAGGCTGAAGGAACCGCCCATTCTGCGGAAAGCCAGTTGAAAGAGCATGGTGACAAAATTGAAGCGGCCGATAAATCCGCCATCGAAGATGCCATCAAAGCTGTGAAAGAAGTTGCAGAAAAAGACGATGTAGAGGCCATTAAAGCCGCCCTCGAAATTTTGCAGCAGGCGTCTATGAAGCTCGGCGAAGCGATCTATAAGGATCAGGGCGATGGTGCCGGACCCGACGCAGGTGCAGAGGCTGCCTCAGGACCTGCAGATGATGATGTTGTTGACGCCGACTTTGAAGAAGTTGAAGACGACAAAAAATAATCGGGTCTCAAGACCACATTATTTAATCATCACATTGTAACGTGACTAACTGCCGTTCTGCCCTATGCAGGACGGCAGGCATATCTAAGGTAGAATACCGGGATTATCATGGCAAAAACCTGTTTTTATGAAATACTTGAAGTAGAACGCAGCGTATCAGCGGGCGATCTTAAAAAATCCTATCGCAAGAAGGCCATGCAGCATCACCCTGACCGCAATCTGGATGACGCTGAATCCGAAGCTAAATTCAAGGAAGTCAGCGAAGCCTACGAAATCCTGAAAGACGAACAGAAGCGCGCAGCCTATGATCAATACGGCCATGCCGCTTTTGAAAATGGCGGTCCCGGTGGTATGGGCGGCGGCATGGGCGGTGGCTTTGACAGCTCCTTTTCCGATATTTTTGAAGACCTGTTTGGCATGGGCGGTGGCAGCCGTGGGGGGCGCAGCAGCGGACCGAGCCGGGGCGCCGATCTGCGCTATAACCTGACCATCACCCTGGAAGATGCCTTTACGGGCAAACAAGAGAAAATCACCATTCCGACCACGGTTTCCTGCGACGACTGTGACGGCAGCGGGGCTGAGGCTGGCTCCAAACCAGAAACCTGTAACAGTTGCGGCGGCATTGGCAAGGTCAGGACTCAGCAGGGCTTCTTTACCGTTGAGCGCACCTGCCCCCGGTGCCAGGGCCAGGGCATGGTCATTTCTAATCCCTGCGGCGAATGTCACGGCGCGGGCAGCAAACAGAAAAATAAATCCCTGTCCGTCAAAATCCCCCCAGGGGTCGAAGACGGCACTAGAATCCGGCTTCAGGGTGAAGGTGAAAGTGGTGCCCGCAACGGCCCCAGCGGCGACCTGTATATTTTCATCTCCATTGAATATCACCCCATATTTCAGCGCGATGGCGCGACCATCTTTTGTAATGTACCCATTGCCCTGACGGCGGCGGCGCTGGGTGGCGATATCAATGTGCCGACGGTTAACGGCAAAAAAGCCAAGGTCAAAATCAACGCCGGCAACCAGACCGGCAAGCAATATCGCCTGCGCGGCAAAGGCATGCCGATCCTGCATTCCCAACAGTTTGGTGATATGGTCATCCAGACCACAGTTGAAACGCCGGTCAATATGACCAAGAAGCAAAAAGAACTGCTGCGCGCCTTCGCCGATGAATGTGGCGATAACGTCAGCCCGGAATCGTCCGGTTTCTTTGATAAGGTCAAAGAACTGTGGGACGACCTGACGGATTAATTTCCCCGCATCTTTCGAAAAATACAAAACCCGCCTATTGATATGATAGGCGGGTTTTATTTTGCAAAAGGGACAAGTGTCAAATAGCAAAGAACATAATTAATAGTAAAAACCTTTAAGCTTCAATGCCCGCCAGGTCTTTTTTGAAGCCGGTGAAGACATCGATCAGGCCATCAATTTTGTCATCTTCAATGGTGCCCAAGAGCTCATCGACCCAGCCCTTATGGATACTAATGGCGTGTTTTAATGTCTTGCGACCTTCACTGGTCATGGCAACACTATAGACCCGCCGGTCGGTCGGCAAGGCCCATTTTTCTACCAGGCCATCTTTCATCAGACGGCTGACCATGCCGGTGGTGTTGGCATTGGATACCAGCAGCATCCGAGACAACTCGCTCATGGTAATGACACCGCCCGGAGCCCGGTCAATGGCCACTAGCACATCGAATTTTGCCAAGGTCAGTGGGGTGTGCTTTTTCATGCGTTTATTCAGAACCTGAGTAACCCGCGTCGAACTGGCCAACATCCTGACCCAGAGCTTTAACTGTTTTTGCTCACCGCTTTCAATATTCTCTTTCATCATTACTGGCCTTACCCCTTTCCAAATCTGTTAAAATAATTGTCAAATCCAATTCATTACCTGAATGAAATACTAACCTTTTAGACATAGAATAAATTGTTCTATATCAAGTTCTGAAAAATTTAAGCCCACGCTACAATTTTAGCCGGCTACTTTTCCGGGGGATAACATTTTATTTCATAAGTTAACTATTTTCTTTTAAGCTTAAAATGAATCTGTTACAGTTAGGGAAATCAACAAATGGAAAACCACATGCGCGATCATATTCTGGCCCCTATTGTTATTAATAAGTTACAGGTCCCCAACCGGACGGTGGTTCCGGCCATGGTTACGAGGCTTTCCGGTGAAGATGGATATGTGAACCAGGCAATCATTGACCGTTATGTCAGTTATGCCAAGGGCAATGTGGGCCTGATCATTGTCGAGGCAATGGCCATTCATCAGTCAAAATCCGGGCCGCTGTTGCGGATTTCTGATGATGACTTCATCGCCGGCCATAAAAAACTGACCACGGCCATTCATGCTGTCAGCGATTCAAAAGTTATTCCCCAGATCATCCATTTCATGAAGGTCGCCCGTTCCGGCTGGCGCCAGACCATCGACATGCTGTCAGAGGATGATATCCGCGCTATCATCCGTGATTTTGGCGATGCCGCCCTGCGTGCCAAGGAAGCAGGCTATGATGGCATTGAGCTGCATTCCGCCCATGCCTATACCCTGTCGTCCTTTCTGTCGCGCCATAACAAACGCCGGGACCGCTATGATGGCCGCTCCCTTGAAGGTCGGCTGCGCATGTTCGGCGATGTCATGGCCGAGGTTCGGTCCAAGGTTGGCCCTGACTTTGCCGTTGGGGTGCGCTTCCTGGCGGATGAGATGATCAAGGACGGCTATACTCTGGAAGACAGCCGGCTGATTGCCCTGCGCATGGCCCAGCTCGGGGTTGATTATATTTCCTTATCCGTCGGCGGAAAATTTGAGGATGCCATCAAACGCGAGGGCCTGCCGCCCTACCCCTATACCGGTTATTCCGGGGAGCGCTGTATGCCGGGGGCCAGCTTCCCCAAGATGCCCCATGTGCATTATGCCGCCGCCATCAAGGAACTGATCAATTCCAAAGGCTATGACATCCCGGTAATCTCCGTCGGTAAGATCAATGCCCCCGAAGACGCTGAACAGCTTTTGCGCGATGGCAAGGCCGACATGATCGGCATGGCCCGGCAATTGCTCGCCGACCCTAACTGGCCGAAAAAGGTCGCCATGGGCGCCGAGGATGATATCGTGCGCTGCGTCTATTGCAATGTCTGCAAGCAGTTGGATGAAAAATTCAAGGAGGTCACCTGCTTCCTGTGGCCCAAAAAATATCTTCAGGCCCCGGATTATGATCCCATGGGCACGGCCCCGGTCTGGGCCGATGAGGCTGCCCTAAGCGCCAGCTATGTGGATGGTGTCGTCAAGCTGAAATGGCAGAAGGCTACGGGTGAGATATCGGGCTATGACCTCTACCGGACTGAGGACCATGGTGAGGTGACGATCATTGAAGCCAAAAAAGGCGGCAAATTTGATGACAAGTCCGTGCTTGGTGGCCTGACCTACAGCTATTACATCCGGGCCTATACCAAATCCGGTCAGAACAGTGCGCCGTCCAATATCATTAAACTTGACCTGCCCATGGAAGAATTCAACCCTCAGGAATCTGTGATCTAGTTTCCTGAGCCCTCTTCTGATATAAGAGCCCTCATGAAAAATGACACAGAAATTTTCCGGGCCGATGCTGATCTTGTCAGCCAGGCCCTGCAGGAGTATATCGACCAGTCACGGGCAAAAGAAGCCCCGGTTATCACGCAGAAGCCAGGCGAATATCTGGCGGAGCTGTTACAGCTTGACGACCTGGTCACCGGCGGCGGCCTGACCGGCGACCGGCTGAAACAGTTTCTGGGCGATTACCTGGCCAACACCACCCGCCTGCACCACCCGGGCTATCTGGCCCATCAGGTGGCAACCTCCCACCCCACGGGTGCGCTGGGGGCGTTCATTGATGCCACCACCAATAACCCCATGGCCATTAACGAGATGGGACCCGCCGCCGCCAGTATCGAATATTTCATGGTCAACTGGATGCTGAAGAAGGTCGGCTGGACAACTGTCCCGACCCCCCGGCAGCTTGACCCTGCCTCCGACCACGCAGCAGGGGTCCTGACCCACGGCGGCTCACTGGCTAATCTGACGGCTCTTCTGGCCGCCCGCAGTGCCATGGTTCCCGATTTCTGGCAGGAGGGCAACCCCGGCAACCTGGTGGTCCTGGTCCCGGAACAGTCCCATTATTCCATGAAGCGGTCCGTGGCCATTCTGGGCATTGGCGAGAAGAACTGCCTGAGCCTGCCGGCGGACAAGGATGGCCGAGTACTGGCTGACAAGATTCCAGCTCTGATCGATCAGCTGACGGCGGACGGCAAAAGGGTCATCGCCCTGGTTGCCAATGCCTGTGGCACGGCGGCCGGGCTCTATGACCCTCTGCCTGAGATCGCCCAGGTCTGCCGGGCCTATAATATCTGGCTCCATGTGGATGCCGCCCATGGTGGCGGGGCGCTGGTGTCAGAAAAATACCGTTATCTGGTCAAGGGGATTGAGCAGGCGGATTCGATTATCTGGGATGCCCATAAGATGCTCCGGACTCCCAGCGTCTGTGCCGCTGTCCTGGTCAGGAACCATCGCCACCTTGATCAGGCCTTCGCTCAGGAAGCCAGCTATCTATTCCATAAAAAGGACCAGCCCGGCTTTGATTTTATGTCGCGCACAGTGGAGTGCACCAAGGCGGGACTGGGACTGCGCCTGTTTATGACCCTGGCCGCCATGGGCGAACGGGGGCTTGAAGATCATGTGAACCATCTGATCGACATGGCCAAGCAGGCTGCCGTTTATATTGCGAAACAGAACGACTTTGAGGTCGCCATCCCCCCGGAAACCAATATTCTGTGCTTTCGAACCACCCGCCACAATGGCGAATATGACAATGAAGACATACAGTTGGAAATCCGCCGCCGCCTGCTGGAGAAAGGTGATTTCTTTATCTCTACAACCCTATACCGGGGCAACCGGTGGCTGCGTCTGGTGTTCATGAATCCGGTGGTCACCCTGGAAGACATCGAAGAGCTGATCGCCGAAATTCGTCAGATCAAAGCAAGTCTTTAACCTCCCTTAAAGCGGCACAGCCGCCGCAACCGGGGCCGCCATTTCCATTAATTTTCCGGTCAGCAGCGCCCCGTAAGTGCCAATTACATAACCAAGAACCGCCAGCAACACCCCAACCGGGGCCAGGGACGGATGGAACGCCGCCGCCAAGACCGGGGCCGACGCCGCCCCGCCGATATTGGCTTTACTACCCATGGCCAGAAAGAATATGGGCGCATTGATCATCCGGCGCACCAGGAACAACAGGCCAATATGGATCAGTATCCAGATACCGCCGATCACGAACAACTGCCAGTTATGGACGATCTCCTTGACATCCATCTTCAGGCCGATGGTCGCCACCAGGATGAAGATAAACACCGTGCCAATATTGGACGCCCCGACTCCCTCCAGATTTTTGGCCCTGGTGAAGGACAGAATCAATCCAACCGTGGTCGCGATCACCACCATCCAGAAAAAATGGCTGGCATAGGGCGAGCCCTGCATTCCCTCAAGATGGCTGATAGAGCCCGTGATCACTGTCGCGCCGAAATGGGCCAGACCGGTGGCCCCGAAGCCCACGGCCAGCAGGATCATCAGGTCTTTAGTGGTCGGGATGCGGGCGATCTTGTTGTGAAAAGCCTCCACCGTATCAACCAGCTTATCAATGGCCTTTACATCGGCCCCGCTTTTGGCATCAATCTCGCCATGACGGGCCGCCATCACCAGCAGAAATGCCATCCAGACCTCAGCCACGATCACATCAACTGTCACCATAACCGAGAATAATTTGTCACTGACCTGAAAGGTCTCTTTCATGGCCAGTTGGTTGGCACCGCCGCCAATCCATGAGCCGGCAATGGTCGTCATGCCTTTCCAGACCGCGTCCGGCCCCTGCCCGCCAACCATTGACGGATCAAAGGCGGATATAATCAGGATCGCCAGCGGTCCACCGATGATGACGCCGATGGTGCCGGTGGCAAACATGATCAGGGCTTTCGGCCCCAGGGCATAGATGCGTTTAAAATCCACACTGAGGGTTAAATACACCAGACAGGCCGGCAACAGATAGCGCGAGGCGACAAAATAAAGCTGTGACTGAGACGGGTCCACAATGTCAAACGTATTCAGCAGAGAGGGCAAAAAATAACACATGAGAATCATCGGAATAAAGGTATAAAATTTCTTCCAGAAGGGCGTTTTCAGTGACGATGTATAAAATACTCCCCCGAGAATTACCGCCAATACGCCCATAAGAACCGCATCATTCGTAATCATTTCCCACTATCCCTTATTATATTATCATTGTCATTTTGGACTGTAGAGCATTGTTTGCTCTAGGGTCAATAAGATGATTTTTGACCCAGCTTATTTCTTTGATTTGACAGAAAAATGCTATATATTTTGAAAATACACAGTATTTTACACTTAAATTCATTGTATAATGATCAATTAACTGGCATATTTTTTACTTCAATATACAATTAACTATTGAATTCCGTCTCGAGCCTATTACCCTGTTTATGGGAAATATAATGAGAGTTAAACATGATATGTCAGAAGACGATAAATTGACGACGACAGTAAACGTAACAGAGGGAACTTTGGAATTGGACCGACATTGGCATCTGGCGACCAATGATCATGAGATCGCCCTGACCGAACTAGAATATTCCTTGTTTCGCTCTTATGAGAGCTTTTCCCGCTGGATGAAGGAATGCACCGTCGCCGCCTCTGGCTTCAATATGAGTGCCAATGACTGTGCCATCCTCAATTTGATTGCCATGCGCGATCGGCCCAAGGGTATTACGGAAATTGCCCGCCTGCTGAACCGGGACGACAATACCAACATTCAATATACCATCCGCAAACTGACAACCGATAAACTGGTCGAAAAAACATCGACAGACAACCGGCGCAAGGGGGTCCGTTACCGCACCACACCGGCGGGAAATAGAGTTATCGAACGCTTTGTCGCCCTGCGCAAAGGCTTGCTGATTGAAATGACCAAGTCCATCCGGTCCATGGATGAGCAATTGGGCAACGGCAGTAAAGTTCTGGACCTGATGACCGGTATGTATGAACAGGCCGCCAGGGTGGCCGCCACGCACCGACCGACTTTTGACGAAGAAGATTAAACCAGCCCCCCAACACCCGGCCGATTTTTCCGCCGCACAGAAAGATGATCCTGTTTCTATGAAAATCACCCGGCGAAATTTCTCCCTCACCGGCGGCGCCCTTTCTTTGTCTTTTTTGCTGAACGGCGGGATAATCCATCTCAGCCCGGCCCAGGCCAAAGAACGTGCACTGCCCTATCAGACCTTAACCCCCGGCCAGGCCGCCCTGATTGACCTGCTGGGCGATGCCATTGTTCCCGGGGCAAAATCCGCGGGCCTGTCCTATTATATTGACCATCAGTTGTCAGCCGAATTTCAGGACAATCTCCTGATCCTGCGTTACCTACGTGTTCCGGCTCCTTTTGATGGTTTTTATGCCTCATCTCTGGCCGCTTTCGAGAGCGCTATAAGCCAAAAATATAACAAGAAACCCCGGGACCTGACCGAAACAGAAATGACCGCATTTATCACCGCCATGATGCAGAGCAATCCCGACGGCTGGCAGCATGCCCCGCCGGCCCCCTTCTTCTATTTTGTCCTGCGCAGTGATGCCATTGATGTGACCTACGGCACCATGGACGCCTTCGACAGCCTGGACATCCCCTATATGGCCCATATTGAACCCGGCCACACATGGGAGGTCAACCCATGACGATATCTCCTGAAAAAATCGATGTTGTCATTGTTGGTTCCGGGGCTGCTGGCAGCCTGATGGCAGCCAAGCTTAGCCAAGCCGGTAAAAAGGTCCTCATCCTCGAGGCGGGTCCCGAACGAAAATTACAGGACCTGACCAGTTCCCAGATACACGCCCGTCGCCTGAAATGGGCCGGTGATGCGGTGACGGAACAGGGGGCTCAGCCCGTGGGCAACGGCTTTAATTCCGGTTATGGCACCGGTGGTTCTGCCCTGCATCACTATGGGGTCTGGCCTAGGCTTCATAGCGAAGACTTCAAGGTTAAAAGCCTGTTTGGCAAAGGCCTCGACTGGCCGATCAACTACGGTGACCTGCAGCCCTATTATGACCGTATCCAGCAGGAAGTTGGCATATCCGGCGACCATCAGGCCGAAGTCTGGCGTCCGGACGGCGCGGCCTATCCCCTGCCCCCGGTGCCGGCTTTTCAGCAGAGCGAGATCATCGCCCGTGGCTTCACCAAGCTCGGCAAGACCACATCACCGCTGCCCATGGCCCTCAACAGCCACGAATATAACGACCGCCCCGGCTGCCTGTGGGATGGTTGGTGCGATGCCGGTTGTCCGACCAAGGCCCTGGCCAATCCTCTGGCGGTCTATCTACCCGAGGCCGACAAACAGGGCGCTAAAATCATTCATCAGGCCACCGTCAGCCGGATCCTGACCGACAAAAGCGGTAAGAAGGCCACCGGTGTGACCTACCGGACGGCGGCGGGTGACGAAGTGACCCAACTGGCCGGCATGGTTGTCCTCGCGGCATTTGCCATCCAGACTCCGCGCCTGTTACTCAATAGTGGCCTAGCCAACCGTAGCGGTCTGGTCGGCTCCTACATCATGAGCCATAGTGCAGCCTCGGTCTTCGGCCTGTTCGAAGACGAGACCGCCCCCTATATGGGACCGACCGGCGGCCAGATGCTCAATCAGGATTCCTATGACCATAAGGACCAACGGCCCCAGGGCTTTGGCAGTTATCAGTGGATGATTGGCCTGGCGGTAAAACCCAATGACCTGTTGGGCATTGGTGGCAGCAACCCCGGATTATTCGGCGCTAAACTGACCGACTTCATGAAGACGGCAGCCCAACATTTCGGCAATATGACCGCCTGTGTCGAAGACCTGCCGCTGGCCCAGAACCGGGTCACCCTGTCGACGGAGACCGATCAATATGGCCTGCCGCTGGCCACCGTCCACCATAGCGCCGATGCCGCGTCGATGGCGCTGTGGCAGGGGGCGCTTGAGGAAGGCAAACAAATTTTCAAGGCCGCTGATGCCCGGGAAATCTGGACCGGCCCGCTCGGCCCCATGCATATCATGGGCGGCACCATCATGGGTGAGACGGCAGAGACTTCGGTGACCAATTCCTACGGCCAGTGCCACGATATTGATAATCTGTTCATCGCCGGCCCCGGCCTGTTCCCGACCAGCGGCGGGGTCAATCCGACCTTCACCGTTCATGCCCTGGCCCTGCGGTCAACGGATTACATGCTGAAGAACTGGTCGAGCCTGACCTGACACTGCTAACATAAAAAAAGGGAGCCAACCGGCTCCCTTACATTGCTTACATATCCTGAATATGCAGGACCATTTTACCCCTGGTCTGCCAGCTTTCTGATCGGCGGTGCGCCTCAGCAGCCTCTTCCAGTTTCATGACCTCAATGTGGGGTATGCTCAATTTCTCTTCGGCATATAACGCCATAATCTGCCCCAGCATCTGGCCATCCGGGCGGTGATGCAAAAATTCAGTCTTGATATTTTTTTGTTTTATTTCAGCCATCTCTGGCGGCTCATTATTCATATAAGGCACCGCGCCACCGGCTTTGACAAGATGAATGGCCGCCGTAATCGCCGCCTCATGAGTCACGGATTCCAAAACAACGTCAAGACCATCCGGTTCTCTTTCCCGGATCACCTCAGCATAATCAGAAGTGGTATAATCAATGACAACATCAGCGCCGCGGGATTTGACATAATCGAAATTATGCTCCCGGGCCGTGGTATAGACATAGGCACCTATATGTTTAGCAATGGCAATGGCCACACTGCCAAGCCCCCCTGCTCCGGCCTGAATAAGAACCTTCTGACCGGCTTTCAGGTCTGAGAATTCAACCAGCGCCTGCCAGGCAGTCAGGCAAACCAAGGGCAAGGCCGCCCCTTCGATAAAGGATATATTCTTGGGCTTTGCGGCGATTGAGGCCACATCGACAGCCACATACTCGGCATAAGTTCCCCCATGGAGAAACCAGCTGAACGCCAGCCCGACCACGTCCTGATCAACCGTCCAGCCTGAAACCTCGCTGCCGACCTCCACGATCCGGCCGGAAAAGTCCCAGCCCGGAATAATCGGCCATTCTCTTTCGAAAAAATCCTGCAACTCACCGGAGCGAAGCCGGCGATCTATGGGGTTTACCGCAGCTGCGGCAACCTGAACCAATACCTGGCCCGCCTTGAGGGATGGTTTTGGCATCGTGCCAAACTTCAATACATCCGCAGACCCAAATTCTTCATAATAGATGGCACGCATTTCATTCCTCCTGTCGTTGTTTATGGACCATTAAAAAAGGGGAGACAACTGCCCCCCCTTTTTCATGTCTTTTATCTAGCCCTTACTCGAAGGTATATTTAACATTAATCCCGAACCAGCGTGGAGCCCGGTACGCGACTTCGTTACAACCACATAAGGTGGCAAGATCGAAGCCCTGAGTTCCGGCACGGACATCAGTCAGATTACGCGCCTGAAGGGCCACTTCAAACGTATCATCCGCATTGCTCCATCCCAAGCGAGCGTTCATCATGAAATAGCTATCAAATTGGTCAGCGTCAAAATTTCTCAGATTATAGAAGAACGAATCTGACCATGACGCATCAGCCAACACTGACATCAGGCCGCCAAACGCATCCCATTCATAGCGAACCAATCCAGAGAACTGGAACTTGGGGGTATAGGTCGGATCAACGTCACGGACAATCGGTCCGCCGATACGCATAGGAACATCCTTGACGACCGCATCAATCCAGGACCCGGAAATCTGGGTTAACAAACCCGGGAACGGCGTGGCCTGCAACTCGAAATCAGCCCCGATATATCGGGCATCAGCATTAACAACAATCCCGGAAACCCCCGTGAACAGGAAGGCCTGGTAATCATTGTAATCATAATAAAAGACGTTGGCGTTAAACCGGGCACGGCCATCGGCGAAGGATTTTTTGAAACCCGCTTCATAACTAT
This sequence comes from Alphaproteobacteria bacterium, assembly GCA_002401455.1. GTDB lineage: Bacteria > Pseudomonadota > Alphaproteobacteria > Sphingomonadales > Emcibacteraceae > Paremcibacter. The sequence continues at coordinate 161,822 of NVTE01000002.1, forward strand.
ACAGAACCTCTTCATCATAAGGTATTGCCTGTTCCAGATCAGGAACCGGTAATCCCCCAGCTAATTGAGCGTTAAAGCTGCCGGCTTTTACCCCGCGTTTCAGGGATGCAAAAACCAGCAAGTCATCATTTGGACGATATTCCACCCGAAGATTGCCCGCCCAGAGCGTATCACTTGTGTTGCCAAAGAAGGTTGAGGGAACACCACCGGGATAAATCGGACCAATCTGGAAAGGGTCGCCCTGATGAATTTCAAAGGAACTCTGTGTCGGATAAATATTCTGAGAAAATTCGTAATCTTTCTTTTCAGAAATGACACGAAGACCGGCAATCAACGTCAATTGATCTGTCACGTCATATTCCACCTGACCAAAGGCAGAATAGGAATTGGTCTTAAGTTTGGCATCAGACCCAAGGTCATACGGTGCCCCGGGAACCACACTCCCGACGGGAAATTTCAAGCCGTTATCGGCATCATTGTCAATATTCAGGTAAAATGCCCCGACAACCCAGCGCGTTTTATCGCCTTCACCATTAACCCGAATTTCCTGGGTAAAACTAGTGGCATCGACACCGGCATAGTTGGCAGATTGATTGACAGGCGCGGCATCCACATCAATGAACAGCAGTTTTTCATAACTCTTAAAGTCAGAAATAGCTGTTAAGGTCATGGTGTCGTTAAGATCCCAACCGATATTCAGGTTAACACCATAGGTATCGATCGTCCCGTGATCTTCAAAGGCAAAATCACTTGATGTGGTAAAGTCAGCGCCATCAGGATCAAGGTAGCCAAAGAAATCAGTGCCAGCGCCAAAACGGGAGGTCAGGAAAGCATCAGCTGGGTCATTGTCTCCTATTCCAAACTTACCGTTATTGTCCAGGTCAGAGCCCAAATCTTCCCCATCAGAACCAATAGTGAGCCGCGTTTCACCCGCTGCCACATCAATAACATTTGTCAGCTCCTCGACCCCGTCAATTTTTTCGAAAACAGCAATAGTTGGTTTTGACTGGTAAGGGCCCGTGCCCAGAGTACTGGTCGAGTAATTGCCGGAAAGACGAATGGACAGGGTATCTTTCGGTTCAAACAGGAAGGTTGCCCGGGCAGAAAATGTATCGTCGCTGCCTAAATTAGCGCCTGCGCCCTCACCCGGGGAGCCGCCAAATTGACCCGCAGGGTAATTATTTTTCAGAAACCCGTCATACTTCCGGTATTTAACCGCAAATCTTGCCGCCGCCTTGTCTGAGAAAGGCACATTCACAGCCCCTGTCAGATCAACGCCGTCAGCATTGGCCGGCGTATCAAACAGACCATAGGTCACATCAAGATAACCGCCAAAAGCATCAAAGGTTGGCTGACGACTGACATAATGGATCAATCCGCCGGTGGCATTCCGACCAAAAAGCGTGCCCTGTGGGCCCTTGAGAATTTCCACCCGGTCAATATCAAACGTCGCAAAGGACTGGGCCTGGGCAATGGCGATATAGCCTTCATCCAGATAAACCGCATTGGGAGATTCCACAATGTCATTGAAGTCATTCTGCGTAACACCCCGAATGGTAAACTGGGTATTCTGGCCCGCAAGGTTACCACTGATGTGGACGCCCGGAACAAGATCAGCAACTTCGGAACTTTGCGTTACACCCATTTTGTCCAGCATGCCGCCGGAAAAGGCCGAGATGGCGATGCCGACATCCTGCAAATTTTGTGAGCGTTTTTGTGCGGTAACGGTAATTTCTTCCAGCATATTCGCTGGTTTTACCGCTTCCCCTTCAGCCTGTGCGAAAGCAGTTCCGCTAGTGGCCAGTACGATACCGGCTAGGGCACTATAGCCCAACAGCTGGTTTACCAGATGAGTTTTTTTTCTAAAAAATTTGTGAGTCACTATATTTCTCCCTGTCTTATAAGACAATATATTATCATTTGCTGACCATTCAAATCAGCAATACCCGAATTTTACTATTAATTTTTAAATACTTTTTTTACTGAACTTAAGTTTTGTTTTTATATGCATTCTTATTATTAATTTAAACTTAAAATAAATACACCCACTTTGTCAACCAGAATTTCTTAGGCCCCATCAAACAAAAAAAGCCCGATGGACCTATTGTCATCCATCGGGCGGGGTATAATTACTTTAGATATTTACTTTTTTAAACCATTGCAGTTGCTTCGATTTCTATTTTCGCCCCCTGCTCTACAAGTCCAGCAATCTGGATGAGCGACATGACCGGGTAAGTATTTCCCATCACCTCACGATAGACCGCACCGAGTTGTTTCTGGTTATCCAGATATTCCTGCTTATGGGTCACGAACCAGGTCAGTCGAACAATATGTTCCGGCCCGGCATCACATTCTTTCAACACGCTGAGAATATTTTTCAAAGCCTGCTTCACCTGATCCACCAAGGCATCTGACTCAAACTCTTCCTTCTCGTTCCAGCCCACCTGACCGGCAACAAAAACCATATCACCTTTGGCCTTGATGCCGTTTGAATAGCCTTTAGGCCGGGGCCAGTTTGGCGGTTGCAATATTTCCATTTTTTTTACTCTCCGTTAGGGTGAGGCCTCAAACCTCAAATTGTTTTTGAATTTCCGTGATATCGCCTTTTTCCTCACCGCATGAAAAACGGTAGGGCTCCCGAGTTCCCCGGTAAAGAACACCTGTGTTAAAGCCGTCATCGGACATGAGACGCCGGGCCGCCCGCGCCGGGTCATCGGTCTCCGGCACCATGGCCTCATGAACTTTTTCTTTCCAGGCCTTCTGATCCGGCCGGAAGGTGACACAGGGACTTAATATCTGAACAAAGGAAAATCCGGGATGCTCGATCGCGTCGGCAATGACACTTGCCGTACCCTTCACATCACCGGAAAAGGTCCGGGCTATGAAGTTGGCCCCGGAAGCCAAAGCAATCACCAAGGGGTGAAACGGCGACAGGCCGGTGCCGCCCGGGGATAAGGCACTGTCCCAGCTGGGATCTGTGGTCGGGGACGGCTGCCCCTTGGTCATGCCATAAACCTCATTATCCATAACGATATAGGTCATATCCGTATTGCGCCTGCAAGCATGTAGGAAATGGTTGCCGCCAATGGAAAAACCATCCCCGTCGCCGCCGGCGGCAATCACCGTAAGCTCTGGACGGGCGACCTTAACCCCGGTCGCCACTGCCAGCCCCCGGCCATGAATGGTATGAAAGCCGTAGGTATTGGTATAGGCCGGTATCCGGGATGAACAGCCAATCCCAGAGATGACAGCGATATTTTTCGGGTCCAGTTTCAGCTTGGCAAACGCCTGGGTCACTGACATCAGAACATGATAATCACCGCAACCCGAACACCATACCGGCTTCAGTTTGGTTTTATAGTCACTGGCTTTGAATTTTTTTGGGGTTAACTCGTTCATAGCGCGTTCCATTCTTTAAGGATATCAACAATTTCTCCGGGTCGAATAATCAGCGGTCCGGGTCGGCGGAAGGACTTGATTTCACCCGGCATATCGTAATGTGCCCGCAGCAGTTTTAGAAACTGCCCGGAATGGCTCTGCTCAACGACAAGTATACGTTTTGCGCCTTTCAGGGCCTGATCGAATTGCAGCGGCAACGCCGGCAACAACAGACGAATAGCCACCAGCTTGCAGTCAATGCCCTCTGCCTTCAGACGCTCAATGCCTTCACGCACGGCATTAGTCGTCGAGCCCCAGGTCAGCACCACAAGCTCACACCCCTCATCACCTTCCACATCGGCCCAATGGTCGCCGTAATTGAAATCGGCAACCTTTCGGTCCCTCTTATCCATCTGGTCCCGGTGATCTTCCATCAGGGTAGAGGGCAGGCCCTTGGGGTTATGCTCCAGCCCGTCCGCGGTATATTGCCCACCCGGCGTGCCCGGCAGGGTCATGGCCGAGACCCCATCCGCGGTCACCGCGTAGCGCAGGTAATCCTCTGTCGGTGCTTTTTCCACAAGGCGCTGGGCCATGAAGGAAATATTGGCTGGCGGATCAATGATGGTACTGGCTTGGCCCATAAACTGATCGGACAGAACGATGGCCGCCGTCTGCATGGCTTCCGCCAGATAAACAGACCACTGGGTGGTGAAAATACAATCCTCAACCGAGGTCGCCGCCGTCACAATATGAGGCGCATCCCCGTGCAGGCCGTAAACCGCAATATTCAGATCCGTCTGCTCAGATTTGGTCGGCACACCCGTTGATGGCCCACCCCGCATCACATTGACAATCACCACCGGCGTTTCCGATGACACCGCAAGGCCAATGCCTTCCATCATCAGGGAAAGCCCCGGGCCTGAGGTTGCGGTCAGGGAAGGTCGGCCGCCGAAAGACGCACCAATGGCCATATTGATAGAGGCCAGTTCGTCCTCGGCCTGGACCAGTGTACCTCCCACCTTTTGCAGGTTCGGGGACATCCATTCCAGGACCTCGGTCGCCGGCGTGATGGGATACGCCGCCACAAACCGAATGCCGCCCCGAAGAGCGCCAAAACCGGCGGCCTGATTGCCACTGATCAGCCATCTTTTAGGGTGACCTGTGTCGTCGTCGCTAATCGTTGCCACTTTTACCGGCGATGTCACCTCAACCGCCGCCTGATAACCGGCCCGGACCGCCGCCCGACTGGCTGTTACAGCGGCGTCACCCTTTTTTCTGAGTTTCTTGGCAATTATCTCATTAATCGGAGCTTCTGAAAGCCCAATCAGGGCAGCGACCAATCCCAGTATAACCATATTGGCCCGCCCGCCATCCACTGCGGCCGCCAGCTCCCCGATGGGAACCTCAACCACCCGTGCGCCCGAGGCTGTAAGAATTTCCGGAATATCGCCGGTCGCCGGATCGGTAATGATCAGACTGTGTGGACCCAGAGGAACTTCCCCGGCAAAACGCTCCGCCCCTTTCCAGTCTACCGCCACCAGAATATCAAAGGTATCATCGACACAATGAACCGGTCGGCTGGATAACCGCAGCAGGGCAGCCGCCTCGCCACCCCTGATCTGTGGCCCTACGGTCCGGGTCATCAGGCCGTAAAGGCCGGCCTTGGTTGCCGCCTCCAGCATCATATTTCCCGCCGTCATCACACCGGCTCCGCCACTGCCGACCATGGCCACTGAGACAGACGTATTTTGATCTCCTTCGGTCATATCACTCTTCCTCTTCTTCCTGTCATTGGTTTCTTTATGTGCAAACTTTTCAATGCATCACTGAAAATCTGTCAATTTTGATTTCAACCTGAAGTATTTTGAAAATTTATTATTTCAGGCCTTGACCTTTAATTCGGTATTGTGGTACTTAATTACTACTTTAATGAGTCATTGCCGCTTCGTCAACCACTGTTACACAATAAAAAAGAGATGACAGAAGAGAAGCAGAGCAATTGGACCGACAGAATTAATCAGGGCACTTAATGGGTCGTACACCCATCATTACGAATGTTGAGCAGTGTGATGTCACAACTGCAAATGGATATATTTGGAAAAAAGTGAAGGAGCCTTGAGTTATGTCGTCTATCGATCTGGTAAATCATAATCTGGTAAGTGAAATTGACACGCCGGGCGTTATCATAGAAAAGCGCCCCGCGAAAACCCCTGAGGGGCAAGTGGTCGAGGGCCTTTATAACTATTGGATCATCCTGGACAATCCCGCCCAATATAACTCTTACACCACAGAAATGGTGAAAGCCGTTATCCTCGCCTTCCGGGAAGCCAGCACTGCCCGCGATGTGGTCGCCGTCGTCTTTACCGGCGCCGGAGACAAGGCCTTCTGCACCGGCGGCAATACAAAGGAATATGCCGAATATTATGCCGGCAACCCTCAGGAATATCGTCAGTATATGCGCCTGTTCAATGATATGGTCAGCGCCATCTTAGGCTGTGACAAGCCGGTGATCTGCCGGGTGAACGGCATGCGCATTGGCGGTGGCCAGGAAATCGGCATGGCCTGTGACTTTTCCATCACCCATGATCTGGCGAAGTTTGGCCAGGCCGGACCAAAACATGGCTCAGCCCCCATCGGCGGCGCCACCGACTTTCTGCCCCTCATGATCGGCTGTGAACAGGCCATGGTATCGGGCACCCTGTGTGAACCCTGGTCAGCCCATAAAGCTTACCGCATGGGCATCGTGGCGGACATCGTTCCGGCCCTGAAAGTGGACGGCGAATTTGTTGCCAACCCCCTGGTGGTGACGGAACAATATCTGGATGGATTTGGCAAAATCATTCTGGGGGAAGCCAAATCCGGTGACGCGTTGGCCAAGGGCAAAAATATGTTGAGATCTGGTGAAGTTGACCTGAGCCTGCTTGACGCGAAGGTCGAGGAATTCTGTTCTAAATTTGTCAACACCTTCCCCGACTGTATGACCAAAACCCTGGAAGAACTGCGCAAGCCCAAGATTGATGCCTGGAATGCCAACAAGGAAAATTCCCGCGCCTGGCTTGCCCTGAACATGATGACGGAGGCCAGAGCCGGTTTTCGTGCCTTTAACGAACCTGTGGGACGGGACCGGGAAATTGACTTTGTCGCCCTACGTCAGGCATTAGCCCAAGGGCAACCCTGGACTTCTGAATTCACGGAAAGCCTGATGCCTGCGGCAAAAACAACCAAGGAGAAATGAGACATGGCAACCAGAGAAGATATTATCACCCGCTGTCAGGCCCTCTATGATGACCTTGACTTCACCGCCGCACGCGACTGGAAAGATGCCAAGGAAGGACGCCATGTCATCGGTTTTATGCCCATGTATGTGGCCCGCGAAATTATCCATGCTGCCGGCATGCTGCCTCTTGGTATTCTGGGTGGCGGCGATCAGCTGGAAGTTATTCAGGGCGACGCCTATTATCAGAGTTATATCTGTCGCATTCCGCGCTCGACCGTTGAACTTTTACTCACCGACCGTCTGGACTTTGTCGACGGCATGCTGTTCCCCAGCATCTGCGATGTGATCCGCAACCTGTCGGGCATGTGGAAGATGCTGCGCCCTGAAGTTTACTCGCATTATTTCGACGTTCCGCAAAACTATATGAGAGATGTGGGCGGTGAGTTCTATATGCATGAGCTTAATGTTCTCCGGCATGATCTGGAAAAAATCGGCGACATTACAATTACCGATGAGGCCCTGAAGAATTCCATCGTGGTTTATAATGAAAACCGCCGCCTGACCCGCGAACTCTATAAATTCCGGTCAGACACGCCGTGGCTGGCCCCCTCGTCCGAGGTTTACCTGATTAACCGCGCTGGTATGCTAATTCCCGTGGAAGATCACAATCAGCTGATCAAGGACTATATTGAAGCCGCCTCTATTGAAGATCGTCCGAAACGCGATAACAGCCGGGTTGTTGTCTCTGGTTCCTTCTGCGAGCAACCACCGCTCAACCTGATCAAGTCCATTGAGATGTCAGGCTGTTATGTGGTCGATGATGATTACATGCTGGTCAATCGCTGGTTTACCAAGGAAGTCCCGACAGATTGCGACCCCATTCAGGCCCTGTCCTATACCTTCCTAGAAGCCTCGGTCAAGATGCCGTCCTGCTTTGAGCCGGATGAAGACATCAAAGGCCTATATCTGGTGGATACCGTCCGGGAGAATAATGCCGAGGGCGTGATCTTCGCCGCGGCCAGCTTCTGCGATCCGGCGTTGCTGGAACGGCCTCTCCTTCAGGATGTCCTCAATGATGCGGACATTCCCCACATCAGTTTCAAATACGCTGAAAACACCGGGCAGATGCAGCCCATCCGTGAACAGGCAGGTACCTTTGCCGATTCGATCAAACTTTGGAGTTAATTCTATGAGTGCACCCGTAAGAAAACCGTCAACTGACGTGCAAAAAGATGCCTCCATGGCCAAACAGAAGGACATGATTGAAAGCAACTTTAACCGGCTTGGCAATGTAAAAAATACCGGCGAGAAAGTCTCCTATACTTTTGTCCCCGGCAACCTAAATGAACTGATCATGTGTTTTGACATGGTCGGCAATTACCCCGAAATCAATGCCATTCAGAACGGCCTGCGCAAAAAGTCGGGCGGCATGATCATGGAAGCTGAAAAATGGGGCCATTCCGAAGATGTCTGTACCTATGTTAAATCCGACATCGGCATGATGCGCAAAGGTAATATTGGTCCCACAGGCCTGCCCATTCCGGAACCTGACATCCTGATGCTCAGCTATACAGGCTGTTATACCTTCCTGAAATGGTTTGAACTTCTGCGCCATGAATATAAATGTGAAACCGCCATGCTGCATGTGCCCTATACCGCCGATGGTGTGATCACAAAATCCATGACTGACTATGTGGTCAAGCAGTTGAAAGAGGAAGTGATCCCCAAATACGAAAAAGTCAGTGGCATTAAATTTGATATTGACCGTTTGCGGGAGAATATGGCCCTTTCCGCCAAGGCAGAAGATGATTTTGTCTGGGTACTGGAATCAGCCAAAAACAAGCCCTCACCCATTGATGCCTATTTTGGCGGCATCTATTATATCGGGCCAATTTTCACCGCCTTCCGGGGGACGGAACTGGCCGTAGATTACTATAAAACCCTGCGGTCGGAAATCGAAGAACGTATCCGCAAAGGTCAGGGCCCAATCACCCCAGAAGGTGAGATGAAGACTGAAAAATACCGTATCGTCACCGAAGGACCACCCAACTATACCAGCATGCGCGAATTCTGGAAAATGTTCTATGACGAAGGCGCGGTCGTCGTTGCCAGCACCTATACCAAAGTGGGCGGCACTTATGATTACGGTTTCCGCCATGATCCGTCACGGCCGCTGGAAAGCCTGGCTGAGTATTGCATGCATTGTTACACCAACCGCAACCTGCCCGAACGGACCCGGATGCTGGAAGGATATATCAATGATTATGAAGCCGATGGTCTGCTGATCAACTCGATAAAAAGCTGCAACAGTTTTGCCGCCGGGGAGTTGATGATGATGCGCGAAGTTGAGAAACGCACCGGCAAACCAGCCGCGTTTGTGGAAACCGACCTGGTTGACCCGCGTTATTTCTCCGCTGCCAACGTCAAGAACCGTCTGGAAAGTTATTTCCAGATGATCGATCAAAAACGTCGTGCTGGCGTATAGGAAAGGGAACAAGACATGAAATGTTTTATTGGAATTGACCTCGGCTCGACAACCACCAAAGCGGTTATCATGACAGAGGACAGAGAGATCATCGGACGGGGGATTACCAACTCCCGGTCAAACTATGACACCGCCAGCCGAGTGGCAAAGCAGGAAGCCATGATTGGTGCTCGCTTTACCCTGCTGCGCAGAAACCTTAAAGGCAATAAAAAGCTTGGCGACCGGCAGGAGGCGTTCCTGGATGATCTGGAACGTAATTTTCGCCGGGAGCAGTTCGTTGAACAGCTGGACGACCTGAAAGCCACCTGTCTGCGCAGTTCAGAAGGCGAGCGGTTCGATGACGTCAGGTCAACCCTGACAGAAGTTCTGGACAAAGTATTTGTTCAGTTACGGGAAGAATCCCTTGAGCTTTTTGCCAAGGGCGCGACCCGCAAATCAGACTTCTTCCGCGACATCGCGGGGGGACGTTTCCTGTCCCTGTCTGAAGAAATTTCAAGAGATGCGGGCCTGAAATATGATTATGCCCTCAATGTGTATGATAAATCGATCATTGAGGTCGAAAACCGACCGCCAGCAGATAACCTTGAAGGAAAATTCCTTAACGGCCTGCAAAATCTGATTAATGAATCCCCGGAGCTGGGCATTAGTTTCGACGATGTCCAGGGGCCTGTTAAAGATGCCTTGTCCGTCGAGCTGGAAGAAACCTTTGTCGTCGGCACCGGCTACGGGCGGGTTCGCCTGCCCTTCCCCAAAGAGCATATCCGGTCAGAAATCCTCTGCCATGGACTGGGCGCCCATATGATGTATCCCGGCACCCGTACCGTGCTTGATATTGGTGGGCAGGACACCAAATCCATTCAGATAGATCAAAACGGCGTGGTCGATAACTTTCAGATGAATGACCGCTGTGCCGCTGGTTGTGGCCGTTACCTTGGCTATATCGCCGATGAAATGAACATGGGTTTGCATGAACTGGGACCCATCGCCATGAAATCCACCAAGGCGGTTAAGATCAACTCAACCTGCACCGTATTTGCCGGTGCGGAATTGCGCGACAGGCTGGCACTGGGTGAAAAACGGGAAGATATTCTGGCCGGGCTTCACCGGTCCATCATCCTGCGGGCCATGTCGATCATCGCACGGTCCGGCGGCATCACGGATGAATTCACCTTCACCGGCGGCGTGGCCAAGAATGAGGCGGCCGTGAAGGCGCTGCGTGAGCTGGTCAAAGAAAACTACGGCGACGTCACCATCAATATCGATCCTGATTCAATTTACACCGGTGCGCTGGGCGGCGCCGAATTCGCCCGCCGCGCAGTAATGGAGGCTTAAAATGACATTAACAATAGGAATTGACGTAGGTACAGGTGCTGTAAAAACTGCCCTTTTTGAATTTAACGGCGATCAGATTACCTGGATTGACAAAATAACTGACCGGATCAGAAACCGGGAGCCCTTCAAGCTCGCTGAAGCCGCCTTTGACCATCTGCTGGAGAAGCACGGCTATACCCGCGATGACATTGACTATGTGGCAACAACCGGGGATGCGGAAAATATCCCCTATTCCACGGGTCATTTTTATTCCATGACCAGCCATGCCCGGGGGGCATTGTACCTGAACCCCAAAGCCCGGTCCCTGATGGATATTGGTGCCCTGAACGGCAAAGCCATCAGCATGGACGAGCGCGGCAAAGTGCTGAAATATAAGATGACCAGCCAATGCGCCTCCGGGTCCGGACAATTCCTCGAGAATATTGCCAGGTACCTGGGCATTGGCCAGGATGAAATCGGCGAACTCAGCCAGAGAGCAGACAACCCGGAAGTTGTTTCCGGCATTTGCGCCGTGCTGGCGGAAACCGATGTCATTAACATGGTGTCCCGCAGCATTTCAGCGGAAAACATCCTCAAGGGTATTCATATTTCTATGGCAGCCCGCCTGATCAAACTGTTAAAATCCCTGAAGGTCAAGGAGGGTATCGTGATGTGCACCGGCGGGCTGGCCCTGGATACCGGACTGGTCCTGGCCCTGAACGAAGCCATGGCCAGGAATAAAATGGATATGCCCGTAGTATCCCATGAGGATTCTATTTATGCCGGCGCCATTGGGGCCGCCATCTGGGGAAACTTCCGCCATAACAAGCTGGCCGAACTTGAAAATCTGGCAAAAGCATCCTGATCAGGATTTAAATCAACCTGTGTGACCAATAATAAGAAAGGAAAAGATTATGGCGTTAATGATCGTAGAAGCTTGCACCGCCTGTGATGCCTGTGAGCCAGCCTGCCCCAATGAAGCAATCAAGGAAGGCGATCCCATGTATATCATCGACCCCTTCAAATGCACGGAATGTGTCGGGGCCGACGATGAGCCGCAATGCGTGCTGGTCTGCCCGGATGAATGCATCATCCCGAACCCTGAATTTGTCGAAAGTGAAGACGACCTCCAGGCAAAATATGACGCGATGAATTAAAAAACAGCCTCATAGGAAAGTTACAATTGCTTCTTTCAAAGGTTGCCTTGCCAGAGCCGCTCTTGGGCCATAGGGGTCCGGGTTTGGGGCACCCCATTTATAGGGAGGCGGAGTGAATGAGGGTTTCTTTCTGTTGACGGGTGAGTTTTTTGATGGCGAACTCCCGCTTTGACGCGGCGCTGCGGTCGGGATGGGCTTCCTTGTGCATCACCTCAAACGGCCCCCGTCCCCGGGTATATTTCGCCCCGGCCCCGGCCTCATGGTCGGCCAGACGCTTCTCCAGGTCATTGGTGATCCCGGTATAATAACTGCCATCACGGCATTTCAGGATATAGACGGTCCACAGGGACATAGAGGGTCTTTCGGTTGCGGTCAGGAGGCTCTGTTCCAGTAATAAACAAGAACCCCACCCCCGTCACCTTGAATTTTGGTTGGGGATATGTTTGATATGTCTCTAGGCTCCTGGTCGCTCCTGCACAGGAATGACATTTCCTTACCAATCCACAAAAAAGCCCCCTCAGTTTCTTGAGGAGGCTTTAATCTTTAAACCGGGAGAAAGAACTAGTTCTTTTCTTTATCGACCAGTTTGTTTTCTTTCAGCCATGGCATCATGGCCCGCAGGTTTGCACCAACTTCTTCGATCGGATGGGCAGCACCCTTGGCGCGGGCGGCTTTCAGTTTGACCTGGCCAACCTTGTTGTCGAGCATGAAGTCACTAACAAAACGACCTTCCTGAATATCGGCCAGGATGCGTTTCATTTCCAGCTTGGTTTCGGCGGTGATGATCCGGGAGCCGGACATATAGTCACCATATTCCGCCGTGTTGGAGATCGAATAGCGCATATTAGCAATGCCGCCTTCATACATCAGGTCAACGATCAGCTTCAGCTCATGCAGACATTCGAAATAAGCCATTTCCGGCGCATAACCGGCTTCGGTCAGGACTTCAAAACCACATTGAACCAGCGCAGAAGCACCACCACAAAGAACAGCCTGCTCACCGAACAGATCAGTTTCACATTCCTCTTTAAAGGTGGTCTCAATAATACCGGCACGACCACCACCATTGGCAGAGGCGTAGGACAGGCCAATGTCATGGGCGTTGCCTGTGGCATCCTGATCGACAGCGATCAGGGTCGGCACACCAGCGCCTTTAAGGTATTCGGAACGCACGGTATGACCGGGGCCTTTAGGCGCAATCATGAACACGTCCAGGTCGGCACGGGGCTCGATCAGTTTAAAATGAATGTTCAGGCCATGGGCAAACACCAGGGACGCACCCTGTTTCATGTTCGGTGCCAGGTCATCGGCATAGAGGTCAGCCTGCAGCTCATCCGGCACCAGAACCATGATCACATCACCCCAGGCAGCGCCCTCGGCAGCGGTCATGACCTTGAAGCCGGCTTCTTCGGCTTTGGCCCGTGAGCTGGAGCCTTCGCGCAGGGCGACGGCAATGTCTTTGACGCCACTGTCCCGCAGGTTGGCGGCATGGGCGTGGCCCTGGCTACCGTAACCGACGATAACGACTTTTTTGGTTTTGATCAGGTTAACATCCGCATCGCGATCGTAATATACCCGCATTTTATAGTCTCCTTCAGATTTCATATTTTTCGTAAAAATTAGTCAGTAATGTCTTTTATAAGGCGTCTGATCCCCGGGTCAGGGCCGCAACCCCGGTCCGCACGGCTTCCACCAGACCCACATCTTCCATCAGACGGATGAAGGCTTTGATCTTGTCGGTCTTGCCCGTCACTTCAAAGATATAGCTGTCAAAGCTGCTGTCGACGATCTTGGCCCGGAAGGCCTCAGCAATGCGCAGGGCCGCCTGTTGCTTCTCGCCCTGGCAATGAACCTTGATCAGCGCCAGTTCCCGCTCCACATGGGGGCCATTCTCTGTCAGGTCACCGACCCTGTGCACCGGAACCAGCCGGTCGAGCTGGGCCTTGATCTGTTCAATGACCGGCGGTGTGCCGATGGTGACCACGGTGATCCTGGACTCGGTCCCCTGTAGGTCAACCGGTGCCACGGTCAGATGTTCAATGTTATAGCCCCGGCCGGAAAATAGGCCAATCACCCGGGCCAGAACCCCGGCCTCATTATCGACAATGATCGACAGGGTATGACGGGCGGTAAGTTCGATTTCTTTATGAGTATGATGCATGTTTTTTTCTCCCGCAGTCGCTTATACCAGCGCCGCGCCGCCTTCAAATTCTGTTACGTCTTCTTCATCAGCCAAAATCATTTCGTTATGGGCTGCCCCGCTGGGCACCATGGGGAAACAATTGGCCATCTTCGCCACCCGGCAATCGACAATCACCAGGCCCGGGGTTTCAATCATTTCCATAATGGCTGCGTCCAGGTCTTCCGGCTTTTCGACGAGAATACCGTGAGCACCGTAAGCCTTGGCCAGGGCAACAAAGTCCGGCAGGCCTTCTGAATAGGTCTCGGAATGGCGGCCGCCATGGTTCAGGTCCTGCCACTGGCGGACCATGCCCATATATTCATTGTTGAGGATAAAAATCTTCACCGGCAGTTTATATTGCGCTGTTGTGCCCAGCTCCTGAATATTCATCTGGATCGAGGCCTCACCGGCCACATCAATCACCAGAGCATCCGGATGGGCGATCTGAACCCCGACCGCGGCCGGAAAGCCGTAGCCCATAGTGCCGAGCCCGCCGGAAGTCATCCAGCGGTTCGGATCTTCAAATTTCAGATACTGCGCCGCCCACATCTGATGCTGGCCAACCTCGGTGGTGAAATAAGTGTCCTTGTCCTGGGTCAGGGCCTGCAGACGCTCCAGGGCATATTGCGGCATGATGACATCATCGGATTGGCGATATTTCAGGCACTCCCGAGCACGCCAGCCTTCAATATCTGCCCACCAGTCATCATAGGACTGCTGGCCTTCTTCCAGGACCGCCGCTTTCCATAATTTCAGCATATCCTCCAGAACATGGGCCACATCACCAACAACCGGCACATCGACCCGGACGGTCTTGTTGATGGACGAGCGGTCAATATCGATATGAATTTTCTTGGAATTTGGCGAGAAGGCATCCAGCCGCCCGGTGACCCGGTCATCAAACCGCGCCCCGACACAGATCATCACATCACAGTCATGCATGGCATGGTTGGCTTCAAAGGTGCCGTGCATGCCGAGCATGCCCAAAAACTGTCTGTCGGACGCGGGATAAGCCCCCAGCCCCATCAGGGTGCTGGTGATCGGGGCCCCGGTCAGCCGCACCAGTTCACGCAGCAATTGGGACGCCGCCGGACCGGAATTGATCACGCCGCCGCCGCTATAGAAAATCGGCTTCTTGGCCTTGACCATTAGCGCGACCGCCTCTTTGATCGCGTTGAGATCACCTTTTAATTCAGGCCGGTAGCTGCGATGTTTGATCGGGCCGCTATGGAGGTTGCTGCTGGTGAAAATCTGGACATCTTTTGGAATATCAACCACGACCGGACCCGGACGGCCACTGGTCGCCACATAAAAGGCCTCATGAATGACCTGGGACAGATTATCCACATCGCGCACCAGATAGTTATGCTTGGTACAGTGACGCGTGATGCCCACGGTATCGGCTTCCTGAAAGGCGTCACTGCCGATCAGATGAACCGGAACCTGGCCGGTCAGACAGATCACCGGGATCGAATCGAGCATGGCATCGGTCAGGCCGGTCACCGCATTGGTCGCCCCGGGACCAGAGGTCACCAGAACCACACCCGGCTTACCGGTGGAGCGGGCATAGCCCTCTGCCGCATGGACGGCGGCCTGTTCGTGGCGCACCAGAATATGGCGGATCTTATCCTGCTGAAAAATGGCATCATAAAGCGGAAGCACAGCACCACCGGGATAGCCGAAAATAACCTCGACACCCAAATCCACCAGGGAATTGATGATGATCTCTGCGCCGCTATACTCTTTGCCGGACATGATGAACCTTTCTTAATCCAATTATCAGTTTCTCCGAAGAATATTCAAAATATCCGCCCAGAGACAAAATTTAAACACCTCTTATGCGCACATAAGAAAAGAAAGCATTGTATATCGGTTTCTTAGCCGCATGGCAACAGAAACGACGATATAGATTGCTCTCTCCTAAAATACACAGTAATGACCGATTATTGCTTAGTCAAGCGGTATTGTTGTAATAATAATTCAATATATTTAAATTTTATATGCAAATATTACAATTTAATCTGAGTCCAGTCACCGCACTGATTGCGAAACCAGGTCATTTGGCGCTTGGCAAATTGCCGGGTCGCGGCCTGGCTGAGGGTGATGGTTTCCGCAAGATCGATTTCCCCGGCCAGATGGCGGCTGATTTGGGGCACACCGAGGGATTTCATCACTGGCAAACTTGAAGGATAATTCAGGGTCAGCAGGGCCCGCACTTCTTCGATCGCACCCCCCTCTTCGATCATCATCCGAAAGCGCAGGTCACAGCGGGCATAGAGCTCGACCCGGTCGCGGGTGATGACATTGCGTTCAATCTCAACATCATCCCGGTCGTACAGCCCGCCGGTCGGGGGAATGTCCTGCCAGTATTTCAGCGACTTGCCGGTGGACAGGATGACCTCCAAGGCCCGGGACACCCGCTGGCTATCCCCAGGGGCCAGTCGCGCGGCCATTTCCGGGTCAATCTCCTGCAAACGCTGATGGGCTTCGGGCGCGGTCTCAGAGGTCACGGTCGACCGGATGTCCTGGCGAATGGCGGGATCGATTTCCGGCACTTCCGACAGGCCGACGGTCAGGCTTTTGAAATACAGCCCGGTGCCACCGACCACAATCGGTACCGCGCCGCGCTGCCAGATATCCTCAATCATCGGCAGGGCCAGATCGCGCCAGCGTTCCGCCGAACAGGGGTCATCGCCGGCCAGCGTGCCATACAGATGGTGGGGACAGCGCCCCTCCTCCACCGCCGAGGGCCGCGCCGTCAACTGGTTCAGTTCCCGGTAGACCTGCATACTGTCGGCATTGACAATCTCGCCGCCAAACTTGTCCGCCCAGTCCAGGGCAGTAGACGATTTACCGCTGGCGGTTGGCCCGGCCAGTAAAATTATTTTTTTCATGCTTTTTTCCATAGCTTTGAACTATATATAAGTTCGACTCCCGATAACAGCAAAACAGGTTCCAGACTATGCAAAACCTTCTGACATTAATTTCCAATCCGGCGGCCCCGACCTTAACCGATGACATCGTTGCCGTCTATGTGTCCCAACTGGAAGATGTCAGCGCCGTCACCTGGCTGTCAGAAGGCGTCGCGGTCGACATACTCTTTGACGGAGGGCTTGACGCGGCCAAAGCCAGCCTGACCCCTGACCTGCTGAATGAGGATTTCGATTTTGGCTTTCAGGTCGCCGCAACCCGGGTTAAGAAACTTCTGGTCGCCGATATGGACAGCACCATCATCCAATGTGAATGCATTGATGAGCTGGCCGATTTTGCCGGCCTGAAGAAAGAAGTCTCGGCCATTACCGAGGCCGCCATGCAGGGCCATCTTGATTTTGAACAGACCCTGAGAGACCGTGTCGCCCTGTTGGTCGGTATGGATGAGGGAGTTCTGGAGCGCACCTATAAAGAACGGGTGAAACTGATGCCGGGCGCGGTGACCCTGATCAAGACCATGAATGCTAACGGTGCCAATACGGTTCTGGTCTCGGGTGGCTTTACCTACTTTACCTCACGCATTGCCGCGATTACCGGCTTTCAGACCAACCGAGCCAATGTGCTCGACATCAAAGACGGCAAGCTGACCGGCAAGGTGATCCCGCCCATCGTGGACAGCCATACCAAGCGGGACAGCCTGCTGGAATTTAAAGCCCTGGCCGGACTGTCTGACGATGACATCATGGCAGTCGGTGACGGCGCAAATGACATCCCGATGATTCAGGAAGCCGGGGTCGGCATCGCCTATCACGGCAAGACCGCAGTAACCGAAGCCGCCAACATCAGCCTTCGCCACGCCGACCTGACCGCCTTGCTTTATTTGCAGGGCTATTCAGATACAGATTTTGTCACGGAGTGAGGGGTAAGGCCGCTAGATTTGGTTAGAGCGGGGGCTGAAGCGGTATGCTTAGGTTTTGCGAAACGGCCTGAAGCTAAATGTCTGCTTCCAGCCAACAGCGGACATTCAACTATTCTTCACTTCGGTTTGAGTTTCGGAGGCATACGTAGCATCAACCTCTTTAGCAATTTCTTCAAAATGTTTATGCTGTTCGCACATATAGAAGTGATATATCCTTGCGTCGCTCTCGGACATATGATGTTCACTGCCCTCAAGATATGCTTCCAACATGGACAGAGCGTGTTTGTATTCATCAAGGTCGTATTGTGTATAAGATGTTAAATCACCGCGCTCCTTCAGAGCATTTTCGAATTTAAGATAAGTTTTCTGCACACTTTTAAGCCTGGAAAGCCCGAATTGAATATTGCTTGAGTTGGGGGAATAAATACCTTCTCCAATTTTTTCAAAATGGTATCCAATGATTGAGTGAAAAATATTAATTAAAAGGTCATCTTTGTATTTTTCTTTGTGCATTTTGTCAGCCTCTTTTAGTATAACTACTATAGCCTCGCATCCAGATTTAATTTCATCAAGTTGATTGTCAATAATTTTGAATAAGTCGACATCAAGAAATTCTATTTTTCTTTGATCATAACATTTCATCAATCTAAAGCCATTTTTGGATAACGTCATTCTTGAAATGTAGTTGAAATGTGTTTGACCGTTAGGCGTTCCTTGGTTTTGTTTTGTTGGGTGCCCAATTGCAGAATTCCTTATGTAACGTATTCCATAAAGAACTTCACTTATTTTGTACGTTACCTTAAATGCCTTAGACAAATGTAACATTGCATCTTGTTGAATAATTAGCGCTTGAAGCAAGCCGTAGGTATATATGTATTTTAAACCCATTTTGCTGGGATAGTCAGATTCAATATAATCGCTGATGGAGTATGATGTATCGCCAATTGTATCTAATGAGCAGCAGATTTGATTCCAGTTGTCTGAATCACTGATAAGATCGTTTTGGTAACGTGTAGTATTAATGTGTTTTCGAACAGCAGATTCCAAAGAGCATAACTGATTTATTTTCTCTATAATCTGTTTAGACATTTTACCAATCCATATATTACTTTGGCGGGAATAATTCACTCTATAAACGGCCGCTTTGGGTCGGAATCTGCCCCTTGAACCTGACTACTACCTACCCGTTATTAGTACGATAAAGCACCATCATTTGCAAACAAGAGTTGATAGACGTCTATCAGACCACCCCCGCCTCAAGCCCCCCCTCGTCACTCCTGCCCAAAACTTGGCGAAGGCAGGAGTCTAGTCTTCTTAAAAAACTGGCTTCCTGCCTGCGCAGGAAAGACGGCGGGCTGGGGAAAGTAACGAGACATTAAATAAAAACCTCTCACTTCGTCATGCCGGACGTGATCCGGTATCCATTTTTATATCACAACAACCATAGGCCTGTAATAGTGATATCTATATAGATATGGACCCCGGATCAAGTCCGGGGTGACGGGTGTCGGGCCGGGATGACGGGTGTGAAATAGTGAAACGCCCCCCACAAAAAAAGGCCATGACCCGGGGGCCATGACCTTTTCATTCTGTGTCTGAAAAGCTTAGCCTTTCAGGTGAGCCAGCATCGTGTCGGCATCGGATACTTCGAAAGGATCAGCACCAAAGTTGTCGCTGAAGCCTTCTTCAACAAACATCTTGGTAATCTCGCCGTCTTCAACGACCATGGAATAACGCCAGCTGCGGAAACCAAAGCCCACATTGTCTTTATTAACCAGCATGCCCATTTTGCGGCTGAATTCGCCACTGCCGTCGGGCAGCAGGAAGACGTTTTCCGCTTTCTGGGCCTGGCCCCAGCTGTACATGACAAAAGCATCATTGACGGACAGACAAACAACGCTGTCAACACCCAGAGCCTGGAACTCTTCAAAATGCTTTTCGTAACCCGGCAGATGCGTTGTTGAACAGGTCGGGGTAAACGCACCCGGCAGAGCAAACAGAACAACTTTTTTGCCTTTGAAGATTTCGTCCGTGGTCAGCTGCTTCCATTCAAATGGATTTGGGCCTTCCAGGGCATCGTTGCGCACGCGGGTCATGAAGGTTACGTCAGGTACTCTGGTCATGGTAATTTCCTTTGAGTTAAATAGGGATCAAGAGTCGAAAATTCAGCTATATCTATACAACAGGATTCGCCAGAAGGCAAATTAGAACCAATCAATTATATGAAATAACTGTTTATAACTTAAAGGTTTTAATTTTTACCAGCCTGGCCAAAAGCTTACAAAAATTCCAATTCGAAGTATACATCATTCTGTCCGCTTTATCCATGATCCCTGATCCATAATCCTGGGCATAAAAAAAGACCGGATCGCGAGACCCGGCCTTTTCAATTGTTATGAAATTAAGCGATCACTCTGATTGATCACTCGTCCTCATCAAATTTAACCGTCACAAAGGCGACATTGCCCCGACGGATAATTTTGAGCAGGATGTTCTTGCGGCCTTTTTTCTTCAGCTTGGCAATGCGGTCCATGGCCCCCTCGACGGTGGTCACAGTTTCCTGGGTGATCTCCAGGATAACATCCCCCCGGCGCAGGGCTTTCTCACCGGCCGGACTGTTGCGGTCAACGGCGGCAATCAGCACACCTTTCACATCATCTTCCAGTTTCAGGGCTTTACGGGCCTTGTCAGTGATCGGCTCCATGGTCATGCCCAGGACCTCCTGGCCCTCGGTGTCCTCGTCGTCATCATCGGACATGGCAGGCTCATCTTCGTCAGCCTCATTTTCCTCAAGCTCGTCGATCACCAGGGTCAGTTTCTTTCTCTTGCCCTTGCGCAGAACCACCAGCTTCACCTTCTTGCCGATTTCCGTATTGGCGACCCAGATCGGCAGGTCATTGCGTTCCTCAATCACCCGGCCTTCAAATTCAATGATGATGTCACCGGCCAAAATTCCGGCCTTATCCGCCGGTCCGCCGTCAACAACGGAAGAAACCATGGCACCCTGACTATTCTTCATACCCAGACTCTCGGCCGTGTCATCGGTAACCTGCTGAAAGCTAATGCCGATCCGGCCGCGCTTGGTATGACCATATTTACGCAACTGGTTGATCACATGCTGGGCCTGATTGGAGGGAATGGCAAAACCAATGCCGATATTGCCGCCGGAAGGCGAGAAGATCGCGGTATTGATGCCGATCACTTCCCCGTCCATATTGAACATAGGGCCGCCGCTGTTGCCGCGGTTGATGGAGGCATCGGTCTGAATATATTTATCATAGGGCCCCGAATTGATGTCCCGGTTGCGGGCAGAAATAATACCGGCGGTAATGGTGCCACCCAGGGAATAGGGATTGCCAATGGCCAGAACCCAGTCGCCAACCCGGGATTTGGCATCATCGCCAAACTTCACGAACGGCAATGGCTCATCCGTTTCAACTTTCAGCACCGCCAGGTCAAGTTTGCTGTCCTTACCGATGACGGTGGCTTTGAATTCACGACCATCATGCATCTTGATCATCACTTCATCAGCCTTGTCGATCACATGGTTATTGGTGATGATAATGCCGGAGGGATCAATGACAAAACCTGAGCCCAGCGACTGGCGCTTGCGGGTCAGCGGACGGTCTTCGCCATTTTTCTTGCGGCCCTGGTCCCGTTCGCCTTCGCGGTCAAAACGTTTGAAAAAGTCTTCCATGCCCGGAATTTTCGGCATGGAGCGCCGCTCAATCTTAATGGTCTGGGTTGTGTTGACATTAACCACAGCTGGTAATAATTTTTCCGCCAGATCAGCAAAGCTGTCCGGGGCACCTTTGGCCAGCGCCGCAACGGGCGAGATAACCATGGTGGTGGCGACGATAACCACCGCCATAAATAATTTGTTTAATTCACGCATACCAATTCCTGAAATCTTCCAATTGTTTGAGTTTTTATTATTTTTCTTCCCAGAATTTATTCTTTTAATCCCTCTATCCTTACCATACTTTGTGTCGGAAATGAGAGAGACAAACCCCTTTGGTCGTATTTTTTCCCCCTTTGGTCGTATTTTTCCCCCTTTGGTCGTATTATTTATGGCTTCGTCGCATAAAGGCCCCCTATTAGACCCAAACGCAAAAGCCAAAAAAGAGGATAAGGCCCCCTGACCCTATCCTCTTTTATTAAATATCCGGTTTATTTCTTCTTTTTAGTTGCGCCGTTCATATCGCCAAAATACTTGAAGAAATCACTGGTCGGTGACAAGATCATCGTTGTGTTCTTCTCGCGGAAAGCAACATTATAGGCCCGCATGGACCGATAGAAGGCATAGAACTCCGGGTCCTGATTATAGGCATCGGCGAAGACCTTGGCCGCAGTCGCGTCACCATCCCCGCGCAGCTTCTGAGCTTCACGTTCGGCTTCGGCCAGCATAACCACTTTGTCGCGGTTGGCTTTTGACTTGATGCGGATCGCTTGCTCTTCACCACGGGCACGGATTTCACGGGCCACTTGCTGACGTTCAGCGATCATGCTGTCAAAAATCGGCTTGCTGTTTTCTGCCGGCAGGTCGGTGCGTTTAATGCGCACATCAACCACGGTAATGCCGAGGGCTTCAGCTTCTTCTTTCACCGCATCGGAAATCGCCTTACGCAGGGACTTCCGTTCGCCGGACAGGGCGTCGGAGAAATCCCGCTGGCCAAAAACCTTACGCAGATTGGAGTTGATGATGATCGACAGCCGGGGCTTTGCGCCCTGGACATTCCGAACCGCCTGAAAAACTTTCAGGGGATCGTTAACCCGGAACTGCGTGAACGCATCAACCTGGATCCGTTTCTGATCCTTGGTGATGACGGTCAGTTCAGGCGTATCAAGCAACAAAATCCGTTTGTCGAAATAAATCACATCCTGAACAAAGGGAGTCTTGAAATGCAGACCGGGTTCTTTAACGGTTTGCTTCCATTTCCCCAGTTCAAGAACCAGGGCCTGTTGAGTTTCGCTGACCGTGAACACAGATGCACCGAGCACGATAACGCTGACACCCAGGACGGCCAGTAGAAGTAAAGTCTTTATATTATTCATTGTCTTTATCCTGTCCTAGTTCTGTTTCTTAATGGCCGGCAGCGGCAGATAGGGCAACACGCCCGTGTTGCCACTTTCCAGAATGACCTTGTCGGTATTGCCCAGGATTTTTTCCATGGTTTCCAGGTACAGACGGCGACGGGTCACATCCTTAGCCAGCTTATATTGCTCATAAACCGCCAGAAAGCGGGCGCTTTCACCCTCAGCCTTGGTGATCGCCTTGGCTTTATAAGCCAGGGCCTGCTGGTTCATTTGCTCCGCTTCACCACGGGCTTTAGGCACGATTTCATTCTGATATTTCCGGGCTTCGTTGATGTATTTATCGCGGTCGGCCTCAGCCTTCTGTACATCATTGAAGGCATCAGATACCTGAGCGGGCGGGTCAACCCGGTCGAGCTTGATCTGGGTGATCTCAATCCCGGCTTCATAATTATCCAGAACCGTCTGCATAATCTCCCGCACTTCGATTTCAATACTCTGACGTTCAGAGGTCATGATCTGCTGAATATTAGTTTTCGCCACAACTTCACGCATGGCACTTTCAGAGACAGACTTGATACTCTGCTCTTTCTGTTCCAGATTAAACAAGAAGCGCGCCGGGTCCATGATCCGCCACAGGATGGAATATTGCACGTCGACGATATTCTCGTCCCCGGTCAGCATCTGGCGTTCTTTTTTCTGATTGCCTACGTCGATCTGATGAACGGCGGTGACTTTGGGTTTATAGAGCTTGTCCATGGGCGGCCAATGGATATGGACGCCGGTGCCAACCGTTTCCTGAATCTTGCCAAAGCGCAGAACCACGCCGGCCTCATCGGGCTGGACTTTATATATAGCCCCATAGAGATAACCGACAACCAAAACCGCCGCGATGATCAGGAACATACCTTTGCCCCCGCCTTTGCCTTTGCCGCCGCCAAAGGCGTCGCGGAATTTATCCTGGCCTTTGCGAATCAGTTCGTCAATATTTGGTGGCTCCTGGCCCCCACCGGGTCCACTGCCCCAAGGTCCCCGGTCCCTACCATCATTATTATTATTCTGCCAAGACATATATATGCTCCTTCAAAGAAAAAAATCATCCTACAACGGGGAAAAATTCACATTCCCTTTGTAAATAAAGTCCTAAACCTTATATTCCAAGTAGGGGCGGTGAACAACCGTATAATAACCAAAGTTATAGATAGGTACTTAATGTCTGAGATCAAGCGCGAACAACTCCTTAATATCCTGAAATCCATTGCCCACCCGACCAAAGGCGCGGACATTGTCTCACTCGGCATGGTGGAAGGACTTGTGATCAAGGCAGGCGAGGTCGGTTTTGCCCTCAGCATCAACCCGGTTGAGGCCGAAATGATGGAGCAGATTCGCAAAACCTGCGATGCCAAACTGCTGGAACTCGCGGGCGTGACCAAGGTGACCTCTGTGCTGACAGCGGAACGGCAACAGACAGCGGGGACAGCCCCCCAAAAACCTAAACCCCACCCCCATACCCAAACGCCGGTCAAGAACATCCGCAAAATCGACGGCGTCAAGCATGTGGTCGCGGTCGCCAGTGGCAAGGGCGGGGTCGGCAAGTCCACCACCGCCGTCAACCTGGCCCTCGCCCTGCAGAGCTTGGGCCTGAAAACCGGTATTTTTGATGTGGACATCTATGGCCCCTCGATCCCGATGATGCTGGGCGTTACGGAAAAACCAACCCAGGACAAAGACAAAAACATCATCCCGATCATCAAGCACGGCCTGGTCAGCATGTCTCTGGGCTACCTCATGAAACAGGATACCGCCACCATCTGGCGCGGCCCCATGGTCATGAGCGCGGTAAAACAGATGATTGCCGACACCAAATGGGATGTGGATGGCGAGCTGGACGTATTGGTGCTCGACCTGCCGCCGGGCACCGGTGATGTGCAACTGACCCTGGCCCAGAATGTGGCCATGGACGGCGCCGTGGTCGTCTCCACCCCCCAGGACATTGCCCTGACTGATGCCCGCAAGGGTCTGGACATGTTCCAGAAAACCGATGTCACCGTTTTCGGCATCGTGGAAAATATGAGCTACTTCCTCTGCCCCTCCTGTGGTGACCGGTCGGATATTTTCGGCCATGGCGGCGCCCGTGACGTGGCGGAGAAGCTCGGGGTTGATTTCCTCGGCGAAATCCCCCTGCATATGGATATCCGAACCACATCGGACAATGGCACCCCAATTGTCATCCATCAGCCCGACAGCCCCCATAGCGCCATCTATATTGACATCGCCCGCAAGGTCGCCGCCAAGTTATGAAGGGTCAGGGCCTGAGGGAGATTCTGACCTCTGTCAGATCCATAGCCCTGATCGGGGCGAGCCGCAATCCGGAACGGCCGTCCCACCGGGTGATGGCATTCCTCATCAATCAGGGCTATGACGTCTATCCGGTCAATCCGGGCCTGAGCGGCTCCGAATTATTGGGCCGCAAGGTCTATGCCAGCCTGTCCGACATCCCTGCCCCCATCGACATGATCGATATCTTCCGCCAACCGGACGCCGTCGGCCCACTGGTAGAGGCGGCCATTGCCCAGGGGGTCAAGGTGGTCTGGACCCAACTCGGCGTGATTAACACCGCCGCCGCCGAGGTCGCCGAACGGGCCGGACTGAAGGTGGTCATGGACCGCTGCCCGGCCATTGAAATCCCCAGGCTCGGGCTGTTGAAAACTTAGAGCAATATTAAAAGCCGGTACATCATGAGTCTTGGCCAACAAATCTTGAATGTAGACTTTTAGGCTGGGGAGGATTATTCTTCCCCCCTGACGTGACTTAAACTTAGGAGATCAGTAATGAAACTTATAACCTTATGTTTTTTGACGCTTATGTTCATGCCGTCTTTGGTCCTGGCTTCCGAGCCGATAAATACCATGGCGACCGTGCTGGTGGACTTAAATCATTACCCCTCAGCTGAGCATAAAAAATCCCTGACCGCTATTATCGGAAACTCCACAAGCACCGAAAGTGAGAAACTGCTCGCGACCATAATCACCCGTATCGCCCATAAAGCCAGCGATGCCGACAAAATACTCTTGAGCAAAATATTGAGTGACGAGAGTGAACCTGAAGCCATTAAGACCCTGGCAAAGGCGATCCTCAACATAAAACACAAACCGCAGGGCGACGATATTGAAGCCTTGAAGGCCCTGATGGGCACCAGCCCAAATTAACCAGGTCGCTTGGGGGCGTCTCGGGCCTTCGCCCTGCTCAGGAGTTCATCGCGCAGGACCTCCGGCAGAATATCGCTATACTCCTGCAGCAGCGCCACCCCGCCGTCCTCGGGCAGATCATATTCCGGATGTTTCCTGAGTTCCCGCAGCAGATCATCCAGCGATGTGCATCGCTCGGCAAGCTCCAGGATTTTCCATCTCATCACCATATCAGTTATCCTTCACAGCCCCCGGAATGACGTAATCGACATACCGCCCTAGTGTAGCCTAAACGGGGTAAAAAGAACAGCCACTCCCTGGGACCAGAAGGACAGCCCCAGGAAGCTATTGCGTCTTATTCACCGCCCAGCTGACGCCAGAGGTAGACATATTCCATGGCCCGCATGCTGGCTTCCTGGTCATAGTTGGTATTGCCCTTATGACCGCCTTCCATATTCTCAAAGTAATAGAAGTCATGGCCCTGGGCCTCCATCTTCGCCGCCATTTTGCGGGCATGGCCCGGATGAACCCGGTCATCCTTGGTCGAGGTGAAGAAATAGACCTTCGGGTATGATTTATCCTTATCCAGATTCTGCAGCGGGGAATATTTGCTGATATAGTCCCAGTCATCAGTATCCGGATTGCCATATTCAGCCATCCAGCTAGCCCCGGCGAGCAATTTGTTATAACGCTTCATATCGAGCAGCGGCACACCGCAGATGATGGCATTGAACAAGTCAGGTCGCTGGGTGAAGCTGACGCCCATCAACAGACCGCCGTTGCTGCGCCCATCCGCGCCGTAATGCTCTGGTGAACTCAGGCCAGAATTTTGCACATCCTCGGCCACGGCATAAAAGTCCTCGTACGCCCGCTGACGGTTTTCATGCAGGGCCGATTGGTGCCAGCGCGGACCATATTCGCCGCCGCCGCGAATATTGGCGATGACATAGGCCCCGCCCTTTTCCATCCATAGTTTGCCGCGCAAGGCCCGGTAATGGGGCAGGATCGAAATCTCAAACCCCCCATAGCCATATTGCAGGACCGGGGTCTTCTTGTTAAGCTTGGTGCCTTTTTTGGTGACGATAAAATAAGGAACCTTGGTGCCGTCCTTGCTGGTGGCCAGGCGTTTTTCCAATTTCAGGTCCGAGGCATCAAACCGGGGCGTCAGGGCTTGCAGTTTAATCTCTGTACCGTCCTCAAAATTGACAAAATATAGGCTGGGTGGGGTCAACAGGCCATCCCGTTTCATGAGCATGTCATTGCTGCTGCCGCTGAATGAGCTGATGGAGAAGACATCTTCGCCGCCAAAGTCGAGGCTACGGCTGATCCAGGCGGTGCCGTCAAAGGACATTTCCCGGATCCGGCTGGAGACATGCTCCAGACCGACGGTATAGACCTTGTCTCTGGTCACCGTTACCGTAGATATGGTGCCGGTCAGGCCCGGATCATAAACCGGGGTAATCTTGGAAATACCCCCCATTGCCCGGAAGTCTTCCAGGTCGAAACTGACCAGACTGCCCGACTTATGGCCGCGCCAGTCTTCTTTCAGCGACACCAGGACCTGGCCCTGATACAGGCCCTCAAGGCTCGATTTTTTCGGCAGGGGCAGTTCCTGCAATCCGCCATCTTTTGTCACCAGATAATAGGTGAAATGATAAAAATCATGGCCCCGCAGGACAAAGACCGCTTTATCCTCCGGCCGGGTAAAACTCATGGGGAAAGAGAAGGTTTCCTCTGCATCCATTTCCAGAACCGATGTGGCCGCGGTCAACTGATCACCCCGGTGCCAGCGTTTCATAATCCGCGGATAGCCGGAAGTGTTCATGCTCGACACCCCGTCCCCATCTGGCCCCCAGTCGGTGGCGATCAGCAGGGTATCTTTATCTTCCCATCCCAGATTTGTTTTCGACAACGGCACCTGGAATCCATTTTTGACAAAAGACTTCTCGGTAATATCAAATTCCCGGTAGGTGGTGGCATCCGTACCGCCCGGAGACAGACTGATCAGGCAACGGGTATAGTCCGGGGCCAGGCAATCAGCGCTTTTATAGATCCAGTTCTGGTCCTCGACCTTGGCCAAGGCATCCACATCCATCAGCACATCCCAGGTGGGGGTGCCGGATTTATAGCTGTCGACCGTTGCCCGACGCCAGATGCCGCGCACATGGGCCTGGTCCCGCCAGAAATTATAAACATAACCGCCCCGAATGGTGCCGTAGGTAATCCGGTCAGAGGCGGTGAGGATGTCATAAGCCTGTTTTTTATAGCCTTCAAACAGGGGGTCATTGGTCAGCACGTCCAGAGTTTTTTTATTCTGTCCCCGCACCCAGTCGAGCGCTTTCTCGCCGTCAACTTCCTCCAGCCACAGCAGGGATCGGTCATTATCTTCTGCCCAGGTGGCCGGTGAAGAAACAACGGAAATCGCAACGATGGCACTGACAACAATACCCCTCCAACAAACAGACGTCATGTAATCCTCCTCAACATTATGTACTAATTTTCTTTCTCTTTAGGCAAAAACACTATATTCTAATGATTGAAATGCCAAGGAAATATGGCATATATTTTGACTGACGAAATAATATGCATTTTTCCGTATTTAATGGCGGATATTGTCTCGTAAAAGAACAAAAAAAAGGAGTATATTCAAATGAACTGGCTTCTAATCCTGATTGTTATTGGCGTGTTAGTCACCGGCGGCATTATGTTTATGGGCGTTGCCTCCATGAGCCAGGGCGGAAAATTTGACGACAAAAACAGCAACAAATTCATGCAGGCACGGGTTGTTGCCCAATTTGCCACCCTGATCCTTGTGGTGCTCTACCTCTATCTTTACACCTGAGATTAAACACGATGGTTAAACTGACCAAGATTTATACCCGTGGTGGTGACAAGGGCCAGACTTCCCTGTCCGATGGAAGCCGCCAGCCGAAATATGCCCCGCGTATTGAAGCCTATGGCACCATTGATGAGGCCAATTCGGCCTACGGCCTGGCCCGGCTGCATACGGCCAAGCTGAAGCAAGGGCAGTATGATGACATGTTGTCCCGCATCCAGAATGACCTGTTTGATGCCGGGGCCGATGTCTCGACACCGGCAGGCTCGGTCAAGGCGGAATATGAGCTGAGAATCATTGATTCCCAAGTCGTTAGGCTTGAGCAGGAAATCGACCAGATGAATGCCGACCTGGCCCCGCTGAATTCCTTCATTCTGCCCGGTGGCAGTGCGGCAGCGGCCTATCTGCATCTGTGCCGGACTATTGTTCGCCGCGCCGAACGGCTGCTGGTCCAGACGGCGGAAAATGAAGAGATCAACCCGGTGGTGATCCGTTACCTGAACCGCCTGTCTGACCACGCCTTTGTCATGAGCCGGGTGCTCAACAACAATGGTGCCGACGATGTGCTCTGGGTTCCCGGGGCCAACCGATAACCTGAAAGGCTATATCATGGCCCCTGAATTGACTGGAATCGACCATTTACATGTCTATGTTCCCGACCGGAAACAGGCGGCAGAATGGTTTAAGACCGTTATGGGATTCCACATTGTCGAGGCCTTTAAATTCTGGGCGGAAAATGACCAGGGACCCTTAACTATCGAAGACCCTTCGGGCACAGTTCATCTTGCCCTGTTCCAGCGGCAGGATTTCATCCCCTCGACCGTCATCGCTTTTGGGGCCAGCGGGGCGGAATTCCTCAATTGGATAGCCCACCTTGAGGCGCTTGATCTCGTCGACAGATTGGCGGATCACACCAAAGCCTGGTCGCTTTATTTCCGCGACCCCTATGGCAACAGCTATGAAATCACAACGCTCCACTATGAGCATGTTGCCGACCAAATGAAGACCTGAGTATCGGTCCTTTATCAGTCTAGTTTTTTTGTACGTTACACTTCAGTTTTTCCGAGGGATATCATCTGTCTTGTAAATGGGACAGCAACAAACAAAAGGACGAGGATATGACCAAACCCAACCGAAGAGTATTCCTTAAACTTGGCGCCGCCAGTGGCGCGGCCGGCCTGTTTTTAACGCCCGCCCAGGCTACCACGCTGACCCCATCAGAAGAAGCAGGCCCCTTCTATCCCGTGGTCGCTCAAAAAGACAAGGATCTTGACCTGACCAGGGTAGCGGGTCAGCAGGGCGTGGCCAAAGGGCCCGTCATCATCATAGAAGGACAGGTGCTGGATACCGATGGCCAGCCCCTCGAAAACGCCACGATAGACCTGTGGCAGGCAAATGCCGCAGGCCGGTATGCGCATCCCCATGACACCAACCCAGCGCCCCTGGACCCAAACTTTCAGGGGTGGGCGATCCTGCAGAGCAACAAGCAGGGCAAATTCCGTATCATAACAATCTACCCGGGGGCCTATCCCGCATCTGAAACATGGACGCGGCCACCACATATACATTTTAAGGTCAGCCGGAAAGAATATATTGAACTGACGACCCAGATGTATTTTCCAGATCAAAACCTTCATGAGGCGGACCATTTGCTGAAACGAAAAAGCAAAGAAGAAGCCAAACTTATGACAGCGTCAAAAATTCTGGTCAGTCCGGAGACATATACCTACACCATTGTCCTGCAGAAGGCATAAATACCTCTTCGCCCGACAAGGTAATACCTGAGAGGAGGGGAAGCCAACCACTGTCATGGCGACTCTCTCTTTTGACGCCGACAGCTTATTTGGCTTTTAATTCATTATAGAGGCTGTCGGACAGGATGGTGCGCAAGGCATCCAGACCCTTGACCCAGGCGGTCATTTCTTCGCTGCCGTTGATCTTTTTACTATCGGCGGCAAATTCACTGAGGTCCTTCCATTCAACCGTAACCACAACGGTGCCGGTTTCCGGTCCAGCAAAAGACGCGTACCACACCCGGATTTCGCCTTTGGCTTTTAGTTTTTTTAGGATTTTCTTACCGGTTTCAAGTTCCTGGACATAAGCGGCAGGGTGATCTGATTTCACCACCAAGACTCGGATTACAGGATCTGCGGCATAAGATACGGAGCCAAAAACAGTTAGAACCAGGCCAATAATGACACCAAAAAAAACGATCTTCATACTCATAAAACGTAACGGGCAAGTCATCAGACTCTCCTATTTTTTGAGATTTAAAACGGTATTGGTATGAAAAGAAGCTCTATATTAGCATATATTAATTCAATGAACAACGGGGGACGGCCTGCCTTGGCAATAACCCTAGAAAGATACCGCCCTATTTAACAATATTTTTATGTTTTATTAATCTTATAGGTTGTATTGTTCGTTAACGCAGGAAAACCTGTCAACAGATGTCATCAGTAAAAGAGAAAACTAAGGGATATGGCTTTTTTACGCATAGAATTGATCACACATTTGGAAAGAACCCTGGCCATCACCCTGGTCAAGGATATCATCCTCAATGCTGAGGGTTGGATTGTCAGCCATCAATTTTTCTCTAATACCTTCGCGTCGCTCAATTTTGAGATACCCTATGCTACAATCGACAGTCTCCTCACCTGCCTGAAAGCCGAAGACTTTACCTTCACCCTAATCGAAGACTGCCCACGGGGAAAAAAGGGCGATGTCTGCGGGGGCGTCTCCCTAACATTTGTTCACAATAAACCCGATATGAACCGGGAAGTTCCGCCCTTCGGCTAGCCCGGACTACCAAACTACCTCTTTGTCAAAAAGCCTGTTCCATGAAGTGCTTGCGGCAGAGAACGATATAGCGGTCATTGCCGCCAATTTCGGTTTGCTCGCCTTCCCGGATCACTTTACCCTGCTCATCGGTCCGTAGGTTCATGGTCGCCTTACGGCCGCATTTGCAGATGGTTTTCAATTCCCTGAGCTCATCCGCAAGAGCCAGAAGATGCATACTGCCTTCAAACAGATTGGCCTGAAAATCGGTCCTGAGGCCATAGGTTAACACCGGAATCCCGATACGGTCACAGATCGCCGCCAGTTGAAAGACCTGATCCCGGGTCAGGAACTGAGCCTCATCAATCAGCAGGCAATTGAGGTTGCGCTTTTTCAGTTCTTCGGTGACCTGTCGGTAAATATCGGTTTTGTCATCAAAGGTATGGGCCTTTTCCTCCAGCCCGATCCGGGAGGCAATTACCCCGCGGCCATAGCGATCATCCAGCGCCGCCGTAAACAGCATGGTTTCCATGCCCCGTTCCCGGTAGTTAAAGCTGGATTGCAGCAGAGTGGTTGATTTTCCAGCATTCATGGATGAATAATAGAAATATAATTTTGCCATAACGTTCCCGAATCCCACTATACCGTTCTGAAAAGTAAATATAGCCCAGGGCACTTACCCTGAGCTATATGTCTTCAAATTTCACCATACGGTATATATATCTGATCGTAAACTGGAAATTAGATTACCCTCGAACCCGATGGGTGACAGAGAGTTTTCTACTTCAGAGTCTCCCTCTGGATCATCCGCATGGATGACGTACTTTGATCTCCGCAGCCCTTGGGCAGAAAAATCTGACCGGTTTTTGTCAGGGTATCAGGATCATAGGTCGCCACATCACAGGCGGCTCCGCCCACATAAACTTGCTTCCCATCCGCCGAAATATTGACGGCATAATAGGTATGGTCCTGATCAATGCGCCCGGCCAGGGTGTGGGTCTCAAGATCAATTTTGGTCAGCTGGGTATAGGTCCCAAAGGCATGCTTGCCGGTGGGACTAACCACGGTGGAGAAAATCAGCACCGACGTATCTTCAAAATCATTGATCTCATATTTCCCCGTATCCAGGTCCAATGTCATCAAACCGGTTTTATAGGCCCCGGGATCATCAGCGGCTTTATCGGTTTTCACCGAATAGACCGGCGTCGAGAAAATGTCCGTCTGATCCCACAGCGGCCAGAAATCAAGCACATCCGGCAATGACCGGTTTTTCAGGCTCCAGTTCCGCAGGGGAAGAGTCTCGACAATTTCGCCGGTCTGCGGGTTCATTTTATAGATATCAAAGCCCAGGGCATAAAGCCATTTATCATCCGTTGATTTCATCAGCATATGAATACGGCGCGGGGCCTCAAATGTACGAATGGGCTCAGCCTTCAGGCCCGAAGATGTATCATAGACCGCAATCCGAGTCGGCAGCTGTTGATATTCCGACAGCATGATCCGGGTCGACAGCTGATAGACATAAAGCTCCTTGCCGTCCCGGCTGATGTCAAAGGCATAAAAGGCCTGACGCCGGATATCACCTTTGATGAAGTCGGCGCGAAACACCTGCTCCCCAGTATCAATATCAAGGCCAACGATGGACTTCATACGATTGGTCAGCACATAGACGATTTTGCCATCGGGTGACGGGGCGAAAGAAAATACCGTTCGCCCGGCGTTGGGAATTTCATGGCTGCGGACAACTTTTTGTTTTTTCATATCCAGAATATGAATAAAACCCGGCTTGGTCCCGGTGATCAGATATTCAGTATTTTCCGCCTGAACCCCTGTGGATAACAGAAAGACAGCCCCCAGAAACATCACTATTTTACGCATCATTTTATCCTGTTTATCTTATCGCTTCGGAAAGACATTGCCCAGCTCACGCCAATCGGCACCAGCACTGGATTTATTGGCATCCCAGTCCGGATAGCTATTCATCACATCGGGCACCTGGGCTGGCCACCAGCAGGGGTCGGAACAGCCATAAAGATCGGCCTCCATAGGCTGACAGAGGGCCGCAACGCCACCAAAGGCATCCACTTCCCAGCCCGGGTCCATGGTTGACGCACAGCCGGCGACGGTCTGCATGGCGACAACTTCCATCCTGTCCCCTTCACTGGGCGCGGTGGTCAGGGCGTGGGCTTTCAAATTAATCGGCTTTAAATGCTTCATGGTTATTTCCCCATATCAAGTGGGTTAAAGGTACGGTTGGTATTGAGCAGGGTACGCGGGCTGACATGCTGTTCAAAATAGCTCGGATTCTTATGGAGTATCTTGGTATAGACCCCGATGCCAAAATCAATCCAGTCGCGCATCAAATCACAATAGTGATAAGTCGGTTTGGTGATGTCGTCATAGGTGGCATAGGATTCATGATAACAGCCGCCAGAACAGAGGTTCCTGATCCGGCAGGTATCGCACCAGGTGCCGTCCCGGTCGGCGCGCCCCTCAAGGAAGGCGCCGAGTTCTTTTTTCTTGATGCCCGTATCCACATTGCCGTATGTCTCAATGTCGGAGCCCGTGAACCGATGACAAAGGTTGAGCTCACCTTCGTGGTCCACCGCCAGCAATCCGATACCCGCCCCGCAGGGCAAGGCTTTCTTGGTGCCTTCATAAAGATCGGTCATCATCTGATGCATGTTGGAGAAACCGTTGTTGCGGCCTTCCAGCGCCTCTGACAGATAATGTTCGCCAAGCTTTTTCATATTCTCGAACACCTCATGCAATTCGTCATTGCTCAGGTTAAACATCGTCATATCGCCGGAGGTAACCGGGGCAAAGCCAACCTCGGCAAACCCAAGGTCATATTTCAGATGCTGGTGAATATCGACCACATTCGTCACCCCGGCGGTCAGGGTGACCCGGGCGCCGACCGGCCGGGCGGTATAACGCTCCAGCAGCATCCGGGCTTTCTTTGACACCACATCGTAGGTGCCCTTGCCGCCGATGGTCTTGCGGTTTTTGTCATGAACCGCCTTGGGTCCGTCCATGCTGATGGCAATGCCAAATCTATGGTCGTTCATGAAATCAATGATATCTTCAGTCAGCAGGGTGGCATTGGTGGTCACAGAGAAGTCGACCTTCTTGCCTTCTTCCGCACAGCGTTTTTCCGCATAGGCCACCGCGCTTTTGATCAACGGCATATTACTCAGCGGCTCGCCACCAAAAAACACCACATTAACCCGGTCGCGGCTTTTGCCTTCCTTCAGCAAAAGATCAATGGATTTCTTCGCCACATCAAAGCCCATCAATTCACCCTTGGCCGGGGTCGTCAGGTCTTCCTTGTAACAATAGGTACAGCCCAGATTACAGCCGGTATTGACATTAAGAATGATGGTGCTGAGCGGGTAATTCTCAATCTTGATTTTATTATAATCCGCCCGGGCCGGCCCATCGCCCTTGATGATGTCCATTTCCAGGAAGTCCTCGATCACTTCCTTAATCAGATCAGGTGAGATCTTGTCCCGGAACCGGGCTTCCACATCGGCCTGACTGACGGTGCCTTTTTCCTTGAACAGGTCCAGAACCTGCCCTGAAACCCCGTCCAGGTCAAACAGGGACGTGGTCGGGATATGAAATAATATTCGTTTGTCCCCCACGGTGACATCATGGGCGTTATGGGCGATATATTGTAGTCCTGTGGTCATTCAACTATCCTGTCTTAACGAATTGGCGGCGTGTTCCAGCGCTGTACGGTGACAATCAGCTGGGCCTCGCCAGAAATTATTGTGTCCCCATCTGTAACCTGCGCGACAATCTTCAGATTCCCGGCATTATTAGTGGCATATTTCCGGCTTGGATTTGGTCCGGCCGCCCCGGGCATAAAGGTGCCCTGCGCATTAATGGTTCCGGCGAATTCCACGTCCTTCATATGCTCAGCTTCTTCATCAAAGGCATGAAGCTGCCAGTCCGCCGACATTACACCGATTTTAATGTCACCGTCCTTGCCCGTCATATAGGCAACCGCCTCAAACTGTGCGGTGACCGGCGGGGTTTTACCGCCACCAAGCCGCGCGATAGTCCAGTCCGGCGTGACCTGAAGCCGGTCTATTTTATCATAAACAATAATTTCCGTTACCGCTTGTCCCACAGTGACCACATAGGCCCCGGGCGACATATTTTTTCCCGCCGTGATCTTTACGGTCACGGACGTCGCATCCTGGCGGGTGACGTTCAGGCCAAGTCCCTTATCCGACGAGACTTTTCCCGTCAGGCCAATCCCATGCAGGGTAATTTCTTTCTCTTGACCAACACGGATATAGTCAGATGATTTAGCCAGGACTTGTGCCTCTGCGCCTGCCATACGGACCGCCTGAAACTCGCCGCCAATGTCATAATGAGCCGCCTGGTGCCAGCGCCCTGTCATCCGCATGCCGTCTTCGGATAGGGCATAGACTTCACGGGTTTCCGCGCCGTTCAGCATGCCTGAGGCCCGCCATTCATAGCCGGTATAGATCACCGCCTTGCTGTCCCCGGACAGGGCACCCCCGGTCATGTCATACAAATCATAATCAGCCTTGTAAAAGTCGCCGTCCCGGGTGACTGTCATCATCCCTTGATAACCACCGATTCCCGGACGATAGCCCGTAACCCGCCAGGACCCGGCGGGGCTTTTGTGATCCGCCCCCTTCCACGTGTCCCAGGCGTCGGTCTTGAACGGATAGAGTTCCGCCAGTTCCTTATAAGTTTCTGTGGTCACTTCCTGCCACCAGAAACGATCCCGGGAGCGGGCCTGATATTCCAGGGACGGAAATTGTCCCACATGGAAATGCATATGTTTCAGCCAGTCTTTTTCCGTCCGCCGTTGCAGCCCATAACGGGCATTGGTGTGACATCGACCACACAGAGCATCCAGATCGTCATTAACCGCAATATCATTAAAGTGCGCCCGTTGTTCCAAAACATAACGGAAAGGTTCTGATTCTGACGGGGACAGACCATATTCTGCGGAGAGATATTTGATGATCGCAAAACGCTCATCACTGTCAATTTCCAGACCGTGGAGATTTTGCATCCGGAAGAGGGTCATGTCCCAGCCTTCCGGTGTCTTACGCACGTCGGATATGCGAGCCAGTCCGCCATCATCGGTTTCCGCATGGCAGGCGGTGCAATAATCATTGACCAGAGCCTTGCCTTGGACATCCTTTGCCAAGGAAGAAGAAGGTGAAAATGCGGATAATGCCACCAGCATTACCCCAGATATAAACAGACGCGCTTTCCCGGACATGGATTTTCCCATATTTTGATATTAGATTTTTTTAATAGTATTGTAGACGGCAGCCTTCCTGTCAAAACAAAAAGGCTGCCTCTCTTAAAAAATTAGAAGTTATAAGACACATTCACACCCCAGGTCCGCGGACGACCATAATATTGTTCAGTGATACCGAACAAGCCACCACCGGCCAAAGATCCACCCAGATCAAAGGTTTGCACCAGATATTCTTCATCGGTGATGTTTTTCACGAACAGACGCAGGCTCCAGTCATTGTCCCCTTCGGGAAGATAGGTGATCGAAGCATTGCCGACAAAATAACCATTCTCTGTTAACGCCGGGGTACTCAACAAGCCAAAGACATGCTCGGACCGGTATTGACCGTCGACCTGGAGGGCAATGGCCCCAGACGCAACTTTAAATTCATGACGGACCAGGCCATTGAAGTTCCATTTCGGGGTATTCACAGGGCGCAGAACAGCACCCGGCAGGATGGCCTCAATAGTCCCTAAATCTGTTTCCACATCAATGGTAATACCGGGAACATCCTTAACGTCCGCATCAATATAACCTACACCCAGTTGGACATCCAAGCCGTCGGTCGGATTAAGTTTCAGTTCAAGCTCGAAGCCCTTGTTCTTTGAATCCGCATTGAGGGTAAAGGTATCCAGACCAAGGATAGCGAAGGCCTGATAATCATTATAATCATAATAATATGCTGACCCATTCAGGCGCGCCCGACCCTCGGCGAAATCCCATTTAAATCCAACCTCATAGGCATCAAGTTTCTCCGGGCGGTAATTCATCAACTGTTCTGTGACAAACTCTGCCGTCGGTAGTAAAGGCGCATTGAAGCCACCGGATTTCACGCCCCGGTTCCAACTGGCATAAAACAAGGTATCTTCGTTCGGGCGGTAATTTACCTGTGCCCGCGCAGACCACACCTTATCATGCCGTTTTCCGTCATAAGGCGTTACAAAATCAACGACTTCTGTGGCATTGGGGTCAATACCGCTAACCGATGTTGACGGGAACCAATAAGCAATGTCACGGTAGCCATGACTTTTCTTTTCATCAATATACCGGAAGCCGGCAATCACACTGACCTGATCATTGACTTCATATTCAACCTGACCAAACAAAGACCATGTCTTGACATCCGTCTGATAGGGATTTCTTAGGCCATTGAAACCAAATTCAGCCGGGTCAGTAAAAGCCGGGATTGACCCATCCTGAACTTCTGGTGTCACAAGGTTAACAAAATCAAGCAGGAAACCTGGGGCAATAATACCGTTGGTATCATTAATATCCAGGTCCATATAATAGAAACCCGTCACCCATTTCATGTTGTCCGTTTCGCCCGCCAGACGCAGTTCTTCTGAAAACTGCTTCGCATCTGTGGTCAGGAAAAACCGGAAATAATCAACCGGAGACGCATCGGAATCTTCGATATAGTCTCTGTTAACAGACTGATAATCCGTAATACTGGTTAATTCGACCGAGCCCATATTCCAATTCAGAGTACCACTAAATCCATAAGTGCTCAGTTTATTGCGGCCCGGCGCATCATAATCACCGGCATAAACATCACCATCATTATCCAGATAGCCGCCAAGCGATACATTCGGCACTGTTGGGGTCAAAACCCCATCAGGGTTTGCCTCAGACACATTTTCAAAGAAACCTGTGCGAATATCCTGTTGACCAAAACGGACATTCAGCAGAATTTCCACATCATCATTGGGGGTAAACAAGGCCTGTATCCGACCGGCCGATTCATTGGCATTATTCAACTTGCTGTTCGGCTGCAGACGGTTGGTGATATAGCCATCGCCCTGATGGGTAGAGGCAGAGGCGCGGATGGCCAGCTTGTCATTGATCGGCAGGTTAATGGCACCCTGGAATTTAATCCGGTCAAAACTACCATAACTCAGGCTACCGTAACCGCCAAATTCCTGGTCCGGTTTTGCGGTGACATAATGAACAAGACCGCCTGTGGCATTCCTGCCAAACAGGGTTCCCTGTGGCCCGCGCAATACTTCAACCCGTTCAATATCAAACATCATAAATCCGGCGCCGGACATTTGGGAGATATAAACCTCATCCACATAAATCGCGACCGGGCTTTCCACATTGGTGGTGAAATCATTATTGGCAACGCCGCGGATACCGATCGAATAGTTGGCTTCTCCGTTGGGCTGCATGGTGGTGACCCCCGGCGCCATGGCGGTCACTTCCTGGGCATTGGTGTAGCCCATGGCCTCCAATTGTGATCTGGAAAATGCAGAAATGGATATGCCCACATCCTGGGCGGACTGGGCACGTTTCTGCGCCGTCACCACCACTTCATCCATTAACAATTGTGCCGAGGCCGGGCTTGCGGCTCCCAGAGTGGCAATCATTGCCCCCCCGGTCAGCAAGGCGGCTTTATACGACAAGCGGCTATTCTTTTTAGTCTTCATCATGTGTCTTCTCCCTAAGTATACAATTCTGACTGTTATTCTTCCAACCAGTTATCATCTTCCAATGTGGCCGGACCTCCCTGAAACGAGCCATAAGTATCTTGTGAAAATATTATGGTTTTCGCATCTTTCAGAAGGATACCCACTTGCCCCACCCGGGCCAACCTAGACAAAGGCAGCATAGGGGGAAGCCCCTAATACTATAGTATCATACCCTTGCTGACACCCACCTAATCAGCGATAAACAGCCAGATACCCCGTCCATATTATCCTCTCCCCCCTGATGCCAAGGTCTCATTTCTTTATGCCCGCCATCATGAGATAGTTAACTTGATTTTTAAATATGGGAGCCCTGTCAATGACACAAGAAGAAACCAGTATGAATAGCCTTAGCGATAAAGTCAGGGATTTTATATCCAGTCCCCGAAAGATGCTCATCAATGGCCAATGGACGGAAGCCGCCAGTGGCAAGAGGTTTGATACCCTTGACCCCTCCACCGGCGAGACCATCGTTGCTGTAGCCGAAGGCGACAAGGAAGACATCAACCGGGCCGTCATGGCTGCCCGCGCCGCCTTTGACGATGGTCCCTGGTCCCGCATGAACCCCACCGAGCGTGAGCGCTGCATGCACCGCCTGGCCAACCTGATGGAAGAAAACGCCGACGCCCTGTCTGAACTGGAAGCTCTGGATAACGGCAAAAACATTGCCGTCGCCCGGGCCGTTGATGTTCAGGTGGCCATCGATTACATCCGTTATATGGCTGGCTGGCCGACCAAAATCACCGGCCATACCCTGCCCCTGTCGGTACCCTATGCGCCCGATGCCAAATTTATGGGCTATACCCTGAAAGAACCCGTGGGTGTTGTCGGACAGATCATTCCGTGGAACTTTCCGGTCCTGATGGTCGCCTGGAAAATTGGCCCGGCCCTGGCCACCGGCTGCACAATTGTCCTAAAGCCAGCCGAAGAAACCCCGCTGGCCGCGCTGTATATTGGAGAACTCATTTGTCAGGCCGGTTTCCCCGACGGCGTCGTTAATATCATTCCAGGTTACGGCCATACCGCCGGTGCCGCCCTCACCGTTCATGAAGAAGTTGATAAAATTGCCTTTACCGGCTCAACCGATGTCGGCAAGATCATTGTCAAAGCCGCCGCCGATACCATGAAGAATGTCTCCATGGAGCTCGGCGGCAAGTCCCCGGCGATCATCCTGCCCGATGCCGACCTTGATATTGCCATCCCTGGTGCCGCCAGTGCCATCTTCTTTAACCAGGGACAGGTCTGTTGTGCTGGATCTCGTCTGTTTGTCCCCGACAGCCTTTATGACAAAGTGGTTGAAGGCCTGGCAGAGGCGGCAAACGCCATGAAAATCGGCCCCGGGCTCAACCCGGAAAACATGATTAATCCTCTGGTTTCTCAGACCCAGTTTGACAAGGTCATGGGGTATATTGACAGCGGACGGGCCGAGGGCGCTGACATCGTTGCCGGCGGTGGACGCAGTGGCGATAAAGGCTATTTCGTCCAACCAACCATATTGGGCAATACCAACCGCGACATGAAAGTAGTCCGCGAAGAAATCTTTGGTCCGGTGGTCTGTGTCCAGCGCTATACCGACATTGCTGACATTCCGAAATTTGCCAATGACACCGCTTACGGACTTGGTGCCAGCATCTGGACCCGGGATGTGGGCAATATTATCAACATTGTGCCGAAGATCAGGTCCGGCAGTGTCTGGGTCAATTGTCATAATATCCTTGATGTGGCCATGCCTTTTGGCGGCTACAAACAATCCGGTTTTGGCAAGGATATGGGCGAAGAAGCCCTCGACGCTTATCTGGAAACTAAATCTGTCTGTATCATGGCCTAAAGCCTGATCACTCTCCTTTTTCGATATTTTTATTTCCATTTAATCCGGACAAGCCCCCACTTGTCCGGATTTCTTCTTTCTAAAGCAGAGGTCATATCCTAAACTGTTCCAGAAAAGGGAAACATGATGACATCGGTAAAAAGTGCTGTATCCACCTGCAAAGATGAACAACAGGCCGTAAGGGAGCTGTTTGGACAACTGTGCGAAGAAGGCAACGATCCGGCCCTGTGCCTGTTCTTCTGCTCGCCCCGCTATGACCTGGGCAAACTGAAGAAGGAATTTTCCCAGTATTTCGCTGATATCCCGATGGTCGGCTGCACAACGGCAGGGGAAATTACTCCGATTGGTTATCTTGAGGACAGCATCACCGCCATCGCCTTTTCAAAAGACAGCTTTCAAATCATCACCCACTGCATTGATCACATCGGCCAGATAAAACTTCAGGACTGTATCGACAGCAGCGCGGCTCTTGTCGCCGATCTGAAACAGCAAATTCCCCAGGCCAATGGCCATAACACCTTTGCCTTCATGCTGATTGACGGTCTGAGCAATGCCGAGGAAATGGTCACCGCCGCCATCGGTAGTCAGCTGGGTGATATCCCCCTG
Source organism: Alphaproteobacteria bacterium (assembly GCA_002401455.1). Taxonomy (GTDB): domain Bacteria; phylum Pseudomonadota; class Alphaproteobacteria; order Sphingomonadales; family Emcibacteraceae; genus Paremcibacter. Next base: position 203,430 of record NVTE01000002.1, read on the forward strand.
ATCGGAGGCTCCACCGCCGATGACTGGGACCTGAAAGAAACCAGTATTTTTTATGACGGACAGTTCAAACGCGATATGGCCATCGTCATTCTGGTCCATACCGACCTGCCCTTTCAGGTCCATTACACCCATCATTATGTCGCCGGGGATGCCAAAGCGGTGATTACCGAGGCCGATTCCGTCAATCGCGTCGTCTCGGAAATTAATGGCCTGCCGGCAACTCAGGAATATGCCAGATTGTGCGGTATCGATGAAAGTGAGTTGAATATTTCAGTCTGCAGCAACCATCCGATTCTGATGAAAATTGGCGGCAAACATTATTCCCGCGGCGTGGTTGAGGTCTGCCATGACACGCAGTCCATCCGCTTTGCCTGTGCCATTGATAAGGGCGTGGTCTGTACCATTGCCCGGCCCTCTGAGCCGACGGAAAATACCAGAAGAATGTTTCAGCAAATTCGCGACGAGATTGGCCCGGTCCAGCTGGTTCTGGGCTGTGATTGTGCGGCGCGGAAAATGATCTGTGAAGAACAGGGAATCATGGAAGAAATGTCTGAAATATACAAAGAAAACAATGTGGTCGGCTTTGCCACCTTCGGCGAGCAATATCACACGATCCATATGAACAACTCCTTCTGTTGCATTGCCATCGGCAAAGAGACTACCCATGACTGATCCCAAGCACCGGCTGACCGATGATGAAATCAAACGCCTGATCATGGAAAATGCTCGCCTGAACAAAACGGTTCAGGTCCTGATGGACCGGGTCGAAAATGAAATGGATCAGCAGCAGGACAGTTTCACCATCTTTCAAACCGCCATCAAGCTGGAAGAAACCGTCAATCTGCGCACCAATGAACTGAGCATCCTCAACAACCGCCTGCGGACCGAACTGGCCGAACGGGAAAAGATCGAGAAAAAGCTCCAGATTACCAAACGTCAGGCCGAAGAAGCCAACCGGAGCAAGACCACATTTCTTGCCACCGCCAGCCATGACCTGCGCCAGCCCCTGAATGCGGCCCGACTGTTCATCGAAAGCCTGTCGGCGGCCAATATCGGCCCGGAGAATGACCATTATGTCACCCGGATCGCCAGTTCCCTTGATACCCTTGATGACCTGCTGAGTATTCTGCTTAATATTTCCCAACTGGACTCCGGCGGTATCCAGCCCAATTTTTGCCATTTCAGCTTACAGGAACTGCTGGACCGGATTGTGCCCGACTATATCAGCACCGGGGACAATCGCGGCCTGCGGGTGCGCATGGTGAAAACTTCCGCCCTGGTCCACAGCGACCCGCGCCTGTTGGAAACCATCCTGCGTAATTTCCTCAGCAATGCGGTCCGCTATACCAAATCCGGCGGCGTGCTGATCGGCTGCCGCATCCGGGGGGACAAAGTCATCATCCAGGTTATCGACAGCGGCATCGGCATGCGCGCCGATCAGCTAGATGATATTTTTGATGAATTCACCCAGGTCCATGAGGACCTCTCCGTCGGGGGCCGGGGCATCGGCCTCGGGCTCAGCATCGTCCAGAGAATTTCCCGCCTTCTCCATGCCAAAGTCAATGTCAAATCCCGCCCGGATAGCGGCTCCAGCTTCCACATCACCCTGCCCCTGGGTGATCCGGACCACTGCATCAACCCCTGGGAAAGAACCACCGCAAAACTGTTACCCAACAGTCTGTCCGGCCGCACCATCGCCGTGATCGATAATGATGAAGATGTGCTGGACGGCATGCAGACATTGCTCGGCAAATGGGGCTGCGAGATATATGTCGGCATCTCCGCCGATCTGTGCCTGGCCCAGCTCATCGAGCATGACATCTGTCCCGACATCATCATCGCCGATTATCATCTGAGTACCAGCAAGACCGGCATTTCAGCTATCCGGGAAATTCGCACTGAGTTTCCGGAAGGGCACCTGGGCCCTATTCCGGCGATCGTGATCACCAGTGACCGGGACCCGGAACTGGAAAAAACCCTGAAAGCAGAAAATCTGCCGCTGATCCATAAGCCGGTGGCCGTTGCCAGCCTTCATGCCCTGATCCAGCATCTGCTGCCCCAAAGTTGAGACTTATCCGGAGAGGCCTTTGGCGGCAATGACCGCCTGCAGGCGGTTGCTGACCCCCAATTTACGCAGGATGGCCGAGACATGGGCCTTGACGGTGATTTCGCTGATCTCCAGCTCATAGGCGATGATCTTGTTGGCCTTGCCCTCGCCCAGAAGGTCCAGAACCGCCAGCTGACGCGGGGTCAGGGTTGATTTCCGGGAGCTGTCGTCTTTAATCTCTGCCTTGAGCCGGCCCCGCGGTTCCGGGGACATTCTACCCAGCCCCCCCATACTTCCCAGACCTCCAAGAGCCTCTGTCGGGATATAATTGCTGCCGGACATCACCAGGCGGATGGCGTTTTTCATCACCTCCTGAGACGATGATTTCGGCAGATAGCCCATAGCGCCGTGGGAGAAGCTCTCGCGCACAGTGGCTTCATTATCGGTGGAGGAGACCATCATCACCGGTACGGACGGTACTTTACTACGAATGGCGATCAGGCAGGAAAAGCCCTCGGCCCCGGGCAGGTTAAGGTCCAGCAGGATCAGGTCGAAGGGCGGCAGCTGGTCCAGCGCCTCCATTGTCTCGCGGGTGGTTGAGGTACAGACACATTCGGAGCCGGGCGCGAACACCCCGAGGGCGACACCCTTCAACGCCTCATGAAAAAGCGGATGGTCATCGGCGATCAAAACACGTTTGCAGTCCATAGTGTAAGCTACCCTAATTTTTCCCGCCCCCACTATAAACCCTCTCCCCGAACAGACAATCCTTATATTTCGGTAGGTGTGTTTTTCCTGTGTCGCTGTTATTTGGGGAAAACATACATTGACGCAATACCCTTGAGAGTTCCCAGTTCAACGAAGAATGGTTTCTCATCTAAACCAAGTCCAGGTTTGGTCCAAACCATACGGAATTCCTGTTGATACCAATACCTGAAATCTTTGACTAAATGACCGGGAATATGTGCAGGATCGGGCTTATATGGATCATAATAAACAACTTCAGAAGCCGTCATTTTTAGGTCTGGTCGAACGGCATTTACCGCCCGCTCCAGACGCTTTTGGAAACGTCGTGGATTTGTGATAATCAACAACCCGTCCCCATCGAAATCATCTAATTGTCGAGGTTGGTATTGTTGAGTGAGGCAAAGCACAAAAAAATTGTCATTAATATCCCTTGTAATAGTCAAATCGCCTAAGGGTTCAAAAGGTGCGCCTATTATTTTCCCACTAAATTCATCAATCTTTTGTATAAGGACACCCTTACGGCTTAGAATTGTCTTAACCTTAAGTTCATCGTCCCGAATTGCAATATTCAGACTAGGGTCCGAATATGATACAGCAGGTGCAATGCGTATCCGTCCTCGGCTATAAGCATCAATAATATGTTGTCGTTGACCAATACGGACAAGATATGGCTGATCTGGCAATGCCTGCCCCTTCAATATTCTCAGACCTCTAGGTGGTTCCGGATGACTTACCCTTGGCAGATTATCCATAATTTTCAGTGTACGGAAATCTAATCCTCGAAGAATAATTTCCTCTTGAATATGCGTCCCCAGTTTCATCCACTCTACGCCTCCAGCATCAGTATGAATTGAGATTTGCCCATTGTCATTCACTGTTAAAGAGTTGAAATTAATTTCTTGTGAACGTTTTTCAATCTCTGAAATGGAGGCCGTTTCTAAATAGCGATCCCCCCGATATTTCATTCTCCAATATTCGTGTCTTTTCATCATAAGGCTGTATATATGTACTTTGACGTGTACTTCAATGTAGAAATTGAAAGTATTACGTTTTGCAAAAACTAATTGAATGGAAACCAATGTCAATACCCTTGCTTCAAAAACACTGTCACAAGCCACCCACATTGTCCTCACAAAGCCCTTGTATCTCACCATAAATAATGATTGAATGGCAAAAAACACACACTCATTAAAACGGCTAGAGGAGCAGGGCAATGTATCAGGTTACCATTAATGGAAAACAGCATCAGGTTGATGTGGACGGGGATACGCCGCTACTCTGGGTGATCCGCGATGAACTGGACCTCACCGGCACCAAATTCGGCTGTGGTATTTCAGCATGCGGGGCCTGTACGGTGCTGGTCGACGGGGTGCCTGAGCGCTCCTGCCAGATTCCGATCGAGGACGCACGCGACATGAGCATCACCACCATCGAGGCGGTCTCGGGCAAGGTCGCCCAGGCAGTACAGGACGCCTGGCGGGAGAAGGACGTGGTGCAATGCGGCTATTGCCAGTCGGGACAGATCGTTCAGGCCATCGGCCTGCTCAAAGAAAATTCTGCGCCGACCGACAGTGAAATTGACGCCTATATGTCGGGCAATGCCTGTCGCTGCGCCACCTATCACCGCATCCGCGCCGCCATCCATGTCGCCGCACAGAAACTGGAGGGTTAAGCCATGACAAGCACAACTTCACGCCGCGGATTTTTAAAAGGCTCTGCTGCCGCCGGTGCCACCCTGGTCATCGGTTTTAACCTGGCCGGACAGCTGACGGTTCAGGCCGGCGAGACTGTCGTTAAATCCTTCAACCCCTTCATCAAAATTCGCTCCGACAATACCATCATCGCGGTGATCAAGCATTTTGAAATGGGTCAGGGCACCACCACCGGCCTGACCACGATCCTGGCCGAGGAACTGGACGCCGACTGGGACAGCATGGTGCCCGAATTCGCCCCCGCTGACCGTAAACGCTATGCCAACCTGTTCTGGGGCGGTGCCCAGGGCACCGGTGGTTCATCAGCCATCGCCAACTCCTTTATGCAGTACCGCCAGGCCGGGGCCGTGGCCCGGGATATGCTGGTTCGTGCCGCCGCTGCCACATGGCAGGTGCCGGCCGCTGACATCACCACCCTGAAAGGGGTTCTGTCCCATGCCGGGTCTGGCAAATCGGCCACCTATGGTCAGATGGTCGGCGCGGCCGCTAAACTGACTCCGGCAGAAGATGTGCCGCTGAAGAAACCCGAAGACTTCACCCTGATCGGCAAGGATTATCTGCCGCGCAAGGATTCGAATGCCAAAACAGACGGCTCCGCGATCTTTGCCATGGATGTTAAAATCCCCAATATGGTCTATGTGGTTGTCGCCCGACCGCCGCGCTTTGGCGGCAAGGTTAAAAGCTTTGACGACAGCAAGGCCCGCGCCGTTCGCGGTGTGGTCGATGTCCAGAAAATCCCCCGGGGTATTGCGGTCTATGCCAAGAATACCTGGGCGGCGCTTAAGGGCCGGGACGCCCTGATCCTGACCTGGGATTTCTCGGAAGCCGAAAACAGATCAACCGATGAGATGCTGACCCAGTACCGGGACGCCATGAAAAAGACCGGCAATATTGCCCTGGACAAGGGTGATGCGGCGGCGGCCTCGGACTCAGCAGAGCAGAAAACCTCGCTCGAATTTGTCTTTCCGTTTCTTGCCCATGCGCCCATGGAGCCGCAGAATTGTGTCATCCGCTATGTGGAAGGCAAATCGGCGGAACTCTGGGACGGCTGTCAGTCGCCCTCCATGACCCAGGATGTGGTCGCCAAAATTCTCGACCTGAAGATCGACGATGTCAAAGTTAACACGGTCTATGCCGGCGGCTCCTTTGGGCGGCGGGTGACCGGCGATGCTGATTATGGTGGCGAGGCAGCCATGGCGGCCAAGGCCATCAAAGGAAAATATGCCGTTAAGCTGGTCTGGACCCGGGAAGACGACCTCAAAGGCGGCTTCTACCGGCCGATGCATGTGGAAAAACTCGATCTCGCCCTGAATCAGGACAAGGTCCCGACCCTGTGGCGGCACAGCGTCACCGGCATTCCGTTTTTCCCAATACCAGCCGATAAACTGGACGGTTCCGCGGTCGAGGGCCTGCAGAACCTGCCCTATGACATTGCCAACATCAAGGTCGACCAGCATAACATCGACAGCAAAGTCACGACCCTGTGGTGGCGTTCGGTCGGGCATAGCCACACCGCCTATTCAAAAGAGGTTGGCATTGATGTGATGGCCGAGATGGCCGGGGCTGATCCGCTGGACTTTCGCCTGAAGCTGCTGAAAGACCACCCCCGGGAGGCGGCTGTGCTGAAACTGGCCGCGGAGAAAGCCGGCTGGGGCGATAAAATGGCCCCGGGAAAAGGCCGCGGCATTGCCGTCCACGAATCCTTCAACAGCTTTGTCGCCCAGGTGGTTGATGTCTCAAAAGACAAAGACGGCGCGATCAAGGTTGACCGGGTTGTCTGCGTCATTGATTGCGGCATTGTCATCAACCCCGATGTGGTTCGGGCCCAGATGGAAGGCGGTATCGGCTATGGCCTGGGTGCGGTGATGCGCAACAAGATCAGCTTTGACAATGGCGAGGTGGAGCAGAATAACTTCCCCGATTACCTGCCCCTGAGAATGTCTGACATGCCGGTCGTCGAGGTTCATATCATACCGTCCGGTGAGAAACCGACCGGGGTTGGCGAACCAGGCCTGCCGCCCCTGGCCCCGGCCCTGAGCAATGCTATCTTCCAGGTCACCGGCAAGCGGATCACTGCCCTGCCCATGACCGACAGCGGTATTGATTTTGCGTAACCCTTATCAAGGGGCGGAAGTGGACATAGTATGATGGAAGATCAAAGAGGGGACATGTTGGCACAAAGCCGGTTGTTCCACGATAGGGTTGAACAGGAATATCTGAATAACCCTGCGGCAAAAGGCGATGACGACTGGCAGGAAAAACAAAGGCTTCTGTTGGCCGACATGGCCCTGCATTTGTTTCAGACAGCCCTGAGGCCCGGAGGCCTCAGGCCGGACAAATTGCGCAATAATATCTATGCCATCCTGACCATTGCTGATCAGTTCCTGCCCGAGGCCGACCTTGCCACCGCCAAGGAGAAGCTTTTCAACAACCAACGTTAAAGACCGTTGCCAAATGAATGTGATTTTCATTTGGCAACTCAAAATGCATATTTTGGTAGCTTATTTACCATTTTTTCAACCTAAGCCTTTGATAAATAACAAAATCTAATTTGGCACGATTTCTGCTCCATTTCTTCATAAGACCCTATTTATTTATGGAGAATTACCATGCCCAATATGAGTGAAGACACCAGTAATATTATCCCTGTTATTTTAGCCGGGGCGGCCGGTACCCGCCTGTGGCCCATATCCCGCCCGGATTTACCAAAACAATTCCAACCGGTTATTGGTCGTAAAACCCTATTCCAGCAAACCGTAATCAGATTATCAGAAGCGGGCCTCGGCCAGAAACCAATCATCATGACCAATCAGGAACATATCCATCTGGTCACGGCACAACTGGCCCAGATCAATATATTGGACGCCGATATCATTGCTGAACCCTCATCCCAGGATACGGCACCGGCAATTTTAATTGCTGCCCTGACCGCCTTCAGACGAAACCCCAATAGCCAGATTTTAACCTTCCCGTCGGATCATAGAATTAATAATATTGACGTTTTAAAAGATACCATTGAAAACAAGAACCTTGACAGAAAGTCATTCATTGCTTTTGGAATTAAAGCCGAAAAACCGTCAAGTTCCTATGGCTATATAAAATATACCAACACATCCGGGGCTTTTCTTCTGGAGATTATTTCATTCACGGAAAAGCCGGGCCATGACACCGCAAAGTCGTTTATCAAACAGGGAAATTACCTGTGGAACAGTGGTATGTACTTTTTCCCAACGGCCCTGTTTATTGACAGAATGCAAATTCTGGAGCCGGAAATGGTTCATCATTGCATGGGGGCCATCTTTCGGGGAAAACACAAAAAAAAAATATTCACCCTTGATCTCAAAACCTATCGCCAGGCTCGGAAAATATCAATCGATCATGCTTTAATGGAAAAAATTGACGACGCCAAGGTAGTAAAAATTTCACTGGACTGGAATGATATTGGGTCCTGGTCATCGGTATGGGAATGCAGTGACCAGGATGAAAAAGGCAATGTCAAACTGGGCAATGTGGTCTGCAGCAACTCCCATGGATCCTATATCCGCAGTGACGGAAAATTGACGGCGGTTATCGGGCTTGATGACGTTATTGTTATTACCATGGATGATGCTGTGCTGGTGGCCCGGAAATCCGAAGCCCAAAACCTGAAACAGCTGATGAGAAAATTAAAAAAACGCCACTGCAAGGAGATCGTCGCCCATTCTTCCGTGGTCCGTCCTTGGGGAAATTACAAAATCATCCAGGGAGGGGACCAGTTTCAGGTCAAACGCATTCTGGTCAACCCAGGACAAACCCTGTCTCTGCAATATCATCATTTTCGGGCCGAACACTGGACCATTGTCTCCGGCAAAGCAGATGTCACTGTTGACGGCACCCTGCGCCTCATGAAAGCCAATGATTCTGTCTATATCCCCATAGAAGCCACCCACAGAATTGCCAACCCCTATGACAAGCCGGTGGAATTCATCGAAGTTCAATGCGGCAGTTATCTGGGCGAAGACGATATTATCCGGCTGGAGGATGTCTATGGCCGAGTGGCGGAATAAACCCCTTCCCCGGGAATAAGGCCAACTAGCCCTCTTCCCCGCGCAAAGCCTTGAGCAGACTTTCGAACGGCAGGGTGACACATGTGAATCGATTCTTGTGATCTGAGACAGGCTGAAAGATATTCAGCGCGGCCCATTTATCGTCGGACCAGATTTTATCCTTCAGGCTATTTTCCGCCAGATTATGCTGCAAGTCATCATGGATCGCCTGCAGGCTGTGTTCGGTTTCCCCAATTGAGCATTCCCCCAGGATTGAGGCGCTGGCCTGACACAGGACACAGGCTTTGGTTTCATGGGAAAAGTCGGAAATTCTGTCCCCCTCCAGATTGACGTAAACGGTAATCCTGTCCCCGCACAGGGGGTTGTGAACCGTTAAATTCAGATCCGAGCCCTCACGCTTTCCATGTCCCGTTGCGGCCGCCGCATATCTTAAAATAGCTTTCTGGTACAATTGATCGATCATGGAAATTTTCTTTACTTTAATATAGGAGCTTATAAATTGACTATTCTATTCTTTGCGATCTGTCCAGTCTGGTTGGCAAATCATCTGGCGCATTATTGTTCGGTTTTCCCGATTTTTTCCGGTTTTGCTTGATTTACCGGTCATTGTAAATGTAAGACAGATAATAATATAAACAGTAAAAAATCACGATCAACAGAATATTCATTCTCAGGAAGGCTAAATATACTAATGGCTAAATCTATTGCGTCAGGCATGACCAAGAATTTTCTTGGCCATGCACCTGAATGGTACAAACTCACAATTATTGGTTTTCTCATCTTAAACCCTGTGGTCCTCTTATCTCTCGGCCTTGAACAGGGCGGATATATTGTCGGCTGGATGCTGGTTATTGAATTTATTTTCACCCTAACCATGGCGCTGAAATGTTACCCGCTGCTGCCCGGCGGCTTGCTGGCCATTGAAGCCATCTTCATGAAATTATCCACCCCGGCCATGGTTAAACATGAAATTGAACAGGGCCTGGAAGTGATCCTGCTGCTGGTCTTCATGGTCGCTGGCATTTATTTCATGCAGAAGCTGCTGCTGCTTGTCTTCACCAAGGTTCTGCTGAACGTCAAATCGAAAACCGTTCTGGGCTTTCTGTTCTGCCTTATCGCCGCTGTTCTGTCCGCCTTCCTTGATGCCCTGACCGTGACCGCAGTGATCATCACGGTGGCTGTCGGCTTTTATGGCATTTACCACAAAGCGGCCTCCGGCAAGAAATCCCATCATGACCATGACCATTCCGAGGATCACGATGTGGATGAGCTTCACCGGGAAGACCTGGACCAGTTCCGGGCGTTCCTGCGCAGCCTGATGATGCATGCCCTGGTTGGCACGGCTCTGGGCGGGGTTTGTACCCTGGTTGGCGAACCTCAGAACCTAATTATTGGTGAGCGCGCCGGTTGGGATTTCATTGAATTCTTCCTGCGCATGTCACCGGTCACTATGCCAGTCCTGGTCATTGGACTGACCACTTGTGTGTTTCTTGAGAAAACCGGCATCTTCGGTTATGGCGCCAAACTGCCGGAAAAAGTCCGGCATATTCTGGAAGAATTTGACGCTGAAACAACCGCAAAAAGAGACAACCGGGATAAAGCCGCCCTGATAGTACAGGTCCTGGTCGCTGTTTGGCTGGTGATTGGCCTAATGTTCCATATGGCTCCCGTGGGCCTGATCGGCCTGTCCGTGATTGTCTTGCTGACATCCTTCACCGGGATTTCAGAAGAAAACCAGATCGGCAAGGCCTTTGAAGAAGCCCTGCCCTTCACCTCCCTGCTGGTGGTCTTCTTCGCCATCGTTGCTGTGATCGCAGACCAGGACCTGTTTGGCGGCGTCATCCGGTATGTTCTGACCCTGGAAGGATCAGAACGGATTGCCGGTTTCTATATCGCCAATGGCCTGTTGTCAGCGATCAGTGATAATGTATTTGTTGGCACGGTTTATATCTCCGAAATTCAAAAGGCCCTGGAGAACGGCACGATCAGCCGTGATGTCTTCGACCTGATGGCCGTCGCGATCAATACCGGGACCAACATCCCCTCCGTCGCAACACCTAATGGCCAGGCTGCGTTCCTGTTCCTGCTGACCTCAGCCATTGCACCGCTGATCCGCTTGTCTTACATGAGAATGGTGATCATGGCCCTGCCCTATACCATCATCATGTCGATTACCGGCTTCATCGCCGTAGTCACTGTGTTGGAACCAGCCACACAGATTATGTATGACAAAGGCATGATCCAGCATCATTCTGCCTATGAATTGAAGGTTGACAACAACGGCAATCCCTCTCATTAACAGGGGCGTCGATAATAATTAATCAACCTATAGTATAGTACGGCTGCGGATTTCTATTTTTTCGCAGCCTTATTTTTTTCCCAATTACAACCTGACAGATAATAATCCTGAAAAATAATTTAAGTCAGTATTCTACCGACAACAAGAACAGGGCAAGGAATATAACTATCCTTTCAAATTATCACTTCTGAACGCCCACGGACAAAAACAAGGCAGCTGAAATAATAAATACCTGACAAAATAGCCTATATATATTAGCCTATTAATGACATCGACAAGCCTATGTCATTAAGCTATACCGCGCAGAAACCTTAACAAATTTAAAAATCATCCGATATGATCCTGGAACCAGAATTTCACACCCTTAAGATTACCTATCACAAAATACAAAAAATAATATAATTGCACGCCGAACTCATAACAAACTGTTGGCGAGAAACATTTTTTGTGTTATCGTGTTCGCTTAATCAATAGTAATATTGCTTGATTGGGGTGCACTTATAGGGAGAGTGAAGTGAAATGGTGTCAAATTCATCAGTAGATATCCAGGTTAATCTGGATAAAGAACCTCTAGAGGTGGGAGGGAATTCTCTAACCATCGTAGATAGCACAGCAACCCATTTTGACGAAATTAACGGAACAATCAAATGGTTTGATTCCGTAAAAGGGTATGGCTTTATTTCGCCCGAAGATGACAAAGGTGACATTTTAGTCCACTTTTCCATCTTAAAAGATATTGGGCGCCGCATGTTGCCAGAAGGTACCACAGTTAAATGTTTGTCGGCGGATCGGCCCAAAGGACGGCAGGCCGTTAAAATTCTTGAATTCGATTTAACGACCGCCATTGGGACTGATTTAGAAACGACTCTACCACAAATTGCTATTCTGGACGTGGACGAATCTGAATTTGTCGAAGCAACCGTCAAATGGTTCAACAGAGTCCGGGGATATGGTTTTGTAAACCGGGGCGACGGTGGCCAGGATGTTTTTGTCCATATGGAATTGCTCCGTAAATACAGCATTGATCATCTTGTTCCCGGCCAGACAGTGGCGGTTGCCGTTGACGATGGCGAACGGGGACTTGTGGTTAAGGCTATCAAAATTTAATTCGTCACAAGTTAATTTTAGAATTGGTAAAGACGTGCGTTTAAAATTTTTAAGAAACAGTGGTATATTTTTTATCCTGCATATTTTTATTATAACTATTCTGCCGCCTCAGTTGTCTTTTTCAGCTGAGGCGCAGCTTGTTTTTGACAAGGGTAACCTGTCAGTTATATCGGCAGATGACACCCATAGCTTTGCCGTCGAGATTGCTTCCACCGATGAGCAAAGGGCAAGGGGGTTAATGTACCGAAAGGAAATGAGCTCCCAAATGGGTATGCTTTTTCTCTTCACAGAAAATCGCATGGTCACCATGTGGATGAAAAACACCTATATTCCGCTGGATATCCTTTTTATCGATCAAAAGGGCGTTATCGTCCATATTGCCAAATCCACCGTTCCAGAGTCGCTTGATTTTATTTCCTCCGGCAAACCAGTGATTTCTGCTCTTGAACTGAATGCCGGGCTTACCAACAGCCTTAATATTCAGGTCGGCGATAAAATTGACCATCCTTTCTTTTCCCGTTAATCCCAAAAAAACCTGGAAAACCCTGGAAAACCCTGGAAAACCAAGCCAAAATGGTGAACAGAGGCTATAACGCCGACAAGAAAAATAAAAAAAAAGGTCGATAGTCAATAAATGCACTTGCCCTTCGGAATAGCTTCTTGTATTAAGCCCTCACGTTGATTTAATCAAGTCGGGGAGTGGCGCAGCCTGGTAGCGCACCTGTTTTGGGTACAGGGGGTCGCAAGTTCGAATCTTGTCTCCCCGACCATTAAATCAAACACAAAATAGCAGCCACTCAGGTTTTCCTGGTGGCTGTTTTTTTTGTGCAAATTTCCGCGCTACACTGATAGTACGCCATTTAGCCTACCCTCCCCCTCTTCCCAAGACTCGACCTGCCGTTCAATGAGTTTTTCTCACGTTATACACGGACATCTCTCCGGGCCTTATTACGCATAAAATAGTTTAAATATTACGGCATCATCGTCTCTCTCTGAAAGAACCGCCCCCATTAGCCCCTAACAATATTACTATTGGTAATGGACTGTTGAGTTTTAGTGACTTGCTACCTCCCTGTTATTCCTATCTGATGGTCAGAATAAATGATTATGGATGACTTTATACTATGATAGATAAACGTTTTGACACCGTGCGCTCCACAGTAGCCGATATTCCTGACGGCGCAGTGGTCATGGTTGGCGGCTTTGGCGAAGCGGGCAGCCCGATCGAACTGATTCATGCCCTGATCGATCAGGGAGCCAAGGACCTGACCATCATCAACAATAATACCGGCAACGGTGAAGTTGGTCTCGCCGCCCTGATCGGCAATGGTCAGGTCAGGAAGATGATCTGCTCTTATCCGCGCTCCAGCCATTCCAAAGTCTTTCCCGAACTCTACCGGGCCGGCCGGATTGAGCTTGAGATCGTGCCCCAGGGCACTCTGGCCGAACGGATTCGCGCGGGCGGCGCTGGCATTCCGGCCTTTTATACCGCCACCACCGTTGACACCCCCCTGGCAGAGGGCAAAGAAATCCGCACCATCGATGGCCGAGACTATGTTCTGGAATATGGCCTGAAAGCCGATTTCGCCCTGATCAAATGTGAGCAGGCCGACCGGCTGGGCAATCTGACCTACAACAAAACCGCCCGTAACTTCAATCCGATCATGTGCACCGCCGCCACGACAACCGTCGTCCAGGCCCGTTCCCTGGTCGAGGTCGGCACCCTCAACCCCGAACATGTCATCACCCCTAACGTTTTTGTAGACCGTATAATCGAGGTCACCGACCCCCTGATCGAATCCCGCCTTATCGCAGAAGGAATAACCTACCCATGAATGTGACGTCGACAGAAACAAAAGGCTGGAGCCGGGAACAGATGGCTGAACTGGCCGCCCGGGATATCCCCGATGGTTCCTATGTCAATCTGGGCATCGGCATTCCGGAACTGGTCGCCAAATTCGTGCCTGAAGGCCGCGAGTTCATCTATCATACCGAAAATGGCCTACTGGGCATGGGACCAGCTCCGGAACCAGGACAGGAAGACCCTGAACTGATCAATGCCGGTAAAAAAGCCGTCACCGCTGTGCCAGGAGCTAGCTATTTCCATCACGGCGACAGCTTCACCATGATCAGGGGAGGTCATATTGATGTCTGCGTGCTCGGGGCCATGCAGATTTCCCAATCGGGCGACCTAGCCAACTGGTCAACGGGCGCGCCGGACGCCATTCCGGCCGTCGGCGGGGCCATGGACCTGGTGGCTGGCGTCAAGACCATCCTTGTCATCAGCCAGCATACAACAAAAACCGGGGCCGCCAAGCTGGTCGCGGACTGCAACTATCCCCTAACCGGGAAAAATGTCGTCACCCGGGTCTATACGGACCTGGCGATTATCGACATCACCCCGGATGGGTTCCGCCTGCTAAAATTAGCCCCTGGCGTCACTTTTGAAGAGGTCTGTGAGAAGACCGACGCCCCCCTTTTGCCCCTGATCAAGGATTGATTGAATGAGTTTATCTCCCAAAAGTGCTGCCCTGTTTGATCGGGCCCGGAAAATCCTGCCCGGCGGCGTCAGCCGCAATACATTGCTGCGCGGAGCCCACCCGCTATATGTGGACTATGGCAAAGGCTGCAAGGTTGTTGATGTAGACGGTGTCGAGCGCATCGACTTCGCCAATAACATGGCCTCCCACATCCATGGTCACGCCTTTGGACCCATCGTCGATGCGGTCAGCGCCCAATTACAGCGCGGCACGGCCTTCACCATGGCGACCGAGGCCGAGGTTTTGTTTGCCGAGCATATGTGCAGCCGGTCCCCGGCCTTTGATAAAATCCGTTTTGTCAATTCCGGCACCGAAGCGGTCATGGCCGGAATGAAAGCCGCCCGGGCCTTCACCGGACGGACAAAAATTGCCAAAGTCGAAGGCAGCTATCACGGGGCGTATGATTATGCTGAAGTCAGCCAGGCCCCAACCCCGGAAAACTGGGGCCAGTTGGATCACCCCAACGCGGTGCCGCTGGCCCAGGGCACGCCGAAAGCCGTGCTGACGGATATGGTGATCATCCCGTTTAATGACCCGGAAAAAGCCATCGCTGTCCTGAATGAACATGCCCATGAGATTGCCTGCGTTCTGATCGATCCCATCCCCCACCGAATCGGCATGGTGCCCGTCAGCCCTGATTTTGTTCAGGCCCTGCGAAAATGGACCACGCGCAATGGCGCCCTGCTGATGTTCGATGAAGTGATCACCTTCCGTAGCGAGGTCGGCGGCATGCAGACCCGCCTGAAGGTGACCCCGGACCTGACCGCCATGGGCAAGATGATCGGCGGCGGTTTTCCGGTTGGCGCCCTCGCCGGCAGCAACGACGTGATGGAGGTTTTTGTCAATGGACGTCTGCCCCATTCCGGCACATTTTCTGCCAACCCGGTCACCATGACCGCTGGCCGCGTGGCCATGGAACTGTTCGACGCTGAGGCCGTCACCCGGCTGAATAAGCTCGGCGACTATGCCCGGGCCAGTCTTACCGACGCGATCAAGGTCGCTGATGTGCCGGCCTGCGTCACCGGGGCCGGGTCGTTGTTCCGTCTTCACCTGAAAGCCGACGCGCCCAGGAACTACCGGGACGCCCATCCCACAGCAAACGAAAAGGCTGCTCTCAGCAGCCTGATTGATCTTCTTTATGATGACGGCATCATGATGATTCACACGGCGGCGGCAACCCTGTCGACCCCCATGGGCACCCCAGAGATCGACCGACTTGCAGAATCCATGCTGAATGCCCTGCGCTCGATCAGGGAAAGGCTCATCGACCCCAGCTAATCCTGTCACTTCCAGACAAACAAAAACGGTGGTGCCCCCGAAGGAACGCCACCGTTTTTTATTGTATCAGGCTTGCGCCTTATTGAACTTCGTCGAACAGCCCGGCTTCGTCATAGATCACCCGGTCGTTATAGCCGCTGAACCAGATTGCGTCTGGATTACGGCCAAGAATAGTGATCTTTCCCCGGTCCGGTGCATCGGCCGCGCCGCGCAGAAGTTTCATCACAATGACGCCTTTTTCACCGCCGGGAATGCCGGGGGCCGGTGTATTGCTGACCGCGACCACTTCGGTTTTACCCTTGTAATGGGTAATCGACAGGCGGGCGTGGGTTTCAACACCGGACAGGCCCTTTTGGGACTCATTCAAAATCCGCCAAGCTTCCTCAATCGGTACATTAAAGGCTTTATGACCGATGATATCCCGTCCGCAGAAGAAATAATGGTTTTCCACTTTATTACGCTTCAGTTCCCGCTGCATGATACGCAGGGCGTCGGGGTCATTATTGATGCCCTTGATGATCGGGGCCTGGTTATCAACCGTCAGCCATTGCCGTTTGCCCAGTTCAACGATAGCCCGCTTGGTGCTTTCGATCCATTCCAGACCACCACCCGGAACATCAATATAATTGCCATTTTCGTCCTTCTTCAGGAACTCATCAGGATGATTGAAATGAACCATCAGGCGGAATCTAGTTTCCGGATAGGCGACATGAAACTTATCAAGCATATCAAAGAAAGTGGCATCGAACCGGTCAGGGTAAAAGGCCAGCTCCTTAGTGCCCAGACGGATGGATTCAATGCCCGCCTCGGACAAGCCGGCCAGCCAGGCACCAATATTCTTATTGGTCAGCACCATGGGATCGCCACCGGACATGAGAATTTCCCGCAGTCTTTCGCGTCCGGTGTCCGGATGACGACCGCCATTCTCGGCAACAAGGCGGTTATGCTCCTTGATATAACTGACGATATCGACCAGCTGGGCCATGCCTTTTGCCGCGACAGTTCCGTCTTCCCGTTCGATTTCTTTCTTGGCGATCAGTTCTTCCCGGTAACAGAAGCGGCAATGGGCAGAACAGGTACCCACCACATAAATCAGACCCAGTTCATATTTATGGATCAGGCCTTCAACCGGGCTATAGCTCATCTGCTTGCCCGGGTCAGCGGAGCCGTCCAGATCGTAAGTTTCCCGCGGACTGGCCTTGACCAGAACCTGAATCGGTTTGCTGGTCTTGGCGATGTCAAAATAATGACGCGTGATTTTGACCGGCATCCGTGCTTCCACGTCCAGACCCGTGCCTTTTAAGTCTTCCAGAGCCTGAAGCTCTTCCGGGGAATAGAAACCCTGCATGTCTTCGGGCACATTGCCAGTGGCAAATTTCTTGATGCCAGCAATAATTTGGCGGTCATATTTGGCGTTCACGACCGTATCCAGGAAGGCCTGCTCCCGCTCTGTGGGGATGTGTTTGGCCTTCTTTACGGGGGTCTGAATTGTCATGGGGCTACCCTTTGATTGTGTGTGTTTAATGTCTCAAGTTATGTCTTTACCTCATGCATAAGAGGAACGGACATCTCTGGAATATTTCCAATAAATCCCACCTACATGCATTGCATACATGAAATATATGGCCTAAGATGCGCTATTATAGAAGAGACAACAACCGACATTTAGTCACATAAACATGAGCTTTAGTAATATAATATGTCCAATCCGAGACGCCTGGTCCCCAGCACCAGCATGTTAATGGCCTTTGAGGCCGCAGCCCGCTGCGGCAGCTTCACCGCCGCCGCCCAGGAACTTAATCTGACCCAGGGGGCCATCAGCCGCCAGGTCAGCGCCCTGGAGGCCCAGCTCAACGTCTCCCTCTTCCGACGTATCCGCAAAGCCATTCAGCTGACTGAGGCCGGTAAAATTTATGCCCAGGAAATCGGGGCCGCGCTGAAGGACATCCGTAATGCATCCCTGAATGCCATGAGAAACCAACAGGGTGGCATCCTTAATCTGGCCATCCTGCCGACCTTTGGCATGCGCTGGCTAATGCCGCGCTTTCCCGACTTCCTGAAACACAATCCCCAGATCACCGTCAATTTTACCAGCAAGCTATCGCCCTTTGATTTCAATAGTGAAAACCTTCATGCCGCCATCCATTTCGGCCTGCCCGACTGGCCCGGCACGGAGAGTACCTTCCTAATGAAAGAAGAAGCCATCCCGGTCTCTGCCCCATCTCTAGTGGCAAAATCAGCGCCGAATACTCCGGCCGACATTGCCGGGTTGCCACTGCTCAACCTGGAAACCCGCCCCCGGGCCTGGGCCGACTGGTTCGAGCAAAATGATGTGACGGTGCCTGCGGGCAAGGGCATGACCTTTGAACAGTTCGCCCTGGTAACCCAGGCCGCCATCGCCGGACTGGGCGCAGCCCTCCTGCCCCGGTTCCTGATCCAGTCTGAACTTGACAGGGGCGAGCTGATCCCGCTGCTGGACCTGCCCATCAAGAGCGCGGAAGGCTATTACCTGATGACGCCGACGCACCGGTCCTCCAATGCGCCGACCATCGCCCTTAGGCAATGGCTGCTCAAACAAACCGCCAAAGAAGCAAATCTTTTATCCTAGCCCCTCATCCAAGATGATAACCGGCTGAAGGGCCTGACCTCACTCATGAGCTACGCTCTATAGCCCGACTTTTTGGCTTATTTTCCCGGGGCAGACTGGGCCTGATCAGCAGCAGGCCATGAAGGATAATATACAACCCGAATGAAGTGACCCAGATCATCGCCGACACTGACAACCAGTCCTCCGATAACACTCTAAGCGGCACCATGACCCGCAAGGCTGCGGCCCCGACCATCAGGACAAAGGCGGTAATCATGAATTTCCCCGGCACCAACCGCCGCCCCGTATGGCGCAGCGTCACCCGGGTGATCAGTGACAACATCATCAGGCTCAGGGCTCCAACGGTAAAGGCATGAATCCAGGCCCCTGTGCCGATTTCCGCCCCCATCGTCCCGGCCCCGTATAAAATCATCGCCCCGATGAACCATAAATAGGACACATGCATGAACAGCACCAGTGGGGCATCAAGGATGAGAAAGCTGCGCCAGCGCAGAAACCGTCCCATTTGCACCGCCGCCGCACAAAAAGCAAAAAGCCCCCCTATCCGCTCTGGCACATCCGCCAGAACCCCGTATATGAACAGCATCAGGGACAAAGCCGAGAGATATTCCAACCAGGGCAGAACCTTAAGGTCCGGGCCGTTTTTCTGTCTCAGGGCATTACGGGTAAAGACTGTGGTCAGGAACCCCCCGGCCAAAATGAATTTAGCTATAACCCCCATCAGGCCAATCTGAATACCCCATGACGCCCGTGCCATATCGCCGTCGATGATCGCCAGATGAAAGATGACATTGCCGCTGCACAGCATCCCCAGGATGGGTAGCAGGGCCAGGTAATGTTTGTTTTTCGCCCTGAGCAATCCAGGCAACAGCATGATCCCAGTTAGGCAAAAAAGACTGCTGTCCAGGATCATAATCCCATAAGCCGGGATCACCTCCCCACCATAAACTGCACCCCTGCCCGATAGCCAGGCCAGAACCAGCAGGGCCAGCCGCCAACCGCGAATTTCCTCCGTTCCCGCCCAGCCCGGCAAGGCTGTCAGGATAAACCCTGCGACAATGGCCCCGGAAAACCCAAAAACCATTTCATGTCCATGCCAGAGCGGCAGATTATATAATGGGAGGGAAACGTCACTCATTCCCAAAGGGCTAAACAGGCCTGCTGCCATCAGCCAAAGGCCATAAATCACCCCCAGCAGATAGAACGGACGAAAGCCACTCTGCCACAGGGGAGCAGAAAAAAAATCAGCCTTGGGTCCATCAGGTTCCGTCAGGTCACTGCCCCTCTTAATTTCTTAACCAATCAGGTTAATGTTAAATGGTCTCCCCCCCCCCTTGTACAGGATGATGAGTTGTATCCATATGACTGACATCAACGCTCCTGGGCTATTTCCTGAAGATCAGTCGAAAATACAGGCCGCCCTCAGGTGCATTGTGACAATTTATGCTGCCATGATGGGCAAGCATGATCTGACGGGTCAGACTGAGGCCGATGCCTGACCCTTCTTTTTTGGTGGTAAAGAAGGGCACAAATATCCTTTGCAGCATATCCTCTTCAAGACCAGTACCATTATTACTGATCTCAATGACACTGTTGCTGCCGTGATCAATATAAGCCTTCAGGGTGATGCAGGCCTCCGGTGTATCCCGGACGGCTTCAACAGCATTTTTGACCAAATTTATTATCGCCTGATCAATGAGTTGCGGGTCGGCATTCAGCATAAGTGATGGCGGCGAGACATGGGATCTGAGCGTAATATTTTCTGCTGTGCATCGCTCTTCGAACAACTGGATCATCGTCTCGAAAATTGTCGCTACCTTCAGGTGTTGATAGTCCGGTGGCGGTACTTTTGTCATTTTTCGATAATTTGACACAAAGCTATCCAGGTGGCCGCTGCGTCGAGAAATGGCCCCGATACCATCCTGCAGATCGCCCAGCATATCGGTAAATTCATCGGAAATATTTTCCTGCGCCGCCTTGGCGCTAATGTCCTCCATCAACATATTCATACTGCTCGACAGGGAGGCTACCGGGGTCAGGCTGTTCATCAGTTCATGGGTCAGAACATGGACCAGATCCTGCCAGGCTTCGACCTGAGTAGTGTCCAGTTCACTCTGGATATTATGCAGGGAAACCACATGACTGGACACGCCATCAATGATAATTTTAGTGCTGGCGAGGGAGAATTTAAGCTCCTCATTATTATGACGGAGGCGAATAAGACGTTTTCTGCCCGCCCGGACATGGTTCAGTTCATAAAGCAAGCTGGGGCCAAAGGCAGTCAGGTCTGAAATTCTGTGAATATGGCTCAGGCCAAACAGCTTCTTGGCAGCATTATTGAGCAGGGAGGCGTTCTGGTTTTCCGTGATAGACAGCAGAGCCACGGGAATATGATCGATCAGGGCATGAAAATAGCGGCCCTGTTTTTCGTGCTTACTGCGGTCATCTTTGAATTTCCCCATGACCTTATCATAGGCCTCCGCCAGGCCCACCTTGCTGCTGCCAAAGCCTTTACGGCCCAGCTTCTGAGAGAAATCAGAAAACTGTATCGCTTCTAGAAATGAGATCATTTCCCGCTCTGACTGGGTAAGTTTAGTCAACAGGCTCCAGAATTGCACAACAGCCCCTGTCAGCAAAATAACGGCAACGGCATGTTTTTCACTGCTGTATAAGACCCAGACCAGAACGAATAATGTGACGCACAGGAGGATAAGACGGACGGCAACATTCAGGGCCATGCGGCTGAAATTATAGCTCATGCTTTTCCATTCTCCGGTAAAGAGAGGCCCGGGTAATGCCCAGATCTTTTGCCGCCCGGGAAATATTTCCCCGATGCCGCTTCAGAGCCGTTTCAAGGGCAATTTTTTCCAGTTCCTCCAGCGTTATCTGATCTTTGCCCACAGGGGAGGTGAAAGAAGCCTCTCCGCCGTCCTGCTCCATTCGAATGGGAAAATCTGTCGCTTCCAGCTGTTCGCCCTGGGCCAGAATTATCGCCCGCTCCACCCCGTGGCGCAGTTCACGGATATTGCCGGGCCAGTGATAGTCACGCAGGATTTTATGAGCTTCCTGGGATAAAAGCCGGATAGATTGATTATATTTCCGGGCATAATGGCGGACAAAATAATCCACAAGCTGGGGGATGTCGCTGCGCCGATCCCGCAGGGGCGGAACCTGAATTTCCACCGTATTGAGCCGATAGCGCAAATCCTGACGGAATATATTATCCTTGGACAACTCCTCTGGACTAACGTTGGTGGCACTGATCAGGCGGATATTAATCGCCACCGGCTTGTTGGAGCCCACCGGGGTTACCTGCCGCCGTTCAAGCGCCGTCAGCAATTTGGTCTGCAGGGCCAGGGGCAGGTTACCGATTTCATCCAGAAACAGGGTGCCGCCTTCCGCCGCCTGCATCAGGCCGATCCGGTCTTCCCGGGCATCGGTGAAGGCGCCCTTTTTATGGCCGAACAACTCACTCTCAAACAGGTTTTCGCTGATGGACCCCAGATCAACGGTGATCAGTGCGGCGTCCCGGCGCAGGGATTGACGGTGAATTTCCCGGGCGATCAGTTCCTTGCCCGTGCCATTCTCGCCCAGAATCATGATATTGGCCTCTGTCGGGGCCGCCTGCCCGATGATCTCCATCACCTGGGCGATGGCCTGACTATCGCCAATCATCCGGTCCGCACTGTCAAGGCTATGCTGCATTTCCCGGTTACGGCTCTTTAGTTTTTTTGATTCTTCGTCATAGTGGGCCAGGCGAACCGCCGTGCGCAGGGTTGAAACCAGTTTTGCATTCTCCCACGGCTTGGTGATGAAATCAGTTGCCCCCTTTTTCATCGCCTCCACCGCGAGTTCCACGCCGCCGTGCGCGGTAATCACGATGACGATCATGTCCGGCTTTACCGCCAGAATGTCGCCCAGCCAATGCAGGCCTTCGGTGCCCGAATCCGCGCCCAGGGTGAAATTCATGTCCAGAAGCACGGCATCAACCTCCTGATTCCGGAGAATTTTTCTGATCTGATCCGGGCGGTTGGTGGTGCTGACCGAGGCAAAATGGCGTTTCAGCAACAGGCGGGCGGCGATCAGGATATCCTGATCATCATCAACAATGAGAATATTGCCGGTTTTAGCCATTTGCCCTGCCCTTTTAGATATTAAGTTGTTCAGTATCGGACAATAACTGTACGAAAACGAACAGTTTCCGTCAATATCGAACTGCTCATGCGGCCTAACGGATTGATAATAAACAATAAGCTAACTGGCACACTCCTTGCTAGTATTTAAGTGCAGCATTAAAACCGGATACGATCATGGAAAAGAAACCAAACAAGAGAGACAACAAAGTGGTTGATATGACCCCGAAAAGCTCAACAGTGAAATCTGGCTTAGAAACTGACCAAAAATCTGGTCAAGCCATGGACCGCAGGATAGAAAAGAAAAATACTCTATTTTCAACCCGGAATATGATGATCGCCGCCGGCCTGGTCGGCGCTCTTGTCCTGTATCTGGCCTTTGCCCCGGAAAGTGGACGTCTGTATAAAATTGATGGTGACCGGGTGGTGGTCGCACCGGTGGTCATGGGACAGTTTGAAGATTTTATCCCGGTGCGCGGCCGAGTGACACCAGCGCAAACAGTGTTTCTGGACACCGTTGAAGGCGGCCGGGTCGAGAAAATCCATGTGGAGGATGGTGCCACCGTGACCGCAGGACAAATTCTGGTGGACCTGTCCAATACCAGCCTGCAGCTTGATGTCATCTCCCGCGAGGCCCAGGTCACCGAACAGCTCAACAACCTCAAGACCATTGAGCTGTCCCTGGAGCAGAACCGGCTGAGCCATAAACGCAATCTCATTGAAATTGATTATCAGATCACCCGCCTGAGCCGCCAGGTCGCCCGGCGCAAACAATTAGCCGTCCGCGGCAATGTCTCCATCGCCGACCTTGAAAACGCACAGGATGAACTGGCTTATTTTAAAAAACGCCATGCCATCACCCTGGAAAGCCAGGCCTCCGATGAAAAGATGCAACAACAACAGATGAAACAGCTGATAAACTCGACGGAACAGCTGAAAAAAAACCTGATTTTTGCCCGCAGAAACCTGGACAATCTGGTGGTTCGGGCCCCGGTCAATGGCAAACTGACAGCCTTTGACGCGGTCATTGGCCAGAGCATGGACAGGGGACAACGCTTGGGCCAGATCGACGATCCGGATCACTTCAAGATTAAAGCCCAGATTGATGAGTTCTATCTTGGCCGGGTTGATGTGGGCCAACGGGCCCTGGTCAAGGTTGGCGGTCAGGAATTAACCCTGAAAGTGAAAAAAACCTACCCCCAGGTCAATAACGGCCAGTTTGAAATTGATATGACCTTTACCGGACCAACACCCCGGGGCATTCGCCGGGGACAGACCGTGCAAAGCAAGCTGTTTCTCGGCGATACCGGCAAAGCCATGGTCATTCCCAATGGCAGTTTCTACGCCGACACCGGCGGCTCCTGGATATTTGTTGTCAGCCCCGATGGCACCAAGGCCGTGCGGCGGGATGTGCGCCTTGGCCGCCGCAACAGCAAGGTCATTGAGGTCATTGACGGCCTGCAGCCGGGCGAAAAAGTCATTGTATCGCCCTATACCAATTATATCGACATGGACCGGCTTGAACTGACCGGTGTCAATTAACCGAACCGCAACCCAAAGGAATAACCGATGTTAAAACTTAATAATCTCAGCAAGGTCTACCGGACCGAAGAAGTGGAAACCACCGCCCTCAATAACATCAGCTTTCACATTGAAAAGGGGGAGTTTGTCGCGATCATGGGCCCGTCGGGCTGTGGCAAATCGACGTTACTGAATATCATCGGCATGCTTGATAATCCGTCCAGCGGCGAATATCATTTTCTGGGAGAAGAAATCGCCCAGGCCAGCGAAAAACAACTGGCCAATATTCGCAAACAAAACATCGGTTTCATCTTTCAGAGCTTTAACCTGATTGATGAGCTGACGGTGTCGGAAAATGTCGAACTGGCCCTGCTCTATAATGATGTGCCGGCCAAGGAACGTAAGGAACGGGTCGCCCGGGT
This sequence comes from Alphaproteobacteria bacterium, assembly GCA_002401455.1. Lineage (GTDB taxonomy): Bacteria > Pseudomonadota > Alphaproteobacteria > Sphingomonadales > Emcibacteraceae > Paremcibacter. The sequence goes on from NVTE01000002.1 coordinate 227,890, forward strand.
TCTGGACAAGGTTGGCATCGCCCACCGGGCCCGGCATATGCCGAGCCAGCTTTCCGGTGGCCAGCAGCAGCGGGTGGCGGTCGCCCGGGCCCTGGTAGCGGAACCAGCCATGATCCTCGCCGATGAGCCGACCGGCAACCTGGACAGTGCCCACGGTGAAGAGGTCATGCAAATGCTCAAAAGCCTGAACGAAGAAGGCTCGACGATCATCATGGTCACCCATTCCCCGTCCCACGCCGACTATGCCCGCCGGACCATCAACCTGTTTGACGGCCAGGTGGTCACGGAAATTTATCGCGCGGCTGAATAGGTCGGGCGATCAATGACATAACCAGACAGTAGAGAATAGAACATGATCAATAATTATTTTTTGGTTGCCTTACGCAACTTGGTTCAAAATAAATTATACAGTGCAATTAACATCGGCGGGCTAGCGGTTGGCCTGGCCAGTTGCCTGCTGATCTTCCTGTTTGTCAAGGATGAGATGAGTTATGATAAATGGATTCCCAATGCGGAGAATATTTATCGGGTGAACATGACATCTATGCGGCCGGGTCGCCCCCCCGATGCCAGTGCTGAAAACGCCTGGCCGGTGCATGATGCGATCCTGCAGGAATTCCCCCAAATCGAAGAAGCCGCACGGCTCGTCGATCTGGATCATGTTGTCCGGCAGGGAGAAAACATAAACCGGGAACGCATTATTCATGCGGAGGACAATTTTTTCCGAATTTTTGAACTCCCCCTTTTGGAAGGCGACCCGGAAACCGCCCTATCGGATTACACCTCAATCATTCTCTCCGAGAAGATGGCGGCAAAATATTTCGGCAGTCAACCGGCCCTGGGCAAAGTCTTTACCGTCGATGATAAAAAAGATTATAAAGTTGTCGGAATATTCAAAAATCTGCCCCAAAACAGCCATATGGTTTTTGATTTCCTGGTCAGGGTTGAAGACCCGATGTTTCCGGGGTGGAACCCAGGGTGGGGGTCTAGATTTCTGTATTTATACGTAAAACTCAAACAGGGTACCTTGCCAGAAACCCTCAGCGATCGCTTTGCGGCTATGGTCAATAAATATGTCGACCGGGAAAATCCCCCGGTCCTGACCCTGCAAAATATCCGTGATATCCATCTTGACCCGAACCTGTCAAACGATATGAAAACCGGCGGAAGTCGGGTTGCGGTATATACCTTCTCAGGGATAGCAGTCCTGATATTATTCATTGCCGGCATAAATTTTGTTAATCTGTCCACCGCCCGCTCCTCTTTAAGGGCCCAGGAAGTCTGTCTCCGTAAAGTTATGGGCGCAAGTCGCGGGCACTTGATATTTCAGTTCCTGGGAGAAGCCATTTTCATGATCCTGATTGCCGTCCTGATCGCCCTGGCGTTGGTTGAACTTGTGTTCCCCTGGTATAATGCTTTTGTCGATAAACAACTGGCCCTGGATTATTTTGGGGACAGATATCTGCTGGCAACCATATCAGCCCTGATTGTTGTCATCAGTCTACTGGGCGGCCTCTATCCGGCGGTCCTGTTATCTTCTTTCCGCCCGGCGGCCATTCTGAAAGCCAATAGCTCAAGCCAGGGCGGCGGCTCACAAGGGTTGCAATCCGCATTGGTCATCCTTCAATTCACCGTATCGATCACTTTGGTCATCTGCACTGCGGTCATCTCCAGCCAAGTGGACTATATGGGCAATAAGGACCTAGGTTTTGCAAAAGAAAACAAACTGGTCATGAAGGGATCAGGATATAATGGTTTTCCAGCGACAAAAACCCAGGCATTGGTCACCGAAATCAGTAGCCTCAGGGATGTGGAGACAGTGGCATTTTCTTTCGAAGTGCCCGCCGGAACAAGCGGCCGGACTAATGATATCAGGTTTCTCGACAAGATGGGTTCCCAAAACCAGATCGCCATGAGCTACCTGAAAGTGGCTAAAGGATATTTTCAAACCTATGACGTTCCCCTCCTTGCCGGGCGTGACTTTTCCCGGGACCGGAGCCAGGATGAATTGGTCGTTCCCAATGACCCCACAACACCATTGAGGCGGGCGTCGGTTATTTTAAATCAATCGGCCATGCGCAAAATGGGTTATAGCCGTCCGGCAGATATTCTGGGCCAGGTCATTCAGATCCCGGTTCGGGTTGACGGGGCTGAGGGCGGCACCTGGAACGAATTGGAGGTCATTGGTGTCGTGCCAGATATGCATTTTTTGTCCCTGCATGAAAAAGTAAAACCCTTCATATTTATCAACCAGAAAAATGGCTTCCGCCACCTGACTGTGAAATATCGGCCGGAGGCCAATATCCCGCTTTTAACCTCAGACCTGGGAAAAGCATGGGCCAGGATATTTCCTGACAGTCCCGCGATCATGTCGTTCCTTGATGATGACATTGACAAACAATATGAGGGTGACACCAAGATGGCAACCTTGATGGCAACCTTTACCGGGCTGGCAATTGTGATTTCCTGTCTTGGCCTTTACGCCATGGCGTCGTTCACTACTGACCGGCGAACCCGGGAGATCGGCATCCGAAAAGTGATGGGGGCCAGTGTGTTAGACATCATCAGGCTGTTGGTCTGGCAGTTCTCGAAGCCGGTGCTGATCGCCAATATCATTGCCTGGCCGGTGGCTTATCTGCTGATGCAGGATTATCTGAACGGGTTTCAGTACCGTATTGACCTCGGCCCCGGCACGTTCATCACGGCCAGCGTTCTGACCCTGCTCATCGCCTGGGCCACGGTGACCTGGCACGCCGCCAAGGTCGCGAGTACCAAACCCATCACCGCGTTAAGATATGAATAGGAGCTTAAAATGTTCAAAAACTATATCCTGATTGCCCTGCGCAATATGATGCACAACAAGCTTTACAGCCTGATTAATATCGGGGGGCTGGCTCTGGGCCTGGCGGTTTTTGTCTTTGCCACGGTTCTGTCGAATTATGAGAAAACCCATGATATGTTTTTTGACAAAGCTGACCGGATTTATACCCTGGGATCGGTCTTTTCACCGACCGCCAATGTCGGGGTGATAGAAGATGATAATGTCTATACAACGATGGCCCCGCTATTGACGGCAGAGGTGCCCGATATTGAGGCCATCGCGCGGATCGTCAAACACGAATTTCTTCTGTCAATGGGCGACCGGAAATTCTATCAGGACATCAAGTTCGCTGATAAAGCGTTTTTGAAAATTTTTGATTTTGACTATCTGGCCGGGGACAGCAGCGCCCTTGATGATCCTTCGGGCATAGTGTTGACCGAAACAATGGCGAGAAAATATTTTCCGTCGCCGGACTTTTCCGCTGAGATGGCAATGGGACAAGTGATCTCGCTGGATCATAAACATGACCTCCGGGTGACGGCTGTGATCCGTGATGTCCCCAAAAATTCACATTTTTCCTCTTCCCTGTTCGGAGATTATCTTGCCGTTGTTGCGACCCTGCCCGCCCTTAACAAGATGACGGGCTATAACCTGGACGGAAACTGGGGCAATTTGACCAGTGGAAATCTGACCTATGTCCTGCTGCCCGCCCATCTTGATGCTGAGTGGCTTGAGAGGCAGGCCAATGGGGTCTTTGATCGTCATGCCTCGGACTATGCCAAAGACTATCTCACCGGCCTCAAGAGCCATCGCCTGCAGGATGTGAATCTGGTGATATGGGACATGCTGGGCCTGCCTGTCATTGAGGGCATGGTGGTGCTGGGTTTTCTGGTGCTGATCATTGCGGGACTGAATTATACCAACCTGGCCACGGCCCAGGCCATGGGACGGGCGAAAGAAGTTGGCCTGCGCAAAACCATGGGGGCGTCAAGGGGCCAGCTTCTGACACAATTCCTGATCGAAAGCATGGCGATCGCCATGATTGCCATGTTGGTGGCCCTGGCGATGCTCGAAATGATTATTCCGGTCTTTAATGACAGTATGGGAAAAATAGTGTCTTTGGAGTATTCGTCTTTGCTGCCCTCCCTTATGGGCGTCACCTTTCTGGTCGGATTGATTGCCGGTCTCTATCCGGCCTATGTCATTATCAGAGCGACACCCGTAGATGCCCTGAATAACGCCCTTGGAACAGGATCAAAGGGGTCCTTTGTCCGCAGCTGCATGATGGGGGCCCAGTTTGTTATTTCTATTGTTATGCTGGCCATGGTTGCCGTGGTGTCGTTCCAGAATGAAAAGATGAAGGAAAGCAGTGAAATTTATCCAAAATCACAGATTGTGACCTTGCAAAGACTTGGAGTCGATGACCTCCAGGGCCGGCTTGAGACCTTGCAAAGGGAAATGAACACTATTCCAGAAGTAGAGAATGTTACCTTTTCCAGCAGGGTACCTTTTGAACAGGGATCCTGGACATTTGACGTCACAAAAAATTCGGGGGATGTGGCGGCCAAAGTCAGTCTTCATCGAATTGCGGTGGAGTATGACTTCCTGAAAACCTATGATATTCCCCTCATTGCGGGCCGGGACTTTTCCCGTGACTTCGCCAATGATCTGGAGACAAGAGACTCTCGCGCTGTCAATGTCATCCTCAATGAACTGGCCTTGAAAAAAATAGGGTTCGCCTCGGCGGAGGATGCCCTTAACAAGAGCTTTTATCAGGTCTACGGGGGACACGCGGCGGCAAAAAAATCGAAAGCCTATGTCATCGTCGGTGTGATGGCGGACCAGAATTTTCTGGGATTGCACAATGATGTCAAACCATTCGTCTTTCGGGTGGACCCCCGTTACTATTACAAAGCTTCCATCCGGATCAAAGGCCAGAATTTAACCCAGACCATGGAAGAAATTAATGACATCTGGCAGAAAATTAATCCAGACTATCCGATTCAGGTTAAGTTTCTGGATGAAATTTTTGACATGACTTTCAAGCGCAGCCGGGCGATAAATATGGTGCTCGCCGGCTTTGCAGTTATGGCTTTGACCCTGGCGTTTGTTGGCCTGTTTGGCCTGTCTGCCTTCATGGCGGAACGGCGGACCAAGGAAATCGGACTTCGCAAGGTGATGGGGGCGAAAACCCATCAGATTGTCCTGTTGCTGATCTGGCAGTTCTCCCGTCCCGTATTATGGGCGCTGGCGCTGGCCTTGCCACTGGCCTACCTGGCCTCTGACGCCTATCTCACGTCCTTTGCTGACCGGATTAATCTGCAAATGGTCCTGATCGCGGGGTCAGGCCTTGTGGCCCTTGTATTATCCTGGCTCATTGTATCGGCTCATGCTGTGCGGGTTGCCCGCAGAAAACCCATCACCGCCTTAAGATACGAATAGCCCACGCCGTCATCCTGGGCTGACAATAAATTCCAGGATTTAGAACCACAGTGAGCCGTACCATGGTGGGCCTCCGGGCCCGTCTTTTTTCGACAAGTCCCCAGTCTCAGCCCGCCCCGCCTAAAAAGGTCATGCGCAACAGATGGACATAATCGGATTCCAGCACCATTAACGCCACCAGAACCAATATCGCCCCCGGCGGCACAATAATCAGATAGAGCAGTGCCAGACGCTCCCACATCATATGCATGAAAACACTGATAATCAGCCCGGCCTTCAGTAGCATAAAGATGATAATCAGGCTCCAGCGCATCAGGCCCTCCACATTGAAATAATCAACGCTGTAGGACAGGCCGCTTAAAATGAATAACAGCGCCCAGATCTTCAGGTACAGCCCGATCGGGTGCTGTTGGCCTTTATGGTCTGCTGCTACATTCTGTGATATCTGACCCACAATATTCTCCTTACCAAAGATAGAAAAATGCGAAGATGAAAACCCAGACCAGGTCGACAAAATGCCAGTAGAGGCCGGTAATCTCGACAATCTGATAGTCACCCCGTCGCTCATAATCCCCCTTCAAAACCTTGATCGCCACGACCGTCAGATAGATGACGCCCACCGACACATGAAGACCGTGAAATCCGGTGATCATAAAGAATGTCGCGCCAAACTGGTGAGCCCCAAAGGGGTTCTCCCACGGCCGCACGCCCTCATGAATCAGTTTGGTCCATTCAAAAGCCTGCATACTGACAAAGCTCAGACCAAAAAGAGCCGTCACCAGCATCAGGATTCCGGCTTTTTTCCGGTCGCCCCGATAGCCCATATTGACCGCCATAGCCATGGTGCCACTGCTACTGATCAGAATGAAGGTCATGATTGCAATCAGAACCAGCGGCAGCTCCACCCCGCCGATGGTCAGGGCAAAGACTTCACTTGGGTTGGGCCAGGGCACGGTGGTGGTCATGCGCACCGTCATATAACCGGTCAGAAAAGTGCCAAAGATGAAGGTATCGCTCAGCAGGAATATCCACATCATCGACTTACCCCAGGACACATTCTTGAAGGCCTCGCGGTCGGAGGCCCAGTCGGTGAGCAGTTCCTCATGCCGTCCTATGGGAGCCGGAGTCTTTTCTGAAGGGGTGTGGTTATTACGCGCCATATCCTTCTCCTTCATGTCACCAGCAGCAACAGAAACAGGCCGAGCCAGACCAGCAGCATGAAATGCCAGTAAGTGCCACAGAGTTCCATACTAGCCGTGACCTTATCCGCGGCGGCCCCGCTGGCACTTTTCCTTAAGCCCCGGCCCCAGGCCACCAGCCCACCCAAAAGATGCAGGCCATGAAGTCCGGTAATCAGGTAGAAAAAAGCATTGGCCGGATTGACCCGGGCATAGGCCCCAAGGGCGATCAGCTGCTGCCAGGCCATGATCTGCCCCAGCAGAAACAGGATTCCGGCAACGCCGCCGGCCATGAACATCCGGCGGGCCCGGACCATGTCACCGCGCCGGCCAAGGCGGGTCGCCCAGTGCATCAGGATACTGCCGATCAGCAACACAGCGGTATTAGGCCATAATATCCACGGCTCGACAAGAACCTGCCAGCCGCCAAGCATCATCCGCATATAATAGGCGGTGGCGAACAGGCTGAATAAAGCAGTCGCAACCCCGATAAACACAAACAGGCCCAGGCGTGTGGTTTTCAGGCTGGCCCCGCCATCGCCAGGGGCCTGGTCAAAGGCTTTGCCATCATCAAGCCAGGGTTTTGTCAAAATACTCATGTCCCGCCCTCCTCTGGCTTATCTTCCCCAGGTTTATCTTCTTCTGGCCCCTCTTCCGGATGGGCCGCCCGGTGGGCCTCAAAGGGTTGAGGCGGCATATTCTGCGGCATATAATCCTCCGCCGCACCCGGCACACTGAAGTCATAGGCCCAGCGATAGACGGTGGGCATTTCAACGCCCCAGTTGCCGTGTTTCGGCGGTGTATCGGGCGTCTGCCATTCCAGGGAATTAGCCTTCCACGGATTGCTGTCAGCTTTCTTTCCCCAGATCAGGCTCCAGACAAGATTATAGATGAACATCAATTGCGCCGCCCCGACCACCAACGCCGCTATGGTGATCGCCATATTCAGGTCGGCGACAGAATCCGGGATGAACTCGATATCCTCATAATCATAATAGCGCCGGGGTACGCCGACAAAGCCCAGGTAATGCATGGGGAAATATATGGCGTAAGTGCCGAGGAAGGTCACCCAGAAATGAACCTTTCCCATGCCTTCATGGAGCATGCGGCCGGTAATTTTCGGGTACCAGTGATAGATAGCACCAAAGACCACCAGGATTGGCGCAACCCCCATCACCATATGGAAATGGGCCACGACAAAATAAGTGTCCGACAGGGGCACATCGACCACCACATTGCCCAGGAACAGCCCGGTCAGGCCGCCAAAAACAAACGTCAAAATAAAGGCGATGGCAAACATCATCGGGATGGTCAGGTGAATATCCGCCTTCCACAGGGTCAGGGTCCAGTTATAGACCTTGATCGCCGTCGGTACCGCAATGATCAGAGTCGTGACTGCAAAGAAATAGCCAAACGCCGGGTCCATACCGCTGACATACATATGATGGGCCCAGACGATAAAACTCAAGACGCCAATAGCCAGCAATGCCCAAACCATCATCCGGTAACCAAAAATAGCCTTCCGCGCATGAACGCTGAGCAGGTCCGAGACGATGCCAAACGCCGGCAGTGCGACGATATAAACCTCCGGATGGCCAAAGAACCAGAACAGATGCTGAAACAACAGTGGACTGCCGCCGCCATACGCCAACGGCTCACCCAGGGAGACAATCTCCGGCATGAAAAAGCTGGTGCCGATCACCCGGTCCAGCAGCAGCATCACGCCACTGACAAACAGCGCAGGGAACGCTAGAAGCCCCATAAAAGTGGCGACAAAGATGCCCCAGACCGACAGCGGCATCCGCATCAGGGTCATACCCCGCGCCCGGGCCTGCAAGATTGTCGTGACATAATTCAGCCCGCCCATGGTGAAGGCGACGATGAAGATAATCAGCGACACTAGCATCAGGATAATGCCCCCGTCATAACCGGGGGTGCCTGGCAGGATCGACTGGGGCGGATACAGGGTCCAGCCAGCCCCGGTGGGACCGCCAGTAACAAAGAAGCTTGCCACCAACACCAGAACCGCCAGCAGGTAAACCCAGTAGCTGAGCATATTCAGATAGGGAAACACCATATCCCGCGCCCCGACCATCAACGGGATCAAATAATTACCAAAACCGCCAAGGAAAAAGGCCGTCAGCAGATAGATCACCATAATCATGCCGTGCATGGTGACATATTGGTAATAGGCTTCCTGATCGATAAAGTCGAACACCCCCGGAAAGCCCAATTGCAGCCGCATCAACCACGACAGCACCAGCGCCACAAGGCCTATGGCCATGGCGGTTATGCTATACTGGACCGCAATAACCTTATGGTCTTGGCTCCAGATATATTTGGTAAAGAAATGCGTCGGCTCGTGCATCTCCGCGTCATAATCCTTGGCAGTTTCATCAGTCATTTTTATCTCCCTCCTGTTCGGCCATCATCTCAGCAAAAGTCAGCTGGTCGGCCAGCCATAGCTGATAAGCCGCCGCCTCTTCGACGATGACAATTCCGCGCATTTGTGAATGGCCCACGCCACAGAGTTCCGCACAAAGGATTTCAAATTCACCGGTCCGGATCGGGGTGAACCAGAAATAGGTCACCATGCCCGGCACCAGGTCCATTTTGGCGCGAAATTGCGGCACGTAAAAATCATGCAGCACATCAAGTGACCGCAGATAAACAATCACAGGCTGGTCCAGAAGAATATGCATGTCATCCCCCTCGATGATAATGTCATCCCGGCCGAGAGGGTCTTGCGGGTCCAGACCCAGCGGGTTATCCCCGGAAACAAACCGGGTCGCGGCCTGACCAAGCTCACCGTCCTGACCGGGCAGGCGAAAATTCCAGCTCCATTGCTGGCCCACCGCCTCAAAGGCGCGGGCTTCTGCCGGTGGATTGATATATTGCGCCCAGACAACCAAGCCCGGGGCGAGCATAGCGATAATGCCGACCGTCGTCAGGCCGGTCAGCCACCATTCCAGTTTCTTGTTTTCGGGCTCAAACGTCGCCCGCCGACCGGGCTTATGGTGAAATTTGAAAATGGCCAATGCCATGAAAAGAGTGACCGCGACAAAGACAATCCCCGTGATCACAAAAGTAATGATCAGAGCATCATCTATGGTGCCCCAATTGGAGGCCAGTGGCGTGAACCACCAGGGACTTACGAAGGTAAACACCACGGTGATGATCACCAACACCACTAATATAATTGCTAAAACCATACCTGCTCCTCATATATATTATGGACCTGGCTCCGGAAAAACGGCATTACTGGTTCGGCAGCTGATCTGTCGACTTCCCCTCCTTAAAAACACAAACTCAAATGATACAAATATCTGGTTAGCCGTGTGCCGGGCCATGCATATGAACATCCCGGCCCGCATGATGCCGCAGGATGGTGACCGCGGTGTCTTCCTGGGCAAAGCTTTTCGTCCGAACCCAGAGCAAGAAGCCGCCCCACTTTTTTTCACGGCGCATACGTTCAATTCGTTTCTGGGCAATGACATAGGCGAAAAATCCGCCAATCAGCAGGCCCAGAATACCCAGCATCAGGCTGAGGCCAACCCCCTGCCAGACGTCAAGTCCATAAGACTGTGCAAGGCCTAAAGCCGCCATTATCAGAATATAACCAGGAATCAGCAACAGAACAGTCAAGCCTTCTGTACGGCTTTCAGGGTCGACGAATGCCTGACGTGGCACGGCGCTATTATCTTCCAGGTCCCGGGCATTATAGACGGCGTGGTGAAGGGTATGTTCGACTTTATCCGGCCTTGCCGGACGGGAAATTGCGGTATTTGAAAAACCCTGGAGCTCCAGATCATCGACGGCAGCCTGGATATCATCTTCGCTGTTGAAAAGGCCGACGACTTCCCGCACATTACCTCTTGGTCCTGTTTCGCTCCCCCATTCCCCATACGTCAAATCATCCATTGAACTTTCTCCAGAGAAGAAAATGTTCTTATATCTATTTATACCACAGATCAGGAACTTTTGCGAATCAGGACCATTATCATTTAAAGGCCCGGCCCTTGCGGTGGGCCGGGTCATAAAGACAGAATATCACAGGAATATTAGAACCTACCGACATTTAAGGGGGGACCTGCGCACGGACACTCCCAAACAAAAGGTCCTTTAAAAAACCCGGATAATGACCTGCATGACCGACAGGGTGAACAGAGCTTTGAAAACCATCACGCCAAAGGCCAGCCAGCCGCTGATCTTAAGGGTTTGTTTAAACAGGAACCAGGTGACATAAAGCTCCAGATAGATCGCCACCGCCATCACGCCAAGCGCCCCGGCTTCAAGCGGCAAGACGTCCAGGCTGATCAGCATGGAGATCGGCAGGATGATGTAATTGGCAATGACCCATAACCAATTGAAGGCAATGATCATATTGACATAATAGCTATCAATCTTGAGAAATTTGGTGAAGAAAATCATCACCAGAGCGATCAGCGGCAACCGGCACAGGAATTCAATGATATGGGCAGCCAGGGAAATCTCATGACCCTGCTCCACCGCCAGATCAAAACTGATACTCAGGCCTAAGAAAAACACCGGGCCGACGATGGCGATGGCCCAGAAAGACTTCCAGAAGGCCTCGGCAGAGGTATCAAAATGATCCATGGCCCGGGGATTGAGTTTGATAAACTCGAATGCGCCGGTCAGCTGTTGGATAAAGTGATTAATCAAAGATGGGCTTTTTTCCATTATTTAGCTTCCCCGGAAGAAAAAGATGAAGAAGGCGTGAAAAAGGCCTTCAGGATTTCGTGGTAAATTTTTGTTAATTGCTCAAGATCGGTAAGGCTGACACATTCATCAACCTTATGCATGGTTTTATTGACCAGGCCAAATTCTGACACTGGACAGTGGTTTTTAATGAAGCGCGCGTCCGACGTACCGCCAGAGGTGCTCAGCTCCACCGTCAGGCCGGTCACTTTCATCACCGCATCTGAAATCAAGGTACTTAAGGTGCCAGGCGCGGTCAGGAAGGCATCGCCGGAAGCTTTCATGGCAAGCTCGTAATCGCCGCCAACCCCATCACAGACCGACCGGATCCACTCCTGCAGGCCCGCGTCCGTTTGCTCATTGTTAAAGCGAATATTAAACCGGGCCACGGCCTCAGCCGGAATTATATTGCTGGCACTGTTGCCCACATCGATGGAGACAATCTCAAGATTGGAATGCTGGAAATGAGCGTTGCCGTCATCCAGACGGCGGGCCAACAGCCCGTCGAGCATCTTGACCAGCCGCGGGATCGGGTTATCGGCTAGGTCCGGATAGGCCACATGGCCCTGAGTGCCCTTCACCGTCAGCAGACTATTCAGGCTGCCCCGGCGGCCAATCTTGGCCATATCGCCGATTTTTCCCGGATTGGTCGGTTCGCCCACCAGACAATAATCCAGTTTTTCGCCCTCCTGCTCAAGCCAGTCGAGCATCTTAATGGTGCCATTGACCGCCGGGCCTTCTTCGTCGCCGGTAATCAGGAAACTGATTGATCCGTCAAAATCGCCTTTGTCCTCAATCAGCCGTGACACCGCTGAGACAAAGGCAGCAATGCCACCCTTCATATCCGTAGCGCCCCGGCCATAGAGCAGGCCGTCTTTGATGGTTCCGGCAAAGGGATCAGCCTGCCATTGATCCGCCTGGCCTACCGGAACTACGTCCGTATGGCCGGCAAAACAGAAATTTGGCGCAGCGGTCCCGAGACGGGCATAAAGATTATCCACATCATCGGCACCGGCCTCAGAGAACGGCAGACGATGACAGACAAATCCTAGGCTTTCCAACGCAGATTGCAAAACATCCAATGCCCCGGCATCGGCCGGGGTGACGCTTGGACAGCGGATCAAATCCTGGGTGAGTGTTACCGGATCTAGGACCATTAATCTCTCAACAGTTCATTGATTGAGGTTTTGGAGCGGGTACGGGCATCGACCCGCTTGACAATAACCGCCGCATAAAGGCTGGGTCCCGGTGAGCCGTCGGGCAGTGGTTTGCCCGGCAGGTTTCCGGGAACCACAACGCTGTAGCTCGGCACACGGCCCATGAATATCTCGCCAGTTTCCCGGTCAATGATCTTGGTTGAGGCACCGATATACACGCCCATGCTGAGCACAGCGCCTTCTTCAACGATGACGCCTTCGGCTACTTCGGACCGGGCCCCAATGAAGCAGTTATCCTCGATGATTACCGGGCCAGCCTGCAATGGCTCCAGCACACCACCGATACCAACGCCGCCGGACAGATGAACATTCTTACCGATCTGGGCGCAGGAACCAACGGTGGTCCAGGTATCAACCATGGTGCCCTCATCCACATAAGCCCCCAGATTGACAAAAGATGGCATCAGAACGGCACCCGGCGCAATATAGGCCGAATGACGGACAATGGCACTGGGGACGGCCCGGAAGGCGGCCTGATCGAAGCGTTCTTTATCCCAACCCTCAAATTTTGATGGCACCTTGTCATACCAGTTGGCATTGTCGCCTGGGGCGCCCTTGATGATCTTCATCTCATTGAGGCGGAAAGACAGGAGAACTGCCTTCTTCAGCCATTGGTGGACAACCCACTCACCATTTTCCTTAGCCGCAACCCGGGCCTGACCACTGTCCAGAAGATTAAGGGCATGGCTGACCGCATCCCTGACTTCGCCGGTGGTTGATGAGGAGATGTCGGCCTGGTTTTCCCAGGCAAGATTGATAGTGTTTTCCAATGACTGATCGGTCATAAATAGTCCCTGATAAATATTACGATTAAAATCAAACCCGACAATACTGATTAGCCATAAACTGTCAATCAATTACCCGCGATTTTGGCCTTTTGCCCGAGGTTTCAGTCTTCAACCAGGGATTTAAGCCATGCCACCAGATCAGGCGCAGTAAAATCGATATGCTCCGCACTCGCCCCGGCCCCCGACCACTCATGGCCTGTGGGAACCCAGACCGTTTTCATGCCCATGTCACTGGCCGGAACCAGATTTCGGGCAATATCTTCCACCATGACAGATCTCGAAGGGTCGATGTTCATCTCCCGGATCATCTTGTGATAGCTTCGCGGGTCAGGTTTGGGGATATATCCCGCAGAGGTGATGTCAAAAATATCTTCGAACAGCCCCGCAATGCCGATTTTTTCCATAACCTTCTCTGCATAGTCCCGGGAGGCGTTGGTATAGATGACTTTGACCCCGTCCAGGCTATTAATAGCCTGCCTCAGGGCGTCATTTCTGTCCAAAACATCAAAATCAATGTCATGGACATAGGTGAGAAAATCCTGGGGCGGAATATCATGTTCCGTCATTAATCCCCTCAGCGTTGTGCCATAGGTTTGAAAATATTTCTTCTGGAGCGCCTTAGCTTCCCCGAGAGGCAGATCAAATTGCCGGGATATAAAATTCCCCATGCGTTTGTCAATCTGTGAAAACAAATTGTTTTCAGATGGATACAACGTGTTATCCAGATCAAAAACCCAATATTCTATGCTGCTCTTATCTAATATCGGCACGCGCACTACCCTCCGGCAAATTTTACTTATTGTTAAGGCTCATCAGATAACATAGGCCACCATAAGATGTTGTTTTAAACCTGAGTATCTGAAATATGGAACCCAATATCGCACGTATGCTGTTAAAGTCCAAAGATGAAAACAAAAATCAGCTGCACATACTCCCCTCGCCCTGTCAATTTGACCCTGCGGTTATGGTTGACATGTTTCCGGGACCTGCCCTGTTGGTCGATGGCCATATGGATGTTAAACATCATAATATTTTTGCCAAAAACCTGTTAGGTCCGCTCCAGGAGGGACAGGCCTTCCTGAAAGCCATGATTTCACGCTGTCTGTCCAATGACTGTCCGGATAGCCAGAAAACGACCCTGGACGGCAGTGATGGCTTGCGCCATTATGACCTTTATGCCTTTCCCTTAAAACAAGAAAAGACAAGCAGTAGCCCAATCGTATTCCTGTTTGGACGTGAAACCACCATTGAGCATAACCTGACCAATGCTCTGGTTGACTCCCGGCAAATGTTCAAGGACCTGGTGAGCTGTTCAACAGATTTTGCCTGGGAAACAGACGCTCATGGTAATTTCATCTATGCGTCCCCTAAAGGTATTCTTGGCTACACGGCCTATGAACTTAACGGCAAAAATTCCCGGGATATGATCATCGGCGGCGAAGAAAATAACCCTTTTGGAGCCAGAGATAAGGTCAGCGAAATGGAATTGTGGCTCCAGCGGGCTGACGGCGCCATGGCCTGCCTACTCGTCTCCTCCGTTCCGGTCCTTGATAATCACGCCAGATGGCAGGGGGCCCGCGGTGTTTGCCGGGATATTACTCCAATTCGAGAACGTGAGGCCACCCTGCGCCGCACCCACAAGCGTGAACATGTACTAAGTAATATTATTGCCACTATCCGCGATATGACCACCCCTTCAGAAATGCTGGAAAAAGCCCTCACCGCCACCATTGATGGCATCAAAGTGGACTGCGGTTACATCATCCAGAAGACAACATTTGCCGAGGGAAGTTTCAAGGCTGTGATTAAACAGCAGCAGGGGGCCCCCTGTGAACCGGACCTGATTTATAAACTGTGCCAGAAGGCCATGGAATTTTGGCAAGAGACGACCCCCACCGCCGGGACGACACAGACCCTGAATATTGGCCCTCATCAAATTTTGATGGGCATGACCAAACATCATTCCGTCTCGAACGGGGCTATTTTACTGATCCGCACGGGCAATAAAAATCAGTCCCAGGATGGTCAAAAAAATTGGCAAAAAGAGTGGAGTGAAGATGAAGTCCATCTTTTCAAGGGCATCACCACCCATCTGGGCATTGCCCTGGAACAGGCCATTACCCATGAAGAGCTTGAAAAAAGGGCTTATACCGACGACCTGACCAATCTTTTGAACCGCAGAGCCTTTGCCCAACAAATCAAGAAACGCCTCCAACACCAGCAGAGAAGCCTCAAAGAAGGCGCCCTGTTGTACCTTGACCTCGATAATTTTAAGAATGTTAACGACAGTAAAGGCCATGCCCACGGCGATTTAATTCTGCAGGAACTGGCGCAAATCATTAAGGAATCAGTCCGTGTCGGTGACTACTCGGCCCGCCTGGGCGGCGATGAATTTGCCATCTGGCTGGATGAAATTAATGGAAAAGATGCTCTTTTGAAAGCTCAGAACATTATCGTGTCGGGAACCAGGCTTGCCCATCTTGCCGACGTCGATGGCCCCCAAATGTCCATTTCCATTGGCCTTGCCGTAAGCAATCCTGACAAAGGACATTCCTTTGATCAATTAATGGAACAGGCCGACACTGCCCTGTATCAGGCGAAGGCCAATGGAAAAGCATCCTGCGTTATGTTTGATCCGGAGTGCGACATAAAACAGAGCACAGATTCAGAGACAATCAATGACACGGTTCCCCGGGCGGAAGAAAGACAGCCAGAAAGAGACCCACATGCTTAAAAATATATTCCAACGCCTGCTTGGTAATTCTGACAAAAAATATTCCTATGAAGAGGCCCGGGATGCTCTGGAAGACCAGAATAACCAGGACAAGCAAAAATTGGCCAGTCATGAAGACACCAATCCGGAAATACTCTATTATCTGGCAACGGACCAGTCTGCTGATATCCGGCGAGAAATTGCCAGTAATAAAAGCACCCCTCATCAGGCCAACAGCGTTCTGGTCAAGGATGAAGATGTGGAGGTCCGTCAAGAGTTAGCCCGAAAAATTTCTCGGATGTTGCCCGACCTCGAACATGATGAAGTTAAAAAAATCCGCGAGAAGGTCATCGAAATTCTAGAGGAACTGGCCAATGACCAGTTTCCACAGGTTCGTCAAATTATATCTGAAGAACTGAGAACTTTTGACTGTGTTCCCCGACATATCATCATGAAACTTGCCCATGATGAAACCCTGGAAGTCTGTGCGCCAATTCTTGGATACTCCCCGCTGCTGAGCAGTGATGACCTCAAAGAAATCATTGCCGCAACGACCGTTGACGGGGCTCTCAAAGCCATTGCCAAAAGACCCCAGGTGGATGAAGAGGTCTCAGACGCCATTGCCTCCTCCCTGGACATTCCAGCCGTAGCCGCTTTGCTCGCCAATAAAAACGCCCAGATCAGGGAAAGCACCCTGGATGCCATCATTGACCAGGCCACAAAAATCGAAGAGTTGCATAAACCCCTGGTCAGCAGTGCCAACCTGTCCATTCGCGCCATCAAACGCATCGCCGGTTTTGTCGCCTCCTCCCTGGTGAGTCAGATGATCGGATCATATAATCTGGACAAGGATGTAGCCAAGGATCTTCTACGTCAGGTAAAGAACCGTATTAAGGACGTCCCGGTTGATGAAGAGAAATCAGACAAACTGCAGCTACAGGCCCGCAAGTTCTTTGATCAGGGCATGCTTGATGACGCCTTCATTGAAAACACCATAAAAAATCGTCAGAAGGAACTGCTGTATCTTTGTTTGGCAGAGCTGTCAAAAATGCCGGTAGCATCAATTAGAAAAATCCTATCCAGCAAAAAGGCCCGGCGCGTGGTCGCCCTGTCCTGGCGCTGTGAGCTGAACATGAGGACGGCAATCAAGATGCAACTGGAGATAGCCTGCATCCCATCCAACCTGGTCCTCAACGCCAAAGACGGATTTGATTTCCCCCTGTCCGAAGCCGAAATGAAATATGATCTGGCACTCTATGACGGAGGATCATAAGGGGGGGAGGAAATAGAGCCCTGCCCCTAAGTCTTATTTCTGTTTCCGGATCAAGGTGCCCACGCCATGCTCGGTAAAGAGTTCCAATAGCAGGGCATGCTCTACCCGTCCGTCAATGATAACCGCACCGTCAACACCTTTGTTTACCGCATGCAAACAGGTGTCCACTTTCGGAATCATACCGCCATGAATGGTGCCGTCAGCAATCAGATCCTGGGTTTGCTGTTCGGTCAGTTCCGGCAACAACTCCATATTCTGATCCTTAACCCCAGCCACATCCGTCAACAGCAACAGACGTTCTGCACCTACCGCCCCAGCCAGGGCCCCGGCCATGGTATCGGCGTTAATGTTATAGGTTTCGCCATTTTCACCCAGTCCGATCGGCGCGATCACCGGAATGATATTGGTGGCACTGAACATCTTGAGGAATTCCGCATTAACCTGTTTAGGGTAACCGACAAAGCCCAGGTCCAAGACTTGTTCAATCTGGGAATCCGGGTCCTTCTTTGTCCGGCGCAGGGCTTCAGCCACCACCAGGTTATTATCCTTGCCACTCAATCCGATGGCATGGCCGCCAACATTGTTGATCGCCCCGACAATGGATTTATTGATATTGCCCGACAGGACCATTTCCACCACCTCGACAGTGGCCTTGTCCGTAACCCGAAGACCATCAATGAAGGAACTTTCGATTTTCAGCCGGTCCAGCATACGGCCAATCTGTGGGCCGCCGCCGTGAACCACAATCGGGTTCATGCCAACTTGCTTCATCAGCACAACATCATGGGCAAAGCTTAAGGCCAGCTTCTCATCGCCCATGGCATGGCCGCCGTATTTAATGACAATGGTTCGGCCACTGTAGCGGCGCATATAGGGCAAGGCCTCTGACAGAATACTGGCTTTCTTGATCCAGCTGGATTTTTGCTCGTCGAGCCCCAATGTCGCTTTATCAGTCATAATAGTCTAATTTCCATAAACAAGGTCGGCGATGGCGGCACGCAACTCTGCAATGCCTTCACCTTTGGCGGCACTGGTCGAAATGATAACCGGGTGAGCCGCCACTTTCTTCGCAATCGCGGCCTGGGTTTTCGCCAGGACCTTTACCAGCTCATTTTTCTTTAATTTGTCCACTTTAGTCAGGACAATCTGATAAGAAACCGCACATTCATCCAGCATGGTCATGATTTCAAGGTCGCTTTCCTTGATGCCGTGACGGCTGTCGACCAGCACAAAGGCCCGGCGCAGGTTGGGCCGGCCGCGCAGATACTGACGCAGCAGCTTGGTCCATTCCTTGACCAGGCTGCGCGATACCTTGGCATAGCCATAGCCCGGCAGGTCAGAGAGATACAAGGCATCCTCGCCCACAGTGCCCAGGCTGAAAAAATTCACTTCCTGGGTCCGGCCCGGCGTATTGGAGGTCCGCGCCAGTCCCTTCTGGTCGGTCAGGGCATTCAGCAGGCTTGATTTGCCCACATTGGACCGGCCGGCAAAAGATATCTCCACCCGGTCGGGGGCTGGAAGATGTTCCATAGCCACCACGCCGAGCATGAACTCGGACCGCTGGGAAAAGAGAAGACGGCCCCGTTCAAGCCGTTCTTCTTCTAATTTACCCGCTTTTTCTTCTTCTGTCAGTTCATTCATCGATCAGGCCTTGGTATCGGCGGGAATAGGATCAGCCCGGCGCATCAGCACCCACTGCTGAAGAATACCCAGAATATTACTGAAGGTCCAGTAGATCACCAGCCCGACAGAGAACTGGGACAGCATGAAGGTAAAGACAATCGGCATGAACAGCATGATTTTGCGCTGCATAGGATCACCGGAGGCCGGTTGCATCTGCATTTGAAGCCACATGGTGAAACCCATCAGGATCGGCAGGATACCCAGGGCCAGGAAGCCGGTGGGCTCCCACGGGATCAGGCCAAACAGGTTGGTGACCAGCATGGTGTCCGGCCCGGACAGATCCTTGATCCAGCCAAAGAACGGCGCATGGCGCATATCAATGGTCACATAAAGAACTTTGTAGAGGGCGAAGAACACCGGGAACTGCAGGAACATGGGCAGACAACCGGAAACCGGGTTGACCTTTTCCTTTTTATACAGCTCCATGGTCGCTTGCTGCATTTTGGTTTTGTCATCGCCGTATTTTTCTTTCAGGGCCTTCATTTTAGGCTGAAGGACCTTCATCTTGTTCATGGACTTATAGCCCTTGTTGGCGATGGGGAACAGGGCCAGCTTAACAATGGCGGTCAGCAACAGAATCGCAACACCAAAGTTACCGGCAAAGGCATAGAGGATATCCAACAGATAGAACATCGGCTTGGTCAGGAAATGAAACATGCCCCAATCGATGGCATAGTTCAGCATCTTGATATTTTCAACGTCGGTATAATTATCCAGCAGGGAGACCTTCTTGGCACCGGCGAACAGGCGGGATTTTTCCTCGTAACTGTCGCCGGCGGGCAATGCCGTCCAGTTATGGAAATAATTGGCATAGAATTTTTCCGACGTCTCATCACCGCGCCGGTAAACTTCCACATTAAAATCTGATTTAGGATCAGGAATCAGCGCCGTCAGCCAGAATTTGTCGGTAATGCCGACCCAGCCACCATCGGTGCTGGTGGCCGTATTCTTCTCGGTTTTCCCCATATCCTCAAGATTACCATAGCTGAATTCCTCAATCCCTTCATCCAGAGACCAGATGGGGCCTTCATGGAGGATATAGAGTGCCTGGCCCGCCGGGCGGCCCTGGCGGACGATCCGGCCATATTGCGCTACATTAACCACATCGTCGGTGTTATTGGTCACCTTCTGGGTAATGGTGAACATATAATTTTGATCAAGAGCAATGGTTCGGCTGAACAACAGGCCAGCCCCATTATCCCAGGTCAGGGTCACATCATCACCGGCTTCCAGAACATCACTGTCCGCCGTCCAGACAGACTCCTTGTCCGGCCCCGCAGCCCCGTTAATGCCCCAGCTGAAATCAACAAAATAGCTGCTCGCCGTGCCTTCCGGGCTCAGCAGTGCCACATCCTTGGAATCCGCATCCAGGGTTTCTTTATAATCCGACAGGGTCAGGTCATCCAGCCGCGCACCCTTCAGCGCGATCGAGCCATGAACATGAGGGCTCTCGATAGTGATTTTTTCCCGGGAATTCAGAACTTCCTCCCGGTCTAGGGCAATGGTCATGCCGCCCATAGGGTTTTGGCCCGGAATGCCCGCAGTAACCTTGTCACTGGTGCTGAAGTCAGGAAGCTCTTCGCCTCTTTCTTTGGCCTCGGCAATCTGTTGCTCACGAGCCACCTCGACGGCCTCTTGACGGGCCTCCTGCAGGGGAGCATCATAAAAATACGTATAACCTAACAAAATCGCCATGGTCAGGCCAATAGCGATCATAAAATTACGGTTGTCTTGCATAGACTTCTTCTCTTACCTAAAGTTCAGGACCGTACATATCGGTCTTGTCATTATATTTATTTTCCCAGAGCCCGGTCATCCTTATCCGGGACCGGATCAAAACCATGACCGCCCCAGGGATGACACCTGCCAATACGCCGCAGCGCCAACCAGCCCCCTTTAAAGGGTCCAAAACGGTCAATCGCCTGTTCAGCATATTCTGAACATGTGGGCAGATAACGACAGTTCTTCCCCAGCAAGGGCGAAACTGTATATCTATAGACTGTGATCATGGCTTTCAAGAGCCAGTTGAGGATTATCATCTTTTCGCCCGACCAGAAGCGGGCTTATCAGCCTTTCCGCGTCCTTTAGGGGAGGCCGGTGACCGGGGGCTCGGGCTTTTTGTGCCGTTCAGGCGCTTGAGACACCAGCTAAAATCCCGAATCAGTTGATCAAAGGACATATCCAGGCAGGCGGTCCGGGCAATCAGGACATAATCATGGCCCTTGAGCCCCTTGGTCGCCAGCACCTGATGCACCACCTGACGCAGACGCCGTTTGGCCCGGTTTCGCCTGACCGCATTGCCCACTTTCTTGCTAGCGGTGTAACCAACTCGGATACCTGGCCGAATATCCGGGACATCTTCTGCCGCCGTCAGGCCCTCTTCGGACCCCTCATGTTCGGGGCTTGTTGCCACCTGAACAATCATGCCGCTTGAGACCCATTTTTTTCGACCCGATGCAATGCGCAGAAAGTCCCGCCGTTTGGCAAGGACAGAAATCTTCTGCGGTTCATTCTGCGCATTTTTCTGCACACTATTTTCTGAGGTTTGGGTCATTATTGCTTCTCAAACTACAAAACCGGCCGCTGTAGAACAGGGCCGGTTTCTGAAAATCTTTAGTATCTTAACCCTGATGTCAGGACTTAAGCTGAGAGACGTTTCCGTCCCTTAGAACGACGTGCTGATAAAATCCGACGACCACCTACTGTGGCAGACCGTGACCGAAAACCATGCCGACGTTTACGAACCAAAATACTTGGTTGAAATGTACGTTTCACTGGAATACTCCATTTGCTGCTATTAATTATCTATGCGTTAGCACACAAAAGTTACCGCCTGACCATCAAAATCTGGCGTTCAATTTCAAAACGGGGGTATATAGCCAATCTTCACATGAGTCAATCGCCATCACCATCAATGTTTGGTTTTTTTGGCTCAAAAAATTATTTCTCCCCTTTCCGGCCAAAAATAGCTACAGTGAGGGACGGGACCACTTAATAAATAACATAAACAGGGATGCGCCCCCTTCATGGCTGGAACATTAAAACATCTGTCCATCAGGTCTAACCTTTCCCTGCGACTATTGCTGTTGACCATGTTCTTTGTCCTGCTGGCCGAAGTGCTGATCTATGTACCGTCGATCGTCAACTTTCGCAAGACCTGGCTTGAAGAACGACTGGCAGCGGCTAATATTGCCATACTGGCCATCGAAGCCGCCCCCGACCATACCATCAGCGAAATGCTGTCCAAAAAGCTGCTCAGCAATGCCCAGGTTGCGGCCATCAGTCTTAAACAGAAAACCAAGAGACAACTGGTCCTCAATACCGACCTGCCGCTGAATGTCATGGCTCGTTATGACCTGCGCGATGCCTCTTACTTGGATATGATGTGGGACACCATGAAAAGCCTGACCCACGGCCACCCTCACGGCAGCCTGATTGAGGTCACCGGATATGCCAATTTCATGCAGGATGACGACGAGGCTTTCATCCAGATCATTTTCCATGAAAATCTGCTGTGCGAGGATATGCATCGCTATTCGGTCAATGTGATGCTGCTGTCGATCATGATCTCCCTGATCACCGCCGGGCTGGTTTATTTCAGCCTGTCATACCTGTTGATTCGGCCGATAAAAAAAATGACCCGCAGCGTGATTGCCTTTCGCGCCGCCCCTGAAAATGCCACCAGTGACTTATCCGCCGCCGGTCGGCAGGATGAGATTGGCGTCATCATGCGCGAGCTGGGGACCATGCAGAATGAAATCCGCAATGCCCTGATTCAGAAAAAACATCTGGCCCAGCTCGGCGAGGGTGTCAGCAAGATCAATCATGACCTGCGCAATATCCTGTCCAGCGCCCAGATGGTCACCGACCACCTGAGCACCGTCGACAATCCAGTGGTCCAGAAGCTAACCCCGCGCTTTGTCACCGCCATCGACCGGGCGATCAGGCTGTGCGAGAATACCCTAAAATATGGCAGTTCCACGGTGGAAAAGCCCACCCTCGCCCCGGTGGACCTGCATCAAACCGGGGAAGAGGTTATTCTATCCCTGGGCATTACTGAGCTTGAACATGTTAATGTTATCAATCGCATCCCCGAGGGCTTCACCATTGAGGCCGATGGCGACCAGATCTTCCGGGTATTCCTCAATCTATCGCGCAATGCCCTACAGGCCCTGAAGCAAAGCGGCGAAATAACCCTGTCCGCCCACCGGGAGAACGAGCGGACGATCATCGACATCATGGATAATGGCCCCGGCATTCCCGCCCGGATCAGGGACACCCTGTTCCAGCCGTTTCATGTCAGCGGCAATGGTGGCTCCGGCCTGGGCCTGGCGATCTCGAAAGAACTGATCGAAGCCCACGGCGGCACCATAGAGCTGGTCAGCTCCAGCCATGACGGCACCCATTTCAGGATTACCCTGTAGATATACAGGGGACAACCTCAGTCACCACCCCCGCTTAGTCGGCCAGAATACCCCTCAAACCGGTCAGCGATAAAGTCTATGAAGGTCCGGACCTTGGCATTGCTCATCATGTCTTTATGGGCCAGCACCCAAATCCAGTCCCGGGCAACAGGCACCGCCCCGGGGATTCGGACAATTCCAGCGGCAGAATCACCCATAAAACATGGCAAGGACGCTATGCCCATACCTTCCTCGATCGCAGCCAGTTGAAGCACATCCGAATAGAGGTTCCCCCGGACCGGAATCGCAGGATATTTTTTCTTCTCAGGCCAGGCTAAATGCCTCGACCCATCGCCCCAGCCAAGCCACCGGCAGTCCTCAGGACAGGCCACCGGGTCATGATTCTGTAGGTAGGCCAGACTGGCGTAAGCGGAGAAATATACCCGACCGACCCGTTTACCGGCCAGCGATTCCGGTGGATTATCCGCATGACGGATCGCCACATCGGCCTCCCGGTTAGCTAGGTCCTTCATAGCGTAGGTCATATTCACCTCGACGGTGACATCAGGATAAAGTTCCATAAAGTCAACAATGTCTGGCATCAGAAGATGGGTAGCAAAGCCGTTGGGAATGGTCACGCAGATCGTGCCCTCCAGGCGGGTGTCCCGGCCCAGAATATCACATTCGATGGCATTGAACTCATCGCGGATTTTTGTCGCCGACTGAAAAAGATCCCGCCCGGTTTCTGTCAGCACATAGCCCTGGGGCCGGCGATCAAACAGCCGCGCCCCCACAGCATCTTCCAGGGCTTTGATCCGCCGGGCACAGGAAGTATGGTGCAGGCCCAGTTTAGCCGCCGCCTTCTTCAGGCCCCGGGCCTGGGCGATGGCCAGAAAAATCTTCACGTCATCCCAATTCATCTGACTGCCCTTCCGGCTTGGCCCCATTCAATCTTTAGGGGTGCATATTTGCTGTTATCAAACGCAATATTACTATCTATCCTGCAATTATACTACCCCTTAAGATCAGTCTCACAAGAAAAAATGCCCCCAGAAATAACATATGAGACATTGGATAAGCCCATGACCAGACTGAATTTAAAAATTGCTCTACCAACGCTGGTGATTTTTTTCGCCAGCTTCACCGCCGCCGCCACCGCGAAAGAGGCCCTCCCCATGGGGGTGGCCTCCCATCACGCACAGACCAGAACAGCCGACATCACCTTCAAAAGCGGCAAAATCATCGAAGTGGCCTTTGCGTCGGTTGAAGGCGGCAAAGAAGCCCAGCTTAGCCGGAACTATTTCCCCAAGATCATGCCTCTGGCGGCAAAATACGGCGGTAAAATGCTCGGCAGCTTCAAGGTCACCGCCATCGTCCGGGGCGACATACAGCCCCAGATGATCGCCATTTTTGAATGGCCCAGCCTTGAGGCCCGCGACAGGCTCCTCGACGACAGGCAAGCACAGAAACTCTTTCCGATCCGTGATGATGCCATGACCTTCTTCAAACAGGCCTTTTACACGACAGATAAAGATATCACCGTAACCTTCCGTCAGGACAAGACCTATGAGTTCTTCAACGCCTGGCTCTCAGATGAGGCCGATGAGCTTCTGCCCAGATATTTCGCCCAGTCAGCAGAGGTTAAAAATAAATATGGCCCACCAAAATTCGTCGCCAGCCTGACCCCCTTCGCGGGTGGCCCGACAGCG
Source organism: Alphaproteobacteria bacterium (assembly GCA_002401455.1). Taxonomy (GTDB): domain Bacteria; phylum Pseudomonadota; class Alphaproteobacteria; order Sphingomonadales; family Emcibacteraceae; genus Paremcibacter. Next base: position 252,836 of record NVTE01000002.1, read on the forward strand.
GATTATATCCTCAACCCCCATATGTTCGGTATCGTCGAATGGAATAATACCCAGACCTATTATGGCCTGGCCGCTGACCCGGACTTCAAAAAATCCGTGCCCCTGCTCAACCGGTCCCTGACCCGTATGGACATGATGCACGCCACCTTCAATTTCCCAAAATAATCAGAAGAAAGAACTTCATATGACTATACAGCTTTATCTTGACCACAGGTCAGGCAGTTGTCGGCGCGTTATGGCCGTGGCAAAACATTTATCCCTTGATCTGGAGGAAGTTTTCGTCGATTTACTCGCCGGTGGCACCCAGACCGAAGATTTCCTGGCCCTGAATCCGGCCGCCATGGTGCCGGTGATGACCCATGACCGTCCGGAGGGCAGCAAGCTGGTCCTGACCGAGGCTGCCGCCATTATGATTTATCTCTGCGAACAGCATCCGGGGCAGACCCTATGGCCGGCGACGGATGACCGGATTGAGGTCCTGAAATGGATGTTCTGGGCGGCCGAACATTTCCGTCCGCCGGCCCCGGTCTATTTTGAGGAGAAATTCATCGCCCCCCTCATGGGCGGACAGGAGAATGGCCCCCGCCTGGCCGAGGCCGAGCGGCAGGTCGAAAGACACGCCCCGGTTCTGGATGCCCATCTCAGCGGCCGGGACTATGTGGTCGGCGAGACCGTCACCCTGGCTGATTATGACCTGGCCGCCGCCCTGAGCCAAATGAGCCGCAGCCATGTGCCCTATGATCGCTATCCCAACATCATGCGCTGGGCAGCACATCTGGAACAAACCAATGCCGCCTGGCGCGATACCGGCATGCTGTTAAATAGCCGCATGAGCCAGGTCGCCTAGGTCACTACCCAAAAAAACAGGGAGTGGACACCACGCCCACCCCCTGCCTTGCTAATCGTCCTCCAGACTGAACAGGTCCGTATTGCCGCCGGTGGCCACTGTATTGATGGTCAGGGTTTTTTCCGTGGCGAAGCGAAACATATAACGTGGACCACCGGCCTTGGGGCCGGTGCCGGACAGGCCCTGGCCGCCAAAGGGCTGCACCCCGACCATGGCGCCAACAATATTCCGATTGATATAGGTATTGCCCACATCAAGCTTACTGAAAATATCCTGGGCCACGGCCTCAATCCGGCTGTGCACCCCAAGGGTCAGGCCAAAGCCTGTCGCCCGGATCTGCGCCAGCACCTTGTCCATATCCTTGGCTTTATAGCGCAGGATGTGCAGCACTGGACCAAACACCTCCCGGGTCAGCTGATCGAGGGAGCTGATCTGGTACATACGGGGGCCGAAAAAAGTCCCCGCCGCACAGTCCGCCGGTAACGGCACCTCGGCCAGCAACTTAGCCTGGCCTTCCATGACGGTCCCATGATCGCGCAACAGCTGGCGGGCCTTGTCATCAATCACCGGCCCGACATCGGTCGACAGTTTAAGCGGGTCGCCCAAAGTCAGGCACGCCATGGCCCCGGTCAGCATCTCAATCACCTTGTCGGCGACATCTTCCTGCAGATACAGCACCCTGAGCGCGGAACAGCGTTGTCCCGCCGACTGGAAGGCTGAGGAAATCACATCATCAACCACCTGTTCAGGCAGGGCCGTGCTATCGACAATCATCACATTCTGACCGCCGGTTTCCGCGATCAGCGGCACAATCGCCCCGTCCCGGTTGGCCAGCGCCCGGTTAATAATCTTGGCGGTATCGGTCGAGCCAGTGAAGGCGACGCCGCTGATGCGCTCATCGGCCACCAGCCGGCCCCCGATCCGGGCACCCTCCCCCGGAATCAGATGCAGCACATCGCCCGGCACGCCAGCTTGGTGAAGAATTTTAACGGCTTCCCCGGCAATGATCGGGGTCTGTTCAGCGGGCTTGGCGATCACCGCATTACCCGCCGCCAGCGCCGCCGCCACTTGGCCGACAAAAATCGCCAGCGGGAAGTTCCACGGACTGATACACAGGAACGTACCCCGGCCATGGAGCGACAGGGCGTTACTCTCCCCCGTACAGCCGGGCAGGATCAGCGGTTCGGCAAAATTGGCCACCGCCTGCATCGCGTAATAACGCAGGAAATCAACGGCTTCGCGCACTTCGGACAAGCTGTCAGCAATAGTCCGGCCGGCTTCCCGGGCAATGATGCCCATCAGCGGCTCGCACTGGCCTTCCATCAGGTCGGCCGCCCGGTTCAGGATATCCGCCCGGGCCTGACCACCGAGCTTATCCCAGGATTTCTGGGCTGCCACACTCAGGTCAAGGGCGAGATCCATATCACCGTCTTCGGGAATGCCCACCGTGCCGACGATCTGGCGAACGTCAGCCGGATTGACAATATCCGTCGTCGGTCGTTTCAGCAATTTGCCGCCGATGATCGGGCCGACGGTCAGGGGTTGTGCCACAGCCTGTTCCATTTTCTGGATGATATGCGCCATCTCCACCGGGTCGTCAAGATCACGGCCGGCAGCATTCTTGCGCGGCCCGGCTTCCCGGCCAGAGGCCGACAGAATATCCACCGGCAGGGCGATCTTGCCGTGGCGGCGCGGCGTGGCGCCCTCTACCTGGCCCATGCAGTCCTGCATCAGCTCCTCAACGGCGACATGTTTATCCATGAAGCGATTGACGAACGAACTGTTGGCGCCATTTTCCAGCAGCCGCCGCACCAGATAGGGCAACAGGTCCTGATGGGCACCAACCGGGGCGTAAACTCGCATATTGACTGGCGTTGATACTGTTTCCTGCAGTTGCTGATAGAGCAGATGGCCCATGCCATGCAGCCGCTGGAATTCAAAATCCCGGGTGTCGCCCGCTAACTCCAAAATCAGGGCCACGGTATAGGCATTATGGGTGGCGAACTGGGGATAGAGCACATCCCGGGCCAGCATCATGCGTTCGGCACAAATCTGGTAACTAAGATCAGTGCTGGGCTTGCGGGTATAGACCGGATAATCCGGCAGACCCATTTCCTGGGCATGCTTGATCTCGCTGTCCCAGTAAGCGCCCTTGACCAGACGGACCATGAATTTCCGGTTCAGCTCACGGCCGAGGGTAATCAGCCAGTCGAGCACATAGGGCGCACGCTTCTGATAGGCCTGAACCACAATGCCGAGCCCATCCCAGGCCATGAGCTCCGGGTCCCGGGCCAGGGCCTCAAATATATCCAGGGAAATATCCAGCCGGGCCGCTTCTTCTGCATCAATGGTGAAGCCCAGACCCCGTTCCTTTGCCGCCATCGCCAGGGCGCGAATTTTGGGCAGCATCTCGCCCATAACAATGTCTTTCTGGGCAAATTCATAGCGCGGATGCAGGGCGGAGAATTTGACCGAAATTCCGTGGGCGCCATAGACCGTATCCTGGTCATTATCCACGCCAATCTTTTCGATCGCCAGCATATAGGCGTCAAAATAGGCGGCGGCATCATTCAGGGTCCGCGCGCCCTCGCCCAGCATATCGAACGAAAAGCGGGTGCCCGGGGTATTTTCCTTTTTTCCGCGCTTGGCCGCCTCCTCGATGGAGCGGCCCAGGACATATTGCCCGCCCATGATCCGCATGGCCTGGCGCACGGCTTTACGAATGATCGGCTCGCCGGATTTTGACACCAGCCGCTTCATCCAGCCGGAGACATTCTTGGTCACATCATCGCCCAGACTGACGATCCCGCCGGTCATCATCAGGCCCCAGACCGAGGCATTGACAAACAGCGAGTCCGATTTGCCCTTATGATCGCTCCAGTCACCGGACTGAATTTTTTCGGCAATCAGCTTGTCCGCCGTCAGCCCGTCCGGCACCCTGAGCAGGGCCTCGGCCAGACACATCAGCGCCACGCCTTCCCGGTTGGACAGGCCAAATTCCTGGAGAAAATAATCCATCGTGTCCTGATCATCACTTTTTGACCGGGACCGGGTCACAAGGTCGCGAGCCGCAGTGACAATGCGCTTCCGCGCCGCCCCGGACAGGCCACAGCTGTCCAGAAGATTGGTGATACAAACCTCCTCATCCGCATGGGTCACCTGGCGCAGCACAGCGCGAATGTCAGAAAGGGTTTTAACTTGAGCAGCAGAATTTTCAGCCAGAGAATACATCACAACCTCGATATAATGAATTAATATATGCTGTGAATATAACCAGTAAGCAGCAGAATATCTCGCTATAATTGGATTTTTAGCGATACTTAATCTATTAAAATAGCATAAATCCAGATTAATACACTAGATAAAGGATAAATAGACTAACATTCGACCACATTGACCGCCAGGCCGCCTTTGGAGGTTTCTTTGTAGATGGCTTTCATGTCCGCGCCGGTCTGGCGCATGGTTTCGATCACCTTATCCAGCGACACCATATGCTTGCCATCGCCGCGCAGGGCCAGACGGCTGGCATCGATCGCCTTGACCGCGCCCATGGCGTTGCGTTCAATGCAGGGCACCTGAACCAGGCCCCCAATAGGATCGCAAGTCAGGCCAAGGTTATGTTCCATGCCAATCTCTGCGGCATTCTCCACCTGCTCCACCGTGCCGCCCATGACCGCCGTCAGCGCGCCCGCTGCCATGGAACAGGCGACACCCACCTCACCCTGGCAACCGACCTCGGCCCCGGAGATGGAGGCATTTTTCTTGTAAAGCGAGCCAATGGCCGCCGCCGTCAGCAAGAAGTCATAAATGCCTTCCCGGTCCCGGCGGTTATAAAACCGGTCAAAATAGCGCAGCACGGCCGGAATGATCCCGGCGGCCCCATTGGTCGGCGCGGTGACCACCCGGCCCCCGGCGGCATTCTCTTCATTAACCGCCAGCGCCCACAGGTTAATCCAGTCGAGAATCACCGTCGGATCACATAGCTGGCGTTCCTGGCTCTTGCACAGGTCTTCATAATGCTGGGCCGCGCGGCGTTCCACCTCCAGGCCACCGGGCAGGATGCCGCGCTGGCTGCAACCCCGGTCAATACAGCTTTCCATGGCCTGCCAGATGGTCTCCATACCGTCTGTGAGCTGATCGGTGCTGATCAGGGCGGTCTCGTTGGCCCGCATCAGCTCTGCAACCGTTAGGTCATGCTCGGCACACAGAGCCAGCAGCTCATCGCCGGAGCCAAAGGGATAGGGCACGGGGTCCTGCAGCACGGGTGCGGTATTCTTGCCCATTTCAGCCTCTGACATGACAAAACCGCCGCCGACGGAATAATAGGTATCCCGGGACAGCAGATCACCGGCGTCATCAAACACCTTGAACTCCAGGCCATTGGTATGGTGCGGCAGCAGAGCTTCCATCAGGAACGGCATATCGCCGGACGGGTCGAAATCAATGACCTGCTTGCCCAGGAGGCTGATCTTTTTGCTGCTCCGACAGTCGGCAACCAGGTCCTGAATAGACTCCGGGTCGATGCTGTCCGGCGTATGACCCATCAGGCCCAACACCAGGGCGACATCGGTGCCATGACCGATCCCGGTCAGGGCAAGGGAGCCATAGACATTAATCTGAATTTTAGCAATTTGGGGGAACAAACCAGCCCCTTCCAGAGACAGAAGAAACTTTCGCGCGGCAATCATGGGTCCAACCGTATGAGAACTGGACGGACCGATACCGACTTTAAAAAGGTCAAAGACACTTAAGAACATTGCTCTGTTACTCCGAGAATAAATCCACAGAGCTCCTGAAGCTCTTAATTCCTTTTATTTGGTATTCAGGCTTTTATCAACCGACTTGATATGATCAAGCACCCGAAACCATTTATTAGTCTGACAAATTTGCATGGCCTGTGACCGCCCTAACCGGCGGATCAGCTGTCTCGCCAATGCTTCTACCGTTTCATTAGCCATATCGTACCTACGCTTTCACTTAACTTAAATAAGTCGTACTCTTAGTACGTTAAATATCACCTAAAATTGTGGCTTTTTTAAGCCCGGAGAACTCTTCTTGTGAAAGAATATTCTGCTCTTAGCCCCGATTTACGCCTCATATAAGGTTCTGTCAACGACTAAATAAATTTTTTAACGGGGGAGGATTATTGGCCGGATTTTTATGCTGTCACAGCTCCGTAAAATCCAGATTTCCCGGAGGGGAAAAGCCGAATTTTACCAAAAAAGGATGGTCTCGCGTATTTATGGGCCACAACCAAAGCTATCTCTTTTAGACCCCAACGGTATGAAGACTAACCCTCATACCCGATAAACTTTGTCAGACAGTCGGTAGCCACCCCGGACCATCTCTTCCATAAACACGCGAGAACCAAGCAGTTCGGTTCTTGGTAAAGAACCATTTAATTTCAGATGAAGCTATATATTTATTCCATTGAATCAAATACCTAACTCACAGCAACAGTCTTCACTGTAGTGCAATCATAGAATAGCTTTTCATAAGCAGAATGTGCTGTTATATTACGGTTTAATATGAAATATAATCTAGAGAACCGGATTTAAAACAGAATAAAATTCTATGACCCCTGAAAAATCCCTCAGTAAACAGAAACCCCTGGATAAAATTGATCAGAATATCCTGAAAATCCTTCAGGAAGATGGCCGGGTGTCCAACGTCAAACTGGCCCAGATCATCAACCTGAGCCCGACCCCCTGTCTGGAACGGGTCAAGCGCCTGGAAAAAGAAGGCTATATCAAGGGCTATGTCGCCCTACTGGATTCAGACCTGCTCGGGGCCGCTCTGGTCTCTTTCATTGAGGTCTCCCTAGCCCGGACCACGACCAAGGCGCTGGATACCTTCCGCACCGAAATATGGAAGATGGAAGAAGTTCAGGAATGCCATATGGTCGCCGGGGGCTTTGATTACCTGATCAAGGTCAGAACCCGGGACATGGCCCATTACCGCAAATTCCTCGGCGAAAAACTGTCCAGCCTGAGCGACATCAGCAGCACCCATACCTATGTGGTTATGGAAGAAGTCAAAGTCACCAGCGCCATCGCCATCCCTAACACATAAGATTACCGCGTATTATGACAACAATCACCTTTATTTCCCCCGATGCAAAGCAGCATACTGTCACCGCCACCAATGGTGAAACTCTGATGGATGCGGCGGTGGAAAATGACATCCCCGGCATTGACGCCGACTGTGGTGGTGGCTGCGCCTGTGCCACCTGCCATATCCTAGTCCCCGATGCCTTTATGACCGAAGTGTCCCACATGGATGAAGATGAGCAGTATCTGCTTGATTTTCTCGACAACCGGCAAAAAAACAGCCGCCTCAGCTGTCAGATTAAGGTTACTGACCGGCTGGACGGCATGGTGATTACGGTTCCTGAGCAGCCCTGAGACTTGGGGCTGGCTGTCGAAGGTTACCAAGTGACGGTGATAGGGTGTTGCCCGTTCAGTATCTGATTGAGGACTAGTCCAACCCTTGTGTAATAATGCCTGTCATAGCCATAATTTCTATGGGTGCGACAATCATGATGGCGATCCTGTCTATAACTATGCCTGGTCACTTGCTGGTAACCATGGCTACGGTCATAACGACGTTCTGCCCGACGGTCATATTTGGCATGCTTGCGGTGATGGCGACGTTCAGCACGGTCGGCCCGACGATCCTGTTTGGCTTCTAGGCGGTCCGCACGGTCATGGCGTTGTTCAGCTCGACGGTCATGACGGCGGTCGGCGCGATCATGACGACGGTCATATTTGGCATGCTGGCGGTCTTGTTTGGCCGCAATCCTGTCAGCACGGTCGTGACGGCGATCATGCTTGGCGACCTGCCGGTCATCCCGACGGTGGGCGCGCTGCTGGACCTGCCTGCGGTCATTTTTACCAAAATGTTTGCGGTCCTGTTTGCGGGTCCGCTCATGGGCCCGGTCATGGTCCTTTTGCTGAGACTGCTTCTCCCGGTGGCCATCGGAATAGGCCACCGCAGCAGGGCTGCCAAAAGCCAGGGCCCCCAATACAAGAGTGCCCAACACCGTCCGGGCCATCATCAAGCTGCCTGTTGTCTTTTTCATCGTCTGTTCCTTTCTGGTTAATGAGAATGGATACAGCCTATGAGAAAGCGCCTGAATGATTTCTGAACATGTTGCTTAACTTCTGTTCATCTTACAGGATTAGCCCCGTAACATATTGATAATGCCGGAAAAATCCATATCATCCGCACTCATATCGGTGAATTTTTCATAGAGATCCCGGGACATTTGACCCAGCGGCGTCGTCACCCCGGCCGACTGGGCCGCTTCCTGGGCCAGACGCAGGTCCTTCAACATCATCGCTGCGGCAAAACCGGCCTTATAGTCGTTATTGGCTGGCGAGGTTTCCACCGGCCCCGGCACCGGGCAATAGGAGGTCAGTGACCAGCACTGACCAGAGGCCTTGGACGATATGGCAAACAGCTTGTCCGCCTCAAGGCCGAGCTTCTCTGCCAGCACGAAGGCTTCCGCGACGGAAATCATCTGAATGCCCAGCATCATGTTATTGCAGATCTTGGCCGCCTGGCCCGACCCGGCTTTACCGGCATGAATGATATTGGCCCCCATATTATCGAGATAAGGCTCGGCGGCGGTAAAGGCTTCTTCAGTCCCCCCGACCATGAAGGTCAGGCTGCCCATGGCGGCGGCGGCAACACCACCGGACACCGGGGCATCGACCATGTTCATACCGGCGGCCGTGGCGGCGGCAACAACTTCGCGCGCGCTGTCCACATCAATGGTCGAGCAGTCCATCATCAGAGTGCCCTCACCGGCAGCTGCGATCAGACCATTTTCGCCCAGATAGACAGACTTCACATGTTTTCCGGCCGGCAGCATGGTGATCACGGCGTCCACACCCCGGACCGCATCGGTGGCACTTGACGCCGCTGTTGCTCCCTCGACACAGATCTCCGCAACCACCTGATCGTTGAGGTCAAACACTTTCAGCTCATGGCCAGCCTTGAGGATATTGCGGGCCATACCGCCGCCCATATTGCCCAGCCCGATAAATCCAACTTTCGCCATCTGTCTTTCCTTTTCTAAAGTCCGTTCTTTTTAAAGAACCAGTTCTTTGTCACCTAAATTTTCGAAATGCGCCATCACCTGCGCGTCGGTTACGGCCTCAACCGTGGCCGGGTTCCAGGTCGGGTTCTGATCCTTGTCAATCAGGACCGCCCGCACGCCTTCGTAAAAATCGCTCTGGTAGGACACGATGTGGCTGACGATGCGGTATTCCATCTGCATGGCCGGATTAAATTCCAGCGCCCCGCCCTGCAAAATCTGTTCGATGATCACTTTCATGCTGATCGGAGACATTTTTTTGAGTTTCGAGAGGGTTTTCGCCGCCCATTCATGGTCGATGGCCGCCAGATGATCCAGAATATCCTCAAGGCAATGCTCCCCAAAGGCGGCATCGATCAGATCGCGGAATTCATCCAGCGGTGCCTCACCAGGGTCCTCGGCGAAACAGGAAATTACCCGGTCCACATCATCGGCGCTCTTGATATCAGCCTCTGCCAGAGCGGTCACAAAACCGTCAATCTTATCAGAGGTCATATAGGAGGTGCCGATCCCGGTATAGAGAATATCCGCCCCCTTGAGCCGGGCACCGGTCAGACCCAGATACATGCCCAGCTTACCCGGCAGGCGCGGCATGAAATAGCTGCCGCCCACATCGGGGATCAAGCCAATGGCTGATTCCGGCATGGCGAACAGGCATTTTTCTGTGATGATACGGTGAGATCCATGAACCGAGACACCGACACCGCCGCCCATGGTAATGCCGTCCAGAAGGGCAATATAGGGTTTGGGGAAATGATAAATCCGGCTGTTCATGACATATTCGGTGGCAAAAAATTCGGTCGCCTTATGATGATCCTCCGGGCTGTTTTCCGCAAGAGTCTTAACGTCGCCCCCGGCACAGAAAGCCTTCTCTCCGGCCCCCTGGATGATCACCGCCTTGATGGCATCGTCCGTGGCCCATTTGACCAGTTCCTGATCCATCAGGACACACATGCCGGTGCTGAGGGAATTCAGGGCCCGGGGCCGGTTCAGCGTGATAATGCCAAGGCCGCCGCGTTCTTCAAAAAGGATTTCTGCTTCTGTCGTCATGGTTTTTAGTCTCCGAATTATCTGAAAAATTTACATAAGCCGACTATAACCCCAAAGCAGGCGAAAATCTGTAATGAAAAAGTATCAGATTCCATAAAGGGTTATTTTAAAATATGCCGCGCTGTGATCAGGCGCATAATCTCATTACTGCCTTCCAATATCTGATGAACCCTGACATCGCGCAGGAACCTTTCGATGGGAAAGTCCGAGACATAGCCATAGCCGCCGTGCAGCTGCAGGGCCTCATTAACCACCTTAAAGCCGGTATCAGTGGCCAGGCACTTGGCCATGGCGGCAAAGGGCGTGGCGTCCGGGGCTTTAGCATCGACCTTGCTCGCCGCTTTATGGAGAAGCAAGCGGGCCGCTTCCAGTTCCGTCGCCATATCGGCTATCCGGAATTGCAGGGCCTGAAATTCATTGAGCCGTTTGCCGAACTGCTTGCGCTCCGCCATATAGAACACCGCGAGATCGAGACAGGCCTGGGCCGCGCCCAGCGAGCAGGCACCAATATTCAGGCGACCGCCGTCAAGACCCTTCATGGCAATCTTGAAGCCATCGCCTTCCGCGCCGACCAGGTTTTCCACCGGCACCCGGCAGTCCTCAAAATTAACTGTACAGGTCGGCTGACTGTGCCAGCCCATTTTCTTTTCCTGGGCGCCAAAACTTAAGCCCGGCGTGCCGTTTTCGACTACGATGGTGCTGATCCCTTTGGGGCCGGCCTCACCGGTGCGGACCATCACCACATAGACATCAGACCGACCGCCGCCGGAAATAAAGGCTTTCGCCCCATTGAGAATATAATGGTCGCCGTCACGGACCGCCTTGGTCCGCAGAGACGCGGCATCGGAGCCGGCCCCGGGTTCGGTCAGGCAATAGCTGGCAAAATAAGCCATGGTGGTCAGTTTCGGGCAGAATTTCCGGCGTAGGGCCTGACTACCGAAACTGTCAATCATCCAGGTCGCCATATTATGGATCGACAGATAAGCCGCCGTCGAGGTGCAGCCTTTGGCCAATTCCTCAAAGATGATCGCCGAATCCAGGCGACTGAGCGCCGAGCCGCCGACGTCTTCCTTGATATAGATACCCGCCAGGCCCAGAGCGGCGGCTTGCCGCAGGGCGTCTTCCGGGAAGATATGATCCTGATCCCAGGCTTCTGCATGGGGGGCAAATTCATTTTCCGCAAAGGCGCGGGCCATATCCTGTATGGCCCGCTGATCTTCATTAAAGGTAAAATCCATGGTTAAGTTCCTTAATTCAAAGATACTTTAGGACATTATTTCAAGGTTGGGATAGAGAAATCTGCCTCAATGGTGCTGTCCGCCCAGCGAGCCGTCACGGTCTTCACTTTGGTATAGAACCGCAGACCTTCCATGCCATACTGGTTATGGTCGCCAAAGGAGGACGCTTTCCAGCCGCCAAAGCTATGGAAGGCCAGCGGTACAGGGATTGGCACATTGATACCAACCATGCCCACTTCCACCCGGTCCGCATAGGTCCGGGCCGCCGCACCACTGCGGGTAAAGATTGAGGTGCCGTTACCATATTCATGGTCCGTCGCCAGCGCCAGGCCTTCTTCAAAATTCTGAACCCGCACTATCTGCAGGACCGGACCGAAGATTTCTTCCTTGTAAGACCGCATGTCTTTTTTGACATTATCAAACAGGGACCCGCCGAGGAAATAACCCTCTTCACTACCTTCAAGAACAAAGTCACGGCCATCAATCACAAGATCAGCGCCTTCATCAACGCCCATCTGGATATAATTCATCACTTTTTCACGGTGCTCTTTGGTCACCAAAGGTCCCATTTCCAGATTTTTTTCCAGGCTGGTGCCAATTTTCAGGGCCTTGATCCGCGGGGTCAGCAGCTCAACCAACTTGTCCGCCACTTCATCACCGACACAGACCGCAACAGAGATCGCCATGCAGCGCTCCCCGGCAGAACCATAAGCCGCGCCCATCAGGGCATTGGCGACACCTTCCAGGTCGGCATCGGGTAGGATCAGCATGTGATTCTTGGCCCCGCCCATAGCCTGACAGCGTTTGCCGTTTTTAGTGGCTGTTTCATAAACATATTGGGCGATCGGTGTGGACCCGACAAAGCTCACGGCCTTGATCCGGCTGTCATTCAACAGGGTATCCACGGCTTCCTTATCGCCGTTGACCACATTGAAAACACCGGCCGGTCCGCCAGCTTCCAGAAACAATTCCGCAATGCGCATCGGGCAGCCCGGAACTTTTTCAGATGGCTTCATGACAACCGTATTACCAGTGACGATGGCCATGCTTGCCATCCATAACGGGATCATCGCCGGGAAGTTAAACGGGGTAATACCCGCCACCACACCCAAAGGCTTGCGCATGGAATAAATATCAATACCGTTTGCCACATTGTCGGAAAAATCACCCTTTTGCAGATGGGGAATACCGCAAGCAAACTCAGCAACCTCAATACCGCGCAGGACAGATCCCATGGCGTCTTCGATCACTTTACCATGCTCAAGTGCCACCAGTTCCGCCAGCTCAGCTTGATGTTTAAATAACAGGGCCGTAAAGGCAGTCATAATCCGGGACCGATGCAACACGGATGTTGCGGACCAGGCCGGGAAGGCCGCTTCGGCGTTGGCTATCGCCTGTTCAACTTCAGACTTGCTGGCCATAGGGACCTGGGCAGATCGTACCCCGGTTGACGGATTGAAAACGGGTGAAAACCGGCCACTGGTGCCCTGAAGATGCTCACCACCGATTAAATGGGTATATTGTTTCATGGTCAAAGTCCCTTTGTCTGAAAAATGATGCAGTTGAATATTTAGCTCCTGTTCACTTTACTAGAGACAAAAATGCATTTCTATGGCAAAATATTCACAAACGTTCTGCAAAAATACACAATGGTGGTTTTTAAATGTATGATTGGAATGACTTAAGGTTTTTTCTTGAATTGTCTCGGCGCGGCCGACTGGTCAGTGCCGCCCGCAAGCTGCATGTGGATCATACCACGGTCAGCCGGCGCATTGCCGCCCTGGAGACTGAATTGAACGTGCGGCTGTTTGATAAATCACCGCGCGGCTATAAGCTGACCGATGCCGGCCTGCGGCTCCTGCCCCATGCGGAACAGATGGAAGCCCGCTCGAACCGCCTTTATCAAGAGATATCGGGCAAAGATGCCCGGTTGTCGGGCACGGTGCGGCTGGCGGCACCTGAGGGCCTGAGCGCCCATATCATTGCCCATAACATGGCCCAGTTCCGCGCTCTGCACCCGGATATTGAGCTGGAACTAATGGCCGAGTCCCGGCGCACCAGCCTGTCCAAGCGGGAAGCCGACATTGCCATCACCCTGGCCCGACCCGACGCCGGGCGGGTGATCGCCTGGAAGCTCTGTGATTACCGGCTCCGGCTCTATGGATCGCAGGACTATCTGGACCGACACCCCGACATATCAAGCCTTGAAGACCTGACTGATCATGACTTTATCAGTTATATTGATGACCTGATTCAGCTGCCTGAACTGCGTTTTCTAGACCAGATCATAAAGGACCCCCATGTGGTCTTTCGCAGCACCAATGTTCTGGCCCAATATAATGCAGCCCTCGACGGCCTCGGCCTGTCGGTTGTCCATTGTTTCATGGCCGATCAGGACGACCGGCTGATCCCCGTCCTGCCTAAGCAAATTTTCATCGACCGGGAATATTGGCTGGTGGTTCATGAGGACCTGCGCCATGTGGCCCGGGTGGATGCGGTCTGCCGTTTCCTGACCCAACTGCTGAAAGAGCAGCATAACCGTATGGCAGGCAATATTTAAATGGCCTTTTCGATCGCTTGAAGTTATAGCTATCTCTAGATTGTTTTCGCCGGAGTATTTGAATGACCACACCAGAATTACAGGACCAGATGAAACAGGCCATGGGACGCTTAGGGGCGTCTGTCACGGTCATTACCAGTCATGACGGCACTCGGAAATATGCCATGACGGCAACAGCGGTAACCTCCCTGACCCTGGACCCGCCAGCACTTCTGATTTGTGTCAATCAGGAAAATGGCCTGCATCATGCGCTGTCCAAGGGGCACAGTTTTTGCGTTAATATCCTATTTGGTGACCAGCAGGATATTTCCAACACCTGTGCCGGTGGGGAAAAAGGCGAGAATAAATTCAATCTAGGGGACTGGCAGCAATCAGAAGACAACATCCCCTATCTGGCCGGGGCCCAGGCGTCAATTTTCTGCGATCTGGACGATACCCATGTCTACGGCAGCCACAGCATATTCATTGGCAAGGTAAAAAAAATCATCACCCGTGATGATATTTCACCCCTGATGTTTCTGGCCGGGAATTATTTCAGCCCCCACCCCTAGAATCAGATAACCATGACCGACTGGGTGGCTCGAACCAGCCAATCCAGTTCGCTGTCTTCAAGGTAGGGGGATATTTTTTCCCGCACTTGGGCATGATATATATTGAGCCAGGTGATCTCCGCACTGCTCATCATATGGGCATTGACCAACCGTGTGTCGATGGGGACAAAGGTTATGGTCTCGAAGATATTCATCGGGCGGTCTTCGCCCTCAAAATGTGAGGGACGGACAATCATCAGGTTTTCAATGCGGATGCCATATTCCCCGGCCTTGTAAAAACCAGGCTCATTGGACAGAACCATGCCGGGCTGCAAAGACACCTCAAACCCCATACGGGATATCGACTGGGGTCCTTCATGTACGCCGAGATAACACCCAACCCCATGACCGGTCCCATGGTCATAATCCAGACCTACATCCCAAAGAGGTTTCCGGGCCAGGACATCCAGATGAGCACCGCTCCGGCCCACAGGAAAACGCGCCTGGGCCAGGGCGATATGACCCTTCAGCACCCGGGTATAGCGATCCCGCTGTTCTTCAGTTGGTTTGCCAATGGCCAGGGTTCGGGTCAGGTCCGTGGTCCCATCCAGATACTGCCCCCCGGAATCCAGCAGATACAGCATATTGCCCTTTATCCGACGATTAGTTTCCGGGCTTGACCGGTAATGGACGATGGCCCCGTTGGGTCCGGCCCCAGATATGGTATCAAAACTCAGGCCACGAAAATTTGCCTGGTTCTGCCGAAATTTAAGCAAAACGTCCGTGGCGACCAGCTCATCAATTTCACCAGAAGCAACATTTTCCTCAAACCAGAACAGAAATTTGCACATGGCGACCCCGTCCCGGATGTGGGCCGCGCGCATGCCATTCAATTCTGTTTCATTCTTACAGGCTTTCGGCAGTTGGCAGGGGTCTTGTTTTTCAACAACCTCAGCCCCGCCCTGACACAGGGCCTCCCTCACCGCTACAGGCGCTTGCTTCGGGTCAAGAAGAATTCGGTTTTTGGTTTTGCCTTTTCCCCGGCCCAGTTTCTTGACCGCCGCCAGGAAGTTTGCATAGGGCTTGATACTCACCCCGGCCCCTAAATGTGTGCGGACCTCGTCAGAGATTTTATCCTCATCGACAAAAAAATCCGCCTTCCCCGTGTTTTTCAAAATGAGATAGCCTAAAACCAAAGGAGAATGATCCACATCACTGCCCCGGATATTGAGCAGCCAGGCAATACTATCGAGGCTGGTCAGGACGGCAGCCTTCAGATTATCGGCTTTCAGTTCAGCCCCGAGGCGCGCCCGTTTATGCCTGGACTTCTCCCCGGAAAACTCCAGCGGTTGAGGAAAAACCGGCTTTTTTAGCGACTCCGGACGGTCCGCCCAGAGGCCATCTATGGGGTTAGAGACCACCGGGACCAGTTCGATCCCGGCATCTGCCAGGGGTTTCGATAGTTTCTCGATCCAGCCCTGTGTATGAAGCATGGGGTCATAACCCACTCGGCAGCCCTGCTCAAGGCCGGACAAAAACCACTCTTCCAGCTTGTCCTCATGGAGCTTTAACGGTTCAAAATCATGGACATCCACCTGATTCTTAACCTGAAGTGTATACCGGCCATCCACATAGATGGCCCCCTGGTTCAGGGTGATCGCACTGAGGCCCGCCGACCCGGCAAAGCCAGTCAGCCACGTCAGCCGCCTGGCCCGTTCCGGGGTATATTCACATTGATGTTCGTCGGCATGGGGAATGATAAAGCCGCAGAGATCCAACTCCCGCAAACTTTGCCGCAACGCCAATAGTCGGTTTCGCATAATACGCGCCCCTAGAATCACTTTATTCGGGAGTATTAAGCACTTTATCTATGGCCTGTGTCAATGCTGCAAGTTCATGGCTTTCAACGGAAAATGACGGTGTCAGGTAAATAATATTGCCAAAAGGCCGTATCCAGACGCCCTCATCGGCAAATTGCTTTGTCAACCGGGTGACATCGGCAATGTTTTTCATCTGAATAACCCCGATCGCGCCCTTGACCCGCACATCAACCACCCCCGGCAATTCCCGGAACTGCTCCAGCGATTGATTAAGGTGGCCTTCGATGCGCTTGACCCGCTCCAGAACCGGCTCATCACGGAAAATATCAAGGGAGGCATTGGCCGCCGCGCAGGCCAGGGGATTAGCCATATAGGTTGGCCCATGCATGAAGGCTTTATCCGGGTCATCGGACAGGAATGCCCCGTAGACCCGGTCTGTGGCCACGGTCGCCGCCATCGCGACGGTGCCGGCGGTCAAAGCCTTGCCCAGACAGATAATATCCGGGGTGATCCCCGCCTGCTCACAGGCAAACAGGGTGCCGGTTCGGCCAAAGCCGGTAAAAATCTCATCCAGGATCAACAGGACATCATTATCCGTACAGCTTTTCGAGATCGCCGCCAGCGTTTCTGCGCCGTGGAATTTCATGCCGCCCGCACCCTGAACCAGCGGTTCCATGATCACGCCGGCGATCTGGTCCCGGTGGTCGGCGAGGAATTCACCAAACGCCGACAGTTCAGCCTCTGTTTCCGGCAAGGGGCGCAGGAACTGCTGCTGCAGAAAGCCGCTAAAGGCCTTATGCATTCCGCCGTCATTGTCCTCGCCCGTATTGCTGACCGACATGGCTGCTGTGGTATCGCCGTGATAACCGGACTGGAAACAGACAAATCGCTGATGGCCCTCCTGCCCCAGGTTCTGCCAATATTGCAGCGCCATCTTCAGGGCAATTTCGACCGAGACCGAGCCGCTTTCGGAAAAGAATACATGGTTGAGGTCGCCCGGCAACAGACCCGCAAGCCGTTTGGCCAGAGTTGCCGCCCCCTCATGGACCAGACCGCCCAGCATGACATGGGACATGTTTTTGACCTGGGCGATTATTTTTTCCTGCATGGCCGGATTGTTATAGCCATGGCAGGCCGTCCACCAGGAGGCAATGCCATCAATCAGCTTGCGCCCGTCGGCAAGTTCAATCATGACCCCATCAGTGGCGACCACCGGCAGGGCATCATCAACGGTCTGCATCTGGGCATAGGGCAACCAGATATTGCCGTAGCCTTCCGTGAACCAATCAGGGAGATCCTTGGTCATCATTTGCCTTCGGGTTTGATTCCAAGACGGGCGAACAGCTCAAGGTCGGTATTTTGCGTCGGATTTGACGTGGTCAGCAGTTTTTCACCATAAAATATGCTGTTGGCCCCAGCCAGGAAACACATGGCCTGCATCTCATCATTCATCGCTTCGCGTCCTGCCGACAGCCGCACATAGGAGGCGGGCATCAGAATCCGCGCCACAGCAATGGTCCGGATGAAGTCAAACGGGTCCATCGGATCTTCACCATAAAGCGGCGTGCCTTCGACCTGGACCAGCATATTGATCGGCACACTGCCCGGATGGCTCGGCAGGTTGGCCAGGGTCTGCAGCATACCGGCACGATCGGCCTTGGTTTCGCCCATGCCGACGATGCCGCCACTACAGACATTCAGGCCCGCGCCCCGGACATTTTCAAGAGTATCCAGACGATCCTGATAGGTGCGGGTGGTGATGATTTCTTTATAATATTCCTCTGAACTATCCACATTGTGGTTATAATAATCCAGACCGGCCTTTTTCAGGATTGCCGCCTGATCGGCATCGAGCATGCCCAGGGTCATACAGGATTCGAGGCCCAAATCAGCCACGCCCTTGATCATGTCACAGACCGCGTCCATATCCCGACCCTTGGGACTGCGCCAGGCGGCCCCCATGCAATAGCGGGTCGCGCCATTGGCCTTGGCATTGCGGGCGCCTTCGAGAACTTTTTCCACCGCCATCAGGCGCTCGGCATCCACATCAGTCTGATAGCGCGACGATTGGGGACAATATTTACAGTCTTCCGGACAACCGCCGGTCTTGATGCTGCACAGTTGCGACAGCTGGACCCGGTTGGGATCGAAATGCTGCCGGTGGATGGTCTGCGCCTTAAACATCAGGTCCATCATCGGCAAGTCAAAAAATTCCAAAATTTCCCGCTTGGTCCAGTTATGGCGGAACCCGTCCGGGTAAGGACTTTTCGCTTGAGAAATTTCACCAGAAGTCTGCGGTAAAGTCGAAGCATTTAAAGACGACATATTCACTCCAATCGATCGAATTTTGTCAAAATATGCCGCACCTTCCCCGAAGGTTACTGAAGAGTCAAGTTTTTTGCTCTTTGATTGACATAATTGGCTCTATAACATAAGCCAAAGTCAGATATTATTTTCAGGGTACACCCATGACATCGCTTGACACCTTCGCAAAAGAAAAACTCAAACCCCTCGCCGATCAGGGTCTGCAACGTCATCTTCAGCTCACGGAACGCACGTCAGGCGGAAAAGCCCAGCGCGACGGACGGCAGATGATATCATTCTGCTGCAATGACTACCTGAACTTCACCCACCACCCTAAAGTCCGCCAAGCTGCAAAGGATGCCATTGACCGTTATGGAGCCGGGTCCGGGGCCTCGCGCCTGATCACCGGCAACCACCCTCTGATCGCCGAGCTGGAAAACCGCCTCGCCCGCTTAAAGGGAACCGAGGATGCCTGTGTCTTCAGTTCAGGCTACCTGGCCAACATTGGAATCATCCCGACCCTGATCGGCCAACAGGATATTATTTTTATTGATGAACTCAGTCATGCCTGCCTGCGCGCCGGCAGCAGCCTGACCGGTGCCCAGATCGTCACCTTTCCCCATAATGACATGGATCAATTACAAAGCCAGATCAATCTGCTAAGGCCCCGCCACCAAAACGCCCTTATCGTCACAGACGGCGTTTTCAGCATGGACGGCGACCTTGCCCCCCTTGATCAGCTAAGCCGTCTGGCTCGGGACAATGACTGTTGGCTGATGACCGATGATGCCCATGGCGTCGGGGTCATTGGCCACGGAGAAGGCATGGGCAAAGGCAGCCGTCATATGTTTGACCCTTTGCCTGATATCCCCCTGCAGATGGGCACCCTGTCTAAAGCCATTGGCAGCTTCGGCGGCTACCTCTGCGCCAGCAAACCTGTCATTGACCTGATCAAAACCCGGGCCCGCAGCCTGATTTATACCACAGCCCTGCCCCCGGCCAGTGTTGCGGCCGCCCTGGCCGCCCTGGACATCATTGAGACTGAGCCGGAATATTGCAGTCGACCCCTGAAAAACGCCCGGCTTTTCGCCCGACTGGTCAGCCTTCCAGAACCCGCTAGCCCGATCGTACCGGTCATCATTGGGGATACCGAGAAAACCATGAAGTTCGCCAAGCTTCTGGAGGACGACGGTTTTCTGGTCACCGGTATTCGGCCACCAACCGTCGCCTTTGGCACTGCCCGTCTGCGCTTTACCTTTTCTGCTGAGCATCAGGAAGAAGATATCCGCGCCCTAACCACATCCCTGAAAAAACATGGAATTGTATGATGGTTAAAGTGATCTTCATTGGGGGCACCGGGACGGATATAGGTAAAACCTATGTAACCTGCCTGCTGCTTCGGCAGTTGCTGGATAAAGGATATAAAGTCCGAGCCATTAAACCGGTAATCAGTGGCTTTGATGAGATGGCCATCGACCAAAGCGATAGCGGCTTGTTGCTACGAGAAATGGGACTGGAGCCCAACCTGCACAATGCAGTCAAAATTTCCCCCTGGCGATTTAAGCAACCCCTGCCGCCCCATTTAGTCGCGAACAATATGGCCCTCCCGATAGATATTGAGGAAGTTGCTCGATTTTGCCAGCGGCAAGCCGAAGACGATCTTGACTTTCTGTTGATCGAAGGAGTCGGGGGCATCATGACGCCCCTTGATTATGAAACGACCACACTTGATTTAATGGTCCGCCTCAACTGTACCTGCCTTTTGGTTACCGGTTCCTATCTGGGAACCTTAAGTCATACCCTCACGGCTCTCACCTGCCTGAAACAATCCGGCGTCGCGGTATCGGGGGTGATAATTTCCGAGTCGGAACGGAATTACATAAATTTTGATGAAATCATACCCGACTTCACAAAAATAATACCAAAATATTCAATAAAAAAAATTGGCCGCAACAGCCGAACCGTAGATATTTTTTCACTGATCATCTAGTCTGATTTACCGGGTAGTTTTTTCCCGATCGAGCACTATATGCCGAGCAGACTCTTCACCAAGATGGGTAAATTTTCAACTAATTCCTGACTTTAGGCATTTGGCTTAACTTTTGCATAGTTTAAATGCGAAGGAGACAGCCATGAACCAACAAAATATTGAAAACTCATACGACACCAAGACTTCAAGCCTTACGGGATTATCTTTTCTGGAGTTAGTTCAGGAAATGAAACTTTTCGGCATGGACCCAAAACCTTTTTTGGTGATCGCAGCCAACGATATTTTTTCCCGCCACGGGGAACAGGCGATAACTTATGCGGAACTCATTTTAGACCAAATGGTCAGAGAAAATAATCCTAATGGCATAGGCCTCTGGAAAGAACTCTATTGTATTTTACATAACCAAATTTCATCACCAAAAATTAGTATCCACTAATTTTATGTTGTCTTTTCTGACAATCATCCCTACTATAAACTTATAGGTTGCGAGACCAAACGAATCCCTTGAAAGGTCATTTCTATGACCTTTCATCTGCCTGACTGCCTCGGTGAAGTTTTAAACTTCATCGGGGCCTTTTTTTTAAATATAAATTTAGTAATAAGGAAAAGAACTTATCCGATTGCGGCCAACCACGGCATGGCTTCAATCAGATAAAAGCCCAGGCTCTGTAACGACCCTGTGAAAATGGCCAACCCTGTCATAATCAGCAAAGCCCCGATGGTCAACTCCAAAGCCTTCATATGCTTCTTCACACGTCCAGATGCTCTTAGAAACCCATTAATGGCTACTGAGGCAATGATGAATGGCACGCCGAGGCCCAATGAATAAAGGGCCAGCAAGCCGACGCCCTGCGAGAAATGTTCCTGCGTGGCCGCCAAAGTAAGAATTGTCGCAAGAATCGGTCCGATGCAAGGCGTCCAGCCAAAAGCAAAGGCCAAACCAATAACATAAGCCCCCAATAGGCCCTTTTGCTCCCCACTGGTTTGAAAGCGGGCCTCCTTATAGAGAAAGGATAGCTTAATAAGGCCAGTGAAATGAAGCCCAAGGATTATTATCATAACCCCGGAGATCTTGGCAAAGGCCTCTTTATACTCCAGCAAAATTCCCTGAACAGCAGACGCCCCGGCGCCTAAAGCGATAAACACAGTGGAAAATCCCAGAACAAAAGCGACCGCCGGCCACAACATGGCCCATTTTGCTATTTTGTCCCCATCCCGAACATCCTGATAACTGTTGCCAGTTATAAAACAGATATAAGCCGGCACCAGCGGCAAAACGCAGGGCGACAAGAAACTGAACATGCCGCTCACGACGGCAACTAAATATGAGACTTCGATACTATCCATGATTTTCTTTTTAACGGCATTCCCAAAAACCGCAAGGAGTTTTAGATCACAAGCGCGTTATCCGCTCATTTTTCGGGACAGAAAGCCGCCTAACCATCCGGCAAACAAGGCGACAATGATCGCCATAATACCATAATAGGCTGGATATTCATGGGCAAATTTGTAAATAATTCTTTCCAGGCCTGCCTTGCCCACCTCAAGAGGTGATTTCACGCTGAGCAGCACTTCACCATCCCGAATCAGATGCACATCCACCTGATAATCCCCCACCGGCATATTAGCCGGGAATTCCAGAATCGCCCGAAACAAAATGCCCTCCAGTATGCTGATGGTACCTTCCTGCTGAGTATAGAGCTTCTTCGCTTTCATATTACGGATAAAGCCAGCCCGGAAGTCTTTTCTCTCCTCAGGAGTCGCTCCCTCCAGGAATTCAACCTTAAGTTGCTTCATTCCAGCAGCAATATCCCGTAACTGCTCTGGAGGGAGGATTAAGTCAAGTGGTCTAGTTGATGTAATAGCATAATACCCCTGAACATTCTTAATCGTCCGAAATTCTTTATTAGCCCAGATTGGCCCCATTTGCTCCTTTCGCCGGATGATCATGTCATGGCGTTCACTTTGAACCACGACAATAATATCATAATCAGCGCCCTCCACAACAACACCATGGCCACCATCGCCTTGGGGAATATTACGTTCTATGGCGCCAAAAATCAGAAGTTCCGTGCCGGAAAATTCAGACGTGATTTTAATGGAATGACTGGACAGGTCCGTAACCATACGTTCCGCCCG
Organism: Alphaproteobacteria bacterium; assembly: GCA_002401455.1. Taxonomy (GTDB): domain Bacteria; phylum Pseudomonadota; class Alphaproteobacteria; order Sphingomonadales; family Emcibacteraceae; genus Paremcibacter. The sequence goes on from NVTE01000002.1 coordinate 275,415, forward strand.
GGCCGCTGGCCCCATAAAAAGGCCCGCAAGACAGGCCAGTCCCATATACAGGCCCATATGACAGATCATCCGTCTCAATGAGCTACCCCCACTGATGTCACCGAATAAAGCTCATCAGGCTCCACAACAAGATCAACGGCCATCTTGGCACAGACCACCAGCACCAGAATGGCCAGTAGAATACGGAGTTGCTCTCCCTTCAGCTTCAAACCAACCCGCGCGCCGAACTGGGCCCCGATCACCGCCCCGATGAGCAGGATAAGGGCCAACACAACATCAACCGTCTGGGTATTGACCGAATGCAGGAAAGTGACACTGGCCGTAACAAAGGTAATCTGAAACAGCGAAGTCCCGATCACCACCTTGATCGGCATATTCAACAGGTAGATCATGGCCGGAACCATAATAAAGCCGCCACCAACGCCCATGATCGCGGCCAAAACCCCCACAAGCCCGCCAATGGCCAGGGGCAACAGCCCACTGACATACATCTTGGAGGTCCGAAATCTCATCTTGAGAGGTAAGGCATCGACCCAGGTCCGCGGCCGGCGACCGGGCTTGGTCGTATCTCCCCGCCGGTTACGCAGGATGCTGCGGACACTTTCCACGAACATCATGCCGCCAATACTGCCCAGAAACAGGACATATGCTAGGGAAATCATCAGGTCAACCTGACCGGTTTCCTTTAAGACTGTAAAGATCATGGCACCGAAATAAGACCCGACAGCCCCACCGATAATCAGCATGCCGCCCATTTTGAAGTCTATGCCGCCCCGCCGTCCATGGGCCAACGCCCCGGACACCGACGCTGCGGTAATCTGATTGGCTTCCGTAGCCACCGCCACCGCTGGGGGAATGCCGACAAAGATCAACAAGGGTGTCATCAGGAAGCCACCACCGACCCCAAACATGCCGGACAAGAATCCAACCGCCCCACCCATGGCAAGGAGCAAAAAAATATTGATCGAAATTTCAGCAATTGGCAGGTAGATCTGCATGAGTGTAATACTTCAGTCTTCTTGTTAACGCGCCGCTTATACAAGCTGCTTATACCCTGTACCACCCTAAACAAATTAACATTTTAATGATACTGTTTTCTTAGTGTATAATTGGGAAAAAGCAACTTCCTGTATAATATATCGTCATTGGGTAATTTATATTTTATTTTTTTAAAACGACTGTTTGTTTTTGATTGACCTTTACGTAAAGGTCAACTAATGTAGCTCCATTGATTCTCACAGCCAACGACCCTGTGATTATCTGCGCTTACTACGGCTCCAGCATATTAACCAAAGACTTCTTACAGGATTAAAATGACTGAGAAAACTTACAGAATCTCTGAACTTTCGGAAGAATTCGGCATCACGCCCCGGACGTTACGATTTTATGAAGACCAGAAGCTGATCGCGCCGACACGCCGGGGACAAACACGGATATATTCCAAAAAGGACCGGGCCAGACTTGCCTGGATATTGCGCGGTAAGCGCGTTGGATTCACCATTTCCGAAATGGGCAAACTTCTCGACCTTTATTATCTGGAGGGCGGCAAGGCCATCCAGCGTGAAATTGGCCTGAAGCATTGCCACGACAGAATCAAAACACTAGAACGCCAAAAGCAGGATATTGATGAGACCCTCAAGGAACTCAAAGACATTATAGAGATGTTCAAGAACTGGGAACCGAGTCCCGTCCAAGACAACACAAAAGATTAAATCAGGAGATACCCCCCATGCCAAGTTATTCCGCACCCGTAAATGACATCAAGTTTTTATTGCATGATTATTTTAATCTGCAGCAACACAATCATATGCCCGCCTTTGCCGAAGCAACGCCGGACCTTCTGGATGCTATTCTGGATGAAGCCGCAAAAGTGACCGAGAATGTCTTTCAGCCGCTGAATCTCCCCGCTGATGAGCAGGGATGCCGTCTGGAAGATGGCAAGGTCATCACCCCCGATGGCTTCAAGGAAGCCTACAACCAGTATGTTGAGGGCGGTTGGCAGGGCATGTCCGGGGACGTAAAATATGGCGGCCAGGGCCTGCCGCAAACCCTTGGGCTGGTGCTTAATGAACTGATGGTTTCTGCCAACTGGGGTTTTGCCATGTATCCGGGCCTGACCAAGGGCGCGACTGAATCCATTTATGCCTGGGGCACCGATGAGCAGAAAGACCTCTATCTGCCGAAAATGTATGCCGCCGAATGGGCGGGCACCATGAACCTGACCGAGCCCCATTGCGGCACCGACCTAGGCCTGCTCCGGACCAAGGCCGAGCCGGCGGGTGACGACAGCTATAAAATCACTGGCACCAAGATTTTCATTTCCGCCGGCGACCATGACCTGACCGAAAATATCATCCATCTGGTTCTGGCCCGCATCCCGGGCGGCCCGGAAGGCATTAAAGGCATCAGCCTGTTCATCGTGCCGCGCAACACCATCAACCCGGACGGCTCTATTGGCGACAATAATGGCGTCACCTGTGGCTCGCTGGAAGAAAAGATGGGCATCCATTCCAACGCCACCTGCGTCATGAATTTTGATGGCGCCACCGGTTATCTTCTGGGCGACAAGCACAGAGGCATGAAAGCCATGTTCACCATGATGAACGAAGCCCGCCTGGGCGTCGCCATTCAGGGGCTGGCCATTGCCGAGGTTGCCAACCAGAACGCGGTTGCCTATGCCAATGACCGTATCCAGGGCCGAGCCCTGACCGGGGCAAAAAATCCTGATGACAAGGCGGACCCGATCATTGTTCACCCGGATGTACGCCGGATGCTGATGACCAACCGGGCCTTCATCGAAGGCAGTCGGGCCATGGCCATCTGGGCTGGTATCCTGGTCGACACTACCCGCGAACATGCCGATGAGGCCGAACGGGCCAAAGCCGACGAAATGCTAGCGCTGATCACCCCGGTCCTAAAATCCTACCTGACCGACCAGGGCGTTGAAGCCGCCAGTCGGGCGCTCCAGTGTTTTGGTGGCCACGGGTACATCCGCGAATGGGGCATGGAACAATTCCTGCGCGACAGTCGCATTGCCCCGATCTATGAAGGCACCAACGGCATCCAGGCCATGGACCTGATCGGCCGCAAACTGCCTGCCAATGGCGGCGCGGCAATCCGGGCCTATTTTGACATGATCCAGACCTTCATTGATGACAATAAATCAAATGAAAGCCTGGCCAAATATATTCCATTGCTGGAAAAAGCCCTGGGCCGCCTGCAGGCCGCAAGTATGTGGCTGATGCAGAATGGCATGGAAAATCCCAACAACGCCGGATCAGGGGCCCATTATTACCTGAACCTCCTGGCGCTGGTGACCATGGGTTATTTCTGGGCCGACATGGCCAGGAAAGCCAGTGAAATGCTCGCCGCAGGTGAAGGCGACAAGACTTTCCTGGAAAACAAACTGATCACAGCAGACTTCTTCTTTGGTCATATGTTGCCAGAAACCTCCTCCCTTAAAGTAAAAATCGAAGCCGGTGCGACCAGTGTTATGGGCCTTGACGCCCAATCATTCTAAAAGGAACAAAAATATGACTGAAGCTTACATTTATGATTATGTGAAGACCCCGCGCGGCCGGGGTAAAGCCAACGGCAGTCTTCATGAGGTAACCCCCATTGACCTGCTAACCCAAATTCTTAAAGCCCTGAAAGACCGGTCAGAATTTGATCCGGCCCTGGTCGAGGAAATCATCACCGGCGTTGTCGCCCCCGTGGCCGAACAAGGCTCTGTTATCCCACGCTTTGCCGGCATTCAGGCCGGATACGGCCATAGTGTTCCCGGTGTCCAGCTGAACCGCTTTTGCTCCTCCGGACTGGTCGCAGTCAACTATGCCGCTGCCCGGGTCATGTCCGGCATGTCCGACCTGGTGATCGGCAGCGGTGTCGAAGCCATGTCCCGGGTCCCCATGGGATCAGACGGTGGTGCCTGGGCCGTTGACCCACAGACCTCATCTGAGATCGGCTTTGCCCCCCAGGGCGTCGGTGCTGACCTGATGGGCAACCTTTATGGCTTCAGCCGTGAAGATTGTGACGCCTTCGCCATCCAGAGCCAGCAACGGGCCAAAGCGGCCTGGGACAAGGGCTATTTTGAAAAATCCCTGGTCGCCATCAAAGATAAACTTGGCATGACCGTGCTCGACCATGACGAACATATGCGGCCCGAAGCGACCCTGGAAGCTCTGGGTGGACTGAAGCCTTCCTTTGCCGATTATGGCGCCTTCGGGTTTGACAGCATCGCGCTGCAAAGATACCCCCACATCGAAAAAGTCACCCATATTCACCATGCCGGTAATGCCAGTGGCATCGTCGACGGTTCCGCCGGAATGCTGATTGGCACCCGCGAAATGGGCGAAACCCTCGGCCTGAAACCGCGGGCTAAAATTGTCGCCTTCGCCGATATCGGCTCCGAGCCGGTTGTGATGCTGGACGGCCCTGGCCGCTCTGCCCAGAAAGCCCTGAAACGGGCCGGAATGACCACCAGTGATATCGACCTGTGGGAAATCAACGAAGCCTTTGCTGCGGTCTCCCTGCGCTTCATGCAGGAACTGGATCTGGACAGCTCCAACGTCAATGTTAACGGTGGCGCCATTGCCATGGGTCATCCTCTCGGGGCCACCGGGATCATGATTTTGGGCACGGCCCTGGAAGAACTGGAACGGACCGGTAAATCGACCGCCCTTGCGTCCCTTTGTGTCGGCGGCGGCATGGCCACGGCAACCATCATCGAGCGTGTATAAAAAGGAATTAAAAAAATGACTGAAATTATTAAATTTGAGCTCGATCAGGATGGCGTTGCCCTATTGACAATGGACCTGCCGGGCAAATCCATGAACATCATTTCAGCCCAGCTGCTGGACGAACTGGAAAGCATGGTCACCCGCATTGCCGAAGATGATGCCATCAAAGGCGCAGTGATCGCCTCTGGCAAAGTCGGTTCTTTTGTCGCCGGTGCTGACCTTGACATGCTGTTGAGCTGGACCGACAAGCTGGAAGATGGCACGCCGGAAGACCTGTTTAACGCCGCCTTCCGTATGAATGACCTGCTGCGCAAGATGGAAACCTGTGGCAAGCCGATTGCGGCCGCCATCAATGGCCTTGCCCTCGGCGGTGGTCTGGAAATCTGTCTGGCCTGTCATTACCGGGTTGTCGCGGATAATCCAAAAATCACTCTTGGTTTCCCAGAAGTCATGGTTGGCCTTCTGCCCGGTGCCGGTGGCACCCAGCGCCTGCCCCGCCTGATGGGGGTTCAAGCCGCCCTGCCGTTCCTGCTGCAGGGTAAAAACATGAACCCGAAGAACGCCCTGGCCAACAATGTAGTGCATGAAGTCGCGCCCCTGGAAGAGATCATCGACAAAGCCAAAGCCTGGATTACCGGTGGCGGCAAAGCGGTCCAGCCATGGGATGTCAAACGCTTCAAGGTTCCTGGTGGCCAGGGGGCCTTCAACCCTGGAATTGCCCAAACCTTCATGGGTGCCCAGGCTATGGTTCAGAAAGAAACCAAAGGCAATTATCCGGCGGCCGTCGCCATCCTGTCCTGTGTCTATGAGGGCCATCAGCTGCCCATGGATACCGCGATCAGAATTGAAAGCAAATATTTTGCCACTCTTCTGATGGGTGACGTGGCCCCGAACATGATCCGGACCCTGTTTGTCAACAAGCAGGCTGCTGAAAAAGGCATCCGCCGTCCTAAAGATGTACCGGCCATGAAAACCAAGAAACTTGGTATGTTGGGTGCGGGCATGATGGGCGCAGGCATTGCCTTTGTCTCTGCCATGGCCGGGATTGAGGTCGTTCTGCTGGACCGGGAACAGGAATTTGCCGATAAGGGCAAAGCCTATTCCGAAGGCCTGCTGGCCAAACGGGTCAAACGCAAGAAGATGACCCAGGAAAAAGCCGATGGCATCCTGGCCCTGATCACGCCGACCACCGACTATGCCGATCTTAAAGGCTGTGACCTGATCATCGAAGCCGTGCTCGAAGATGTCGCGGTTAAAGCCGACGTTACTGCCAAGGTTGAAGCCGTGGTTGGCACAGACTGTATCTATGCCTCCAACACCTCGACCCTGCCGATCACCGAACTGGCCAAAGCTTCCCGCGATGAGAACCAGTTTATCGGCATTCATTTCTTCTCCCCCGTGGACAAGATGCCTCTGGTCGAGATTATCATGGGCGACAAAACCAATGACCTTGCCCTGGCCAAGGCCCTTGATTATGTCAAACAGATTCGCAAGACCCCGATCGTGGTCAATGACAGCCGGGGCTTCTATACCAGCCGCTGCTTCAGCACCTATGTCATGGAAGCGTTGAATATGATCGCTGAAGGCATTACCCCGGCCCTGATTGAGAATTCAGGTTCCTTTGCCGGCATGGCCGTCGGCCCGCTGGCGGTTGGTGATGAGGTCAGTCTTGAACTGAGCTATCATGTGGGACAAGCGACCAAGAAAGCCCTGGGCGATGCCTATGTTGTTCAGCCTGCTGACGGCGTTGTGGAAAAACTCTATCTGGAGCTCGGCCGTAAAGGCAAGAAAAACGGCAAGGGTCTTTATGACTATCCTGAAGGCGGTGAAAAACACCTGTGGCCCGGACTTGCCGAGCATTTCCCCGCGGCCGAAAATCAGCCGACATCAGAAGAAGTTACCAAACGTCTGCTCTATCGTCAGGCGATCGAGGTTATCCGCTGCTTTGAAGAAGGTGTCTTCCAGGCACCGGAAGATGCCGACATCGGCGCGATCTTTGGCTGGGGGTTTGCCCCCTGGACCGGCGGGCCACTGAGCATGGTCGACACCATCGGCGTCAAGAAATTTGCCGCCGAATGTGATCGCCTCGCCCAGGCCTATGGTGCCGGATTTGCCGTGCCGAAGATGCTGCGCGACAAGGCTGAAAAGGGTGAAAATTTCTACAGCTGATTGATAAATCAAGCTTAAGTCATCAGCTTAAATTTCAGGCCAGAGGGTTCACCCCTCTGGCCTTTTTTATAGCCGACATGTCTTTTTTGATATCTGTTTGTTTCTTCGGCCCGGATTTGCTAGATTATCCCAAAATAACATTGGGAAAACATCATGCTACGTATCAAATTATTGACAACTTTCACTCTCTGTCTTCTGTCCCTGGCCCTGACCGGGAGCTTTGCCCGGGCCGACTGGACATTGGACCAGGAAAATTCACAGCTGTCCTACGCCTCAATCAAGAAGGGCAGCATCGGCGAGAATAATCACTTCCAGAAACTGGATGGCCGGATTACAGACGCCGGCGAGATCACCCTGCTGATCGACCTGGCCAGCGTCGAGACCTGGGTCGATATCCGCAATGCCCGCATGAAGGAATTCTTCTTCAAGACCCTGGATTTTCCCGTCGCCACCCTACGTGGCCAGATTGACATGGCAAAATTCAACGACCTGAAAGTCGGCAGTCAGCAGGCTTTTGACCTGAGCTTCGATTTTGACCTTCATGGCCAATCCCAGACCATCGACGCCGAATTGGTCATCATGCGCCTGTCGGAAAAGACCGTTGTTGTCATTCCCGGTGAATTTATTTTTCTCGATGTGAAACAATTTAATTTACTTGCCGGCCTGAAAAAGCTACAGGAACTGGCGAAGCTGCCGTCCATCAGCAGCGTCGTTCCGATCGTCTTTCATTTAACCTTCACGCAAGTGCCGTAACCAACAAGAGCTCATTCATGTCTTCCATTTTTAAAGCGACCGCCACAGCGGCTGTTCTGTCCTGCGCCCTCTCTATTTCCACTCTCGCGCAAAACCAATTATCACCGGATATCATGAATCTTTTGATTGTGGCATCGGAACGGAATAATGGGTCTGCCCTGGATATAGTGGCGGAGATTGCCCTGGCCGCCAATCCCGCCGCCGCCGAAGACATTCACCAGTTGGTCGCCACCCTGAAGCTCAATCAGTCGGCAAAGCCTGCAAAAACTATCGCGCCCCCGCCGGTCGCCACGCCAAAAGCTCAGACGGTCGCCAAAATAGCCCCCGCTACAGAGCTTGCGGGCGACCAGCCCGGTTATTTCAGTTTTAAAGGCTGGGACGGGGAAGCGGAACTGAATTTCCTCCGTTCCTCAGGCAATACCAGTCAGGAATCCCTTGGCCTGGCCGGTAAAATTCACCGGGACTCCGGGGAATTTCACCATGTGATGACCGCTTTCATTGACCGCAACAAAAACACCGGCGTGATAGACAAACAAAGATGGGGCCTGACCTACAAGCTGGATTATGATTTCTCGGAAAAATTATATATCACCGGTTTTGCCGGCTATGAAAATGACCAATTCGGGGCCTTCCGCGAACGGATCACTTCCTCGCTCGGTATCGGTTACCCAGTCATCCGCAATGACAGCTATAGCTGGAAACTGGAGGGCGGTCCCAGTGTCCTGTTCACCCGTGAGCTGCCCGGAGAGGGCTATATAAGCAGCTTTAACGGATTTGCCAGCAGCATTTTTGGCTGGACCATCAATGATCGCAGCAATTTTTCCAATAACATCATCTTCTATCTCGGGGAAAAGAATGTCATTGAAAGCAAGTCAGCCCTGACCGTCAAAATCAACGGTGCCCTCAGCAGTAAATTCTCCTATGATATTATGTATGACCGGGATGCCCCCCTGGACCGCAACAGGACCGACACAGTGGCCCGCGCTGGTCTGCTTTATGATTTCTAGAAGATTTACTTCCGAGTGATCACATACATGCCCTGGGTCGCCATCAGGTTGGCCAGGCGAATAGCCTGAACCCGCATCCGGTAGCCCCGGGCATCAATCGCCATGGACTGCTCAATATGAATGTTCGCCTGCCGACAGAGGTTGACAAAATCCCGAATGGTGCAGAAATGGATATTTGGCGTGGAATACCACGGATAGTCCAATGTGCTATTCACCGGCATCGTCCCCAAAAGCCCAAGATTCAACCGGACTTTCCAATGACCAAAATTGGGAAAGGAAACAACAGCTTTGCGCCCGACCCGTAACAGCTGTTCCAGCATCAGGTCCGGCCGCGTCATGGCCTGCAGGGTCTGGCTCAGGATCACATAGTCAAAAGACTGGTCCGGATAGAAAGAAATATCCTCTTCCGCATTGCCCTGAATGACCGACAGCCCCTTGGCGATGGATTTGTTCACCCCTTCCGGGCTCAACTCAATTCCGCGACCATCGACCTGCCTCTCCCGCACCAGATAATCCAGCAGGCTGCCATCACCACAGCCGACATCCAGGACCGTTGACCCCGGTTCAATCACTCGGGCAATTTCCAGCAGATCAACCCGGATATCAGACGCCCGGGACTCTTGTGAATTCATGGCTTGTTCTCCCCGTCCATAGCCTCTGCTTCTGAGCTGAGGAAGCCGCGGACAACCGCATCCATATCCGGACAGTCGAGCAGGAAGCTGTCATGGCCCTTATCCATCTCAATATCAGCAAAGCTAACCCGTGCCCGGGCCGCATTGAGCGACCGCACAATATGACGGCTTTCTTCGGTGGTATAAAGCCAGTCCGAGGTAAAGGATAAGACACAGAAACGGGTTTTGCTTTCCTTAAAGGCCGAGGCTAAAATACCGTCATGACCCGCCGCCAAGTCGTAATAATCCATGGCGCGGGTGATATAAAGATAACTGTTGGCATCAAAGCGATCAACAAAAGATATCCCCTGATGGCGCAGGTAGCTTTCAATCTGAAAATCCGCATCAAAGCCAAAGGCCACTTTGTCCCGGTCCTGAAGGTTGCGTCCAAAACGGCTGGTCAGCCCACTTTCCGACATATAGGTGATATGGGCTGCCATACGCGCCACGGCCAGCCCGGCATGGGGCGGCTCATCATGATCCAGGTAACGCCCGTGGGCCCAGTTGGCATCAGCCATGATCGCCTGACGCCCCACTTCATGAAACGCAATATTCTGTGCCGAATGCCGCCAGGTGGTCGCGATGGCAATCGCTGTTCTCACCCGGTCCGGAAAATCTACCGCCCACTGCAGGACCTGCATGCCGCCCATGGAGCCACCAATAACCGAAAAGAGCTTATCAATGCCCAGATGATCCAGCAGCCGGGCCTGGGCTCGGACCATATCGCCAATGGTGATCACCGGGAAATCGAGACCATAAGCCTTACCGGTATCCGGGTTCAGGGACGCCGGCCCGGTGGTTCCGGCACAGGAGCCCAGCACATTAATACAGATCACATAATAACGGTCCGTATCCACCGGCTTGCCGGGTCCGACCATAGTTTCCCACCAGCCACGCTTGCCGGTGATCGGATTGGTACCGCGGACATAATGATCGCCGGTCAACGCATGACAGACCAGCACCACATTGCTTTTGTCCGCATTCAACCGTCCCCAGCATTTATAGGCAACTTCAAACGGACCAATTTTCTTGCCGGAATCAAGCGGTAACGGCTGATTTTGCCCCAGTGTCACCACGTCGGCAAAGCCTTCATCCGCTGTTTCTTTTTTCGATTCCTGTTGAGTTTCGTGGTTCATAAAAAACAACATAATCAATATCTGACAAAAGAACAGTTGTATTTTACCGAAGATGAATATAAATCCAATAAAAGATCATAACAGGATAAATACCATGAGTGGACTGGAACCGAGGCCCTGGATAAAGAATCTTGACGTTTATGTCGGGGGAAAATCCCATGCGGATGGCGTCCAGAAGGTCGTCAAACTTTCCTCCAATGAAAGCGCTCTCGGCTCAAGCCCGATGGCCATTCAGGCCTATCTGGATGAAGCCCAGAAATTGCATCGCTACCCCGACGCCTCCTATCATGACCTGCGCGCTGCCCTGTCTGAGAAATATGACATCAACCCCGCTCAAATCGTCTGTGGCATTGGCTCGGACGAAATCCTGAAACTGGCTTGCCGGGCTTACATTGCGCCGGGGGATGAAGTGATCTTCAGCCGCCACAGCTTCATGATGTATCCCATCGCCGCCGCCAGCTTTGGCGGGATTCCAGTGGAAGTGGATGACACCGACTACACCACCAATGTGGATAATATACTGGCTGCCATCACCGATCGGACCCGGATCATCTTCCTGGCCAATCCCAACAACCCCACCGGCACCTATATCTGTGCGACAGAGGTCGAGCGCCTGTGGCGGAACATTCCGGACTCTGTGCTGTTGGTGCTGGACGGCGCGTACGCCGAATTTGTCGCAGCCGACGATTTTCAGGCCGGCATTGAACTAGTGAAGAAGGCCCGCAATGTCTTGATGACCCGGACCTTCTCCAAACTCTACGGCCTCGCCGCATTACGTCTGGGCTGGGGTTATGCCTGCCCGGAAGTTGCCGCCATCCTCGACAGCATCCGCGATCCGTTCAACCTGCCCTCCGTCACCCAGGCGGCCGGGGTTGCCGCCCTGAAAGATCAGGAGTTTGAGGCCCGGGCCAAAGCCCATAACCTGACCTGGCTGAACTATCTCGCCACGGAGCTGACGGCCATGGGCCTCGAGCCCATCACCAGTGTCGCCAACTTCATCCTGATCCGCTTTCCGGACCTGAAGGACAAGACAGCCGAAGCCGCCAATGACTTCCTGCTGGCCCAGGGCTATATCCTGCGCTGGCTGCCGGGACAAGGACTGGGCCATTGCCTGCGCCTGACCGTCGGTACTGAAGAGCAAAACCGGGACGTGATCGGTCTGCTGAAAGAGTTTTTGGGACAATAGAACATGACTATATTTAATCAAATCACCCTCATCGGCATGGGCCTGATCGGCTCCTCCCTCGCCCGGGCAATTATCGAAAACAAAGTGACCGACCGCCTGGTTGGCTGTGACATCAATGACGACCACTGCCAGACCGCCCGCGAGCTGAAGCTTGCCGACCATATCACCAGCGACCCGGTTAAAGCCGTGCAAGGGGCTGACCTGATCATTCTAGCGACCCCGGTCGGCGCCTACGCGGACCTGGGAAAGCTGCTCTGTCCGGAGATGAAAGAGGGCGCGATCCTGACCGATGTGGGTTCGGTCAAAGCCAGTGTTGTCAAGGCCCTGTCCCCCCATATGCGCTCTGACTGTCACCTAATCCCTGGACATCCCGTGGCCGGTACCGAGCAATCCGGACCAGAGGCCGGTTTTGCCAGCCTGTTCGAGGGACGCTGGTGTATCCTGACCCCGCCCGAAGGCACCAATCCAGACAAAGTAAAACAGCTGGAGAAATTCTGGCAGGCGCTGGGCAGCAAGGTCGAGCATATGACCCCCGATCATCACGATATGGTCCTGGCCATCACCAGCCACCTGCCCCACTTGATCGCCTACAATATTGTCGGCACCGCCCGTCATCTGGAGGAAGTGACAAAATCAGAGGTCATCAAATATTCTGCGGGGGGCTTCCGCGACTTTACCCGGATCGCCGCCTCGGACCCGACCATGTGGCGGGATGTCTTCCTCAATAACAAAAAGGCCGTCCTGGAAATGCTCGGTCGCTTCAGCGAAGACCTGACCGCCCTGCAACGATCCATCCGCTATGACGAAGGCGACAAGCTATTTGAATTGTTTGACCGGACCCGCCGAATCCGCCAACAGATCATTGACGCTGGCCAGGAAGAGGACGTGGCCGATTTTGGTCGTCATCAGGACGATTAATCCGGCCCGCCACCCGGGTGTGTCACACATTTGCCTGTTGTCATGATCGCAGATATGTTAGAATATCCTTACATTTGAATTAACAAGGACATTCGATCATGACACTTCGTTTAGGAGACCAAGTTCCGAATTTTGTTCAGAAATCAACCGCAGGCGATGTCGATTTGTATGAGTACGCCGGGGACGGATGGGTGATCCTCTTTTCCCACCCCAAGGACTTTACCCCAGTCTGCACAACCGAGCTCGGCTATATGGCTGGCCTGAAACCCGAATTCGAGAAACGCAATTGCAAAATTCTAGCCCTCAGCGTTGATCCGGTATCAAGCCATGAAGGCTGGATCAGTGATATTGAAGAAACCCAGAACGCCCACATCACCTATCCCATACTGGCCGATGAGGATCATAAAGTTTCTGACCTCTATGACATGATTCACCCCAACGCCGACGATACCTTCACCGTGCGGAGTGTGTTCATCATTGACCCCCAAAGAAAGCTGCGCCTGACCCTGACCTACCCCGCCAGCACCGGTCGGAATTTTGATGAAATTCTGCGGGTGTTTGATTCATTGCAACTGACCGATGCTCATAAGGTGGCGACCCCGGTCAACTGGCAACAGGGCGATGATGTCATCATCGTGCCAACCCTGAGCGATGACGAGGCCAGAGAACGTTTCCCCGGAGGCTGGGACACCCAAAAACCTTACCTGCGGGTGGTCAAACAACCAAGATAAGGGATACAACTTGAGGGACGGGCATCATTCTGTCGGTTTCACCCCTGCCCCCATTGGCGCAGTGACCGGTGAATGCGACCTGATACACCAATTCCCTCTCCGCGCTAATCCACATAGAGGTCCGTCATCAGGTCAGTACAACCCGGTAGATAGTCATATTGCGCAAAATCGGTCTGGCCCCTCTCCCGCAATATGTCCTCATCAAGGGAGGTACTGCCCGTCAATTCCAGACCTGTCGTACAGAGTATTTCATAGGCGGCATCGGCCATAATGGCTGGCGTCCGTGACTGGTTCATGACCGCAGCTCCCACTTCGAATTCTATGGCGGCGGTGGCAATCGTTGTCCGGGGCCAGAGAGAATTAACCGCGATACCATAGACCCTGAATTCTTCCGCCATACCCAAAGTCAGCAGGGTCATGCCATATTTTGTCTTGGTATAGGGGACAAAGGGCTTCATCCATTTAGGATCAAGATTAAGCGGTGGTGACAGGTTCAGAATATGACCATGGTCTGATTTCTTCAGATAGGGCAAGGCAGTTTGAGAGCAGAGCAGGACCGCCCGGTCATTGATGCTGTGGATCAGGTCGTAACGTTTGAGAGGGGTATCCTCCACATTGCTCAACCGAATGGCCCCGGCATTATTGATCAGAATATCAATGCCGCCAAAATGGTCCGCTGCCTGCGTCATGGTGGTTTTGACCAGGGCATCATCCCGAACGTCCAACTTAACCGCAAGAGCCCTGCCCCCTGCCGCCTCAACCTCTTTGGCTACCGTATGGATCGTACCTGGCAACTTGGGGTGAGGCTGATCAGATTTGGCGGCAATGACAATATTGGCCCCCGCACGGGCACATCTCAGGGCAATCTCCCGGCCAATACCCCGACTGGACCCGGTAATGAAGATTGTTTTGTTTTTCAGTATGCTCATATGTCTTTCTCCTGTGTATGAAACCGTATTAGTCAACTGGGCGTATCCTGCCAGCTCCACATAACCGCGTGCCCGCATTGAGAGCATTCCGGCTGCCGTCACTTTAGCGCAAATTATAGAACATCATTTCACTGCCGTCGGACAGCTGCCGCGCGTACAAGTCCCAGCCCTGCTGATCGGGCCCGAGGGCGCTGGTGCCCCATTCATCATCAAGCCAGGACAGGCCGGCCACCGGATAAGACTGCCCACCAATATCCAGGGGGCCTCTACTTTTCAGGTGTGTCTGGGAATAATAATAGGTGACATTTCCCGGTTCAGCGGCTTTATGGTTCAAGTCCCGGTCCCCCTGCAACACCGGGTGCGGCCGCCCTCCTTCCAAAGAACTCCTGGAAAGGGAACGGATGCGGATAGATACGACTACAGAGGTCGAGGTCATGAAGCAGAAACTCCAGTGAGCGCAATTTGTGACCTGTCATTTTATGCCTGCCGGTTTTTGGCAATCGGCGGGTCAAGGGAAGTATAGCCGACCACAACCGTCCATGCAAAAGTTTATAAGGAAGGAACAAACTACCCGTCTGCTTATGGCGACCACGGTGGTTGCTGTCCTGCCAGCCATTTTATTGTCCGCCCAATCTTTTCTGGCTGTTGCTGTTCATCGGTCCGGGCTTTGCCTCGTCCTGAGAACAAATCGGTTTTATGAGGATTTTGACCTGATCAACCGATCGTTTCGGTCTGTTATATTTTGCATTGACATTATTGCACGCGGAATTGTACGGTTGTACAATTCCGGTGATATATTAGGTTTAATTTAAAGTCAGGATTTTTTTATGACCCTTGATGCCCTGATCGTTGGCGGCGGTCACAATGGACTTGTCTGCGCAAATTATCTCGCCGAGGCCGGGATGAAAGTGCGGGTTCTGGAACGCCGCGATGTGGTTGGCGGCGCGGCGGTGACGGAAGAGTTTCACCCGGGCTTTAAAAACTCTGTTGCGGCCTATACCGTCAGCCTGCTCAATCCGAAAATCATCAAGGACCTGGAACTCCACAAGAACGGCCTGAAAATCGTCGAACGACGGGTCAATAACCTCTGGCCCCATGAGGATGGAAACTATCTGTCTTTTGTCGTCGGCGGTGACAACCTGAAGGCTGAAATAGCTTTATTCTCCCAGCATGACGCTAATGCCCTCGACCGCTACTTCCGGGATATTGAAATGGTTGCCGACCTGATCCGGGATTTTCTACTGGAAACACCGCCCAATGTGGGCGGTGGGCTGCGCGATATTTTCAAGGCGGCGAAATTTGGCAACCGTCTGCGCAAACTGCCGCTGGAAGATGAGCGCATCGTCCTGGATATCTTCACCAAGAGTGTTGCGGACTTCCTGGATTTCTATTTTGAGAATGACTATGTCAAAGGCGCCTTTGCCTTTGATGGCGTTGTCGGAAATTATGCCGATACGGAAACCCCGGGCTCGGCCTATGTGCTGATGCATCATGCCTTTGGTGAAGTGAACGGTAAAAAGGGTGTCTGGGGCCATGCCATTGGCGGCATGGGCGCCATCACCCAGGCCATGGCGAAATCTGCCCGGGCCAAGGGGGTCGAGATTGAAACCGGCAAAGCCGTCAGCAAGATCATCGTTGAGCACGGCAAAGCAGTGGGTGTGTTGCTGGAAAATGGCGCAGAGGTCAGGGCCAAAATCATTGTCGCCAATGTCAATCCCAGCCTGCTGTATAATCAGATGGTTGACCCTGAACATATGCCGGAAGATTTCCGCCGCCGCATGAAGCATTATAAAAATGGCTCCGGCACCTTCCGTATGAATGTGGCCCTGAAAGAGCTGCCAAAATTCACCTGCCTGGCGCAACAGGACCGGGCGACGGCGGATCACCTGACCGGGGGCATTGTCATTGCGCCGACCATGGCCTATCTGGACCAGGCCTTTCGGGATGCCAAGATGCATGGCTGGTCCCGGGCGCCGATCGTCGAGATGCTGATCCCGTCAACTATGGATGATACCCTGGCCCCGGAAGGCCAGCATGTGGCGAGCCTGTTCTGTCAGCAATTTGATCCGGATGTGGATTGGGATGCCCACCGGGAAGAAGCCGCCGATCTGGTGATTGACCAGGTTGAGAAATTCGCTCCCGGCTTCAAGGCCAGCATTCTGGGCCGGCAGATCTTAAGCCCGCTGGACCTTGAACGCATCTTTGGCCTGACTAAAGGCGATATCATGCATGGCAACCTCAGCCTGGATCAGATGTTCAGCGCCCGGCCGGTTCTGGGCCATGGCAATTACCGCGCGCCGATCAAGGGCCTGTATATGTGTGGCTCCGGCACCCATCCGGGCGGCGGCGTTACCGGGGCCCCCGGCCATAATGCAGCCAAAGAAATCATCCGGGATCATTGAGGGTATTCTGCTGGCCTTATCTCAACGACGGATGCGCCACGGCAGCTCACATTCCATGCCCAGCGGTAGGGGGATAATGGTTTGATCGCCGATTTTCAAGGGCTGGACATCTTCCGCACTCCTCTCGAGGATGAAAGTCTGCTCAGGCATCGGCAGGTCGTAATATTCCCGTCCGATGGTGCAGAGGAAGTTTTCCAGGATATCCTGTCCCGCCTTTTGGCTGAGGTCAATGCCGGCCATCTCAAAGGCCTGGGCATAAAGTTGGGGCGCGATACCCCCGGTATAACAGCCCGCCGCACAGCCACAGGGGGTGGTTTTTTTGGTATGGGGCGCACTATCGGTGCCGGCAAAAAACTTGGTATTATTGGTCGCTGTGGCCGCAGCCCGAAGAGCCGCGCGGTCTTCGTCATATTTCACCAGCGGCAGGCAATAGAGATGGTATTTCAGGCCGTTGAGTAGGCTACCGACGGTATACATCAAATGTTGCGGCGTGATATTGGCTTTAACATGGGACGGGGCCTCCAGGATGAAATCGACCCCCACTTTGGTGGTCAGATGTTCGCCGACGATCCGCAGGTCTGGAAAGCTGTCAACCAATCGCGGCATACGGTCCCGATAAAAAATCTCTTCGGCATTCTCCGCCCGGTCAAAATACCGTTCCGGCCCCAGGCCATGTTCTTCCCCATGGATACAAAGCGTGACCCCGGCCTGCTCCAGAGCCCGGAAGACCCCATTTTCCATAAAGCGGTCCAGCGGCGCGCCAAATTCCGCGCCAGTGGTGCCGTGGGGCGGATAATATTTGCAGGCTTTTAACACACCGGCGGCGGCCCCTTTTTCAATCATCTCTGGTGTCGTGTCCTGGGTCAGATACAGCGGCACAATCACCTCCTTGAAAACGCCCCCTGAGGCTGCCAGTATTTCAGAACGATATTGCTCAATGCTCTTGTAGGAGGACACCTCATCGGCTTCAAAGACCTTGCCCACGGGGGGCGCGGTGTTGGGCATGGCCAGGGCCCCCGCACATTGCATAGACACGTGATCCTTTACCGTGGCTGGCAGGGTCTCATCCTGACGGAAATGAGTGTGGAGGTCATACCAGTGGGGGAGAGTGAACTGTGGGGTCATTAACCGCTCTTTCTGTAAACAACTATAGGCTATAATTTGGGCTGAGTATTTAATTCTCACGATGAGCGGCAGTCTAAGGTATCCATTCGTCACCGTCTAGTGAGAGAATATTATTGAGACAAACAATCATGCTGTCTCATTTTTATTTGTGTTATCGACCTTGTCTTCTTTGCATTATGCGTCAAAATCCCATACACGGATTATAAATACCTACCCCCTGAGTTTCTCCTAAAATTACCTTGTTCCAGAGAAAATCTTACCTGAGGCAAGAAATTGATTCTGGCTGTTCTGCACAAAACTACTGGGCGTAGGAGGAAGTATAGGAGATGAGTAACACAATGAAAAAAGATAACACATAAACAATCGGTAAAAACGGAATTCATAAGGGTTTTAAATCATTACTGAATTGCACAGCCATGGCTATTATCGAGCTGGCCAATATGGAAAGCACCCTGGCCGCAACCGTCAGCAAGCCAACCTTTCCCGAGATTGAGACAGCAGACGGTGTTATTTCCCGGGCCCTCAGTGAAGTGCGCAATCTCTGTATGGATGACAGCAGCGGGGGGACCTGTGGGAAGCCGGACAATTTTAAGGCAAGAAAGGCTGTCAAATAATGTGTGACAATACGATGTCAGGTACCGTAACACCGTTGGTTTTTATCGAAAATAAAAAAACACGAGCGACGGGCCTTCATTGAAATAGAATTCCTGCCCTGAACAGACAGTGCCCCTGAGGGCGGCCTAAGAAACTTGGGACTATTCAGGTGGTACCTGCGTCTGAATGGGATAATTCATTTTATTTCTCATGATTTTATAGCTTCCAATGGTCAGGACTGGCACCACGAACACCGCGATGAAGCCAAATGTCAGCAAGCCATAGCCATTGGCGATCAGGCTCACCAGACCAAAGGTGGAGGCCATAACCAGGGCGACCAGCAAGAGAGCAATAGCAATCGCCGGGCGGGCCAGCTCTGGCATTTTCTGCCCCCGATCATGGAGTGTCGCTGCGATCCGTTGATTGACAGAATGAATAAGACCAACACCGGTCTGCACCAGGGTTCCCAGCAGCACCGCCTGAAATAAAATGGAAAACCACGGCAAACCCACATGAGACAGCAAGGCGGTACTAGGTATGGTCTCCTGTCCAATTTCCGGATATTGTCCCATCATGGCAACAAACAAAAATACCGCCGGGGACATGCCGATCACACCTGCCAGCAAGCCCGCCGAGATGGCTTCCCGGCGCCGGGTGATATGGCTGAGGCAGAAAAAGACCGCCGGCACCGTGGCCAGGTTATATCCGGCGTAGCGCAGGCCGTCCAACGCCCATCCTGAGGACACCGTTGCCGTTTGATAACTTGTTTGAATGTCCTCCCCAAAGGTGAAAAAACAGAGAACCACCAGGGCAAAATAACAAAGATACAGTAATATTGACCAGGCCCCCATAAACTGTTCAATGATATGACTGCCGTAAAATGTCAGCACCCCTATGGCCACCAACAGGCCCACCGTCCCCACCAAGGCTGATGTGGAAAACAGATTCTGGGTTAATTCTCCTGCAGCCGCCCCAATCACCGAGAGCACGACGATCATCAACAACAGCAGTAGAATCTCATACAGGAACCAAAAACGGCCCAACAGCTGTTGGAAAAAGGATTTATAATCATAACTCCGGGTCATCCGGCAGAGCTCAAAAGACGCGGCCATGACCAGGCTCCAGATCAGGGCTGCAACCCCCATGGACAATAAACCGCCGATGGGGCCATGGGGCAGAAAAAACTCAACCAGTTCCCGGCCTGTGGCATAGCCGCCGCCGATCACGACGCCCTGAAAGACTAAACCCGGGAGAAGATATTTTTGATAAAACGCATTCACTCTACATCACTCCAATTCTTCAAAAGTATCATTCTGGACACGGTAATTCTGCCAACCGTCAAAATCAAAATGCCACCATTCATAGGGGTAAACTTTGAAACCTTCGGCTTCCATGGCCTCCTTCAGGAGCTCCCGGTGCCATCTTTGCAAGGATGTGCCGCCGGGATAATGGACAAAAGACCGCTCAGTCATTTCATCATAAAGGCCGACCATGTCTATGGGGTTGCCTGTCTTCAGATCAAAGAGGGTCAAATCAACGGCAGCACCCCGATTATGACGGGAGCCTTTTGCGGGATCAGCCACAAAAATCTTTCCCTCTTCCGGCGTCGCGTCCCAGAAAATCTTGGTCACATACCACGGACGGTAGGCGTCATGAACCAACAGGCCGTAGCCTTTTTGTTTCAGGCTTTTGGCAATTCGGCCCAGGGCTTCTGCCGCCGGTCGTTGCAGGAAAGCATGGGCCGAAGAATAAACCGGCGTCCCCAGAAAATTATCACTGCCCGCATAACGAATATCAAGCGTGATGGTTTCGCCATACGTGGTAACATCCACTAGATCCGACTTCCTGAATTGTCCTTTTTCTTCTGGCTGTTTCGCCTTCAAAGCCTCTTGTTCCAAAATTGACACCGGTTTGACAGGCTCAATCTTAAATACCTCCACATCCACATCCCCGACGGCGCGCCTGTTAAAATTAATACCATTCAGGCTCACATTATTAATTTTACCCTGCCCCCCTTTTTCGAAGACAAGCTGTTCATTGGGGTAAAGGCCTGAGGGGGGGAATTTAAACACCCCGCCCCCCAAATCAATCAACGGATATTCCATCCCCCATTCAATGAGCGCATGGAGTTTGCCGAACTTCTCACTGATATAAAGAATATTATGGTCAAAACCATATTCACCAATCAGGCCTGTCCAGCCCGGGTTCATAGGCGTGGGTTTGGCCTCTGCAACAGCCTCATATTCTACCCCAAAAACATTTACTTTTCCGTCCGCAATCTGAATATCTTCACTATAGGTCATAATGTCATCGATCACGATATTGCCTTTAGCTTCTCTCAGGCGCAAAGACAGTCCCCTAACGCGTTCAAGATAGAGGTCGCCAAAACGTCGATTGATTTGAATGGTTTCAGCGTCGTTTTTGTACAGGCCGATCAGTTTCTTGCCTTTTTCCTCTGAAGTCTGTGTCGTGATGGCGTAATCTGGTGATGCTTTACCTTCTTTCCGGGCCAATAGAACACGCAGGGCATGATCGGCAATCCGA
>NVTE01000003.1 GCA_002401455.1 Alphaproteobacteria bacterium
ATAGCTGTAGGTTCACTGTTCCATTCTCAATTTTTGAAATATGGCTTTGAGGGATGCCAATTTTTTTGCTGAGGGCTCTTTGGCTCAGACCTTTGGCTTCCCTTGCCTCTTTTATTTATTGTGTAATATGCGCTATTGACTCATGCATGATATGTATCCACGGATCAAAAAGATTTCATGATATGTGAAAGTAAATCCTTACCTCTCGTGCCACCGAGATGGAAGTTTGCCACTATAGAAATTATTACTCCGATGCGTTCCCCAATTACTTATTTTTATGAAATAAGCACGCCCCCATCCGGTTACCGCTTTTGTCCTGTCCGGTCTTTAATTTCATAACTTTTCATAAGTTCTTATGGATCCTTATATTTGATCTTTTGTTAATGAGTTTATTTCTGTAAAGCCATTTCTTCAAGAGTTTGGTATATGATATTGATCAATAATTGACATCAATGATATCATTGAATACAATGAAATCATAAAGGAGCATAGCAATGGCAAATATTACGATTCGTGATCTTCCAGATAATACAAAAGAAAACCTGAGGGTTCTGGCAGCAAAGTCTGGTGTATCCTTGGAAGCTTATGCACGGCTAGTTTTACAGAAGGCATCAAGTTCAGATTCTTTTCTTCAGCAAAATATTCTTGATTTGGCCGGTAAATATTTTGGCCGTAAATATGGCGTGGAACTGGGTCTGCCGGAACGCAGTTCAACACGGGGAGAGATTAACTTCGAGCAATGATCATACTTGATACAAATGTCATTTCTGAGCTCATGAAGGAAAATCCTGATGCGGTTGTGTTAGCCTGGATTTCAAAGCAGAAACAAGCAAATTTGGCGATTACCGCTATTGCTATTGCGGAAATTCAAAGAGGTATATTGCGATTACCTGAGGGGAAACGTCGTCAAAAACTTGGTACTAATTTTTTGAGCTTTATTGATAATGCCTTTAGTGGCCGGATATTGCCCTTTGATGAACATGCGGCTCATATATATGGGGAGGTTTCTTCAGAAAGGGAAAAAGCGGGTTTCAATACAGACGCCGTGGATTTGATGATCGCTGCCATCGTGAAATACCATAATGCTTCCATAGCAACCAGAAATACCAAAGATTTTAAAGACTGTGGCATCAAGCTTGTAAACCCTTGGGTGAGCCATTAATATTAAACGGTAAGTGCTTCTCCATATCACCTGATATATGCTGCGAATTACGTTGCCTGTGGGCTCTCGGGGTAATCTAAGTCAATTTAGGCTGATGATTTTCTGGCTTCTTATTTGTCAAACAAAACAACCTCCACCCAGGTCCCATTTTCGTCCTGTCCAGTCCACTCATTATCTTTGAACTAATTTAGGAGGGGAGAAAACGTCTACAGAAAGACTCTGGACATACAACCATAAACGGACCAATATGACCATTAATAAAATAACTCCAAAAATGAAATTATTTATGTTATCCAAAACCCCTTAAGAATAAGAGTATTATAATTATTGATTGATTTGGGCAGGTCGTAAATAATAGCGTTTCCAGCTCAACTTAAGCAGTCGGGGCTATTTATTGTTTAGAAGCTTATTTATTTGAGGCAGGGAATGTTATACGAGATTTATTTAGAGAATATTTTTAATGCGAAGAATGATATTAATTTGGAGCATTATAATAAAGCAGTCAAAGAGGTATTATCCGGTTTATACAAAGATTTAAAAACGGGGTCTAAAAAACGGCAGTTTCTGAACTCGTATCTTCAACTTCCCGGCGAACGTAAAGACCTGACTGATATTAGGGCAACTGCAGACCGTATTTTGAAGAAATTCAGTGATGTTGTTGTTCTTGGAACCGGCGGCTCAAGTTTAGGAGCACAAATGCTCGTTGCCCTTATGGGGCAAAAAATACAAGTCCCAAATGGTGGTGCAAGATTGCATTTCTCAGACAATTTGGGCCCACATACCATGCAACAGCTATTTAATGAGCTAGACCTATCTAAAACACATTTCCTGGTGATTTCAAAATCAGGTGGTACTGCTGAAACCATAGCTCAGATGTTAGCATGTTTTTCCAATATTCTGACATTGGTTGGTGAAAAAAATATCAGGGAATATTTCACAATAATTGTGCAGCCGGGGAAAAGTTTTTTACATGATTTTGCCAAAAAATGGCATTTGCCAATTCATTATCATGACCCAAATCTAGGGGGACGTTTCTCAGTACTTTCTGTTGTTGGTTTACTTCCTGCGATGATTGCTGGTTTGGATGTCGTCGCTTTACGAGAGGGGGCCGCACAAATTTTGCAACAGACGATAAATGCGGATAATATTTGTGATGTAGGGCCGGCAATTGGTGCGATAGCCGCGTATGAATTACAAAAAAATAATAATATCAATATTAACGTTATGATGCCATATGAATGTCGTCTTAAAAGCTTTTCAGCATGGTACAAACAATTATGGGCAGAAAGTTTAGGAAAAGATGGCAAAGGGACGACACCTCTTGATGCGCTGGGCCCTGTAGATCAGCATAGTCAGCTTCAGCTGTTTTTAGATGGCCCCAACGATAAATATTTCACCATCATAACCACATCCAGTATGGGTACAGGGCCGACCATTGATTCGATGTTGATCCATGATGATGAATATTCATATATGGCTGGCTGCACTATAGGAGATATGGTTGAAGCAGAGGCGATTAGCACCATTGAGGCGTTAAGGCAAAGGGGAAAGCCAGTTCGGCATATTCGGATCCAGGAATTAAATGAAAGAAGCCTAGGGGCTCTTATCATGCATTTCATTCTGGAGACCATTATCAGCGCACATTTGATGGGTGTGGATCCTCATGATCAGCCCTCCGTGGAATATGGTAAAAAATTGACAAAAGAATATCTGGCGGATCTTAGAACAATAAAATCATCTAATGCATCAACAAAATTAAAATTTGAAAACCTAACCATCGACTGTTCAAATAGCAATAAACATGAGGGGAAAAATACATGAAACCTGTTAAAAAGGCAGTCTTTCCAGTTGGGGGCATGGGAACACGTTTTCTACCAGCAACGAAGTCCATGCCGAAAGAAATGTTACCCATAGTGGACAAACCGCTGATCCAATATGCTGTGGAAGAGGCCCGGGCTGCTGGTATCAATGAGATCATTTTTGTCACTGGTCGAGGCAAATCGGCAATTGAAGATCATTTTGATCACTCCTATGAATTGGAGGACATGCTCGCCAAAAAAAATAAAAACGATATTCTAGAACAATTGGCACAGATATTACCTGATGAGGGCAGTATAAGCTATATCAGGCAACAGGAGCCTTTGGGTTTAGGTCATGCAATCTATTGCGCACGCCATATTGTGGGAGACGAACCGTTCGCTGTTTTATTGGCCGATGACTTGGTAAGAGCTGATCGGCCATGTCTTAAACAGATGCTTGATCTCTATTATGAGAGGGGCGGAAATGTTGTTGCGGTTGAAGAGGTCCCGCATGAAAAAACCTCCAGTTACGGCATATTGGATGTGGCAAGCCGCGAAGACAAGATCATTGAAATAAAGGGAATGGTTGAAAAACCCAAGCCCGAGGATGCGCCATCAAATCTGTCCATTATTGGACGATATATCCTTCAACCAGAAATATTTGACCATCTTGCTAAAAAACAGCTCGGTGCTGGCAATGAAATTCAACTGACTGATGCGATGGCGAAGATGTTGGGGGACAGCCCTTTTCATGGCTATTTGTTTGAGGGAGAACGGTTTGATTGTGGAGATAAAACCGGCTTTATCCTAGCTAACCTTGCTTTCGCAATGGAAAGACCAGAAATGTGCGAGGGCATTAAAAACTATATCCACAAAAATAAGCTTTTGATATAGTGTAACTCCGTTCCCTGCTGTTAATGTCCGTCATTTGTTATTTGGAATAATCTTCAAATATATATGAAAGGCCATGTGAAGAACTTATCAAGGGGACTGTCATATGATTTTTATCTTAAGTCCAGCAGCATTCAGTCTTTCAAGGGCGTTGACAAAACCCTTTTGTGTTTTGATCATTGTCTTATGGTCTAGATAAAAAATATCGGTATTGTCACAGGAAGAGATATAGATCGTATTTATGGTATCGGGGGCTGAAGGGGTTCTTTTTTGAAAATATATCAATGAGGGAATGCATGGGCGTGAGGGAGCTAAATTTGTTTGTTGTTTGATTTGGCACCGTATTGGGGGTGGTGACCAAGATCACTTAAGGTATTTGTCCATTGGTGCTTAAATAATCCATAGCCCCTGGTCATCAGTAAAGGCGCTATAACTGCTTAACGTCAGTAACAGAGCCACCCTCAAGATGATTTCAACCATTATTTCCCCCAATATTGTAAGATATAATCTTGGTACGTATATTGGAGTATTATCAAACGAAATGAATGTGTTGTCAACACAGTGGTAAAATTGGAAACCGGGGGGCTTGTGTCCCTCGAGTAACCGACAAATGCTCCTCAACTTACCCGTTAATCCTCAATTGTGCCGACCGGGACCCCGTGCAATTTTTTGGCGCAACGGATGCTGAGGGACGTTTTGACGCTGTCCACATTGGGGGCAGGGGTCAGTTTGGTGGTCAGGAACGTCTGAAACTGGGCCAGGTCGCGGGCGACAATTTTCAGGATGAAGTCAATTTCGCCGTTAAGCATGTAAGTCTCACGCACCAGCGGCCATTTTGCCACTAGCGCTTCAAAAGCCTGTAGATCGCTTTCTGCCTGACTGTGTAGGCCGACCATGGCAAAAACCGTCAGGCCATAGCCCATGGATTGAGGATTGAGGTCCGCATGATAGCCCCGGATATATCCGGCTTCTTCCAGGGCCCGGACCCTGCGCAGGCAGGGCGGTGCTGTAATGCCGACACTTTCGGCCAGATCAATATTGGTGATGCGACCATTTTCCTGAAGATTTTCCAGAATTTTACAATCAATATCATCCAGTTTTACACGATGCATTCGGCCTATCCCTTGACGCTTATTTGTGACTTGTTCTTTAGGTTTGGTTTTTTTATCGGTTAAGACGGTAGCGCCGAAAGCGGTATATTTCGAAACAAAATATCTTAACTTTGATAGATTATAATATAATTCGACTAATTTACATAATAAAATGTTCTTTTACGTGATATTAATACAAAATATGTAATTTCTCCTCATTGGAAATATGGTTTTTTAACTAGCACTTGGTTGAAAAAAAATGTATATTTTCATGTGGTAATATTATTATTTCAGTGGCTTGAAATATAAAGTGGCGGCGATCCTTATTAGGGTATGCTTTAAAGGTTGGGCAAGGGATACAGTGCAGAAAAGAGACACGTTCGACGACAGGATTCGTAACCTGATTGCGCTCGCGCAGGATGAGAGCGAGCATAGCAGAACCCTGTTGTTCTCTCATATCAGCGATCTTTTCCTTCAGAAACGGCCCATGGCATCTGATATTCAGGTTCGGATGCTGACCGAAATCCTGAAAGAATTGCTGGATCAGGTCGAATTGCCGGTTCGCCAGGAAATTGCCTCGGCCCTTTGCGAGTTAACGGAGCCGCCTGAGGAGTTGATCGACATCATGTGTGAAGATGTGGTGGAGGTCTCAGGCCCGTTGCTGGAGAAAGCAAATCTGCCCGACGAAAAGCTGATTCACATTATCCGCTATGGTACTGAAACACACAGGCTTCATGTTTCCCGGCGTTTTGGTCTCTCGCCCTTGGTCCGTCATGAGCTGGAAAAAGCTTTTGAGGAAGCCCATAGTTCTAAACTGAAATACAGCCTGAATGAACTCGATAAACTTGCCGAAGACGTCATTCCTGATATGGATGAGGAAACGACGGCTAATATTCTTGAGGTGTTACGAGCGCAGAAGATCCACAAAAGCTATCCTGAGAAATCCTCGGACAATATGACTTCTGAGACCCTAGAGGGGGGCGGATCAGGCGAAAATTTATCTCCTGTGATTGCCGCTACTTTTCCTAGTCATCAGTCGAGACCTCAGGGGGAAGAAGAAAATATAGCCGGTCTGTCAATCCCGACGATTTTGCAGGAAACACGGTTTGACTTGAATGATGAGGTCAAGGCCGACGTGCCGAAGGAGCAACCTCAGGCGGAGCAAAGTCAGCCCTTTGACCCGTCTTTTAATGACAGAGGTCCTGCTTTTCCCCGGGACAGAGCCGCCAATGATGCTGCGCTGCCCTCTGCACGAGGTCCCTCAGATAATATTGTTCCAGATAATAATCATTTGGGCCATATTTCCCCAGACAGCACCCTTAAAATGGGGGATGCCTCATCGGACCTGAATGAGGGCATCTGGCAAGAGATTCAGGTAGCCCGTCAGGAAACTAATCGGCAGCATGAATTTGTCCGAACCGTTGCGGACTGGTTCTGGGAAGTGGATAGAAATGGCCTGATCAGCTTTATTTCGGAAGAAGCCTTTATGGTTTTTGGCCAACCATCCTCTTCTCTTATTGGGGCAGATTTTATTTCACTGTGCCAGGTCCCGGATACCGGTAATGATATTGACCGGACGGGTAAGTCGTTCGATGGGTTGTTTGAACATCGCTCTTCTTTCCGCAATGTGCCTTTTTACATCGCGGGGCAGAATGAGGAAAAGTCCCTGTGGTATATCAGTGCCATTGCCATATTTGATATTCATTCCGGCCGTTTCACCGGGTTCCGCGGCACCGCGCGGGCTGAGACCGGTGAAGAACCGTTGTCCGTCATGCCTCCGGTGCCTGAATCCGCTGTTAGCGATGCTTCGTGTTCTGGTCACCAGGAAGAGGTTTTGGAAGAATATGTCACCACCCAGGCCATCAGAGCCGGGGCACCAGATATATCTTCACCCGATATGTCCGCATCAGACCTCGCCGCTCAAGCCGCGATGATAGAGAATAAGGAAGAGCTGCTTCAAAATCTGTCTCACGAATTCAGAACCCCTTTAAACGCCATCATTGGTTTCTCAGAAATGATCAATATGGAAACATGGGGGCCGGTGAATGAACAGTATCACCAGAACGTCAAGAATATCTTGACGGCGGCTCTTCAGCTGAAAGAAGGGGTCAACGATGTTCTGGACTCGGCCCGGCTTGAATCAGGCTTGATGCAGATCCAGCCGGAATCATTTTCCCTGAAATCTATCTTGAGGAACAGCATGGAAAATGTGGAGGCCATGGCCGCAGAAAATCATGTGCAGTTGATGACTAATGTGAATAACATTGATGTCATCCTGTATAATGATAAGCAAAGTGTTGAGCTGTGCCTGACCAAAATGTTAACCAGCATCCTCAAACGCGCCATTGGCGGGGAAGTGTTCAGCCCCTCTGTGCTGATCAACAGTAATGCCCAGGTGAGAATCGAATTACCCCTGCTCGGGGCTAGAATTAATGAATTAGAAGCCGAAAAAATGTTTGATCGGCTTCAGACCGCACCTGTGGATCATAATAATATAGACCAGAGCGGGGCAAAATTTACGACAAAGATCTCTGCCGGATTTGGATTATCCATCGCTCAAAGCCTGGCCCGCATGATCGGTGGCGACATTGCTGTCCATAGCTCACAGGGCTATGTTACCCATTTGGTGCTCACCCTCAGCAATCATGAGCCTGTGGCATAACCCCCTGAATTTCCAGTTTTTTTCTTATTTTCCTTTTTGTGGCAAGCTGAGTCTGAGCCTATGAGGAAAATTTACATCAAATTTTATGCAATTTTGATCTGCTGGGTCAGGGGGTTTTAGTTAAAATTTTAGTTAAAATTTTATTAAACCTTACCTTCTAACCACCTGTAATTAAAAACAAATTTCCAAAACATGTTAACCATTTCTTCATATGTGTCCGCCATATTAGGATCACAAGTTTGGCTTTAGTAACTATTTAAATTGGCATTAGGAGATTTAGAAATGAGAAAATTTTTTGCACAGATTCGCAAGTCGGAAAAAGGCGCAACAGCTATTGAATATGGTCTGATTGCTGCATTGGTTGCCGTTGCGATCATCACTGGCCTGACCTCTTTGGGTACTGAACTGAATACAACATTCGGTGAAATTGAAGGTAAACTGGCTGGTGCCGTTCCTTCAACCACACCTTAATAGTCAGAGTGTTGCATTAATACGAAATGTATCTTGGCAGGGGCTTTGGGTTTAATCTCCAAAGCCCCTGCTTTAGTTTTTAGTAAGGGGAAGTGCTTATGTCTAAAAATGTTGTTAAAAGAATTGTGGCCAGCGATGCTGGTTCAACGGCTATCGAATATGCCTTGATTGCGGCGCTGATTGGCGTTGTTTGTGTGGGCGCGTTAACCGCCATCGGCGGGACACTTGATACTACCTTCACCACTATTTCATCAAACATGTGATGCCCGCCAGGGGTGTCAGGGGCGGTTAAGTCTCGGTGGGGGATATTTAGCTTCATCCCCCCCCCTGTTCGTATAGACAAATAGCATACCCCCTCTGATATTTCTCTCTCTTTTCATTATGGTTAACGAAAAAAACACCATTTATCTGTATTTTCTAATCAACAATAAAATATAGGTAGACGGGAAACACTGTTTTGTTAATGATCATAGTACTTGTTATATTTTCTTTGCTTATGTTTTGGGCCGCTTATTCTGACTTGAAAAGCTTAACCCTGTCCAACCGTCTTTGCCTGGCAACCGCCTCGCTCTATCCTATGTATCTTTTGACACTCTATATGGCTGACCAGGGTCTGCCCTTGTGGGATGTTGTGATCTCAGGGGCCATTGCCGCCGCCATTTTTATGATCTGCGTCGGCTTTTTCGCCCTGAATATTATGGGGGGTGGGGATGTGAAATTAATCCCGATTGTCGCCCTTTGGGCCGGAGCAGCCCATATTTTAAACTTCCTGCTCATCATGTCAGTGGTGGGGGGGCTATTTGCGGCGGTGATTATCGTTATAAACCGCTTTAAAGCGTCGAAATATCATAAATCTTCAGCAAATATAAACCTCTCCATGGCAGAAGAGAAGGAGAGTGCGGTTCCTTATGGTGTCGGCATCGCTATTGGCGGACTTTATGTGGCTTATCAGTTATTTACCACATTGGACAATAGGGCGCTTTAAGGGTAGCAGAACAAGGATTGTATAGATGAATATAAATATAAGAAGCGTTGTACTGATTGGTATCGCATTGGTGATTGCCGGCGTAACTGCGCTGCTTGCCAGAAATCTTGTCAGCACACCCCAAGGGACCGTGGGGGAGCAGGTCGTGGTTAAGGTTGTGGACTCCAAAATGAAAATTCTGGTGGCGGCAATTGACATGCCGGTTGGTCATTTCATTAAGGCGGAAGATTTGGTTTGGCAATCCTGGCCCGATGAGACGGTCCATGAAAGATATATTCAGCAAGAATCTGATATTACGATGGAATCTCTGACTGGTGCGGTCGCGGTCAACACCATATCTGCTGGTGAGCCGATCCTGGATAATCGTCTGGTCATGCCGGGTAACAGAGGGTTCATGGCTGCGGTTCTGCCGGCAGGAAAACGGGCAATCTCAATCCGTATTACCCCGACTTCCGGTAATGCGGGATTTGTCTTCCCGGGCGACCGGGTTGATATCCTGCTAACCCATGAAATCGAAATTGAAAGTGAAGGCCGTGATAAGGCGCGGCTCAGTGAAACCATTCTCCGGGATGTTCGGGTTCTGGCCATCAACCAGAGTACTGATAATACAACTCATGTGCCTTCTATTGGCAAAACAGCGACCCTGGAAGTCACACCTAAAGAGGCGGAAAAAATTTCTCTGATAAGAAGCATGGGGGAATTGACCCTGGTCCTGAGAAGCCTGGGGCAGCCGGAAGATGAGAATTCCGGCCAGGCCACCGCAAGCCTCCAGACATCCACATGGGATAGTGACGTCAGCCTTCAGCTGTCAGGATCCCGTGGGTCGGGTAAAAGCATGTCGGTAAATGTTTTCCGAGGTGGGATGAAAAAAGCCCAAAGCAATACAATCGACTTTAATCAACTCATGAATCAAGCACTGAAATCAGGGCAGAATGACGACAGTGGGGAAGACTCAGAGGAAGCAGACCAATGATCAATAACCGGGTATTAATATCATCAGGTAACCTGGTGAAATGGGTAAGGTGCCTTGGCATCATGGCCGTAACTATGCCACTGCTGGTATTTACTATGATAGGTACTGCGGCGGCCGTTGAGGCGGAGCAGAAAAACATTGAAGTTGGCAAAGGCACCTTGATTCGCTTTACAGAGCCGGTAAATAACGTTTTTCTGGCCAATTCCGGGGTTGCCGACCTGCAGGTCAAATCGCCAACTCTGGTCTATGTTTTTGGTAAGAGCCAAGGTGAAACAAATCTTTATGCGGTGACCGCAGATGACCGGGTGATTTACGAGGGAACCATCTCCGTCAATCATAACCTGGGCAGTCTGGAGGCGGCGCTCCATCATGTACTGCCCGATGCCAGCATCCAGGTGAAATCCTATGAAGGACTGCTGGTGCTCACCGGACATGTGGATAACCCGACAGAGGCGGAAGATGCCCGACGGATGGCCGAAGAATTTATCGGCAAAAAATCGACCATCATCAACAAGCTGGAGATTGCCACACCGGTTCAGGTGAATCTGCGGGTCAGAATCGCCGAAATCGGCCGCGATACCAAGAAACAGCTTGGTTTTAACTGGGAAAATCTCTTTGCCAGTGGGAGTACAGCCATCGGTATGATCCAGGGAGCCAATGTGGTTAACCTGATCCCGGACCCCCTGGGCCTGCCCAATAGCCTGGTCAAAGAATTCGCGGTTCAGGGCCGGGGCGTTAATAGCCTTTTTGGCGGCTTCAAGTCCGGTAATTTCGATATTAATTTTATCATTGATGCCCTGGAAACAGAAGGGGTCCTGTCCATTCTGGCCGAACCTAATCTGACCACACAATCCGGCGAGCCGGCCTATTTCCTGGCCGGGGGTGAATACCCGGTCCCGACCCTGGATGATGGTCAGGTGGTTATTGAATTTAAGAAATTCGGGGTTTCCCTGGAATTCACCCCTGTGGTGCTCAACAATGGTCAGATCAATATGCGGATCAAGCCGGAAGTCAGCCAACTGTCTTCAAACGGCGCCATTACCCTGCAGGGCTTTAATATTCCTGCGCTGAGCACACGACGGGTTGAAACCACGGTTGAGCTGGGCAGTGGTCAAAGTTTTGCCATTGCCGGTCTGCTGCAAAATAGTGTCACCCATGACCTGGAGAAATTCCCCTGGTTAGGAGATCTTCCGGTTCTGGGCGCTTTATTCCGGTCCAGCGAATTTCGCCGTCAGGAAACCGAGCTGGTGATCATTGTCACCCCCTATATCGTAAGGCCTCACAAAGGCGGCACCATGCCGTTGCCGACGGATGGGTTTCAGGTGCCAAATGATTATGAGCGTTATGTCAAGGGCCAGTCATATGCCACCAGAAAAGCGGGTATGCCAGCCCCTGTGCAGGGCAAGAATGGTCATAAGCTGAAAAGCGCAGCTGGGTTCATTCTGGACTAGGGCCGGACAAGGGAAAAAGATGATGAAGAAAAATATTATGAGAAAAATGATGAACCGTATCCCCGGCCTGCTGTCTATTGTGACTTGTCTGGTGCTTGCCAGCTGCAGCGGGGCGGCTAATTTCGCCGACGGTGATAATCAGAAACGCAATCAGGTCCAGATGATTAAAATCCCCTTCATGATGACCTTTGAAGCAGGCCGTACAGACCTGTCCGATGAGGGCGTCACTGGGCTGGATAATTTCATGATGCGAAGCAATGTGTCTTACGGCGATGAATTGAGTCTGGACTTCCCCCTGAACCGGGATGGCAGCTTGTCTGATATGAGCCGGAAAAGATTGGTCTTCATGGCCGGGCATCTGAAAGAACGCGGATTGCGTCTGTCGTCAGATGTTACGCCTTATGGCATGAGCCCGGCGGATAATCAGGCCCGTTTCCTCATCTCACGTTATGTGGTGACTCCCCCGGTATGCGGGGACTGGTCACAACCTTCCATGGGGAATTACGCCAATGCGAGCCTGTCAGAACTTGGTTGTTCAAATCAAGCTAACCTGGGGCTTATGGTGGCGAACCCGCGGGACTTGATCACGGGGGTCACCAATGGTGTTCCAGACACAGAAAATTCTGCGAAGGCCGTTCTGACCTATAGAACAAAAAAACCGACCAAATTATCCAAGATTTCTAAAAAGAAATAGCAAGTTAAGTAACGGGAATAGATCATGAGTATCGCTTCACTGCTGAAAAAAAATGAAACTGTCGAAGATGAATTCGAAGCCTATGTCTGTGATGATGACACAACACAGGCCCTGGTCCCGGTTCTCAATGAACGGGAATGGGCACCGTCTCTGATTAAAAAGGGCGGGATTGAGAATGCCATCAGGACTCTGGCGACCGCAACGTCACCGAAATTTCTGTTTGTTGATTTATCAAAGTCAGCAGAGCCGATGGAGGACATGAATGCCCTGGCCGAGGTCTGCGAACCGGGAACGATGGTGATTGCCATCGGCAAGGAAAATGATATTAGCCTGTATCGGGAGCTGATCAATTCCGGGGTTCAGGAGTATCTGGTTAAACCGGTGACAACTGATCAGATCAGGGAGTGTATTCTGACGGCGGAGACCACTCTGCGCATGTCTAATGAAACAGAAGTTGAGGTGACGGAGAAAGCAACTGACAAGCTGGTTGCTATTGTCGGTATGAGAGGGGGAGTGGGGGCGAGTACCATCGCCAGCAGCTGTGCCTGGATCATTGCCAATGACATGAAACGCAATACCGCAATTCTTGATATGGATATTTATTTTGGCACCGATGCCCTGACATTTGACTTGGAGCCGGGCCGGGGTCTGTGCGATGCTCTGGAAAACCCCAGCCGTATTGACGGATTGTTCATTGAGCGGGCGATGATTCGCCAAAGTGATAATCTGTCGATTCTGGGGGCGGAAGCTTCCTTGAATGATCCGACCTATACCGATCCCTCCGCCATGAGCCATTTGTTATCGGAACTGAAACATAATTTCAATTATGTGCTGATGGATCTTCCGCGTAATATGGCGGCTGAATATCCCTTGATGTTATCAGAAGCTGATGAAATCATATTGGTCAGTGACCTTACTCTGGCGGCGGCGCGGGATGTGATCCGCTTTTTGGCCCTTTGCAAGACCGTTGCGCCGGAGACAACAGTCAAAGTTGTTCTGAACAAGGTTGCTGGGGCCGGTATGGTTGAAGTTGATAAAAGGGATTTTGAGGCTTCGATTGAACGCTCGGCGGATTGGGAAATTCCCTTTGATCCAAAACTGATGGTTCAGGTCTCCCGGGCCGGAAAACCTCTGCCTCAGGCTGCTAGAATGAGCAAAGTTGTAAAGGTTTTGAAGGAAATCAGTGTTAACATTATCGGTGAGAAAACAGAAAAATCAAAAGAATCGTTTTGGAAAAAACTGACTTCAAATTCCGGAAAGTAGGCACAAAGTTAGGTGTAAGTTAAGTAATGCGTGAGAGAAAATGAAACCAGCATTTGGAAGAAAAACACAGCATGAGGGTAAATCAACCCTGATTGCCAAGAAAGTTCTAAAACCGAACAGTTTTGGCAAGGGTCAACTTACCTCAACACATGATGGCACCCAGGCGGTTAATAATGTCGGAGGCAGTTCTGTTGTATCGGATGCTGGTGTGGTCGATAAGGCTTACGACCTTATTGAATCTGTAATGCTGGAGAGAATTGACCCCGCCCACGCTCGGGAAATGGACCGTGGGGAAGTAACGGCCCTTATTGAAGACATTATTGAAGAGGAAACCGGCCGCCACCGGATGGACATCAATGAACTTGAACGGCGGGACCTTTTGACCGTCCTTCTCAATGAGTTGTTGACTGCGGAAAGCAGCAAGGCCAAGCCAGGTATTGATGAAGAAGTCAATGTGGTCAGAAGTCGGAAGAAATCCCAAAAGCAAACCAATGAACAAAAACAGCAGGTCAGCCAGGACAGCATCATGAATGCTAAAGACCGGCTGCAACCTCTGCTGCTCGAATATATTGATGCCTCTGCCGCCAATGAAATGGATCGGTCTGAGCTGGCAGAACAAGTTAGTGAAGCGGTCAATGAGCTGATGGCTCAGGAAAAAATAAACCTGAACCTGCGGGAGCAACGTGACCTGGTTAATATGCTGCTTCATGACATGCTGGGGCTGGGTCCGCTGGAACCGCTGCTTAGCGATGAGAGCATTACCGAAATTATGGTCAATGGCCCCAAACAGGTGTACATCGAAAGAGGCGGAAAGCTAGAGCTTTCCGATGTCACCTTCCGGGATAATCAGCATGTGATGAATATCTGTACCCGGATTGTGACCGCCGTTGGCCGAAGGGTCGATGAATCGACTCCTCTTTGTGACGCCCGTCTAGCCGACGGCAGTCGGGTGAATATCATTATTCCGCCGCTGGCCCTTGATGGCGCAACAATTTCCATTCGTAAGTTTGCCAAGCAGAAAATTACCCTGGACCATATGATTGACTGGAAAAGCATGTCCCATGATATGGGAACTGTATTAAAAATTGCTGGGGCCTGCCGTCTGAATATTTTGATATCCGGCGGGACCGGTTCTGGTAAAACCACCATGCTCAACGCCCTGTCACGGATGATCGATGTTGGCGAGCGGGTGGTAACCATTGAAGATACAGCCGAACTGCAAATGCAACAACCCCATGTGGTCAGGTTAGAAACGCGCCCGGCGAACCTTGAAGGTAAAGGCGAAATCAGTATGCGTGATCTTGTGAAGAATGCCCTGCGGATGCGTCCGGACCGTATTATTCTGGGGGAAGTGCGTGGCGCGGAGGCCTTCGATGTGCTTCAGGCCATGAATACCGGCCATGACGGTTCCATGTGTACCCTTCATGCCAATAATACCCGGGAAGCTCTGACCCGTATGGAAAATATGATCGGTATGGCCGACTTGAAGTTGCCCCAGAAAGCCGTCCGGGAACAGATCGCAGGGGCAGTGGACCTTGTGGTTCAGGTTTCTCGAATGCGCGACGGCGGGCGTCGCTGTGCGTCAATCACAGAGGTGGTCGGCATGGAAGGTGATATCATCACCACCCAGGACTTATTTGTTTATGAATTTACCGGGGAGGATGCTGACGGCAATCTTCTGGGGCGTTTCAAGTCTACAGGGGTTCGGCCCTATTTCATGGAAAAAGCCGCCTATTTTGGGTTGGACAAAGCCTTGATGGAGGCCTTATAGGAAAAATAATGGATTTTACTAACCCGACCATAGTTATCATAGGTATCTTTATCTGTGTTTTTGTCCTGATCGGCATACTTGCAACAGCCATGGGGCTTGTAGGCGATAATAATAAGATAATCGGCAAAAGGCTTGATCAAATCAAAGCCCGTCATAGTGGGGGCAAGAACCTCGCCAAGGAACAGGCCAAAAAGGCTCTTTTTATCAAAAAAGAAACGTCCTTTCTGGATCGTTTTATTCCCAAGCCGGAAGAATTGCGGGACCGGCTTAACAAAACTGGCAAGGACATTTCTTTTAAAAAATATGTCTCGGCCACGGTGGTTCTGGTGGTGATTTTCGCTTTTGTGGTGAAAGTTATTGGCGGATTGTCGTTCATGCCAGCCCTGATGGTTGGTTTGTTTTCCGGATTGTTCATTCCCCATGTCTATGTCAATGCTGTGATCAATAAACGCCTGAAAAACTTTACTACACAGTTCCCTGAGGCGATCGACCTGATTGTACGGGGCCTGCGGGCAGGTCTGCCGATAACGGAATCAATCTACGCCGTCTCCCGGGAGATGAAGGCCCCTATATCCATTGAATTCGGTAAAATAACCGATGAAATCAGATTGGGGAAGACGATGGATGAAGCGCTGTGGGCGACGGCAAAACGTCTTGATACCCCTGATTTCAAGTTTTTTGTCATCAGTTTATCTGTCCAGCAGGAGACGGGCGGTAACCTGACGGAGACCCTGATCAACCTGTCAGAAATTCTTCGGGGGCGGACCCGGCTGAAGCTTAAAATCAAGGCGATGATTTCGGAAGGCAAGGCCAGTGCTTATATTATTGGTTCCCTGCCGTTTCTCATGTGTGGCTTGCTGTCTTTTATGAATTTTGAATATATGTCGGTGATGTTTACCGATCCCAAGGGGCAGATTGCTCTGATGGGGGCGGCCATATGGATGGGTATTGGTGTCTTTATTCTATCCCAAATGATAAATTTCGAGGTCTGACCCATGGAAGCTTATTTACCCGATGGCGTAACTATTGAAGACGTTATTACCATCCTTGCGGCCATGTCGGCATTCCTTGTCGTGTTGGCGATCTGGAGTAGTGGCCTTATCAAGGACCCAATGCATGGTAGGGTCAAGCATCTGCAAGAGCGCCGGAAGGACCTGAAACGCGGCTATACGGCCCCCAATAAACGGCGGCCAACTGTGGTCAAGGCGTCTTACTTTGGTGCCATGAAGGATATTGTCAGTAAATTTAACCTGGTGAAAAATGAACAGGCTGAAAAGTTTCGCCTGAAACTGTTACAGGGCGGTTACCGGTCAAAAGACGCTCTGGTCTATTTTATGTTTCTGAAGCTGGTGTTGCCTATTCTGGTGGCGGCGGTTGCGGTGGTCTTGATTTACGGTATGGGGATGTTTGACCTGAAACCGATGATGAAAATAATGGCTTGTGTCGGATCGGCCCTTGTGGCGTCTTTTCTGCCGGAAATAATTCTGAAGAATATGACCACCAAACGTAATCTAATGATGCAACGGGCCCTTCCGGATATGCTGGATTTGTTGGTGATCTGTGCGGAAGCCGGCCTGACACTGGATTCTGCTCTTCTCAGGGTCGTCAAGGAAATGGCTCAAACGGGTCCGGAACTGGCCGATGAGTTGAACTATACGGCTATTGAACTTGGTTTCCTGCCGGAACGTCGGCAGGCCCTGGCAAACCTCGCTTCGCGGGTGACCCTTCCCTCTATTCAGTCGGTGACCGCGACGCTGATTCAATCAGAGAAATATGGTACACCATTGGCGCAATCGCTTCGGGTTTTATCTGCTGAATTCAGAAATGAACGCATGATGAGAGCGGAAGAGAAGGCGGCTAAACTTCCGGCGACGATGACAATTCCCCTCATTCTTTTTATATTGCCGACGCTGTTTGTGGTTCTGATTGGTCCTGCGGCCTGTCAGATTTCAGAAACCATGGGCTAGGGGCCGGATTCTAAAATCTCCTTTTAGGGAAGGCCCAGGCCCTTTTTCGGTTAAATTAACCGGGGGATTCTCTTGTTTTTTTAAGATAGTTAACAAAAGGTTAACTTTTTAGTTGATTCGGCGAATCATTTAGGGGATGATCTAGTCAGTTGAATCCACGGGAGGAATCTCGTCAGACTATTTAAATTAAATATGATTTTGTGCTGATTTTAAAATATAAGCCAAAATCCAACACCGCAGGGTATTCCAGCTTATGAATGCTTCTTTATTTAGCACCCATACGTCACAACGGAAAAAAATATCCGATCCGGATATTCTTGCGCCTTCCCGCCATGAAAAAGAATTTGGCTTGTTTGACTCTGTATTTCATGAAGTTAGCAATGCCATCGCCATTATTTCCCATGAGTCCGATAACCTGACACCGGTCATTCTGGATATCAATCATCACTTTGAACTGGTTACCGGTTATCACCTTGATGAACTCCGGGGATGCTCCCTGTATGATTTCCTGGCGGAAACAGAATCCAGACCCAATCGGGAAGTCATTGAACAGGCATTGGCTAGCCGACAGGCCGCTATTCTCTTTTGCCCCTGGGTTACAAAACAGGGTAAAATTATCGATATCGACATGACCATCAGGCCCTTCAGTAGTGATACTGACGGCTCCCGGTTTATTTGTGTTCTAAGGGAAAGTAACAGCGATCATAACACCCGTGACAAGGCGGCACGGGAGATTAAAAGCAATCTTCTCGCCGCCATGCACCATAATTTCAAGACGCCGCTCAATGGTATTCTGGGATATTCCGAAATTATCATGTCGGAGATGATGGGGCCAATCGGACAGGAATCATATAAGGGCTATGCTCAGGACATTCATGGTGCGGGAACAGACCTGCTTCAGCTCATAGATAACCTACTGGAACTGAAAGAACTGGAAACAAATGAATTCGAGCTTCAAGAGGAAAAATTTTCTATTGGACGCATGATTTCGGAATGCCTAAATAAAGTGTCTGGTGAGGCGGAGAAGACGGGTGTCGATCTGTCTTATACGGTTGATCAGGTCTCGTCTAATCTCTTAGGTGATAAATCACGCCTGCAACAGGTTATTCACAGTCTGTTGGAAAACGCTCTGAAATTCACCCCGGCCGGTGGACAGATAACCATAACAGCAAGACGGGACAGAGAGGGGGGCTATCTGATTTGTTGCGAGGATAATGGTGCCGGCATGCCGGCACAGCAATTGGCAAAAGTATTTTGCTATGATACCCATTTGTCCGACATATATTCCACCCCTACGGTCGGCATTGGCTTTGGTCTGTCCTATGTCAAACAACTCATTGAAAAGCACGGGGGGACTGTTTCGATTATCAGTTCCGTGGGGAAAGGAACCCGGGTAAGCTTGCACCTGCCCTCTGAGCGCCTGTGTTGAATAAAATCCCTGATGAACCACCAGAATAAATATTTCAGAAACCATGAAGAAAAGCCTATCCATGACTTGCTTTATGGTACCCGCCCCCCATATAACTGATGATAGATATAACGACCAGGATAAATAAAATGGCCCTTCCTCTGAATATTATTTCCGCTAATGACCTGCGGAGTGGTTTGAATGTTTATTTCGTTGAGGAGGGGGGTAAGGGCCGTTGGGATACGGATATATCCCAGGCGTCGGTCTTCGAGAAAGAGAACCTGGCCCCGGCCTTTGGTCTGGCGAAGCAGGACATGGACAACAATATTGTAGTGGATTGCCTGACAGTAGCAGTGAATGATCAGCATGTTCCCCTGACAACTCGTGAAAAAATTCGCAGTAGCGGACCCTCCAGCAAATATGGCCATGGGACGGAATAACAGGGGACGAACATGATCGTACGCCAGATATATGCCGATAACCCCCTGAGGAATTTTCACTATCTCATTGCCTGCCCCGAAACCCGGGATGCATTGGTGATCGACCCGCTTGACGTGACGAGATGTCTTGAGGCCGCCGATGATCTAAACCTGAATATCACCAAAATTCTCAATACCCACGAACATTGGGATCATATTGGGGGCAATGAGGAAATGCGCCAGAAAACCGGGGCAAAGGTCTATGCCCATCACGGGGCTGCGGAAAAAATAGGCAGTGTGGATGTGGGGCTGAAAGCCGGGGATGTGATTGAAATTGGAGCAACTGTTATGCTCAGGGTTTTGGATACACCCGGTCATACCATGAGCCATGTTTGCCTGTTATCGGAGACGGAACAGCCGGCTTTGTTTTGCGGCGATACCCTGTTTAACGCCGGCGCTGGAAACTGCCATAATGGTGGCGATCCGGATGACTTGTATGAGACATTCTCCCGCCAGTTGGACGTGCTGCCGGACCATACCCGGATTTATCCGGGCCATGATTATATTATCAATAACCTGGAATTTACCCTGGACCGGGAACCCGGTAATGACGCAGCGCATAACATGCTGGAGAAATTACGCGGCCAAAATCCCCATGAGGCCTATATCACTACCATGGCTGATGAGCGGCGCGTTAACAGCTTTTTCAGGCTGGAAAATCGGGAGATTATCCGGAAACTGAAAAGCGAAAATACTGAAATTTCTGAGATTCCTGACCCGCGGGAGATATTTAAAGCTCTCCGGGCGCTGCGAAATCACTGGTAACGTTAACAAAAATAATTGAAGGAAAAACATATGAGTCTTGAAGACATTACAACTGAAATCCGCACTAAAGCTGAA
Organism: Alphaproteobacteria bacterium; assembly: GCA_002401455.1. Classification (GTDB taxonomy): domain Bacteria; phylum Pseudomonadota; class Alphaproteobacteria; order Sphingomonadales; family Emcibacteraceae; genus Paremcibacter. Next base: position 19,908 of record NVTE01000003.1, read on the forward strand.
ACCATGGAAGCCAATGGTAAAAAGGTCAAGATTGACCTGAAGGGGGAAGGGATCATCCTCATCGATGGTACAACAACGCCACCAACGGTCAGTAATGATGATGCTGATGCTGATGTGACTTTGATTGTCAGTGAAGAAAATTTTGAGGGCCTTATGGATGGCTCCCTGAATCCCCAGATGGCCTTTATGATGGGCAAGCTTAAAATTGATGGCGATATGGGCCTTGCATTGAAACTGGGTGACCTGTTTAGCTAGGACCTTTCGGAAACGAACCTGAAAAGCCCTCTCCGGAGGGCTTTTTTAGGTTAAGGACCCTGCACTTAAGGTGCGATCAACCCGTGGACGCGGCAGGCGGCCAGCAGACTGTTCAGGGCGGTGCGGGCCTCGGCATCAATGGTTAACCCGCCTGTGGCATCGCTGACGGCGGCCTGCCGGGGGCCGATAACCTGTTGGCCCAGGATATCAATCCGATTGGCGGTCATAACCCCCTTCTGCCAAAGGCCAGCCACGTAACGGGTCGAGATATTTTCGTCTTTCAGCCACAGGATCAGGCCCTCAAACGGGGAATGATATTGCCAGGCCCCACCGATATATTGTGCCAGTTCAGTGTCATGGCTGGTCCAGTCGCCGGTTGCGCCACTGGCCACCAGCCACAGGCCGCCGTCCGCTGGGGATGCTGGGGGAACTGACAGGGCTGATGTTTCCACTGCCGACTGAACGACAGCGTCCAGAATATTCAGGGCCAGATTGTGGGTGACTTCCTTCTGGGACTGGGTGGAGATGATATAGGGCGTGTTAAGCCGGGGGGTTTGCTGAACCATAGTTTTATACCTTTATGTTAAATGTCATTAGAGGGAAACTGTCAGGGGCCAACCCCGGCCGATGGTGTCACTGATTTGCATGATACGCACATCAAGACTGGTTTGGGTTGACCCAAAATCTTCAATTTGCAGCGTGTCGGGATAGGTGATCTCCGCCTTGACAGAGGTCAGGGTCCTGACCACAGCGCTGTCATTTAAAATCTCGACATCATATTTTTCGTAAAGCTCACCTAACGGCACATCGGCATTGTCGAGCCAGTCACCGCCAACCCGGCTGCGCCTGACCCAGGTCAGGATCAAGGTGCCAGCCGCATCACGTTTCCCTTGGGCATGGACCGGAGGAAAGGGTTTCAGCACCTCCGACGTGAAGCTGTGGGCCTGAGGGATGGCATCCTCTACCCGGCCGCCGGATGTTACCGTCTTGAAGAAGAGGGGCTGGCCGATATCGGAGAAATTCAGTGTCGCTGTGTTGACAGTAGCAGAGGATAAAAGCATAAAAATTTCAGATGCGCCGTGACCCGGAACATATCTTTCTGTGCCCCGCCGCCCCCGGAGAAGTCCGCTCAGGCGGAACCGGCCATCTGGCTCAAGAACGACCTGCTGAAACTGAAGAATTTCCCCGCCGACCCAGGCGATATTTGCCCCCTTGAGTACGGCATCAGAGGTTTCGCCCGACAGGGTGTGGCCTGGGTTATCCAGGTGGACCAGCAGGTCGTTCCCTTGATCCCAATAGGCAGATGGTCCGTCAGGCAGAATATTTTCCACGGTTCCGCTAATGACATCAGCTGCCGAGAAATCAAGCTGGCTATAGGTCTGATCATTATCTCTGGATATGAAAAGGCCAGCCCCGGACCATTTTCCCGTTCCGGCCGCCACGGCCCAGAACAGAAGGGGAGACGTCACATTCTCGCCCGTGATCGTCGGTATATCAAGGGGGAAAAACTGGCTGGGGGCCAAATTTTCGACCTCCTGGACCGGCACTGGTCCACTGTCGGCATAACTATTGCGGTCCAGCAGGGTTTTGGAGAATTTTATCGCCAGGCAACTGATACCCTGAACGCCATTCTCTGTTTCCTGAAGCAGGAAGTCCTGAAGCTCGCCTCCAAGGGTCAGGGTTACAATATCACCCGGTAGCAGGTCGGCATATTTAGGGGGCAAGGCAAAACTCACCGTTTCTCGCCCATACCAGGCCAGATCAAGCTGTATCTCAGAGGCGGACTTTGCCTTATCTGAGGAGATCACCAGGGGGTAGGCGTTTTGTCGAACAATATCGCTGGCCACATGAAGCCGTCTGGCCCGTTGATGCCCGGTCTGATAATCCCGGTCTGGATCGATGAAAGACAGGCCAATCTCTCGGGGCAGGTCCATATCCTGTCGCCGGGACAGGGTGATTTTCTCCCCAGGTTCTGACTTGTTGCTTGAAGAATTGCCAGCCGGTTGTATCAGGTCATCGGGTGCAATGGTCGCCAGTGATGTCCTGTCCAGGGTGCGGAATAACAGGCTGTTTTCCTGTTCAACCACATCAAAGTGATAAATCTGGGCCAGTTCTTCTATGGCCGAGCGGGATTTTGTCGGCCCTGAAATAACATAACCGCCAACCATCTGATCAAGGTCACTGACATCATAGGCGGTAATCCCGGAGAGATCACAAATATCAGATATAATGGCCGAGAGCGGTATTTCTCCACCTGTATCAGCAATAACTTCAAAGGTCAGGTTGGGAATTCGGTTGGCATATTCTGCCAGCTCCAGGTCGTCAAAAACCACATAAGCCAGATTCCGTAAGGCGGGGGCAGAATTTTGCCCCTCAAGAGCTTCAATCATCGGATCAGCCTGTTGGAAAGCAGTGCCCGAATAAATTCTGAGGCTGCCACCGGATGCCAGGGCTCCGGTGCTATCCCGCAACAGCTTACCATCTGCCCAGATACGACCCACATCAGATATTTTCCGCCCCGATAAGACCACCGCAAAGGAGGCCGAATAGCTGTAGGTCACGGTAGTGACTTTTTGGCTGCCCTTGCCGCCGCCTTCGGTATTTTCATTGCGGGTTTCTTTCAGGCCTGTGGACCAGACAACATTTCCGGGCAGGCGCAGTGTGCCATACACCCGGGAAATAGGTTCGCCATAAGCGGATGTCTGGACGGTGAGGTCTTTCAGGCGTCCGCCTTCAATTGTCCGGGACGCAGTTCCCCCGAAAATTGCCTGATCCACCCTTTGGCCAACCAGTCCTCCGATCATACCCCCAATGGGTCCGCCAATGGCTGTTCCGACAACGGTAAGTACGACAGATGCCATTAAATTGTCCCTTCATAATGATGTGGTAAAATTGGAAATGAATGGATGGAAATAATTCTGGACCGCCATTCCGTATCTAGTCCATGCTCGACCACCCGGCCGTATTTTTCGCAGGCATGAATGATGCCTCTGTCCGAGATGATGGCAGAATGCTCCAGATATTTGCCAATTCGCAGGATAATCACATCTCCTGGATGCATGAGGGACTTTTCCTTGTCCTTGAAACCGGCCTGCGCGGCTTGGCAGGAAATAGCATTTTTCCGGGGAATTTTTTTGTAATCCGCAAGATCAAAATCACTTAACCCAAGGGTTTTAGAGACGTAAATAATTAAGCCAATACAGTCCAAACCTTGTACGGGGTTCCGTCCTTGATGACGAAAAGGGCTGCCGACACAACTTCGTGCCGTCAAAAAGATTCTCCTGCGGGGCAGATCATATATGGTCATTTCAAAAAAACTTTGCTATCAGTGTTGATTAGAAAATTTAATAGATAATAAAATGAAGGATTTGTCTGTCATGGACATGAATGTTATTGGGTTGCATATTCACGAATTAAGAAACCAGTGCCGCTTTATTGAGGCCAGCGTAGGTATTTTAAATCAATCAATGGAAAACCAGGCCTCTGTTGGTGTTTTCTTTGCATTGCAAAATATCATGTTGGGGACAAACCAGATTTCCCGCTTGTTATGGACGCCCCGCAAGAAAGGCAAGGAACGGGCAGCATCCCTGCGTGAAGCTCTTGACCTGCCGGAAAAGTATCCGTTGAATAATGACGGCATCCTGACACTTGTTGATCACGCGGACGAAGCGAATGATCAATGGATTAGCCAGTCCAAGGATCAATATGTCCTTTATGATTTCATTGGTGAAATTGACAACAGTCCTCATAAGGAAGTTGAAACCAGGAATATTTTCCGCGCTTTTGATACCACCACCAAAATATACACCTATCTGGGAACCAGTTTTAATCTGGAAGCCTTGCTGAAAGCTGTCGGTGATGTGAGCAATCGGGTTAACCAGATTCATAGGCGCCTCTATCCCGATCAATGGAAAGAGGCTGAGGCCGAAAAGGCTGAGCCAGGGGTAAAAGAAACTCCTGCTGAAAAACCGGCCGCGAAAAAGGCGGTTCCAAAGAAGGCAGCGGCTAAGAAGACTCCTGCTAAAAAGGCAGCAGCGAAAAAATCTGTTCCGAAAAAAGCAGCGGCAAAAAAATAGGTCGCCTTATTTTAGGCCGGGATAGTTATACAGGGCATCTGTTCCCGGGATGGCTGTCTCGCCTTTGAAATTCTTGAAATTTTGAAACTTATCTTTGCAGGTTGCAGATCTTTTATCGCAACCTGCAAAACTTAGATAAAGATCGCCGATCTCTATGGCAACGGGTAATTTGTCATAGAGGACGAATTGGCCCCCGGTATAAATTTTCACTTCTGTTTTAAGTCCCGTATTAGCTCCATTTAACCAGCGGACCGAGCCATAATCAAACCAGCCATCTGCCTCTGTCCGGTTGGCATCAGAAAAACTGTCCCGACTGACGACCGCTGTGACCTGTCCCAGGCCGGAGAATTTATCAAGATTGACGTGACATTTGTCTGACCCCAGATCCGCCCGGCATTCGGGGGAGAAAACATCGCCAATGACCTGTTGGAGCCGTTGGGTCAGCCCCCTGATTTCAACGGTAAAATGATCGTCCCTCAGGGTGAATTCGCCCAGCCACCCGGTGCGAATATACAGTTTTCCCTGACCTATGACCTGCCAGTTGACTTGAAAAATGGCGATGGTTGCGTGATCAAACAGTCCGGCGCGAATATCCTTTTCTGACAGACCATCCGATGACAGCAGGGCATGGACCTCCAGGTTATCCACATTCAGGCTATTGGTGCTGCTGATTGAGGAAGGCAGGAAACCATTGACCGGGCTGAAGGTCAGCGTGTCAATATCCAGCTCCCGGTCATGGGTGGTGAAGGCCATCCGGACCCCATCCCGCCGGGTCAGCACCCAACAGGTCACCAGGGTGGTCAGCTCAGACGACAGGTGGCTTTTCAGGTCTGGGGAAATTGCTTTCATTTACAGCCGTACCTCAATCAGGGAAATGGACGGGATATGACCGGCCTGAAAACTCTCCAGGGTGATGGCCAGGAAATCCTCGGCAAACCGCACCGGCACGTCAAATTCAAATCCGGCGGTGATCACAACCCCGGTCCCGGGAGCTGTGTCAAATGTCACCTTGCCAGTGATTGTGTCCACCTGCCAACCGCTGGCCTGAACCACAGCATCAAGGGCAATCATCACCGTTCCCGGGGCCGGCTTGGTGATGGTCCGTAGATGGGAGATTCCGCCGCTGTCATAGGTCTTGATCAGCTGGAAAGTTACCGCAGTGTTGTCGCCGTTGCCGATCTGCTGGTCGGTTGCGGTCCTGTCCTGATCCGGGGATGTGCTTTTATAGTCAAGCCAGTCCTTATAGCGGAAACCATTGGCTCGGCCAGCCCGTGCCCGGAAAAAACTCAGCAGGTCACTGAGATCATTTTCCGACCGCAGGCCTAGACCGATATCATAAATATTCCGGGCTTCGGCCCATTCCCGGTTCCGCTGTTCATGACCGGAGGCCATCTCGACCACATTGGTTAAAAACTGGGGCCCGCCGCTGGCACCGTAACTGATGTCTTCGGCTAAGCGTATTTCGTGAAATCCTGTCATGACAATGTCCTGATCTTTGGTGTAAATTACCCCGTCCCGCATGATCTGGGGGTAGGCCCAAACGAAAACTTCGGTGAAGTTATCCTGAAAACCCAACCTGGCCGCAGTATGGATATTTTTCCAGTTCTCCAAGGTCGTCGGCAATAGGTTAAACCCGGCAAAATAATGGGTCCTGGTTCGGGGGTAGGACAGGGTGAGGTCAATTTGATCAATGGCTTTTGTCCGTTTCCCCCAGGCCGCTTCCAGAGCAAAGTCATAATCTTCAATCTGCAGGAAATCAAAGGCGGGGTCCTGCCAGTGGCTTGTGGGGAAGTTAGCCTCCCCGGCTATAGGCGCCGTGTCCAGCAATACTTGGGGGCTGTAGAACAGAAGACCGACCTGTGCGGAGGGGTATTGAGCTTTAATCTGATCCCTGAGCCAGAGGGTGGACAGGCCCAGTTTATCACCGAGCCAGGTCAGATAATCCAGCTGATCGGCTGTGGCGGTCTCGGTAGAGAGAAGGTGCTTGGTCGGCACAACCCTACCGGTTTCTGATGTGTAAAGTGCTGTCGTGACATCATCATATAAATGGGGCACGCCCGTCCCGCCCTGGTCAATCCACCACCAGGGTTCGCCGACCTGGTAATGGTGATCTGTGCCCAGCTGATCGTTGATCTGTCCAAAAGCCAGAAACACATCGCGCAGATAATCCAGTGCCGCCGTATTGGTTGGTGCGACCAGGCTGGACGGCGGCTGCCAGCCGGTGAGCGCCGGGGTGGCGTCATGGGCCTTTTGTTGCCAGCTCGAGGGGATATTCTGGGCCAAGATCTCATAGGACAGGGAGAGGATGACCTTGAAGCCAAAAAACTGCGCTAGGTCCAGAAAATTTGCATGCCAGCTGATAGTGGCCTTGTTCAGTTTTGGTTTCGATGGGTCGATGACATAGCGGCTCTCGGTCCCGTCCCAGCTCAGGTTAAAATAATGGCTCATACCGACATAATGGGTGATCCAGCCCCGGTAGCCGAGCCGCAGCATATTCCAGATCACCCGTTCCGGGCTGAGAGAGGTGATATCATCATAGCCATTGGCGATCCGTAGGTCGTGGGCCTGAACATAACCATCGCCGATTTTCAGGGTCGAGGTCGGGCCGGTGATGGTGATCTGGGACAGGGTGACCTGGGCCTCTATGGCGCTGGGCAGCGGGCCGGTGGTCGTGCCGTCAAAGGCCGGGGGCACCATGCTGATAAACAGGCGGTCAATATCGGTGGGATAGACCGGGTCGGCTTCTGAGGGGTGTAGAAACCCCCCGGCGAGGTCATTAAAATCCAGTGTGATCACCGCGTCCTCCGCCGTGCCGACCGCATAATTCCACAGCCGGACATACCAGGTGCGGGCGGTGCCATTCTGATCCCGGCCCTCAAGGGTCAGGGTTGGGCTGTTCAGGCCGTCCAGGGCCTTGATGTTGCTGCTTTGCCAGTGGAAACTTAACACAGTATGGGAATAATCTCGGGCCGTCTGATACTGGTGAAAAGGGTGATCTATGGTGTCTTCTGAGGCCCAGATCAGGCCGCATAGGTCCTCATAACGGTAAAAAACCAGATCAACCACCAGACTGTCAAAGCCGGTGGTCACGGTGGAGGCCATCATGGGCCGGGGGAAGTTCACTGTCCAGTAGCGGGGGGAGAAGCGGCGGATAAAACTGCTTTCCGTCTGGTCCTCGGGGGTTGCCAACCAATACATTATAAGTCCCTCTCTGCCCGGTCCATGGCCCGGCGTACCGCCACGGCCACCTGGGTACTACTGCGCTCTGTCATGTCATGTGCGCCGCCCTGATTGGTGATGTTGATGGTGATGTTACTACTGGTTCTGCCAGAGGATGCGGCCGTAGAGTTGGACCCCGGTTGGGCGATAATCCGTCCGGAACCTTCCGGCACAAACAGCTCCGGTCCCCGTTCGCCCACCAGATATGGTTGACGTGAGCCGACCGTGCCACCCCCGGCCCGGCCAAAAAGAAAACTACCCGCCAGATCTCCCAGGATACTACCCATACCGTTGCCGGAGCCAAACAGGCTGTTCAGGCCTGACTGGATGGCGCTGTTGGCGATATCATTTAAGACTGATAGGGCAGCGCTTTTGAGGTTGGAAAAGCTGAGCTCGCCTGACCGGGCGAAGTTTTCAAACACCCGGGTCATGGCATCGGTGGTTTTGCCGGCGACGGCTTCGAGCCCGCCGAAATCTTTTTCGATGTCGGCCAACTGTCCACGCAGGTCGGCACTATCAGCTCTGATCTTCACGACCAGGCTGTCAAGAATGGTTTCAGTCATAATTCTTTCCAATAAAAAACCCGCCGGAGGGGCGGGTTGATTTAAGTCATGGCGACAATTGTTAAGGGTTCCCTCTCAAATGAAGGAAAAAAATATATCAAGGAAACGACTAAACGCTATCGCATGATGTTGCTGAGGTTCATGAAGGAACTGACGGCCCGGCCGACCAGGAACATGCCGGAATAGATCATCACATTGATCCAGTTCATATGGCCATAGCCGTCGCCAATATACTGGCCGAGCAGCACCATGAGCATGATCAGGCCAATGGCCTGAAACAGGTTGGCGCATAACCTTACCCGCTTTAAGATCTTTTCACGCTTGGGACTGGTTTCTTCCTTGATGCCGGCTTTACGGTCGGCTACCCGCTCGCGCAGGGATTTTCTCGGGGTCTGGTTCTTTTTTCTCATGCCCCGTTTTACGCCTTTACCTGCCGGGATACAAGATCATTTAATTCCGACCGGCTTAACGGCGCTTCCCCCGATCCGCCCCGGACTTTTCGCCAGCCTGCGTAAGCACACCAGAAATCAGCCGGGGTCGCCCGCCAGAACTGATCCGGGGACCAGCCAAAATTAACATAGGCAATTTCAGCATAGCGGGCCCAGTCAATCTGGTGCATTTTCTTCTGTATTTTCTTCTGAATTTTCTGGAGTATTGAGGCCGACCAGGCACAGGATCAGCAGATCCCGGACCACCGGGCTGGCCTTGGCCAGGCCCTCGGCCAGGATCAGTTTGCCCACCTGCTCAAAATTCAGCCGGTCCTCCATGGTCGCCCAGATAATCACGGTCATTTCCTTCAGGCCAAAATCGCCGTCAGCGGCCCTGACCGCCAGCCCGATGATGCCGCCCAGGCGTTCCTCAATATCCATGATCGCCTGGAAGGTTGGTTTCAGGCGATATTCCCCGCTGTCGAGGGTGAGGGTGACGCTGTTCCTAAACACTGGCAAAACTCACCACGCCGGAGCTTTCCAGGGCGATGCTATAGGTGCGTTCGCCATTATAGTCCCCGGCATATTCCAGGGAGGTGACCTGAAAGGCGCCGGTGAATTTTGCCCCGCTTTCAAAAACGATTTGATACGTATCGACACTGCTGGTCAGGGCCTTGGCCTGGAGGGATGTTTCACTGGCGCTGTCGGTAAAAATACCACTGCCGCTCAGAGAGATTTTCCGGAGCCCGGCTCCGGGTAATATTTCCCGCCAGCCGCCTGACATCTTGTTGGTCACATCAACCATTTCATTATTAATCCTCAGCGATGTGGAGCGCATGCCGCCGACCACATCAAATGTTTCCGGATTACCTCCATCGCCAATTTTCAACAAAAAGGCCCGTCCTTTTTCTGCTGCCATTTGTCTGTACTCCTTTGTCTATAAGTTTTGAATGGGGGGGAACGGCACCGCAGAATGCGGTAGCCCCCTGGCCATCCTCCTCAAAAAAAATGTCACTAAAAAACCCGCTCAGGGCGGGTCAGCTTAAATATCGCTCCTCCAGGGAGGGCGGTTTTACGTTAGGAACAGTTATGTGATGTCACTTGATTTTTCTCTCATGCCACCGAAAATAGCGTCTTATGAGTTGCCGGAAATAAAACATCGCCGGGCGAAACAGTGTGATCAAAAAGAATAGTGATAAAAATACCAAATACACATTCTGCATCGAAAAAGTATGATATTGATTATAGCCTGATTCAGAGTAAAAAAAGCTATCGGGTTTATAGGGGTCTATTATAGACGTTACAATTTGTAAAACGCCAAGGAACATAAAGAAGAAATTTAATATCCATGCAGGTAAAATATAAGTTTTTGGGTAAAAGTAAGCTAATACGCCAAATAAGATAACATAGATAAAAATCAAAGCCTCTATCAGAGGAAATGACCGGGGGAGTACGGCAGATAAGAACATGAAAATTATAAGAAATATAACCCAGGAAATTGGGGCCCACCCCAAGGCTGAGGCAAAACCAAGAAGAGTTCTTTCATAAAATCGCCATTTATATGAGTTATTAACATCCTGAATCATGTTCAAAATGTCCCCCGCCAGTTAAAAGTCTCGCTCCAGTTCGCTGTAATTTTGTATGGCTTCGAATAAGGCAAGTCTTGATCTCCGTTAATCTTATTGAGACTATCAAGGGCATCGCTAAATTTATCGTTTATTTCAAATTTCAATACCCCTTCTAAATGGAGTGTTCTGTTGATACAACTTACATTAAGGGCAATTCGTGCTGATCGATAAAAGGTGGATCCGCCAACAGAGTAAAGAGGCCCCTCTTGTGTAACATCTGTTGTTGTTCTATCTCGGTCCGAAAATATTACCATTGTTTTGTTAGCCTCCGTTCGTTCTAATTTACGACAAACGTCAACGGCTTTTCGTATGGCTAATTTTATTTGTTTAGTTTTAAAACTCTCAACGGCACTCCTGACAGAACGGCTATTCCGAAATTGTTCCAACAGCCCGACATTCGCCAAATTAACGGTTCGACCATTTCCCAATGCATAATGATCTAGAAAATCACGTGTTGTCCAGCTTTAATGGGACAAGAATTCATCCTCGCTATAAGCGGACGGATTTGATTTATGGCTCTGGAAATGCTCGACTGGTAAAACTCTACCGGTTCTCAGATAGTGGCTCATTTGGGTCCGGGCGGGTTTATGCTTCTGATCATACATAGGTTATCGCCACAACAATAAATTCTACTATAAGTCGTAACACGGCAATTTAAAGGCAAAAAAACATGGGCCTGGTTGAGATGCGGTCAGTCCTGGATGGTTCTGGCCCGAAACCGCAGGATGCCGTGGCGTACCTGACCATCGCCATCAAAAAAATTCTCAAAGAAAATGAAATCCAGCGCCACCAGCTGGTGCCCGGCCAAGGCAAGGTTCTGCCCGTTCAGCAGGCTGGCCACCTGATCGGCCAGGGACCGGATCTCTCCGCCGCCGCGCTGTCCGGACCAGATATGAATATCAATCAGATGTTCCTGCCCGGTGAAATCCTTTGCCGACCAGTCCCGGGCACTGCCCTCGCCGATGGTCAGATAGGGCAGGCTTTGGCCTTCGGGGGCGGGGTCGAATATGCCCGAGATGTCGGCCATCAATTGGCTGTCCCCGGCCAGCCGGTCATGGATGGCCTGCCACAGGCTTTGTGAGCTGAGTATTGTCATGGCAAATATCTTTCAGAAAAATTAAATAAGACCGGAGAATGTCACTTTGACCTCTTCTGTCGCCGGGGTCAGGAAAGGCCGGGCCGGCTGGCGAATGGTGCCGAATTCCACATAGCGGGCATAGGGCTTGTCGGTGATAATCCGCATGCCGCCCTCGGGTAGTTTTTCTGCTCGGAGTGACTGCGCCAGCGGGCTTGACCCTTTGGGGTTTTTCAGGCCGCGGTAGACCCGGGCTCTGGCCCCGATGACAATCTGCTCGGCCATTTGTTCAATCAACCGGGCCAGTTTTTCTTCATAACCGATTATGGTTTGGGTTAAGTTCAGGCTGGTCATCAGGGGTGATCCTTCACGATCTCAATTTCCAGAATGCGTTGCCGGTTATCAGGATTGAGCAGGCTGGTCACCCGGTACGCCTGTCCCTGCCACAGGATATTCCGGGTAGGGAGCAGGTCCTGCTGATAGCGCACCCGGACGGTATAGCTTTCCGCCATATGCCTTTGTCGGGCGGCGGTGGTTACGCCGGCGGATTTGGCCGTAACTTCGGCCCAGACCACGGCGATATCCTGCCAGTTTTCCTGTTGCTCTCCGGCGGTGGTCGGGCTGAGCATCTGAGCACGGCAGGTGATTTTTTGGTGCATAGATCTGGTTGTCATAGGGCCAGCCGCCGGTAGGGCTGCCACAGTTTTTCCGCCATGAGGACAGCCTGGTTGTCGGCCATCTGACCGCCGTCATAGGCTGCCGCCAGCCAGTGAAGAAGGCCAAGACGAATGTCGGGGGGAACGTCATTTTGACTGTCGCCAAACCCGGCACTGACGGTGATGCTGATCCCGGCGACATCTGTTTCAGGCTCGGGCCATTGATAGCCGGTCTGGGGTACGATTTTGGCCAGGTAGGACACATTGTCCAGCAGGTAATTGGCCGGGGCGATGACCTGAAAAGCGCCCGTGGTCCAGACCTCTATTTTGTCAATGGACAGCAGGGGAGATAACGGGATTTGGATCACCCCTTCCGGACCATCACCGCGCCAGTTGTTAAGGGTCAATTGCCATTGCTGGCTGATCAGTTTTCTTGCCGTGAAGGTCTCACAGGCTGTAGTGGCCGCGCGGATATAACTGGCGATCAAGGCGCCCTCATCCTGGTGGGATATTTTCAGGAAATCCCGGGCTTCGGACAAGAGGACCGGCAACTGTACGGCCATGGAGATAAGCTGTGTTTTCATTTTTCTTCAATCCTGATGGTGAGGGACCGCTCATCGGTGCGGCCCTGATCGGTGGTGATCCGGTTGGTCAACTGATAGACTTTTCCCGCACTGCCCCCGGTGACAAAAACGGTTGTCATACCGGCGGCCGGGAGAGGAATATTATCAACGACCAGGTCATCTGGCCTGCCCTGGGGCAGGATAAACCAGCTACTGGCAGTGATCTGTTCACTGCTCAGGAGATAACTCACCGACCAGTCAATGACATAGTCAAGGGTCGCCTTGGGATCTTTTAGATATTGTTCGGTCATATCTTTTCCATTATTTAAGAGGGGTCTGCAATTTCAATATCCCAGGCGCCGAGGGTCAGCGTGCTGCCCGACGTTAGGCCCAGCGCTGTGCTGGTTGTGACATAAAGCAGGACGCTGTTCACCGTATCGAGAAGCGCCACATGGTCGGCGGTCCCGGTGTTATCTACGGTTATGCCCGTTTTGCTGGCGATGGTAACCTTGCGGCCACTCACCTCCCCATTTGCCACTGTGAAGTCAGCTCCGGCCATAGCCACGTCGGCCAGAAAGTTAGCGCCAGCCACATTGGCGGCGGCAAAGGTCAACGGTTCCCCCGCGCAGGTTGTCATAAGGGTGCATTTATTCTTTATTTCATTCAGCGCCGCATCCAGGACGGCGTCGGCTACTTTTTTTGCCATGATTAGATCCTTAAAGTTCGAGTGTTGGTAGGGTGTGTTGTTCTATCGCTGGAAGGGGGCGTTGAGGTCCGGTTTTTCCGCGTCGCCTTATGGCTTCGGGCAAGGTTTGGGGTGAAGGCCGTGGGGTCAAATATTCCCGCCTCATCACTTATCAGTCTGTGTGTGTTGTCTGTCACCGGGAGGGTTTGATTTTGTATCAGTGAGGTATTGTTCGCCGTGTGGGTGTGGTTTGTGCTGTTGACCGCTCCGCTGTGGGTCTGTGTGCTGGACGGGCTGTTCGCTGTCTGAGCAAGAGCTGCACCATTAACAATGAAATTATGGGCCTGTGTCTGTGTCGGACTGTCTGATGCGTGGCTGCACGATGTGCCGTTGACTGCGATGGTCGCCCCACTACTTACAGCCTCTGGAGTGCCTGCGGTGGCGAATGTTGCCGGATCGGATTGGTTGTTGTATGCGGTGGTGAGCCAGTCGTCTGAAAGTACGGCTATGCGATAGCGGACTTCTTTCAGGCCACCTGCGAAATAATCACCGTTAGGAGTCCCGCCAATCGATACTTGGGTGTTGCTATCGCCGATAAGACCTGTTTTCGTAGTATTCGTAAAACCTGCATTGTCCTTCCGGACTCCTAAAATCGCACCATCATATCGGAAAGTTACAAATTGCCATACATTTAGCGTTGCATCCGAATTATCAGCCCCAGCAGCAGCAATTGAGCCGGTGGCAACTGCAGATGCCCACCCCTCGCCGGAACCGCCAGCGTCAGCCCAAAACTTATGACCCGCGCTGCTTGTTACACGTGTCGCGCTAATGATTCTATCGATCCCCACGGTAGTAGGTTTTACCCAGGCCTGGATCGTTAATGTGTCTACCCCACTTAGTGCGTCCTCAATTAACGCCCCAAGATCAATGCGCTGATTAAGCCCGTTCAGGCTAATTGCCGTTCCATAGGGGCCATCTTCGCTGGTGGGTGAGTTAATCAGTGTTCCGTTATGGTTGCCTGCTGAATCCGTTCCCTCCGCGCCATTAAGATGATACACAGCTTCATAATCAGACCAAACCGAATTGCGGCCATAGGCGGCGATATCCGCAGGCTGGGCTTCTCCCGCCTTTTTGTACCAGACCCAGATATCCCTCTCCGCGGCGGTGTTGAGAGTTGGTCGTTTGGTATATAATTCTACATCGGGTGTGCCGCCAGTGACAAAGGTGACAATGTCTAAACTCATCTGGACGGCCCCGGGGCTATCCTCGGTAAAAACCACATCTCCGCCGCCGTTGAGGGCGCTGTTGTCCCCGCCGTCAAGCATTTCAGTTGGGAAATTGGCCTCGGTTAGCAGGATCGGGAAACTGGTGTTGTTGCCGGATATCTTGGCATCAGGGATCGTTATTTTACATTTTCGCGCCCAGCCTGTCGGAAATGCCATGACCTATCCTTTAACTGAAAATTAAAAAAAGAGGGCGACCCCAAAGGCCGCCCCATAGGTTGAGGGAGGAAGGTGTGACTTACAGAGCAAACTGCAAGAGCTTGATGGCCTGATCATTGGTGACCGCCCCGCCCACGCGCTTGGTGGTATAGAAATGGACGTAAGGTTTGTTGGAGTAAGGGTCACGCAGAATGCGGGTGCCCATACGGTCCGTCACGGTATAGGCCCGTTTCATGTTGGCAAAACTCAGGGACAGGGAGGATGCTGCCTTTACCGGCATATCGGCAACCTCAATCACCGGGTAGCCCAGCAGGGTAGCCGGGGCGCCTTTTTCCAGTCCGGGACGCCAGAGGTAATTACCGTCAACATCCTTGAATTTACGGATTTCCGCCAGCAGGCTGGTATTCATATAGAATTTGGCGTCTCCCCGGTAGCCGGATTTCATGGCATGGATCATATCGACCAGAATATCTGATGGATCAGAGGCCGCCCAGTCGCCGGCGACACCGGTTTTCAGGGCTTGAATTTCACCGAAGGCCCGGCTACCATCACTGGCGGTGCTGACGGTATATTGCAGGAAGCCTTTGGGTTTGTTGGTGCCGCTGCCATTGACGAAGGCGTCATTTTCCTGATAGGAAAATTCTTCGGCCAGTTCTTCGGACAACCAGGTTTCCACATTGAAACTGGCATCATCCAGCATGGTCTGGGTCGCGGCCGGATTGGCGTAGATTTCCCCAAGTGGTGGGATGATTTCTTGTAATGTGGGGGTGTTGGTTTCCACCCGGGTACCGGATTCCGAAATCCAGCCGGAGGTAATGCCGCCCACATTAACTAGCTTTTTATAGGTCGAAGAGCCAATGGCAATAACATTGGCCTCTGCCCTGATCGGGGACAGATCCCGCAGGCGTTTTTCGATCAGCTGATCCAGCTCCACCGGAACCGCATAGCCGCCGTCACTGTCAACCGTTGTGCTCAGGGCTTTTTGATCCAGTGGCACGTCATGACCCTTGCGGATAAAGCCGTCAAAAAATTGACGTTTCTTTTCCAGCTGCGCCGAATCCAGGGTCTGTTTGGCCGAAAGGTTAGGGCGGTTTGACGCCGCGTGCAGGCTGTTGGCTTTGGCCTGAAGCCGGTCCATTTCCTGGCCCAGGCGGGTCAGTTTTTCTTCGGTTAGGCTATCGGCCTGTCCCTTGCTTTCAATTTCCGCCAGTCTTTCATCATTGGCGGACTTGAAAGTTTCAAAAGAACGGGTCAGGTTTTCCAACGCTTCTTTAGTTTCCAATGTCATTCAGGTGTTCCTTTGTAGATTTCCAACCGTATCATTACGGGTGGATGGCGCCATAAGCGCGGTTAAATGCCGAAGACCGGCAACGACGGCGGTCTCGTCCGCCGCCGTGATAAAATCTGTCTTGAAAGCGGAGATGCGGGCCTGTTCATTCATGGGGAATGTCACCAGGGAAATTTCCCACAGGTCCACGTCCAGGAGCAGCCGCACCCCATCCGCGCGTTTTTTAGATTTTAGGGTATGAAAACCAATGGACAGGCCGTCCAGCGCCCCAGCTCCCAGCAACTGATAGGCTTCCTGGGCCCGGGCCACATCCAGGATCAACCGCCCCTGCACATAGAGCCCCCGGGCGTCCTCATAAACTTCGTCCAGGATACCGACCGGCTCCTTGGGGTCATGTTGCCAGAGAAATTTAATGCCGCTGGCTCTGCGGTCCAGCAGGGAGCGTCTGAAAGCCCCAGGCAGGATCAGGTCATTGCCCCGGTCCACCACATTGAACACGCTGGCATAGCCCTCGAAATGGCCGATCTGGCCCTCTGTTTCTTGGTTAAGTAAAATCATTCATTGTCCAAATGTTTGGCCAAGCTGAAGCAGCTTGAATTTCACGGCCAGCCCCAGAAGCAGGGCCGAAAAGATCAGACGCATGAACCAGCGGATCACGGCCTGACGGGCGGTTTTCTTGGTATCGCGCCAGCTGTCGAGAAGGTCGCGCAATTCGGAGATGTCGGAACCGGCACTCGCGTCACTCAAGCCCAGTTGGGCTAGGGCACGGGCAGCGCCTTCTTCCGAGGCCTGGGCGATCAGGAGATAGATATTCTCGTCAGATACCGGGTGTTTTTTTGCCTGCCGTACCGCTTGGAACAGGCCGGATCCAATTCTCATTCCAGGGTATCGCCGCCCGGGATGGCCCCCAGGCCAACGGCGGTGCGCTTTTCATTGATGGTCAGGAAACCGGCCTGGCCAATCCGTTGCCACAGGGCCTGACGGTCGTGGCTCAGGGCGGGAATGCTGTCTAGGTCATAGGCAAGCCGCAGGTCATCGCCAAAATAGGGGGTCAGCCAGACGTTCAGCGACGACATCATCTTGGCCATCATCGGCAGCAGGGTTTCCCGCCATAACGCCCGATTGGCTTCCTTGTAATTGCTATAGGTATTGTCGCCGGGAATGCTCATGACCATGGGCGGCACTCCGAAGGCCAGGGCAATCTCCCGGGCGGAGACATGTTTGGCATTGATAAAATCCATATCCGTCGGCGAGAAAGCCATCTGCTGCCACTTCAGGCCACCTTCCAGAAGAAGGGGTCGGCGGGCATTGCGGGTGCCCTGGAAATTTTCTTCCATTTCCTCCTTCAGCCGGTCGAATTGCTCAGTACTGAGCACGGCATTGCCGTCTTTCGGCTCAAACACCAGGGCACCGGAGGGTCGGGCTGAATTATCCAGCAGGGCCTTGTTCCAGCTGGAGGCCGCATTATGGACATCAATGCTGTAGGCCGCCGCCTCCAGGGGTGACAGGCCATAATAATCATCGGTGGGATGGAAGGTCTTGATATGAAGGACCGGGCTTTTGCCGGTGACCGGGTCGACGGAAAACTGATGTTCCCGACCAGCAACCCCATATATGTAGGCTTTGGGCCAGCCGCTGGCCCCGGGAACAATTTTCACACGGTCCGGGCGCAGAGCATAGAGTTCCGCCGGTTGGCCATCGCCGCCCATGACCATTTCCAGGTAGCTGTTGCCTGCAATATTGAGATAGGCAAAGGCGGTCTCAAAAAACACCGCCCGGCCCTGGGTGGGATTGGGCCGCTCCAGCAGGTCCAGCAGGGGGTGATGATCAAGTCGCTGGTCGCCCCTGAAGAGCTGAAGGGGCACAGAGGCCGCACTTTCCGACAGGATGCGTATTGCCCGGTTGGTGATGACATTCTTGGCATAGCCTTCGTCGGCCAGGCTTTGGTAATTCCGGCCTGACCAGCGCGGCGCATTCAAGCCGAGCCAGAGGGTTTCGGTCCCGCCCAGCAAAGGGGCGACAGCGCTTTCTTTCTTCTCCGGTGGTGTATCTTTGCCAAAAAGGCGACGAAACGGTCCCATAGGTCTCTCCAGATGAGGGGTGAAATAAAGTCCGGACGAACGGTAAAGTGGGCCGCGGGCGCTGCACTTATGCTCAAAAGCTGTAATAAAGTTTGCAGGAGCGGAACCTTGTCCGCCGTCCGGTAGGGGCTGATTGTCAAGGATAGTCCGAGGAACAATCAGCAAAAATAAATCAGAAAATCAGATATGTCGTATTTGAGGCCGGCTTTGGGCTTTCAGCAACAGTTCCGTCACCGCCCAGACCATGGCATCGACCCGGTCCGGGCTTTTGCCACCGTCCAGGCCGTCGGGGGTCAGGCTGCACATCTGGTCTTCCAGCTCTGAGAAAAATCCCCGGTGCATGACCCGGCCCTGTTCATAAAGGGCAGCCACGGGTTCTGCGCGCAGGACTTTGCCCCGGCTGGCTCGTACTGCCCGGTAGCTGACATTCGGGTCAATCTGCCGCAACAGGCTTTCCACCAGTTCGCCGCCATTATTGACTTCAGCCACCAGCCTGTCGGCATCAAACCGGTGATAGGCACTGAGTGCCGCTTTGGCCCAGCCGTGGGGGCTGAGACCTTGAACCGAGCAGTCTTCCAGAATGTAAGCCGTTTTGTTGCGGTCCAACCCGGCGACAATGATGCCGCAGGTATCGGCCTTTTTGCCGCTGGTCACCGGCGGGTCGACGGCAACCACGATGCGCTCAAAGTCAGGAACCTGCCGTATTCTGATAGTCTCCAGCAGGTCCCGGGTCCATAGGGCACCGGGCACATCGGTTAGAATTTCGCCGTAAATTTCCTGGCGGCCAATGCGGGTGCCGTCATATTGCCCGACCACCTGATCAAAGAAGCTCTGGGGCAGGTTCGATCTATTGTCAAAGGTCGAGCCCCGAACAATGCGGGTTGCGCCGTCCTCGACCAGTCGCCGTAGCAGGGGGATATTGCGCGGGGTCGTGGTCGCCAGAACCTTGGGCTCTTTACCGAGCCTCAGGCCGAGCAGAAGATTTGACCATGTTTCCTCAATATAACGCCATTTGGCCATCTCATCGGCCCAGGCCACATGATGTTGCGGCCCGCGAAGCTGATCGGGCGATTCCGCAGAATAAAGAAAGGCCTGAACCCCGTTGGGCCAGACCAGCTTTTTATTGCTGCTGTAAAAGGTCGGCATGAAAGATTTTGGGGTCGCGGCCAACAGTCCGCTTTCGCCCTCGATCATGGTCAATTTACCGTCCAGATGGGTATCGGCCACCAGCGCGATCCGTTCCGGGGCGCCTTTGGGGGCGATCAGTGGGCTGTCGCCTTCGACCATATCCCTGATCCATTCAACGGCGGTTCTGGTCTTGCCAAAACCGCGTCCGGCCAGGATAAGCCAACAGAACCACTTGCCCTCCGGCGGCAGTTGATTTTGGCGGGCCCAAAAGCTCCAGTCGTAATTCAGGGCCTCACATTCGTCTTCTGTCAGGTCCCGTAACAGTTCCTGGCGTCGGGTGGGGTCAAGGGCTGAAATCCATTCGGCCAGCGAGCGATTGTCGCCGCCTTCAGCTGTCGGCACTGGATTTTTTCGCCATGAGGCCCAGTTTTTTCATCAGGCGGTTGCGCGGGGAGGGGCCTTTGGTGTTGTCGTCAACATTCTGGCGTTTTTTACCGTCGCCAAATATTTCCGGCCGATGGGCCTTCAGAAGAAAGATGGCGATTTTCTCATCCACCACCGGGCCATCGGGCACTTCGGTATCGTCTTTTCCCATTGCTTTATCCCATAAGTATGCTTCCAGGTAATCCAGGGCCTGTTCCATGGCATGGTGCCATTTCTCCTGGAATTTTGGATATTGATTGCGCCGCCGATAGACCAGCGACCGGTCCAAATTCGCCTTAGTGGTGGCCTTGGTCACATTGCCGGTCTGTTGTAGGACCTCCAGAAAGAGGGCCTCTTTCTTCGTCGTCCACCGTTTGCTGGTCGGTGATTTTGCCATACAAACCCTTTCAGACATAAAAAAACCGCGCTCATAGGAACGCGGTGCAGCTTTGGGCAAGAACCCTGTGTTTTGATAGTTTGTCGGAGGCGGGGTCTTAGGTATTCCTGAGAGCCAATTTCCGACCATGTAATAAAGACTACACTAGCGGCCCCGCTTTGTCAAGAAATTATTCCTATTTATTCCTATAATAGGCAAAAATGTAGGATTACTCAGGTTTTTTCAGGATATTCTTGGCCACATTGACCACGTCACCAGTGAAGTTGATCATCTTCTGGCCGCCGTCCACGGGAATCGTCGTGCCATTGATCGATTTACTGGTCAGGAGTAGCAGCGCGGTCTTGGCGATGTCTGCCACATCAAGTGGCTCACCGATGAAGTTCAGATGGCTGGCCAGGTCGAAATTTCGTGCACTCTGGGTACTGCTGATCAGGGTCAGGCCCGGGGCGATGCCATTGACCCTGACTTTCGGGCTCAGGGCCTGGGCCATGGTTTCTGTTGCGCCGCGCAGGGCATATTTGCTCAGGGTATAGGAATGAAAATCGGGGTTGAGGGCAAAGGCTTTGCTGTCGATGATATTGATGACGCTGCCTTTCTCGCCGTCAGGGATCCGGCCGTGCAGGGCGCGAGCCAGTTGTAGCGGTGCCCGAAGGTTGACATTCTGATGGGAGGCAAAGCTGTCTTCGGTAAAATCAAGCAGGCTGTCATTGATAAACTGCGAGGCGTTATTGATCACATGGCGCAGCGGGTGGTCCGGATGTGAGCATAAATTCAATAATCCCTCGACCTGATCATAGTCACCAAGGTCTCCCGGGATCAGCGCCCCATTACCGCCTTGTGCCTGAATGGATTTTAGGGTTTCTTCGGTCTCAGACTGTGATGTGTGATAATGCAGATAGATGTAATAACCTTGTTTTGCCAGCATTTCGGCCAGGCATTTGCCAATGCGTTTGCCAGCGGCGGTTATCAGGATAGCCTCTGCCACTATTGTATATCCAGATCGTTGATGGACATGTCCGGCCGCTGCCACCAGGGGGGATTGGCCCCTTCATAATGAGCGGTGCAGATAACCTGTGCGGGATCACCGCTGAAGCTGACCGTATTGGTCGGCGTTTCGACAACGTCGACCTTGTGACAACGGACGGCAAGTCCCTGATCAAGCAGGATCGCATTTATTTTTGACATAAAGCAGGCGGCGAGAACTTCCGTGGTCGGGTCGCCCGGCGTGATCATGATATGGGGCAGGTTTTCCGGCTCAGTGGTCTTGAAATAATCCAGCATCTGATCCTGGCTTGACAGTTGAAGGCTGTGGTCCACATGATCGTCAATCCACCTGTGCCAGACCTGTTTAAGGATGGCAAAGGGCGCCATCATATTCACTGCCCCGTCCAGCTGGTCATTTCCTGTGGAAACCAGATAGACTTTGACATATTCGTTATGGCCGTGGGGTATGAAACACCGACTGTTCCTGATATTGAACAGACGATGGCTCATGCAATAGCGGCGGGTAAAACATATTTCAAAGCTCATAATTGGCTTGATATCTTAGTCATGGCCTCGAGTCCAGAATTAATGTCCCAACCGATAGCCGCCGGCTTCGGTGACCAGAAGGGTCGCGGACGAGGGGTTTTGTTCTATTTTCTGGCGCAGGCGATAGATATGGGTCTCCAGCGTGTGGGTGGTGACCCCGGCGTTATAGCCCCAGACCTGGTCCAGCAAGACATCCCGGCTGATGGGGCTGCCATCGGACCGTTTGAGATATTTCAGGATCGCGGTTTCTTTTTCCGTCAACCGGATCAGCTCCTGGGTGTCCTGGTTAATGAGGGTCTTGTCGCCGGGCTTGAAAGAATAGGGGCCGATAATAAAGGTCGCGTCTTCACTGATGGCATGCTGGCGTAATTGGGCCCGGACCCGGGCCAGAAGAATGCCAAACTTGAAAGGTTTGGTCACATAGTCGTTGGCTCCGGCATCAAGCCCAAGGATGGTGTCGCTGTCGCTGTCATTGGCGGTCAGCATGATGACGGGGATTTTGATGTTGGCTTTGCGCATCAGGCGACAGACCTCCCGCCCGTCCAGATCGGGCAATCCCACATCCAGAAGAATAAGGTCAAAGTTACCGTCTTTTGCGGCATTCAGGCCGTCCATGCCGGTACCGGCCTCGGTCGTGGCATATTCCTCATGGAAGCTGAACTGCTCGGCCAGGGTGGCGCGAAGCTCTTCATCATCATCCACCAGTAAAAGATTATAAGTCTGATCCATGACATTATCCTGTTATTTTTTGCCGTGCCCTATTATACATGCCACTATAACATATACTTATTTATGATCTAATGGAATTGAATATGGCGATGGTTCCGCCCCCGACAAGTGACAAAGATGATAAAAAGCTGCTTGATCACAAGATTGTGACCGTCGAGCGGGCGGCGTCCGACCTCAGGCGCGGCCTTGCGGTGGTGGTCAGCGACGAGGCGGGCAGCATTCTGGTGCAGTCGGCAGAATTGCTGGTCGATCTGTGGATTGAGCGGTTTCGCAGCCTTTCCGGCGGTGAGCCGGTAGTGGGCCTGACCAAAACCCGGGCTAATGTGCTGCATGTGTCGCCGCGCTCTGGTCATGTGGCGCTGATTAAAATATCCCGCTATATGGATAGTGCGGTGATCCAGTCCATGGCCGATCCCGCCGATGACCTGATGCGGCCGATGCTCGGACCTTTCCAGGTGGCGACCAGAGGGGCCGAGGCCGTTCATGAAGCTGGATTGAAGCTCTGCAAGGTTGCCCGACTGCTGCCAGCGGCGCTCTTATCCACCTTTCTGCCGACAGAAGACGGTGCCCAGTGGGCCAGGGATAAAGACTTGTTGCATGTCCGGGCTGATGATGTGCTGAATTTTGACCATAGTGATGCGGCGGGTTTGCGCAAGGTCACCTCGGCCAAGGTGCCGCTCAGCGGCTCCGAGAAAACCACTATGGTCGCCTTTCGTCCTGATGATGGCGGCACCGAGCATTTTGCCCTGATCATCGGTGATCCCAATCGCCATGACCCGGTGCTGACCCGCATTCATTCAGAGTGTTTTACCGGCGATCTGCTGGGCTCGTTGAAATGCGACTGCGGCGAACAGCTCAATGGCGCGATCCGGCATATGCAGCAGGCCGGTGGCGGCGTGCTGCTGTATCTGGCCCAGGAGGGGCGCGGCATTGGCCTGATCAATAAACTGCGGGCTTACCAGTTACAGGATCAGGGCTTTGATACGGTCGATGCCAATGAACGGCTGGGGTTTCATTCTGATGAACGTATATTTGAACCGGCGGCCCATATGCTGAAGATACTGGGATTTTCCGCCGTGCGCCTGTTGACCAACAATCCGCTTAAGGTCGCCGGGCTGGAGAAATGTGCCATCGTGGTCAGCGAGCGGGTCGAACATGCTTTTCCGGCCAACGCCCATAATGACCATTACCTGCAAACCAAAAAGAAACGCTCGGGCCATCTGTTGTCCTGAGAAATGAGAATTTAGCTTTATGAGACCTGAACTACCCCCAAGGGTTTTAGCGATCCTGTTGGCGGCGCTGGTGGCGCTGACGCCTTTTTCCATTGATACCTATTTGCCGGCCATACCGGCGATGGCCACCTGGTTTGGTACCAGTATTGGCATGGTAGAAATGACCATAGGGTCTTTCTTCCTGGGCTATGCTCTGGGCCAGATTGTTGGTGGTCCGCTGTCAGACCATTATGGCCGCCGGCGGGTTGGTGGGCCGGGCGTGGTGATTTTCCTGGTGGCGACTATCGCAATTATCTTTGCCCCGAATATTGAAAGTGCCATTTTTGGCCGCTTTGTCCAGGCCTTTGGCGGCGGTTTTGTCACCGTGATTGCGCCATCGGTGGTCCGGGATCGTTACACCGGCAAAGAGGCGGCGCGGATGTATGCCCTGATCGGGGTGGTGATGATGCTGGCCCCGCTGGTGGCACCGGCGGTGGGCGCACTGCTGCTAAAAATTGCTGACTGGCGGATGATTTTTGCCTTTCTGGCAACGTATGCCCTGATTTCCCTTGCGATTATATTTCTGGCGCTGCCGGAGCGGAAAAAGGCGCTGACCGAAAGGCTGAATATGGCCAAGGTCTGGGCCAGTTATGGAAAAGTGCTGAGCCACAGGCGAGCCGTGGGTTATATGGTGACCCAGAGCTTCAGTTCGGCGGTGATGTTTCTGTTTTTGACCGGGTCGGCTTTTGCCTATATTACCTATCTTGGGGTATCGACCGATATGTTCCCGGTTCTGTTCGGGGCCAATGTTGTCACCATGATGTTCTTTAACCGGCTCAATCCCTTTCTGCTGAATATTTTTAGCCCCCACCAGTTGATCGGGGCCGGGATCACCATACAGCTTGTGGCCAATGCCTCCCTGTTGGCCGGTCAGTTCATTGATCCGCTGAACCTCTATATGGTGGTGCCGATGATCATGCTCTCCGTTGGAGCCGCCGGGTTAACCTCGCCCAATACCTTTGCCTGTTATCTGGAGGACTTTGAGGAGAACAGCGGTGCGGCAACGGCGCTCTTGGGCACGGCCCAATTTGTTCTGGCTGGCATCCTGAGTGCTGTTCTCGGGGTCCTGCACAGCGACAATATCCTGCCCATGACCAGCATGATGCTGATGGCGAGTATTATATCGGTGCTGAGTTACTGGACGCTGACCCGGCGAAGTTAAAGAAACTCATGCTTTTTCAGTTGGTGGCGCAGCTGGTGATAGGTCAGGTTCAGGAATTTGGCGGTATCGCGCTGGTTATGTTTGTTGCTCTCCAGCGCATCCTCGAGCATGGTCCGCTCCAGGGCGGCGACGGTCAGGCTGTAATCAACCGGTTTGCCGTCGAGCAGCGGGCTTTGCGGTCGCATAGGCGCGGGGGCCTCTTTTTCTATAGGCGTAGGCCCACTGTCCGTGGCTTTCTGTATTTTGGCCTGGGGGCGGAAGGGCGATTCAAAGGGGTCGATCTCCATGGCATCCACCGGGGAGAATTCATCTTCTGAATGATAGACCGCGCGCTCAACAACATTTTTCAGCTCGCGGATATTTCCCGGCCAGTCGTGCTGCATCAGGGCGTCGATCATATCGTCGGAGAAGCCAGGGAAGCTCATCCAGTCGCGCTCCTGGGCCACCCGCTGGCCAAACTGAAAGGCCAGCAGCAGGATATCATCCCGCCGGTGCCGCAGGGGCGGCAGGGTAATCACATCAAGGGCCAGACGGTCGAGCAGGTCGTGGCGAAACTCGCCCCGGTCGGCAGCGGTCGGCAGGTCGATGTTGGTCGCCCCGATAATCCGCACGTCGGTATGGATGGTCTTGTTGCTGCCAATACGCTGGAAGGTGCCATATTCGGTCACCCGTAGCAGTTTTTCCTGGGCCGCCAGCGAGGTGGTGGCAATCTCGTCAAGAAACAGAGTGCCCTGATGGGCTTCTTCAAAGCGGCCGATGCGTTTATTGCTGGCGCCGGTGAAGGAGCCGGCCTCATGGCCAAACAGTTCTGATTCCAGCAGATTTTCCGGCAGGGCGGCGCAATTGACTTGAATGAAGCTCTGCTCCCAGCGCGGTGACAGGAAGTGCAGGCGCGCCGCGATCAGCTCCTTGCCGGTGCCGCGCTCACCGATCACCAATACCGGCCGGTCATGACGGGCGGCACGGGAACATTGGTCGATGATCTCGAGAAAAGCCGGGCTTTCACCGATCAGGGTTTGGTCTTGGGCAGCTTTCAGGCGCATATTGTTAAACTTTGTAATTTTTCACTAATTAATAGTGTATTGGCCCAACAGAGTTTTGGCAAGAAAATTATCAAATCCACATATAATATCTATATTACAGTATGTTAGTATAAAAATATAAAACTGGCACGACCTGTGCAATGTAAGAACCCGAGTACCACGAGAGGGGTGCAAACATAACTTGGAGAAAGAACATGGGCATTTTTACCCGCCTGACAGACATTGTAAATTCAAACATCAACCACATTCTGGATAAGGCGGAAGATCCGACCAAAATGATCCGGATGATGGTTCAGGAAATGGAAGACACCCTGGTTGAAGTCCGGTCCTCTGCCGCCCGTGTGATTGCCGACCGCAAGGAACTTGACCGCAATATGGTCCGCTTGCAGGACGCCCAGGACGAATGGTATAGTAAAGCCGAACTGGCCCTGACCAAAAACCGGGAAGACCTGGCCAATGCCGCTCTGGTCGAACGGGCCAAGCTTGCCGAAATGGCCGAAAGCCTGACCGGCGACCGGGACCCTTTGGATGAAGCCCTGAAGAAGTACGAGGGTGACATCATCAGCCTGGAAGCTAAAATCAAGGAAGCCAAGCAGAAGCAGCGGTCCCTGATGGAACGTCATGCCAGTGCCACCAGCCAGCTCAAAGTGCGTCAGAAACTCTATGATAACCGGATTGGCGACGTCATGGTCCGCTTTACTCAGATGGAAAAGCGTGTTGATGATACGGAAAGCCGGGTTGAGGCTGCTGATATGGGACGTGAAAAAACTTTGAATGAAGAATTCGCCGACCTGGAGTCTCAACAGAAGGTTGCTGATGATCTGGCTGCTTTGAAAGCAAAAATGACCAAAGCCAAAACATCAGGCCAAAAGAAATAAAGAAGCAATAATGACGGTCCCCCTTCTTCAGGGGGGATTTAGCAAGAAAGGTTGATACAATGGAAACTCTCGGCGTCCTATTCATGGTGATCGTAGCCCCCTTACTGATCATCTTCCACTATACGACAAAGTGGAAACAATCAAAAACACTGACCTCTGAAGATGAGAAAATCCTCACCGAATTGTGGGACAGTGCGGAAAGAATTGAAAGCCGTATTAAGAATATCGAGCGTATCCTTGATGCTGATTCCCCCGACTGGAGGGCAAGATAATGACCATGCCACACCATAATGAACCGCCAAAATACAATAAATTGTATCTGGATAAGAAAAACGGGAAAATATGTGGGGTCTGTGCCGGGCTGGCCGATTATATCGGTATTGACAAGGCAATCGTTAGGGTTGTCGC
Organism: Alphaproteobacteria bacterium; assembly: GCA_002401455.1. GTDB lineage: Bacteria > Pseudomonadota > Alphaproteobacteria > Sphingomonadales > Emcibacteraceae > Paremcibacter. Next base: position 46,836 of record NVTE01000003.1, read on the forward strand.
CATCCTGGGTCTGATTTCCCCCGCCAGTGGCATTGTTATCATCGCGTATATTCTCCTGTGCTGGATCTTGGAAACCAAGCCTGAGGATCTCTTCGAAACCAAGGAAGAAGACGAGTTCTGGAAAGGGGTTCGAACCCAGCCTAAGAACACCATCCGTGATGTGCGTCATAAATTTCGGGAAATTGAACGCCGCCTGCGGGCCGCTGAAGCCCATGTGACCTCACGGGAATATAAATTGCATAAAGAATTTGAAGACCTGGAAAAACAGTAAGCCACAGGTTTAATGAGAAGGAATGAAAAATGAGTATCTATGATCGCCAAAACGCCAAGAAACTTTTTAAGAACAGTCGTCGCGGAAAAGTATGCGGTGTCTTCTCCGGCCTTGGGGATTACCTGGGCATCAACCCGCTGATTTTACGCCTTGCCGGCATTGTTGCCATATTGATGACGGGTCCCATTGTCATTCTTGGTTACCTTCTGGTCAGCGTCCTGCTGGATGACAGCGGTCATGGCCTCTACGGCAATTAAGTCTCAGAATAATAATAAGAAAAATATAAGGATAAGTGGATATGCAAGTTTTTGAGATGATCGTGCTGATTGTGGCCATTGGTGTGGGGGGTGGACTGATAAAAAGTTACCTGAACCGCCCGGACCAGAAGCTCTCAAAGGGTATGCTGGGCAACCTGATGCAGGACTTGGGTCGGGATGGGGAAGACGGTTATTATAGCCGCAAAGACATGGCTCCGTTTATGGAAAAATTTACTGCCATGGAAGAGCGTATTCAGGTCTTGGAACGCATCGCCACCGACAAGGGGAGCAATCTCGCCTCTGAAATAGATAATTTAAAATAGATCCGCCGTACAGAGCAAGGATAGAGTTAGGACAGAGCATGACACATACAGCAACAGAAATCATTGTCACCACCCAGGGCGGCGACCCAGCACAGGGGACCCTGACCATTGGCGACAAAATCTTTCCCTGTGCATTAGGGAAACAGGGCATTACGCCGTCAAAGTTTGAAGGCGACATGAAAACCCCAAGAGGCAGTTTTCCGCTCAGAACCGTTTATTACCGTTACGATAAACTGGCCAGGCCCATCTATAGCAAGGTGCCGATGATGGCGTTGCTGGAAGACGATGGCTGGTGTGATGATCCGGAGGATCAGGCCTATAACCAGTCAGTGATGCTACCCTATCATGCCAGCGCCGAACGCTTATGGCGGGATGATGACCTCTATGATGTGATCGTTATCCTGGGCCAGAATGATGACCCGGTCGAGAAGGGCCGGGGCAGTGCCATATTCCTCCATGTGGCCAAAGAAATACAGAACGGTCAGTTGTTTGAAGGGACCGAAGGCTGTATCGCCCTGAGAAAACAGGACCTGCTGGAAATCCTGCCCATATTATCGCCTGAGACAACCTTAAAAGTAATGACCCACTAACCCTATCCACAGAATCGTTCATTTTGATGGATTATCAATTTGTCTGATATCTTCCAAACTGCCGGTGTTCCTTAAAAAAGGGATGCCGGTTTTTTATTTTGGCTAAAATCGGGCACCGAACAGGGCAGTGCCGACCCGGACCGAGGTCGCACCGGACCTGACCGCGGTCTGATAATCACTGCTCATGCCCATGGAGAGTTTTCCCAGGCCGTTGCGTTCCGCGATCTCTTTCAGCTGCCTGAAATAGGGGGCGGGGTCTTGGCCTGAGGGCGGGATACACATCAAGCCAATGACGGGCAGGGACAAGCTCACCCGACACAGGGTGATGAAGGCATCTGCTTGCTCAGGCGCGATGCCAGCCTTCTGGTCTTCGTGGCCGATATTGATCTGGATATAACAGGGGCAGGAAATGTTCTCTTCCTGACTGATCCGGGACAGGGCCCGGGCGAGTTTAGGCCGGTCGAGGGTTTCGATGACATCAAAAACATGGATCGCCTGGCGGACCTTATTGCTTTGCAGGGGGCCGATCAGGTGAAGCTTCACGCCGTTGTAGTTGGAGCGCAGGTCGGGCCATTTGCCGGCGGCTTCCTGGACCTTGTTTTCGCCAAAAATGCGGTGGCCCTGGTCTAGTAAGGGGATGATGTCCTCTACCGGTTTGGTTTTAGAGACCGCCACCAGGGTGATGTCATCTCCTTTGCGGCCTGACTCTATGGCGGATGTCTGGATATTCTGAGTGACGGTTTCAAGTTTACTGGTCAAGGTTGGTTTCCTGTATTATGGTGCGCGGTATGACATTAACAGACATCGCAAAACGGCTCAATGAAGATCACAGTCTTCTTCCGCCGGTCTTTTTCATGACCGATCAGCAGGCGGTTTCGGCCCCTGTAGGGGTCATTTCAAGGCTTCCCCCGGGGGCGGCGGTGATATTTCGGGATTATCATCATCCTGAACGAGACAGGCTTGGTGCGGACTTGGCGGTGCTTTGCCGGGATAGGGGGCTGATCTTTCTGGTTGCTGGCGATGCGGGTCTTGCTGTTAAACTCAAAGCAGACGGGGTGCATTTGCCAGAAGGGCTGATGGCAGAGGCGGCGGTCCTTCGGGCCTCTCATCCAGAGTGGATGTTGACCGTGTCCTGTCATGATCTCGCGGCGGTGAGGAGGGCGGAAAAAATCCCCCTGGACGCGGCCTTGGTCGGCCCGGTTTTTCCGACCCACAGCCACCCGGAAACCTTATCCGGGGAGAAGCCGACCCTGGGACTGTCCGGGGTGCGGCAGATGACAGCAGCCACGTCCCTGCCGTTGTATGCACTGGGGGGCATAACAGAGAAGAATGCAAGCCAATTGACCGGCACTGGCGTCGTGGGAATTGCGGCGATTCGGGGATTTATGTCTGATTGAAAAGAAGGGCTTAGAAGTTCACATTAGTACCCAGGAAGAAGACTTGGCTGCTCCTGACCTGGTCCAGTTCGCTGTCTTGACCATAGGAATAATAGGTAAAGCGACCGGTGAAACGGATGTTGGAATGGATCTGATAGGCGGCGCCAATTTCCAAGGCATAGACGGTGTCGTAAAATTCCTCTGTAGAGGCAAAAAGGCGTTCGCGTTCGCGTTTATATTCCCCAAATTTAACATCGGCGCCCCAATTACGCCCCGCATAGCCCAAGCCAATGTCAAAGCCTTTCAGGCCTGACTCATAGAGCATTTTTTCCTGACTGAACGACGCGCCCAGGCTAAACCCGGCATAGCCCATATCAACGGATAGATTGTAGACCTGACGGTTGTTGATTTTATTAAACCCTGCCCCGTCATACAGCGGAGACATGATGGAGGAGGGTTCAACCAGGAACTGTGAGCCAAAGGAAATGCCCAGGGCACCTGTATCCAGCCTCTGGCCCTCGGTTCCATAGGAAAAAGTAACGCGGTTGCCGGAGGAGCTGGCACCCATACTCGAAAACCCGGAAGGAGTGGCAGAGGAAAAACCACTATTACCCATATTGAAAACCAGAGAGGGTTTCACGGCAAAGGATTGCTGGACGGATAATTTCTTGTCCGCCTGCTCCAGGGTCAGGCTGGTGTCTGGTTCAGACAACGTGATATATTGATCAGCATTTTCCTTGGCCGGTTTGCCCAAGAGAAGAACCTCTGGCCCAATGGCCTTTTGCTCAGGCTTATTGCTGAAAAATGATAGAAAAGTGGATGTCAGGCTTTTTGTTTCCTGAGGTGCATCCTGGGCTGTGTCCGGGGAGGGTGCCGGTTCCGCATAGGCAGCAGCACCCATGGCATAAATACCAATGGTGCAAAGTAGTGCAATGCTGCCTCTTAGGCCTTTCACGTATAATTCCTCACTGTTTTTTAGGCACGGGCTGATGCTCATTTCAAATTTCACTGAAATCAGCTCAACACCTTTGTTATCGGCGATTACTAAAGAATCGCGTATATGCAGTGAAGTATATAATATAACACAATAAAGATCAATTAAGATTCAATAGAGTTGTCTCTATCTCTATCGGGATAAGCGGCTTATAGGTTATCAACCAGGAATTGTTTTAAATTGACATCCGGCCGGGCACCCATATGGGTGATGACCTCACTGGCTACCAGATTTCCCATCTGACCACAGGTGCCAAGGTCAAGATTTCGGCTGTATCCATGAAGAAATCCGGCTGCGAACAGATCGCCGGCCCCGGTGGTATCGACCAGGTTATCAACTTTGCAGCCTCCAATATCAATAATATCGTTGGCACTGACAATGGTGCAGCCCTTGGCCCCGCGGGTGATGGCCGCGACTTCGCAATGCTGTTGCACGGCTTTCAGGGCGACGGACATGTCCTGGGTATCATAGAGCATCAGAAGTTCGTCTTCATTGGCGAAGAGAATATCAATCTCATGTTCGGCCAGCTGCAGGAATTCCTGCTTGTGACGACCAACGCAGAAGGAATCAGACAGGCTGAGCGAGGTCTTGCGCCCGGCATTATGAGCGAGAGACATGGCTTTGCGGAACGCGGCCTTGGCCTGTTCCGGGTCCCAAAGATAACCCTCCATATAGGTGACGGCTGAGCTGGCGACAATTTCCGGATCAATGTCCTGTTCGGTCAGGTTGACGCAGGCCCCAAGATAAGTACACATGGTGCGTTCGGCGTCGGGGCTGACCATGACCAGACAGCGGGCAGTGGATACGCCGCTCTGGTCCTTGGCGGTGGGAAAGGTGATGCCGAGAGAGCTGATGTCATGGTCAAAGACGGCGCCCAGCTGGTCATCCTTGATCTTGCCCATATAGGCGGTTTTACTGCCCAGTGAGGCGAGGCCGGCGATGGTGTTGGCGGCGGAGCCCCCGGAACATTCGATGGCGGCGCCCAGTTTGGCATACAGTTTTTCCGACGTTTCCTCGTCGACAAGCTGCATGCTGCCTTTGGGAATGTCGTTTCGGGTCAGGAAGTTATCTTCAACATTGACCAGAACATCAACGATGGCATTACCGATACCGAGTACATCAAATTTATGTGTCATAATTGTCCCTTGCTTTTTTCTGGTCGGAGTATAGGTAGCGAAGGTCTTCATGCAAGGAATAAAGTGATTAAAGTGAAAAGTTTGCTTGCCTTTTCCCCCAAGTAGCCCATATTTTCACCAGAGGGTGGTTTACGGGGTTATAAGGATAAAAAGACGTGAAAAATATCATACGCTCACTGGAGCGGACACTAGCCCAGATTTTTGAACCGGCATTTCTCAAAGTTTTTGTGCTGGGCATCCTGACCACGATGGTGGCGATCATCGCGACCTGGTTTCTGGCCAATTATCTGAAGGGCCAGATCATTCTGACCCAATTCGACTGGCAGTGGGTCAATGACTTCTTCCAGTGGATTTTGGATGTGGACTGGATTTTCAACATTATCTTTTTCTTCCTGATGGGGATTTTTTTTCCGCCGATCGCGACGGTCTTCATGTCCCTGTATCTGGATGACATCGTCGATGCGGTCGAGAATAAATATTACCCGGAGCGCAAGGCCGGAAAGCGAATCGGAGTCGCTCACCTGGCCTATCTTGCGCTGCGGCTGGCCTTCTGGATTGTGATCCTGAATATCATTGTGATCCCGTTGTATTTCTTCTTTTTCTGGCTGCCCTTTGTGCCGCTGGTGATCTTTTATACCCTGAATTCCTACCTGCTGGGCTGGGGTTATTATGAGATGGTCGCCGTGCGCCACCTGGGCATCCGCGAGGCGGGCCAGCATCGGAAGTCGATCCGGGGACAGGTGCTCGGCGGTGGGTTCGTTGTCACCCTGCTCTATTCCTTCCCGGTGGTTAATCTGGCGGCCCCGATCTTGGGCGCGGCGATTCTCGCCCATCTGTTCCACCTGTCCCTGCAAGACCGGGAGCGGGAGACCTGATGCGTAAACTGTGGATTTTAGCTCCGATATTTTTGTCCGGCTGTCAGGCGGGAGGGGCCCTTGAGGACCAGGCCCCACCGGCGCCGGTCGTCGCAGAAGAAATCGCCTTGGCCGAGCCAGTGGTTATCCTGCCGCCAAAGCCCCGTTTTGTCATAGACAACATCATGAACCTGGCCCCGGATACGCTAGAGAATATCTTGGGCGTGCCGTCATTGAAGCGGACGGAAAAGGACGCGCGGGTCTGGCTGTATCAGAATTCAGAATGTATCCTGCATCTGTATTTTTATCCCAATGAGAATGGCGATTTCCGGCTGGATTATGTCGAGGCCGCGGCTGCGGACCTGACCAGTGACAATCCCACCGTATCGGCCAATGCCTGCCTCGACAGCCTTGTGGTGGCTACAGGGGATCAACCACTGTCTTCTCCCGAAATGGACAAAGGTCCTCAACCGGACAGGTCGGACAACTAGGCCGTCTGGCCTTGCAGATATAGCGGCCATGCAGAATCAGCCAGTGATGGGCATGGCGCATAAATTCTTTCGGAATGGCTTTTTCCAGCTTTTTCTCCACCGCCAGCGGCGTCTTGCCGACCGCCATGCGCGTGCGGTTGCCAACCCGGAACAGATGGGTATCGACGGCAATGGTCGGGTGACCGAAAGCGATATTCAGCACCACATTGGCCGTCTTGCGCCCAACTCCGGCCAGGGTCTCCAGATCGTCACGATTTTCCGGCACCACGCCGCCAAAATTATCGACCAGGGTCTGGGCCGCCTTGATGACATTCCGGGCCTTGGTGTTAAACAGGCCGATGGTCTTGATGTGGTCCTTCAGCCGAACTTCACCAAGCTCGAGCATCTGCTCAGGGGTTGAGATGATCTCAAACAGGGCCTTGGTGGCCTTATTGACCCCGATGTCGGTCGCCTGGGCCGACAGGGCGACGGCGACCAGCAGGGTATAGGAATTGGTATAATCCAGCTCGCCCTGGGGCTCCGGGTCCCGCTCTTGCAATCGGCGGAAAAATTCTGTGATATCTGCTTTTTTCATGGCTCAGCCCCTCAATTCTTCGGCAGGCCCAGAACGTCGAACATGTCATAGAGGCCGGCGTCTTTGGTTGTGGCCCAGAGGGCGGCCTTGACTGCGCCACGGGCGAAAATCGCCCGGTCACCGGCTTTATGGGTCAATTCCAGCCGTTCATCATAGGCGTTGAAGCTGACCGTATGCTCGCCGGCGACATTGCCACCGCGCAGGACAGCAAAGCCGATGTCGCCGCGCTTGCGCTCGCCGGTGATGCCGTCCCGGCCCCGGTCTGAGACCTGATCAAGGTCGACCCCACGGCCCTTGGCGGCACTGTGGCCCAGGCTGAGGGCGGTGCCCGATGGCGCGTCGACCTTATGACGGTGGTGCATCTCCAGGATTTCAATATCAAAATCCTCATCGAGCATGCTAGCGGCTTTCTGGGTCAGGTAAAACAGCAGGTTAACGCCGAGGGAGAAATTGGAGGCATAAACCACGGGCACTTTTTCCGCCGCCATATGCAGGGCTTTTTCGTCCAGCTCCGACATGCCGGTGGTGCCAGCAATATGAATGGTGTTATGTTTGGCGGCGTAACTGGCGTGGAGCACGGTGGCGGTCGGGCAGGTAAAATCAATCACCACATCGGACGTTTCAAACAACGCTTCGGCATCTTCGGTCACGGTGAGGGCGGTTTCGGCCCCGGTTACCGGATGGCGGATAGCCTGGCCGATATGGGGGCTGTCATGACGCTCTGTGCCGCCGGAAAGCGCGGCCTTTTCCTGATCCAGGATCGCCCCGATCAGGGTCTGTCCCATGCGGCCACCACAGCCGACAACGCCAATTTTCACTTGTGTCATGATTTTCTCCATAATTGTGCCCCTCTGTGTACCCAATTATGGTGCCTGTGGGAAGGGGGTTATTTCCCGTCCTTGTCCATCTCGTCTTCCTCGAACAGCGCCCGGTAGGCATCGCCGTCCAGGTCGTCATACTGGCCGGTGCGCATGGACCAGAGGAACGCGCCCAGGCCGAGCAGGCCGAGGAACAGGGCGATGGGGATTAAAAATATCAGGCCTTCCATGGTCTCACTTTCGCAGTTGTAGCTTTATCTGTCGCCTCGGCTGGAATACAGCTTGGTCATATTAAGCCGGAGCGCATTTGCCGTCACCACGATCGAGGAGGAGGACATGGCAATGGCCGCAATCAGCGGGGTCAGGAAGCCAGCGGCGGCAAAGGGCACCGCGATCAGATTATAGACAGCCGCTAGGGCAAAATTGGTAAAGACCAGTTTCCGGCTCATATGCGAGACCTGCCAGGCGCGGACGATGGAGTCCAGTTCCTGGGACTGGAAAATAAAGTCAGCGGCATTCTGGCTGACATCCGCGGCGGTGGAGGGCGAGATAGAGACGTAGGAGGCGCGAAGCGCAGGAGCGTCATTAAGCCCGTCCCCCACCATCAGAATTTTCTTTCCCTGAGCTTTCAGCTCTTCCAGCCGGTCGATCTTGTCTTGTGGTTTAGCAGCGCCGACAAACTCTGTAATGCCGAGTTTAGCGGCAACATCGGCAACCACATCCGGTCGGTCACCGGACAGCAGAAGGATGTCAAATCCTTTGTTCTGGAACCAGGCGACCACCTGAACAGCATCTTTGCGCAGGCGGTCCTGAAAGGCAAGGAAGATAGCTTCTTTGCCTTCAGCCTTTAACCAGAGCTCACTATAGCGCGTATTGGCCTGAATAGCCATGTCTACGTCGCACCATTCCCGGTTGCCCAGGCGCACTTCCCGGCCATTGATGGTCGCTTTCAGGCCCATGCCCGGTTCTTCATGGAGCGGGCTGTCAGTGGCGATGGTCGGAATATCCCGGTCATGGCAGGCGACAACCAGCGCCCGGCACAAGGGATGGGTCGAGGTTTTGGCCAGGCTGGCCGCCAGCTCCAGAGTTTCCGGGGCTAATTCGTCGCCATTGGCAATTTCCGGCTGGCCCAAGGTCAGGGTACCGGTCTTGTCAAAGACGATGGTATCAATTTCCGCCAGTCGTTCCAGCCCGTCGGGGGCCTTGACCAGGATGCCATTGTTGAACAGGCGGCTGGAGGCGACAATCTGGACCACCGGTACCGCGAGTCCTAAGGCACAGGGGCAGGTGATGATCAGGACGGCAATGGCCGTGATTAGGGACTGTTCCCAGCCAACGCTGGTGAAAATCATCCAGCCGAGGAAAGTGGAAAGTGCCAGCAGATGCACGGCCGGGGCATAAATCTGGGCCGCTTTATCGGCCAGCCGGACATATTTGGCCCGGCCCTGTTCGGCGGTTTCCATAAGGCCGATGATCTCATCAAGAAGAGTCTTGCCGGTCAGGGCCGTGACCCGGATATCCAGGGCACCGCTGACATTCATGGTGCCGGCAAAGACTTTGTCGTCCAGAGTGGCTTTGACCGGCAGGGTTTCGCCGGTGACCAGACTGGTATCCACTTCCGAGGTGCCGCGCACGATCACTCCGTCCACAGGGATGCGTTCACCGGGGGCGACCCGGACGACCATTTCGGTGGCTAGAAGCTCAATCGAGCAGCTTGACGTGTCGCCGTCGGGATTGACGACTGTGGCCTTGCTGGGCCGGTAACTCATCAGGTTATGGGCGGTGGCGCGGGCGTGGTTGCGCATTTTCCGGTCGAGAAAACGACCGATCAGCAGGAAAAACAGCAGCATAACAGCCGCATCATAATAAGTGTCCCCGCCACGGGTCAGGGTCTGCATGACGCTCATCATCAGCGACAGGATCACGGCCAGGGAGATCGGCACATCCATATTGAGCCGCCGGGACTTGAGCGCGGTCCAGGCGGACTTATAGAACGGCAAGCCGGCGATGGCCGCGGCGGGCAGGGCGATCAGGGCGGAGATCCAATGGAAAAAGCCCCGGGTCTGATCACCCATGTCGGTGCCGGACCAGTCGGACACCGACAGCAGCATGATATTCATCATGGCAAACCCGGCGATGCCCATGCAGATCAGTAGCCAGCGGCCTTCCTTGTCGCCTTCGGCGGCCGAGGGGTCGTCCTTGAACAGATACCCTTTAAAACCAAGACCTTTCAGGGTTTCGATAACTTGATCACTGTTGGCGGCATTATCGGGGTGATCCGGCGACCATTGTACGGCCAGCCGCTGGGTGGTCAGGTTCAGGCGGACATTGCTGATGATCGGGTTCTTTTGCAGCGCGCCTTCGATTTCCCGGATGCAGGACGGGCAATGCAGCCCTTCCACCAGAAAATGTTCCAATTCCGGGCCCTTGGTGTCAAAGCTTTTTCCTGAGTGTAATGCCGTCATGGGGTGCTCTATTTCTCAGCCTCGATGATGATTTTTTCCTTGAGCTGGTAGACAGGGCCATTGGCCTGTTTGACAAGGATGGTGATATTCCATTGCCCGGCGGCGGGCAGGGTCACAGGTGCGCTGTAGATGCTGCTGCCGGTCTTGGTCAGGATGATCCGCTGATCGTGGACATCGGTCACCGCCCGGCCAACGAGAGCGACAACTTTCGCTGGCGGAAGATCACTGACCGGCCAGGTGATGGCCACGTCGATCCGGTCACCTGTCAGGCGGGTTGGTCCATGGCTGAGGCTAATGTCCCAACCAGAGTTTTTCTGGACCTCGGCGGCGGCTATTTCGTCGTTATAATACAGGCCTTTTTTATAGGCGTCCTTGGTCTCAAGCCCGCCCCAGGTACCGATGGCAATGGTCGTCATGATGGCGTTGACGGTGAAAATAACCAGAAAAAATCCGACAATCCACATCAGGGCCTTTTTACCGGTAAATTCTTTGACCGGCTTTTGGGGGGTGATCGTCATTATTTGGGTCCTCTGAAGGTCGTTGCATTATTGCTGATACTGCTGCCGTCCAGGTCTCTGGCGGTGATGGAAATGGCCTTGCTGTCCGCAGACAGCTGCGCTCTGGGCACGGACAGATAGACTTTGACAGACCGTACCCGATCCCGGTTCACCTCGATGACAGGCAGGCCTTCCGGGGTTCTGTCCAGAACGCCCTCAACCCGGATGTCATAGCCGTCCAGGCCGCTGACCGCCAGCGAAAATTTGCGGATGTCATGGGTTTTATTGAGGATCTTAACCGTATAGCCATTGCGAATATCCCCGGAGGATAGCTCCACAAACAAGGGATTTCTGTCCCGCAGGACATTGACTTCCAGGTTGGCCCGATGGGTCAGGCCCCAGATGATACTGCCGGTGACGACGATCATGAAGATGGTATAAAGCAGGGTCCGCGGACGGACGATCTGGATCTTTTCCGGCTCACCTTTTGCCCGGCGGTCAAAGTTGGCCAGGCTGTCATAGGCGATCAGGCCCTTGGGACGGCCGATCTGCTCCATGACACTGTCACAGGCATCAATACACAGGGAGCATTGGATGCATTCCAGCTGCATACCATCGCGAATATCAATCCCCACGGGGCAGACGACAACACATTGTCGGCACTGAATGCAATCGCCACGCCCGTCCCAGGTTTCACCCTTTTTGTGGGGGGCGCGGGGCTCGCCCCGGTCGTGGCGGTACATGACAGACAGGGTATCCTCATCCATCATCACCCCCTGAATACGCGGCCAGGGGCACATATAGGTGCAGACCTGTTCCCGGGAAAATCCACCCAGAAGATAGGTGGTTGAGGTCAGGATCATGATCCAGAAATATGTGGTCAGCGGCGCATCAAAAGCAATCAGCTGATGGACCAAGAGGGGGGCATCATTAAAATAGAAGACCCAGGCCCCGCCGGTAAGCACGGAAATGATCAGCCAGCTTATATGTTTGGCGGTTCTTTTAGCAAATTTGTCGGCGGTCCATTTGGCTTTGTCGAGCTTGAGGCGGGCGTTGCGGTCACCCTCAAAGAAGCGCTCGACCACCAGAAACAAGTCAACCCAGACCGTCTGCGGACAGGTATAGCCACACCATATACGCCCTGCGGTGCTGGTCACCAGGAACAGGGCAATCCCTGACAGGACCATCAGGCCGGTGATATAATAGACCTCCTGGGGCCAGATCTCAATGAAGAAGAAATAGAAACGGCTGTTGGTGATATCCATCAGGATCGCCTGATCCGGAATGCCCGGTCCCCGGTCCCAGCGAATCCAGGGTGAAAAATAATAAATGCCCAGGGTGACGACCATCACCCACCATTTGATGGTCCGGAAAGTGCCTTTGGCCCGCTTGGGGTGAATTTTTTTCTGGGCCGCGTAAAGGGCGCGATTTTCCGCCTTATTGACGGCCTCAACCTTGGCCCGTGCCACATTAGCGTGGGGAATGATTTCAGGTGACTTCTTGGGGGGAGTGTCAGAATTCTGCGGCTCATATGCCATGATAAAAATACTCTGTTAAATTATGAGAGCTGTTCCAATGCTGTCTCTCCTCCCCGCAGAGGCAAAACTGGAACAGACTTAAATTATAGGTCTAAACACCCCCACCCAAGGAGTGAATATAAACCGCCAGGCTTTTGATGGTTGCCGGATCAAGACGTCCAGACCAGGTGGGCATGACGCCCTTGCGGCTGAAGGAAATCGTTGCTCTCAGCGTTTCCTGGTCTGCGCCATACAGGGAAATGCCATCGGTCAGGTTCGGTGCGCCGAACTCTTTATTGCCTTTAGCATTCTCACCATGACAAATGGCACAGTTTTCCTGAAACATCTCATGTGTCCCGGCAGGGGGGGCAATGGTTGTGTCCGACAGGGACACCACATAGGCAGCCATGTCTTTGATCTGGCCTTTGTTAAGGATTTCATCGTTCAGGAAGGCTGGCATGTCGCTGATCCGGGTGTCTTCATGGACGCCGCGTATACCAACACTGATTGTTTCGTGGATTTCATTCAAGGTTCCGCCCCACAACCAGTCATCGTCATTAAGGTTGGGATAACCTTTGGAACCTGAGGCGCCGGACCCATGGCAGCCGGAACAATTGTCCCCGAAAGCGGCCTTGCCCCCAGCCATGGCAAACTCCATAAGGTCTGGTGTATTTTTGATGGTTGCAAGGTCTGCATCCAGGAGTTTTTCGGAGAATACTTTCCGGGAATCCTTGGCGGCCTGGAGCTCTGCATTGACCGTGTCACGCTGGGAGTATCCGAGCATTCCTTTGGTATGTCCGTTGACCAGGGGCCAGGCGGGCATCAGGATCCAATAGCCGATTGACCAGATGATGGAGGCGTAGATGATCCACAACCACCAGCGCGGCAGGGGCGTGTTCAGTTCTTTAATGCCGTCCCACTCATGACCGGTGGTATAGGTTTTGGTGACTTCATCATATTCGGGTTCTGATGACATAATCTTATTCCTCCTCAAGAGGGCGGTTCGCCGCCTTGGTGAATTTAGTTTTGTTGGTGGGCCAAAAAGCATAAACCATGGCGATGACGAACATGCTGAAGAGCATGAGCAGGCCCCAGCTTTCGGAGAAATTAGCGACTTCCTGATGGGTCATTGTCGGGTTCCTACCTGTTGTTTTCTTTTTCGTTATAAAGGGAAAAATCAACCAGCGTGCCGAGCATCTGCAAATAAGCAATCAGGGCGTCCAGTTCGCTAACCTTTTTCGGGTTGCCGTCAAAGTCACGGACCTGGGCGGTTGGATAGCGTTCTTCGAAGGCGTCAAAGTCATCGCTATCTTCATCAAGCTGAGCTTTCAGGTCGGCTTCGGCATAGGTGATCTGATCTTCAGTGTAGGGAACCCCAACCATTTTGTTGGCTCTAAGGCTGGCCGAAATCAGGTTGGTTTTCAGATCATTTTCTGCCAGGAAGGGATAGCCGGGCATGACGGATTCCGGCACAATTGCGCGCGGTGCCGCCATATGTTCCCGGTGCCATTCGTCGGAATATTTATTGCCGACACGGGCAAGGTCGGGACCGGTCCGTTTTGACCCCCACTGGAAGGGATGGTCATACATGCTTTCCGCTGCCAGAGAATAATGACCGTAACGTTCCACTTCGTCCCGGGTGGAGCGGATCATCTGGGAATGGCAATTGTAGCAGCCTTCCCGGATATAGATGTCCCGTCCCGCCAGTTCCAGTGGGGTATAGGGCCGCATGCCCTTTACCTTTTCAATAGTGTTTTCCAGATAGAATAACGGGGCAATTTCCACCAGTCCGCCAATGGAAACCGTAATCAGGATTCCAAGGAGAAGAATGAGGGGTTTCTTTTCAAAGATTTCATGCTTGAATGACATTTTCTTGAGCTCTTTCTTATTCTTCTGGTTTATTCTGCAGGTGCAGCCTGGGTTGCGGGAGCAACCTGGCCATCGGGAATGCCCTGGGTTCCGGGCTGGTCTTCGGGAACCGCATTCCCTTCGCCGCGGGCTGTTCTCACCAGATTATAGACCATGATCAAGGCACCGATGAGGAACAGTAATCCTCCGGTGGCCCGAATGATGTAATAGGGGTGCATGGCTTCCACAGTTTCCACAAAGGAATATTCCAGGAACCCAAGATCATCATATGCCCGCCACATCAGGCCCTGCATAATACCAGATACCCACATGGCACAGATATAAAGCAGGATGCCAATAGTCGAGATCCAGAAGTGCATATTCACCAGTTTCAGGGAATAGAGGTCCTTGCGTTTCCACAACCAGGGGAACATGCAGTAAAGAGCACCAAAGCTTACATAAGCCACCCAGCCCAGGGCACCGGAATGCACATGACCAATGGTCCAGTCTGTATAATGGCTCAGGCCATTGACAGCTTTAATCGCCATCAGCGGTCCTTCGAAGGTACTCATGCCATAGAAAGCCAGGGAGACGACCAGCATTTTCAGAACCGGATCGGTCCGCAGCTTGTCCCATGCTCCGCTAAGGGTCATCAGGCCGTTGATCATGCCGCCCCATGATGGCATCCACAGGATGATGGAGAAGGTCATGCCCAAAGTCTGTGTCCAGTCGGGAAGGGCGGTATAATGAAGATGATGAGGCCCGGCCCAGATGTACAGGAAGATCAGGGACCAGAAATGGACGATCGACAGACGATAGGAATATACCGGCCGTTGGGCCCGCTTGGGCACGAAGTAATACATGATGCCGAGGAAACCAGCGGTCAGGAAGAAGCCAACGGCATTATGGCCGTACCACCATTGGGTCAGGGCATCCTGAACTCCAGAAAACAGGGAGTAACTTTTGGGTTCAACAAAAGAAACCGGCATGGCCATATTGTTAACCAGATGCAGCATGGCAACGGTGGCAATGAAAGCCAGATAGAACCAGTTGGCCACATAGATATGAGTTTCTCTCCGTTTCCAGAGGCTACCGAGGAACACCAGAAGGTAAGTTACCCAGACAATGGTCAACCAGATATCAACATACCATTCAGGTTCAGCATATTCTTTACTCTGGGTGATGCCCAAAAGGTAGCCGGTGGCCGCCAGCACGATAAACAACTGATAGCCCCAGAAAACAAACCACGGGGCAATTTCCCCAGCCAGACGGGTCCGGCCCGTCCGCTGTACCACATAAAATGAGGTGGCAATCAGAACATTGCCGCCAAAGGCAAAGATCACCGCAGAGGTGTGCAGGGGTCTCAGACGTCCGAAATTGGTCCAGGGCAGGTCAAGGTTCAGGACTGGGAAAGCCAGTTGCCAGGCGATAATATCCCCGGCCAGAAAGCCCGTGATCCCCCAGAAACAGGCCGCAATAACACCAGCCTTAACAACACCGTCATTGTAAAAAACCCCGGCGGGGGAGACTTCTGCTTGGAGTTTTCCATCTGTGCCGAAGCCCATTTTCAAGACCGCAATAATGCCCGCAGTGAAGGCAAACATTACCAAATATCCGTGAAAAGCCATCCCAGAGGAGGTTGTTTTGGCGACGACGATTAGGGCGAGCAGAATACCTATGCCCAGGCACAGGGCCGTTAACCCTTTGGCCAGGCCGCTGACGGTTGGAGGGGAACTGAGGTTTGTCATTTTTATAACCTGAATTTAAATGTTAAACATTTTATTTAGCAAACACATAATATTACTGGACATAATATTTGATATATTAAGTATCCGTACTAGGCTATTCTTATCCTAGAAACATTGATTCAGGTCAACAAAAATCCACAGTTGAGCTATGTGAATTTTACAAAGCTGCCATGCGTTTAAAGAATTAAAGTGTAAAAATTCCTGCACAGACTATAGTCACATTGAACCAATTCTTTTTGTGTGAGGGAGGGACCTAAAGTGGCTTGTTCAACTTTAAATAATATTTTCAGGTTAACTATTTTAACTGCGGGGGCTCTTGTCCTTACCAGTTGTGGCGAAAACCAAGGCCAAAATAATCTTAGTGACATTGAATTGTCTGATGCTCTTCATGAGCGTATTCTGACCATCGACAGTCATGTGGATATTTCTTCCGATTATACTTTTCTGCCAGCTTACGACCCTGGCCAGATGACAGAGATGAAAGTTGATTTGCCCAAAATGGAGGAGGGCGGACTGGATTCTGCGTTTTTTGTGGTTTATGTGGGGCAGACAGAACGGACTGAAGAAAATTACGCTGCCGCCAAGAAATTGGCTGAGCGAAAATTTGATGCCATTCACCGAATGACGGATGAGCTGTATCCAGACCGGATCGGCCTTGCCTATAGTCCCGACGATGTGAGGCGTATATATAAAGACGGCAGGAAAGTGGCGATCATCGCCATTGAGAACGGTTATGTCATTGGCAAGGATATAACCCTGGTGGAAGATTATTATAACCGGGGTGCCCGATATATGACGTTGGCTCATAATGGTCATAATGACATATGTGACAGTGCCCAGCATAAGGAAAAGCTGGGCGATGATCCGGTTGAGCATGGTGGGGTCAGTGAATTTGGCCGGCAAGTCATCGGCGAGATGAACCGGGTTGGCATGATGGTCGATATTTCACATGTCTCTGTGGCCTGCATGATGCAGGCTGTGGAGATGTCCAAGGCCCCCCCGATTGCGTCCCATTCCAGCGTCCGTGCCCTTGTGGATCATCCGCGTAATCTGACCGATGAGCAGATGACAGCGCTGGCGGCTAAGGGTGGGGTCATGCAGCTGGTGGCTTATACGGGGTTTGTTAAGGCTGACCCAGGGCGCAGTGATGCTGTTGATACCCTTTTGGTTGAGGTTGCGGGACTTCACGGGTTGTCGGATGATGATTATGAGAATATTGAGAGGACAGAGGAATGGGCGCAGGGAATGGATGTTCTTAACAAGCAATTTCCCATCGCTACAGTCAGTGACTTCATCGATCATCTTGACTATGCGGTAAAGCTCATTGGGATTGACCATGTGGGGATCAGTTCTGATTTTGATGGCGGCGGGGAAATTACCGGATGGTATGATGCCTCTGAAACTTTGAATATTACCCAGGAGCTTCTGAAGCGGGGGTATTCGGAAGAAGATATTGCCAAGGTCTGGGGCGGTAATCTACTGCGGGTTTGGGCCGAAGTGGATCAGGTTGCAGCCCAGCTGCAGGCGGCTTCTAAAGAGTGAGCCTTGGCCTGAATTTTTCTATATTTTCAGCCTAGTGTGGATATAAGTAAATTTTTATGCAAATCTTTACGGGCCTTTTACACCTTAAGTATATATTGGCCGATAGTGGAGTAATTATAGGTATGATTATTCTGTGACAAAAGCAAACCGCCGGTAACGGTGGGACGCAAAGCCGCTGGTCCTTCATTGTATGCCGTTAGGGATAGCAGGGTTACCGTAAGGAGAAAAAAATGGCACACTCACATAAGTCGACCCCAAATTCACGTTTGTCCAATAATTTTGAATATAAGAAGGAACTGGCTTTTCAGTTGGTGAAACGATTCGGGATGACCGCAGCTCGACAGACTTGTATTCAGAATAAATGGGATGAAGTCCTGAAGGCAGTGGATTCCGTTAGAATACATTAAGCCATAATACATAAGACTATCAGTGATCACCTTAATAAGGGTGAAAATACTTTAAGATCAACGGATGCCTGCTTTGTTGGCATTCGTTGGCACGAGTAGTTTTTAGGCGTTATTGCTGGCATTGGCCCTAATAACAGGGGATGAGGCTATGGTTTTCATTTAGCTTTGCGGGATGTTCGACTCAACCTTATTTTGATCTAAGCAGTTCAATAATTTTAAGAATAATGCCAAAAATCCAACAATATTTCATAAATCAGCGGTAAATGTTATTTTCTTTTTAAGTGAATAAATAAATTTACATAAAAAATTTGTGAAGAAAAACCCCCGACTTTTGTAGCTTATTGGAAATAAAGAATAATTAACATGTTGTTTTTGCGTTGTTTTTTAGTGAAGCATAATGTTATTCTATTACATTGGTATGCGTAAAACTATTGTCAAGTATAAGTTTTTTTTAATTTGGCCTTAAGAGGGTCTTGTAAAGCACACAGAAATTAGGATAGTGTGCACTCAATCCAATTATCCGGATTCTATTTTTGGATGTAGGATTGGGACGGATAGGGAGTTCGTATGGTTAAATGTAAAGAAAATAACTCTGGTAGCAGAGAATGCATTTAGCGGACGACAAATTTAAAGTACAAATGTACGGCAAGGGAAAAGGCTTGATGGTGAATATTGTTTTAAATATAAAGGATTTTATCCTTATATCTAAAAACTATGTTTGYCGTACTATTTCAACAATGTTCCCCCGTCCATTATTCGCCATGTCAAATGGTATTAACTTTAACAACTCAATAAAAGCTGTAGGAAGAAKAATGATTAAGCATCGAGTTAGAACTGTGGTTCTTTCCGCCGTTGCTGCCACCTCCCTCATATGGGGTGCGGGCAGTGCAGGTGCAACTGATTTGAARCAGGTTCTGGAAGTCGGAACCAAMGCAAATAAAGTTGCCCAACAATCGCAAGAAMMAATCAACAAGACTGTTGAYCAGACCGATAAGATTATTGGTRATTACAARKCTGTTYTKAGAACTRTTGAAGGGCTGCGTGTCTATAATGCGCAACTTCAACGTCAAATTGACCTTCAAGTRGTTGAAATGGGCAAGCTGACCAAATCCATTAARGGTGTGACTTACGTTAAGCGTCAGATTACSCCGTTGATGATGAACATGGTTCAGGCTCTGGAAGAGTTTATTGAGAATGATCTTCCCATCAAACGGGAAGAGCGTATCGCCGGGATTACTCGTCTGAAAGAATTGATGGATAACCCGAATGTTGACGCTTCTGAGAAATTCCGTAGCGTATTTGAACTGTATCAGATCGAAAGTCAATATGGTCGTGCGGTTCAGGCTTATACTGATAAAGTAATMGTCGGTGGCAACGARCTGGAAGTTGATATGCTTCACATCGGTCGTATTGCGCTGGTTTATCAAACCCGTGATGGCGTTGAGTCCGGCATGTGGGATCATGCGGSTCARCAGTGGGTTGCTCTTGATGAATCTTATCGCAAGCCYATCAAAAAGGCTTTAGCAGTTGCCCAGAAAAAAGCCGCTGCAGATACTCTTCTGAGATTGCCGCTTACYGCGCCAATTGCTGGTAAWWTGGAGACAGCAMAATGAGAAAATTAATTAGTGTTATTATTGCTGTTGCCGTGATGGGTTTTGGRTCTGGGRTGACTTTTGCCCAATCTGCGMCCAAGGCCAAGAATCTTGATGAGCTCCTYGAGCTTGTKAAAAAWGGTGCCTATCGGGAAARYCAGGAAAACAAACGCCGCGAGMRGGAGTTTGTTCARMAGAAATCYMARCAGAARKCTTTGTTGGCCRSYGCCCGCAACACCCAGAAAAAAGAAGARCGTCGCTCTGATCGTCTGGAAGCGGAATTTAAAGYCAATGATGAAACAATTGCTCGTCTGGAAGATGAACTCTCCCATGAGCTTGGTGCTCTGAAAGAACTCTTCGGTGTTCTTCAGYTGGTGTCWGCTGATACCAAGGCTGTGTTCCATGACTCRATCATTTCCGCCCAGTTCCCTGGTCGTGAAGTTTACCTGAACGAGCTGATTGCAAAAGCCTCCAGTTCYGAACTGCCRACCATCGACGAAATTTCCCGTCTGTGGTATGAAGTTCAACGGGAAATGACTGAATCMGGCAAGATTGTTAAATTCAATGTTGATGTTCAGTATCCTAACGGTGAAATCRCTCAGAGAGAAGTTRTCCGTRTBGGTACCTTCAAYYTGGTTTCTGATGGYAAATATCTGGAATGGCGTACAAAATACCAGAATATTGCTGAAYTRCCCCGTCAGCCTMAAGAKCGKTTCCTTGAAACAGCTRCCGGCMTTCAGAATGTTGAWWCTGGCTATACAGCTTTCGCCCTTGACGTATCCCGTGGCGCWATCCTGAGCCTGTTGATTCAGGATCCMGGCCTCTTAGAACGTATCGATCAAGGTGGTCTYATTGGNTACATCATCATCTATGGYCTGGGTCCTCTCAGCCTRCTGTTGATCATYGTTTCYGGYBTGGCACTTGTSRTTACCCGCRGTAAAGTTAAAGCRCAGATCCGTASCGATGAAGTGAATGWARACAACCCWYTGGGTCGTGTTCTGAGCGTCTATGRCARCAACAARTCTGTTGATGTTGAAACTCTTGAGCTGAAACTTGAYGAAGCAATTCTGAAAGAAATYCCWGCCCTWGAACGCTTCCTGACCATGATCAAAGTGATCGCAGCKATTTCTCCGCTGATGGGTCTYYTKGGTACGGTTACAGGTATGATCAATACCTTCCAGGCAATGACATTGTTTGGTACCGGTGATCCGAARCTGATGGCTGGTGGTATTTCCCARGCRCTKGTGACGACTGTTCTGGGTATTGTTGTGGCCCTGCCTACTCTGTTCCTGCACTCCATTGTTGCRGGRTTCAGTAAAGGGATCATTCATACTCTTGAAGAGCAGAGTGCCGGTATCATTGCCGTCCATGCTGAACAGGGTCAAAAAGGAGCCTGATCATGTATGAGCTAATAGGTTTGCTGGAAAATGTTCGTGATTTCATGGAAAAAGGGGGACCTGTCCTGAACGCGATTTTCATCACTATCTTTGTGCTCTGGGCTTTGGTGTTCGAACGGATGATGTATTTCCGTACTGGTCACCGTAAACAAGTGAATGAAGTTATGGCTACYTGGGAGGCYCGCMCYGAGCGGACCTCCTGGTAYGCCCACCAAATTCGCRGAGCYATGATCAGTCARGTCACYATGGATTTRAGAAGCAACTTATCTTTGATAAGAACATTGGTGGCAATTTGTCCACTGATGGGTCTTCTTGGAACCGTATGGGGTATGATTGAGGTTTTYGATGTAATGGCAATCCTGGGCAGTAGTAACGTTAAAGCCATGGCGGCTGGCGTTTCTAGGGCCACAATTCCGACTATGGCRGGAATGGTGGGGGCACTTTCGGGTGTKTTCGCCGCTTCCTAYCTTGAAAGTCGGATGAACAAGGAAGCTGAATTRCTTGAAGACCACTTAACWAAAGATCATTGAGAGATTAAWTATGCGTAAACACGCTTCAAGAGAAAATGATGATGCTGAAATTGATATGACACCGATGCTTGACATCGTGTTTATCATGCTCATCTTCTTCATCGTTACCTCTTCCTTCCTCAAGGAAGCCGGTATCGAAATTAACCGCCCGGATGCTTCCACAGCTGTGAAAGCSGATAAGGCGAATATCATGATTGCCGTAACCGAGAAAAACGAAGTTTGGATGGAAAAGCGTCGGGTTGATATCCGTGCTGTCCGGGCCAAYGTCGAACGTCTGCGGGCTGAAAATCCCGAAGGTTCTGTTGTTATCCAGGCCGATRTCGACTCTAAAACCGGTGTTGTCATGGAAGTTGTCGATGCGGTTCGCAAGGCAAATGTTASTGACTACATAGTGGCGACCAAAGAAAAATGATTGTACGYTATACACTTTCATCAATATTCGCGATCCTGATCACCTTCACTTTGTTCTGGGGGATGCAATATCTTATTGCAACCGGTAACAACCCTCTCGAKGGCAAAATTGAAGGTCGTAAGGTTGAGATCGGCGAAGTACGGCAGGCTCAGGAAACTGAGCARACGATCCGTAAACCMGACAAGCCCGAGGACGCTGAWACGCCCCCGGATACACCCGAYATGGAAATGGATRCCAACGTTGACAGTGTYAAYACAGGTATYGAAATTGGYATGGCWCCMGTTRCGGCGGACGTCAGCGTCGGYGGRRCAGGTGGATTTGCCGCCAGTGATGGGGATTAYYTGCCCATYGTGAARGTGGCTCCYATCTATCCKCGCCGTGCACAGGAACGTGGTCTCTCAGGCTATGTGATYGTGGAATTTACGGTGACRAGGCTGGGAACAGTWRTTGATGTCAARGTCGTYGARACCACGAACTCTGTATTTAACCGGGCAGCGGTMAAAGCKGCKGGGAAATTTAAATACAARCCAAAAGTGGTTGATGGCGAGCCGATTGATGTGGCTGGTGTATTRCATAAAATCACTTTCGAAATGGMAGACRAMTAGAGGAGAAACGTATGAYTAWSATTACTAAAMTTGCGAAGACCCTCGTWTCKGCCACAACCCTTTGTGGGGTYATGGCRGTGKCWTCTCTGRYACCGGSRWTGACCGGYTTCTCAGACCAGGCTTTTGCCGCCGCGACCGCTAAGGACAAGCGGAAATTTGAAGATCGCAAAACCCGCAGGACTCCGGCTCTGAAGGAAAAGGTATATAAAGTTCTTGGCAAGGCCCAGGAATGTGCTGACCTCAATGACTATGTCTGCGCATTTCAGGTCCTGGAAGATGGCCTTGGGAGAAAACTTGAAAAGCTTAACAGCTATGAAAGAGCCCAATATTTCAACTTCCGGGGTTTCCTGTTCTATAGCCAAGAAAACTATACCGATTCTTTAAGAGCCTATGAAAATGTGCTGCGGCAGGAAAACCTTCCTGCTGCCATGGAAGACACGACGGTTTATACCATGGCTCAGCTTTACTTCATTAAGGAGGATTATAAGAATTCTATCCGGATGATGATACGCTGGCTTGAGTATCAACCCTCACCAACGGCTCAGCCTTTGGTGCTTCTGGGACAAGCTTATTACTCCCTGGGTTCTGTGGACGGTATTTCTGAAGCGAAGGCGGCAGTTGAGTTCAACAAGGCTATTCCTTATATTCGGCAAGCCATTGATCTGTACAAAGCTGCCGATAAGCAGCCTAAGGAGAACTGGTATCTTCTGCTTCGGGTTATGCATTTTGAGATGAAGGAAAACCAGAAAGTCATTGATATTCTGGAACTTCTGGTCAAAAAATGGCCTAAAAAGGAATATTGGTTACAGCTTGCTGGTATGTATGGCGAAATGGCTTCTGATGCTAAATCAGAAAAATCCAGGGTTTTTCTTGAGAAAAAACAACTGGCTACATACGAAACTTCCTACCGTCAGGGTTTCCTGGCAAAAGGCAGTGAACTTGTCAATATGTCACAGCTTTATATGTATCATGAAGCCCCTTACTGGGCCTCTGTTGTCCTGGATAAGGGCATAAAATCCGGCCTCATTGAAAAGAACAAGAAAAACTATGAACATCTTGCTCAGGCCCGGATTAATGCTCAGGATATGAGGCAGTCTCTTGAGCCGCTTCGGACGGCTGCGGAACTGGCTGAAGATGGTGAGGCCTATAAAAAGCTTGGTCAGGTATATATGCAGCTTGATGATTATAAGAATGCGGCAAAATATCTGGGTCTGGCTCTGAAAAAAGGCGGTTTGAAGCGTAAAGATTCTGTCGCTGTATATCAGGGTATGTGCTACTTCAATATGGGGCAGCTTGATAAAGCCCGGAAGTCATTTGAACTGGCCACTAAAGACAAGCGAAGCCGTAAACAGGCTCGTAAGTGGATATCCTATCTGTCTAGGGAACAGAAACGCCTTAAGCAGATTAAGGAATTTCTTGGATAAGGCTTCACGGTACTAGATATCTGAAATATTATAATTAAAGCAGGTCGATGACTTTTCGGCCTGCTTTTTTTTATGGCATATTTATCTAGAGGACTTGTGTGTTTTTTTATACTATTCTATCGTAGCTCATTCTGTGAGAGGGTGGGAATATTCTGGAAGGTCATTCTGGAAATTTCGTATTGAGAAAATCGGGACAGGTTATGACATTACTTGCACATATATTGATTACGGCGACCTATGCCCTGATAGCGGCGTTGGCCGCGTTTGTCCTTCTTCCCAGTATATTTGAGGGGTTTAATGATACCATGGCCCTTGTTTCCAGTGGGGCTATCTTCCTGATAGGGCTGCAAATTCATACTATGTATATCTGGAAATTTGGCAAGGAGGATACCGTCAATCGCCTGTTGTCCCTGCATCAGGATTATCAGGTCAGTATGAACAAGCTGGAAGAAAGCAAGGCAGAATTAGAGGAACTTCGGGAAAAAATATACACGGATGATAATCGGAAGAATGCAGAAATTATCTCGGAGATGCATGTTTTGCAAACCCTGCTTGGACAGGTGATTGATAAGTCCGGCAAGTCGTTGGAACAACGGATGAGTTTAGCGGGGGCTATCGGGGTGGACGATATATCTGAAAGCGAGAGACGCGAACAAAACCTCAAACAGAAAGACCGCAGTGATGGCGAGGTGCTGAATATCATGCATCACGCACTGGAAGGGAACAGGGTTGACCTGTACCTCCAGCCTATTGTAGCTTTGCCCTCGCGGCGTATTATTCATTATGAATGCTATAGCCGCGTCCGGGACGAAGAAGACCATGTGATTTTCCCGTCACAATATTTGAAATTGGCGGAGGATAGCGGCTTGGTAGGTACGTTGGATAACCTGCTGCTGTTTCGCTGTATTCAGGTTATTCGCCGATTGGGTCCCCGGCGCCCGGACTTGAGGTTCTTCTGTAATATTTCATCAGTTTCTATGAATGATAAAGAATTCTTTCCCCAGTTTATTGACTTTATGATGGAAAATCAGGAGTTGTCGGACAGGTTGGTTTTTGAGTTCTCACAGAAAGACGTCATGCGTCAGTCACCAATGGTTGGGCGGAGCCTGGCCACGCTGGGGCGGCGGGGTTTTCGTTTTTCCATGGATCATATCATTGATCTCAATATGGACCTTGCTGACCTTTCCTCGCGTTATTTCAGATATGCCAAGGTAGGGTCAAAATTTATTCTTGATCAGGAATCAGATATCCACCCAGATGATTTGAAAGAAGCTTTCAGCCGCTATGATCTTGACCTGATTGTTGAAAAAATTGAGAGCGACGAAACCATCGTGGAAATACTTGATTTTGGGATGGATTACGGTCAGGGGTATTTGTTTGGCGAGCCCCGGTTGAGCAGTGATACCAGATTGGACCTCTGATTTGGCCCGGCGTTTGAAGAATTATTAAAGCCGCCTGGAGCCCTTGGTTTTGATAAATTAAAGGCTGAAATAAACGCAGGCGGCTTTATATGGTTTGAATATGATGGGGCGGGGTTTCAAGGAACCCACCCCGGTCAGGATTCTAGGAGAATAAGGCATCAATGTCTGACTGTGTTGTATTTTCAGAGACTTTGGGCTCCAGTCCGGCTTTTGCGTCCTGCTCATACTCCACAGGTTTAGGGGGTCTGGCCTGAGCTTTTTTATCGGCCTGGGCCTGGGCTTTTCTCTGCTTTGCCTGTTCAATCAGATTTGGTTCTGGTTCAACTTCAGCTTCCGGTTCCACATCTTCTGACGCCTCTGCAACCACCTCTGAAGTTACTTCCGTCATCTCGGGTTCCGCGATGACCTCCTCTGGAGTTTCTTGTGCTATGACTTCAGGCTCTGTCTCAGAATCGTCTGAAGAGCTGGCGAACATAAAGTCAATGTCATCAGGACTGGCATCCGTTGATTTTTTCGCAGCAGGTTCCGCCACATCTTCAGTTATAGAGGGTGTTGGGGCAACTGGTTCATCATTAACCTGATCAAATTGGATATTAGCCAGGCTATCACTATCCATATTGTCGTTAGTGTCAAATTCTCCATTAAGAAGCTTATCAATTTCTGCCTGATCAATGCCCTCGCCTTCCAAAGCAGGCCCATTAAGAAGTGCTTTGTCTTCGTCCACTTCTTCTTCTGGTTTTGCCTCGGTTTGATCGCCATCCATAACACCAAGAATATTAACCAGTTTGGCGACACGTTCTTCAACATGTTGCAGAGTGCTGACCACCTTGCTGATTCGTTGACCGGTTATGTCCTGAAAGGAACAGGCCTCAAATATTTGCATGACCGCGTCATTGACGGTGGTGGTATAGGCTTCGGCGTCGCTTGGGTCGGCATCCATAATCTGCTCGGCAGATTCCATAATGGTATTAGTGGCGCTTTCCGTTTGTTGAACGATGGCTTCCAGTTCCAAACCCGCACGGGGGATACCTGAAGAATCAGTTTTTTCCGGTGACAGGGATGATATTTCAACGCGGGCATCATCAATGTAATCCGCCAAGGACTGACATTCCTGATAAATGGTCAGATCAATGGACTTGAAGTAGCTTTCAAGCGACCGCATCAATACTTCGGTCAGGGCCGCTACATCGGGCAGGGATACGGCCTGATGGTCACCGGCACGAAGCCTGTCAACCAAAGGGCCGATATGTTCTGGTAAAAGACCCCCCGCCATTAGAATTCACCAAGAACGCTGGACAGTTTTTGTTTTAGCGTTGCGGCATTGAAGGGTTTTACAATATAGTTGTTCACACCAGCTTTTTTGGCGGCGATCACGTTGTCCGTTTTTGATTCTGCGGTAACCATAATGAAAGGTGTTTTCTTGAGAATATCATCAGCACGGACTTCTTTAAGCAATTCGTAACCGGTCATGGGCTCCATGTTCCAGTCTGAAATGATCAAGTTATAGCTTTTGGATCGTAGCTTGTTCAGGGCTTCTGCCCCATCGCTGGCTTCGTCAACATTGTTGAACCCCAATTGCTTTAAAAGATTGCGAATAATCCTTAACATCGTTTTGTAATCGTCTACGATAAGGATGGACATTGCTTTATCTACGGCCATAATTTTCCTGCTTACTTAAATTAATAACATTGGTCTGGACAAAGTGATTTTTTCACTCTGTACCTGTGATAAATACAAATTAACGTAATCCTTTAAAAAAAAGGTTAATACGAAAGTAACTATACATTTTTTTTATTTGCTTTATTTTCTCAAGAGTATTAGGCAAATAATATACAGCTCCTAAAATAAGTATGAAGGGTACTATATGTCGGATGTTAAAGAAGCCTGCTTGGAGGACCTCAAGGTAGGACAATCCTTTACCACGATCAATGTGGTCAGTGACGCGGATATTGTAAAATTTTCCGAAGTGACGGGGGATGTCAATCCTATACATTTGGATGAGGCTTATGCCAAAGACTCTATTTTTGGCGAACGGATTGCCCATGGCATGATATCAGCGGGGTATATCTCAGCAATATTTGGCACAAATTTTCCCGGACCTGGCAGCATCTATCTGTCCCAAAGCCTGAAATTCAAGGCGCCGGTAAAGATTGAGGATACTGTTGAAACAACAGTAATCATCACAGAACTGAATGAAAGAAGAAAGCGTGTTACGCTTTCATGTGAATGCAAGGTTGGGGATACAGTTGTCCTGACTGGGGAAGCTCAGTTGATGGTTCCCAGGGGCCAGAATTAATTTTGAGATTGATTTCAAAGGTTGCTCTCAGGGCTCCCTTAAGAGTGAAAAGATAAGATGAAAATATACAGGCATTATGAAGATCTTCCCGATGACGTTAAAGGGAGTGTCATTGTGCTGGGGAATTTTGACGGTTTTCATAAAGGCCATCAGACGGTGATCGGGCGGGCCGGTAAACTGGCTCGTGACATGAAGGTCAGTCTGTCCGTTATGGTTCTGGAACCTCACCCGCGGAGTTATTTTAACCCGGGCCAGGATGACTTCCGGCTGACTTCATTTCGGACTAAGACTCATTTGCTGGAAAATTTCGGGGTGGATACCCTGTTTGTCCTGCCTTTTGATAAAAAACTGTCGCACCGGACTGCCCAGGATTTTGTGGCGGGTATTTTGCTGGAGAACCTTGGAGTTCTGCATGTGTTTGCCGGCTATGACTATCGTTTCGGGGCCGGGCGCGGCGGCAGTGCCCAGGTTTTGCAGCAGATGGGGCATATGGAACAGTTCGGGGTCACCATTGTGGAAAAGATCATGGAGGGCGATCATATCTATTCCTCGACCAATATACGAGATACCCTGCGGACCGGCGATGTCCGGCGCTGTGCGGAGCGGCTTGGCCATTGGTGGCATGTGGAAGGTCATGTGCTGCACGGAGACAAGCGGGGCAGAACCATAAATTTCCCGACCGCCAATCTGTCAATGGAGGGATATATCAAACCACGTACCGGTGTTTATGCTGTGCGGGTGATGATCGCATCAGGGCCTGCAAAGGGTACGTGGGACGGGGTGGCCAATGTGGGGAAGAGGCCAACCTTTAACAAAAATGATCTGGTTCTGGAGGCGCATATTTTTGATTTTGATCATGATATATATGAGCTGCCGATAAAGGTGGAATTTGTTGACTATATCCGCGAAGAACAGAAGTTCGATGGACTGGATGCCCTGAAGCAACAGATAGAGAAAGACTGCCTGACCGCTAAGAAAATTCTGGCCGATCCGGTTAATCAACAGACCTATATCCCGGCTCCTACCCTGGAAGACCATCTTTAGGCATAAAACACTCGACAATATAGGCCTGTAGTTGCTACAAAGTATCATTTTTCTGTGAGCTTTAGAAACTGAGTTGCCATGACCCAAGATTATAGATCAACAATATTTCTGCCCAAGACTGATTTTCCCATGAAAGGCAGCCTCCCCAAGCGGGAGCCGGAATGGCTCGCGAAATGGGAAAAAATGGATATTTACGGGACGCTCCGTGAAAAAGGGCGCGATAACCCGGATAAATTTATCCTCCATGATGGTCCGCCCTATGCCAACGGCAATATTCATATCGGTCATGCCATGAATAAAACCCTGAAGGATATCATTGTGCGCGCGCAACAGATGTCTGGCAAGGATGCGCCCTATGTGCCGGGCTGGGATTGCCATGGTCTGCCCATTGAATGGATGATCGAAAAACAATATCAGAAGAAAAAGATCAAAAAAGACGATGTGGACCCCATTGAGTTCCGCACCCAATGTCGCGAATTTGCCGCCAAATGGGTGGGTATCCAGAAGGAAGAATTCAAACGCCTGGGGATTTTTGGCGATTGGGACAAACCCTACCTGACCATGAATTTTGACAGTGAAGCCCAGATTGTCCGGGAACTGCAGAAGTTCCTGATGAATGGCAGCCTGTACCGCGGGTCAAAACCGATCATGTGGTCGGTGATTGAGAAAACCGCCCTGGCCGAGGCCGAGATCGAATATCAGGACCACACCTCGCATATGATCGATGTGGGTTTCACGGTTGTCTCGTCGCCGGTGGCTGAGCTGGTTGATGCCAAAATTGTTATCTGGACAACAACCCCCTGGACAATACCGGGCAACCGGGCCATCGCCTTTGGCAAGGATATGGATTATCTGGTGTTTGAAGTAACCGCGGTTGCTGAGGGCAGCCGGGTGGCTGTAGGCAGTAAGATTTCGACCTGTGAAGTCTTGAAGACCGCCTTCATGGAACGGGCTGGCATTACGGAAGTTAACGAGCTTGCCCGGTTCAAGGGTGCCGACATCGCCGGGACCATCTGTCACCATCCGTGGCATGATACCGGCTATGAATTTGATATTCCAGTGATCGAAGGTTTTCATGTGACCACGGAAGCGGGTACGGGCTATGTCCATATCGCGCCCAGCCACGGTCAGGAAGACTTTGAAGTGGGCAAGGCTATCGGGTTGCCGGTTCCCTTCACCGTCGATGACGGGGGCCTCTATTATGACACTGTGCCCATGTTTGCCGGCGAGCATGTCTATAAAGTTCACGATCATGTCTGTGAGGAACTGGAAAAGGTCGGGGCGTTGTTTGCCCGCGATACCATTGTTCACAGCTACCCCCATAGCTGGCGGTCAAAAGCGCCGTTGATTTATCGCAATACCCCCCAGTGGTTTATTTCCATGGACAAAAACGGCCTGCGGGAAAAAGCAGTTGCCGAGATCGATGCCGTGCGCTGGGTACCGGAAAATGCCAAGAATCGCATGATGGCCATGGTCTCTGACCGTCCAGACTGGCTGCTGTCCCGTCAACGGGCCTGGGGCGTGCCGATTACAGTATTTGTCCATAAGGAAACCGGCGACCTGCTGCGGGATGATGCGGTCAATGACCGAATCGCCACAGCGGTAGAAGCCCATGGGGCCGATGCCTGGTACAGCACTGAGGCCGCGACGTTCCTCGGACCGGATTATCAGGCCGACGACTATGAGAAGATTAGCGATATTCTGGATGTCTGGTTCGACAGTGGATCGACCCATGCCTTTGTCCTGGAGGCCCGTGACGAGCTTCACGCCCCGGCGGATTTGTATCTGGAAGGCACCGATCAGCATCGGGGCTGGTTCCAGTCATCGCTGCTGGAATCCTGCGGCACCCGGGGCCATGCACCCTATAAGAATGTGCTGACTCATGGTTTTACCCTGGATGACAAGGGCAAAAAAATGTCCAAGTCCCTGGGCAACACCATTGCGCCCCAGAAAATTGTTGACCAGTTTGGTGCCGATATTCTGCGTCTGTGGGTGACCTCGACTGATTATATGAATGATCACCGAATCGGAAATAATATCATTCAGGGTCAGGTGGAAGCCTACCGGAAAATCCGTAACACCATGCGCTTTCTTCTGGGTAACCTGAATGATTTCAGCGAGGAAGAAAAACTGCCTCTGGCGGAGATGCCTGAGCTGGATCGGTTGATCCTGCACCGGCTGTCTGAGCTGGATGAGCTGAACCGGCAGGGTATTGCGGACTATAACTTTAACCGGATTTATACCGCCCTGTATAATTTTGTCACCGTGGACCTGAGCGCCTTCTATTTCGATATTCGCAAAGACTGTCTCTATTGTGATGGTGTCTCCAGCATCCGGCGGCGAGCAACCCGTACCGTTCTGGATCAGATCTTCTATGTGCTGACTAAAATGATGGCTCCGATCCTGGTGTTCACCTCCGAGGAAATCTGGCAGTCCCGCTTCCCTGATGAGGCCGACAGCATTCATCTGCAGACCTTCCACCCGATCCCGGCAGAATGGCGCGACGAGGTGCTGGCAGCTAAATGGGAAAAGGTCCGGAACCTGCGTAAGGTGGTCACAGGAGCTCTGGAAGTTGAACGGCGTGAGAAACGCATTGGCTCCTCCCTGCAGGGAGAGGTCAAAGTCTATGTGGCGGACCAGTCCTTTAGCGATGCGTTGGCGGGTATTGATCTAGCCGAACTCTCGATCACCTCTGGTGCAGAGCTTGTGGTGGCAGAGGCCCCGGAAGACGCTTTCCGGCACGAAGATGTGGACGGTGTTGCGGTGGTCAGCAGTCTGGCCAGCGGTGAGAAATGTCAACGCTGCTGGCAGGTGTTGGAGACTGTAGGCAGTGTTCCAGAGCATGAAGATATCTGCCCGCGCTGTGTGGATGCGGTCCAGGAAGCAGGCTAGGGGATGGTGAGGCAGTTTTACCATCTGGGATTCGGGATTGCTTTGGTTGCTCTGGTGGCCGACCGGATCAGCAAATGGTGGATCATGGATGTTCTTGAACTGCCAAAAATACAGATGGTCAAAGTTTTGCCGCTTTTTAATCTACAATGGGTTGAAAATCGGGGCGTCAGCTTTGGCATGTTAAGTGCGGATGGTGACCTTGGCCGCTGGGCTCTGGTCGGCCTGACCACGCTGATTGTAATAGGGCTTGGCATATGGCTTAGAACTGTGCAGACTAAACTTCTGGCCATTGCCATTGGTTTGGTGATTGGCGGGGCACTGGGTAATATTTATGACCGGGTTGTTTTCGGTTATGTTGCTGACTTCCTGCAATTTTATGTGGGCAACTGGTCATTTGCAGTTTTTAATGTGGCAGATAGTTGTATAACGGTTGGTGCGGTCTTGTTGGTATGGGATAGTTTCTTTGGGCCAAAGTCAAAAGAAGAGTCATCTGAACAGATGTGATTTTGTTTGAATGTCAAAATAAAGGAAAAATGAGTGCAAAATAAACTGGTATTAACAGGCATGGTTCTGGCGATTGTCGCCGTGCTTCCAGCATGTTCAAAATTGGGTGGGCCGGATGAGTTCAGCGTTTTGAAAAATCCCCCTCTCGTTGTGCCGCCAGATTATCATTTGCGTCCGCCAGGGGAAGACAGTGATGTGAAGGGAGCTTACACGCCCCAAGAGATCGCGAAAAAAGCCCTGTTTGGCGAGAGCGCCCGCTAACCTTCTTTATCTTTCTTTGCGGGATCACGCGGGGGCGGGGTAAGTCCGCCTGATGTTTGATCCCGTTTATCTTAAGTCTGTTATGACTTCCGGCAGGCACGGGCTAAAAGTCGTGCCGCTTCTGTCAGGATCAAAAGGGTGCCAATCGAAATGATGGTTGTTGTATGGTCATTTCCCAGTTCCAGAGCCCCTATGGTGAGCAATCCCATGCCGCTGCCAAAAATTATTCCGTTAACAAGTCTCATACCTAACCCTCTTCTCTGATAGTATCTCCCATTCCCTGATATTAACCGTGGTAATATGTTCACAGTGTGAAGGAAATAAGGTAATCTTGTGGCATAATTTATGTCACTCAGGAGCCCGCCGTGAAAATCCGCCTTCTTTCGGAAAATACCATCAACCAGATAGCCGCAGGCGAGGTGATTGAGCGTCCGGCAAGTGCGGTCAAGGAGTTGGTGGAAAATGCCATTGATGCCGGCGCCCATACCATTCAGGTGGTAATGATTGCCGGTGGACGGGAATTGATCTCAGTCCGGGATGATGGCTATGGCATGAGCGGGGCTGAGCTTGAGCTGGCCGTGGAGCGCCATGCCACTTCCAAGCTGCGGGAAGATGATCTGACCGACATTAAAACCCTGGGCTTTCGTGGCGAGGCCCTGCCGTCGATTGCGTCGGTCAGTCGGTTTTCTATGACCAGCCATGCTGAAGGCAGCAATGAGGCCTGGAAGGTTGAGATCAATGGTGGCCAGAAGAGTGCCCTGCAACCGGCCGCCCTCAGTCAGGGGACATTGGTCGAGGTTCGGGACCTATTTTATGCCACGCCCGCCCGTTTGAAGTTTCTGAAGGCCGAACGGACCGAATTCAATGCCGCCCTGGATGTGATAAAGAGGTTGGCCATGGCTAATCCTGAAGTCGGTTTTTCTCTGCTGGACGGGGAGCGGCGGGCCTTTCGGGTCTCTGCCGTGCAGGGCGAGTTGCTTGATGTCCGGCTGCGGCGGCTGACGGCTATTCTGGGTAGCGATTTCGGCGATAATGTCCTGGTGATTAACGAGGAACGAGACACGATAAAGCTGAGCGGCTATGCCGGGCTGCCGACTTATAACCGAGGCAATGCCCAGCATCAATTCCTGTTTGTCAATGGTCGTCCGGTCAAGGACAAGCTGCTTAATGGGGCCGTGCGTGGGGCCTATATGGATTTTCTGGCCCGTAACCGCCATCCGGTTCTGGCGTTGTTCCTGGAGGTGCCGACCCATCTGGTCGACGTCAATGTGCATCCGGCCAAGGCTGAGGTGCGTTTTCAAGACAGTGGCCATGTCAGGGGTCTGATTGTCGGTTCTCTAAAACGGGCCCTGACAGCGGCCGGTCACCGGGCCGCGACCACCGTCGCCGGTTCGGCCCTGGGGGCGTTTCAGCCGGAAGCCTCTTCGTCCTCTGCGTCACAATTTTCGCTTCCTCAATATTCTGGCCCCCAATATTCAGGTCAGAACTCGGGCCGGAAAACCAGCTTCCCGACACCGCCGACGGCCTATAATGGCGGCCTTCGGGACCGTGTGGAGGGGCTTCTGAGCCCGCTCGCCGATGGTTTTGCACCGCCGGTGGGGCGGGTGGATGAGGAGGCTGAGATTGCGGGCAACACGATTGATTATCCGCTGGGGGCGGCCCGGGGACAGCTTCATGAAACCTACATTGTTTCCCAGACCAAGGACGGCATGATCATCGTCGATCAGCATGCGGCTCATGAGCGGTTGGTCTATGAACGGATGAAAGGTCAGTTGCTTGCTGATGATGTGCCGCGCCAGGTGTTGCTGATCCCCGAAGTGGTCGAATTGGAACAGGATGCGGTGGATCGCCTGGTCGAGCGGGCCGAAGACCTGAGGGATATGGGGCTGTATCTGGAAGGGTTTGGCGATGGGGCGGTCGTAGTGCGTGAGGTGCCGGCTCTTCTCGGCGATACAGACATCAAGGGTCTGGTCCGGGATCTGGCCGATGAACTGATGGAACTCGACCAGACCCTTTCCCTGAAAGAGCGACTGGAAGATGTCTGTTCGACTATGGCTTGCCATGGCAGCGTGCGGGCCGGTCGGCGGCTTAATGTGACGGAAATGAATGCCCTGCTCCGGGAAATGGAACAGACCCCCCATTCCGGCCAGTGCAATCATGGTCGTCCCACTTATGTGGAGCTAAAATTATCCGACATTGAAAAATTATTTGGCCGCCGTTAAGGGGACGGCAAGTGATATTCTTTGAGTTCCTCAATAGCAATATTCAAATGTAGCGAGACATATTCCAGCGTCGCCGCATCGGCTTCCTGACATAGATAGTTCAGGGCATTAATCATGCCCGCATATTCATATTCAATGGCTGAAACATATTGTTCTGTGGTTAAAAATGGTTCTGTATCTGCCATTGGGAGTGGTTTTTTTAAATTCATTTTGCGCCCTTTCCCTTTATTACAACTATAAAGAGTGTTAATCATATAAGGGACCTTGCTATCAATCAAGAAGTAACAAATATATTTTTTCATCTTATAGGTGTGTTTGAAGAGGGCTTTCAGAAAGTTGTATTGTATTCATGAATTAAATTGTTATAATTTATCAATTTAAAACATGTCTTTATATTGTAATGTTGTCTCATTTAAGAGTTGGTCCTAGACCAGGATGATGGTTTTTCTGGTTAGGTTATATAATTTTAACCCTTATAGATTGCTATATTAATGGAGTTTTACTTAATGTTAGACAATCTTAAATCAACTAACAAATTAATTTTTTCTATTATAGGTAGAAAATTTAATGTGTCAGGATATTCTCTTCAGGAAAGAGAAGCGGGCGTCGCCGTAGGTTTTTTCTTTAATAACCTCAACATAATCCGGAAAGGTGACAAGGGTGGCCGGGGCATATTCGGCAACGATCATACAGTCGTCAGCGAGATAGCCATTGTCGTATAATCTGTCCAGACAGTCCCCGATGATGTTCAGGTCGAAGGGCGGGTCGAGAAAGATAAAATCATAGGGCGCTTGGGCCCGGGGAAAGGTCGGGGCCGTGACCGGCTTGACTTTCGATTTGTCGCCGGCGCCGATCAGGGCGATATTCTTTTTCACCAGTTGCAGGGAGCTGCGGTCCTTGTCAAAAAAGGTCACGTGGGCAGCCCCGCGTGACAGGGCCTCAAGCCCCATGGCTCCGCTGCCGGCAAAAACATCCAGGACCCGTGCGCCCTCAAGACCGGTGCCGGAATGGCTGAGGATATTGAAGATGGTTTCCCGCATGCGGTCGCTGGTCGGCCGGATGCCTTTATTAGCCGGGGAGATTAATTTGCGTCCCCGGTAGGCACCGCCGATGATTCTCATTTTTTACCCGTTGGGGTGCGGGGGGTGCGCGGGCGACCAGTGCGACTGTCATTACCCGTGCGCTTGTCATTACCAAAGCGTTTGTCGGTCTTATTCTTAACGTCTTCCTGGCGATTGGGATCGCGTTTTTTCTTGTTAATCCGGCGCTGGTTGGCTTTGGGTTTGGCTTTGGCCCAACCGGTGCGGGATTGGTTGGCCGGGGATTTTTTTGCGTCCGGGTCGAGGTCTGTTGCGGTGATGCCCTTGTCCTTGAAGAATTCAGCACAATGCTCCATCATTTCCTTGACCGGGATTTCCACAATGTCGCCGCGCATCATCTGGTCGACTTCAAAGGGACCGTAGGACAGGCGAATCAGTCGGGTCACCTGCAGACCGATATACTCGAGCAATTTCCGGACTTCGCGGTTCTTGCCTTCGGTGATGCTGATGGTCAGCCAGATGTTGGATTTTTCCCGGCTTTCATTGATGTTAATCCGGACGCCGCGGTATTTGACATCCTCGATGGTGATGCCGCGACGGATTTCCGCAACCTTTTCCCGGTCAAAATAGCCATGACAGCGCACCTTATAGGTCCGAACCCAGCCGGTGGATGGCAGCTCTAGCCAGCGGGCCAGTTCGCCATCATTGGTCAGCAGCAGCAGGCCTTCGGTATTCAGATCGAGGCGACCGACCGACAGCACTCGCGGCATATTGGACGGCAGGGCCTGAAAGACCGTGGGCCGGTCTTCGGGATCATAATAGGAGGTTATGCGCCCGGCGGGTTTATGATATTTCCAGATTTTGGTCGGCTCTGGCGGTTGAACCACCATGCCATCGACCGTGATGCCCTTGACCGTGGTGATCAGGGTCGCCGGGGTGGTGATCGGCTCACCGTCCAGCTTGACCATGCCGGCCGAAATCATCCGCTCCACAGCGCGGCGTGAGCCGACACCGGCCCGGGCCAGCATCTTGGCTATACGTTCGCCCTTGGGGGCATTTTCTGGTTCTGTCATACCCTGGTCAGCAGGGATTTTGGGATCATCGGTCATCTGTTCAATTCTATTGTAAACTGTTTCATATGATGCAATACCTGAAAATATGACCTTTTCCAACGAATATATGGATATGGCGCTCGAAGAAGCCATAAAAGCGGCCAAACGGGGCGAAGTGCCCGTCGGCGCGGTGATCGTTCATGGTCCCTCGGGCCGGATCATCGCCCAGGCCTCCAACCAGGTGAAAGAAGACCATGATCCCTCGGCCCATGCGGAGCTTTTAGCGATTCGGGCAGCCTGCCGGGCGCTGGAGAATGAGCGGCTGAACGATTGTGACCTTTATGTGACGCTGGAACCTTGTCCCATGTGCGCTCAGGTGATCTCCTTCGCCCGCATCCGGCGGCTGTATTTCGCTGCCGATGATGAGAAGGGCGGCGGGGTGGAAAACGGCCCACGGATATTCCACAGTACAAGCTGTCACCACAAGCCGGAAGTCTACGGCGGTATCGGCGCGAGTAAGGCCTCAAAAATGCTGAAAGATTTTTTCAAGTCGCGGCGCTGAGGGAGAGTTTCTTATATCCCAGCCAATATTTGCCTGTTGGCTAACCCGGCGTTTTTCGTTAAGCTACATCCATGAATGATATCATCTTAAAAGGGCAGGACGCGATGGCCTCGGTTATCGCCTGGTTCGGGGAGACCCTGCTGTCCTATCAGACCCTGGCGCAGCTCGGGATTATCCTGTCGTTGTGGCTGGTCAGTCTGGGCCTCAGTCGCCTGATCGGCTTTGTTTTTCCCCATGGCCTTGACCGGGTTGATTTTTATCAGCGGCTAAAACCGCAACTCACCCCCCTCTATGACCTGGTTATCTGGCTGAGCCTGATCCTGACGGTGAAGGCGGTGGCCGATCAGCAGCAGATGGACAGCACGGCGCTGAATATAGCCGCCAACCTGATTGTCGCCTGGATTGTCATCCGCCTAGTCACCAACCTGATCAAGAGCCGGGAGATCGCCCGCCTGATCCGGTCCTTTGCCTGGGGCCTGGCAGCTTTGAATATCGTCGGCTGGCTGTCGCCGCTGATTGATTTCCTGGAGGGGATTACCTTTTCTCTGGGCCAGGGGCAGGTCAGCATCTTCGGGGTGATCACTGGCTTGCTGACCCTATTGATTTTGGTGTGGCTTTCGCTGGTGGTGACCGGCTTTCTGGAGAATTGGCTGCGCAAGGTGCCGGCGGTCAATCCTTCCGCCCGGGTGTTGCTGTCGAAAGTGGCGCGGATTTTGCTGATCGCCTTTGCGTTTTTGTTTGCCGTGTCCAGCGTTGGTATTGACCTGACGGTGTTTGCGGTCTTTGGTGGCGCGATCGGGGTTGGCCTGGGTTTCGGCCTGCAGAAGGTGGTGTCCAATTTTGTCAGCGGGGTGATCCTGCTCATGGACCGCTCGATCAAGCCCGGTGATGTGGTGGAAATATCCGGCACTTATGGCCGGATCAATAAGCTGGCCGGGCGCTATACCTCGGTCATTTCCCGGGATGGCCGCGAGCATCTGATTCCCAATGAGGATATGGTGACCCAGACCGTGATCAACTGGACCTTTTCCCACCGCATGGTCCGCCGACATATTCCGGTGGGTATTTCCTATAAAAGCGATCTGGACCTGGCCATGAAGCTGATGATTGAGGCTGCCGATGAAATCCCGCGGATTCTGCAGGACCCGGCACCAAGGGTTCTGATCAAGGGCTTTGGCGACAGTGCCATTGATTTGGAACTGCGCATGTGGATCAGGGATGCCAAGAACGGGGTGTCAAATGTCGCCAGCGAGGTTTATTACAAGATCTGGCACAAGTTCAACGACCAGGGCGTCGAGTTCCCCTATCCCCAGCGTGACATTCATATCGTCACCGGCCAGAAATCAGATATCATCCCTGACTGAGACAACTCAAAAAAAATGGAGCAGCCTTGAGCGCGTTTCATGGTGTTTGCAGAACACCGGAAACAAAACTAATAATACCCGAAACCTATTTGTCCTTGCGCAGTTCTGAAAAGGCTTTCTGAATGAAGTTCTTCAGGTTGCTCAGGTTATGGGCCGCGTCTTCGAAATGCTCTTCCATATGGTCGATTTCATCATGTTGCTTGTCCTGCTTGCGCGTCTTCAGCTCGGCCTTGAGCTGGTCCAGGACGTCCTGAGTTTCATGGATCAGCTTCTTTAATTTCTTTTTAGGCAGGGATGCGAAATTTTCATTTTCCATCATATCATCCTTCACGCAATAAGTTGGTAGATAAAGACCATCAGGCCGGGCAGGGCAAAGAACACACCCAACATATAAAGCAGAGCATAGATTTTATGATCGGCCGCGATCCGGGCCAGCCATAGAGCCCCACGGATGGGTATCTTGCGCAGGTCCTTGATGCCGTAAATCAGGAAGACCGCCGACAGATTATAAATCAGGTGAACCAGGGCGATCTGCAGTGCCAGAATAGCATGGTCGCCGGAAATGGCGGTAGCGGCCAGCAGGGCGGTGATGGTGGTGCCGATATTCGCCCCGAGCGTGAAGGGGTAAATCTGCTTGAGCTTGAAGACCCCGGACCCGGCAAGGGGCACCATCAGGCTGGTAGTGGTCGAGGACGACTGGACCAGAACAGTGACAATGGCGCCAGAGGCGATGCCGGAAATCGGTCCCCGACCGATGGAGCCATGCATGATATCCTTGGCCCGGCCGACCATCAGTTTTTTCAATAATTTTCCGATGAATATAATGACCATAAAGATGATGGTGATGCCAAAGACAATCAGCAGGACATTGGGCGCTGATTCTGAGATCATATGGGCCAGGCTTTTAAATTGATCAATGACCGGCTTGGTCATTGGCTTGATGAAATTCAGGCCCTTTACACTTAAATTCTCCCCGCCAACCAGACGCTCGGCCAGGTATCCAGCAGCCTTCTGCAAGGGGTGGAAGAGGATCTCAATGGGCAGGAATATCGCGACCGCCATCAGATTGAAGAAGTCATGAACCGTCGCTGCGGCAAAGGCCCGGCGGAATTCTTTTTTCTTGTTGATGTGGCCCAGGCTGACAATGGTATTGGTGATGGTGGTGCCGATATTAGCCCCCATGATCATGGGTACGGCCATTTCAACGGACAGGCCGCCCGCCACCAGGCCGACAATGATCGAGGTCACGGTGGAGGAGGATTGAATCATGGCGGTGGCAATCACGCCGATAATCAATCCCATGAAAGGATTGGTGGCAAAGGCAAAAAGATCAGTTGCCTGGCCTTTGGTCGCCCCCTTGAAGCCACTGCCGATCATACCTACGGCGGTAATCAGCAGGTAGATCAGAACCAGGACAAACAGCCACTGAAAAATACGCAGGGCCAGATTGTCGTTAGAGGTTTGATTATTCCCCGAAGTCGAAATGTCGGTCATTCTATTCTATCCAGAATCATTCACTAAAAGTTGTCAGCATAATTTCATCATTGATCGCTAATTGCAATGACAGTTATCGTTATATGATAGTTTTGTGAAAGTTATATGACAGCCTGTTTGGGGGTGATTTTAAGGCCCGAACAAAGCTCTATTCACTTTCCTGCTCACGTTCTTTTTCATTTTCCCGTTCTCTGGCAACCGCCCGCCAGCCAATATCCCGGCGACAGAATCCCTCGGGCCAGTCGATCTGGTCGAGGGCGGCATAGGCCCGGTCCTGGGCTTGGCCGACGCTGTCGCCCAGGGCGGTGATATTCAGCACCCGGCCACCGGTGGCGAGAATTTTGCCGTCCTGTTGTTTGGTGCCGGCGTGGAAGATAAGCGTGTTGTCATCCTGCCCCGCCTGATCCAGATTGCCGATTTCGGTATTCTTGTTGTAGCTTCCGGGATAGCCGTTAGCGGCCATGACCACGGAGAGGGCCGGGGTCGGATGCCAGTCCATCTCAACCTTGTCGACGCCGCCGGTGGCACAGGCCATCAGGGCCGGGACGATATCAGACTTCATGCGCATCATCAGCACCTGACACTCCGGGTCGCCAAAGCGGACATTATATTCGATCAGCTCCGGTCCCTTGGTGGTGATCATCAGGCCGGCGAAAAACACGCCTTTGAACGGGTGACCTTCTGCTTTCATGCCGCGCACGGTGGGCAGGATAATCTCTTCAATGGTCCGGCGGGTCATCTCGTCGGTCATGACGGCGGCTGGACTATAAGCGCCCATGCCACCGGTATTGGGGCCGGTGTCGCCTTCGCCTACTTGTTTATGGTCCTGGGCCGTGGCCAGGGGCAGAATAGTGTCGCCGTCACACAGGGCAAAGAAGCTGGCTTCTTCGCCGACCAGAAATTCCTCGACCACCAGTTCCGCGCCGGCCGAGCCAAACTGGCCCCCCAGAATATCATCAATGGCGGCGTGAGCCTGGTCAAGGGTCTCGGCGATGATCACGCCTTTACCGGCGGCCAGGCCATCGGCCTTGATGACGATCGGGGCGCCCTTTTTGGTGACAAAATCTTTGGCCAGTGCCGCGTCACTGAACCGGCCATACGCGGCGGTTGGGATATTGTATTTGGCGCAGAGGTCTTTGGTGAAACCCTTGGAGCCTTCCAGTTGGGCCGCATGGGCGCTGGGACCGAAAGCGGTGATATTCTCACTGTCCAGGCGATCAACCAGGCCATCGACCAGCGGCGCTTCGGGGCCGACAACGACCAGGGCAATGTCTTTTTCCTGGCAAAAAGTCACGACCGCGTCATGGTCTGTGGCATCCAGCGACACAGATGTCGCCAATTCGCCAACACCGCCATTGCCCGGTGCGGCATAAATAGCCGTGACCAGGGGGCTTTGTGAGATTTTCCAGATAAGTGCATGTTCCCGTCCGCCGGAGCCGATCACCAGAATATTCATCGTCAATAATCCTTTAAATTTTGTTGCCTACCTTGTAGCATAGCCGGAAATTGAAACAAGGTGAAAAGCCAGCTACTGATGTCCGAATCGAATAAAAATTATACAGATAACCAGCCGGAATATAGTGTTACCGAACTGAGCATGGCCCTCAAACGCACGGTCGAGGACACGTATGGCTATGTGCGACTGCGCGGGGAGATATCCGGATTTAAGCGGGCCGCCTCAGGTCATGTCTATCTGACCCTGAAAGATGAGAAGTCGGTCCTGGACGGCATCATGTGGAAAGGCGTCGCCGGGCGGCTGAATTTCCGGCCTGAAGATGGGCTGGAGGTTATCTGTACCGGTAAGCTGACCACCTACCCCGGCCGGTCAAAATATCAGATTGTCATCGAACGCATGGAACCGGCGGGGGCCGGGGCGCTGATGGCGCTTCTGGAGGAACGCAAGAGAAAGCTCGCCGCTGAAGGGCTGTTTGAGCCGTCACGCAAGAAAGCCATTCCTTACCTGCCGGACGTGATCGGGGTCGTGACCTCGCCGACCGGGGCCGTGATTCGCGATATCCTGCACCGCCTGTCCGACCGTTTCCCGCGCCGGGTGATCGTCTGGCCGGTTCTGGTTCAGGGTGAGGGGGCGGCTGAGCAGATTGCCGACGCGATCCGGGGCTTTAACAAATTAGAGGTCGGTGGAGCGATCCCGCGGCCCGATGTGCTGATCGTTGCCCGCGGCGGCGGTAGCCTGGAAGACCTGTGGTCCTTTAACGAGGAAGTGGTGATCCGGGCGGTGGCCGACAGTGACATTCCGCTGATCTCTGCAGTCGGGCATGAGACTGACACTACCCTGATTGATTATGCCTCAGACCTGCGGGCACCGACCCCGACGGCGGCGGCCGAGCATGCGGTGCCGGTCCGCGCTGACCTTATTTATACGGTCCAGGATCTGGACAGTCGCTTGAACCGCTCTGTGCGCCGCATGGTGACGGACAAGGCCCAGAAACTTTCAGGCCTCAGCCGGGGGCTACCGAAACCTGCTGAGATGCTGGCCCTCAGCCGCCAACGGTTTGATGATGTGGCCGACCGTCTGCCCCGGGCGCTGCGCCAATTGGCCGAGAGACGCCAGATGCAGCTCGACGGCGCAACGCGGATGCTGCGCCCTGACCTACTGCGCCGGGATATTGAGCGCGGCGGGGAGAGGACCCAGCAGCTGGCCGGACGCATGGGTCGGGCCGAGGCACAGAATCTATCCCGGATGCAGAACGGCTTCGAGGCCACGGGCCGCCTGTTTGACAGCCTGAATTACAAGCGGGTGCTGGACCGGGGCTTTGCCGTGATCCGCGACGCGCAGGGCCGGGCCCTGACCCAGGCGGCGGCAACGTCCGCTGGCGATGGCCTTGATATTGAATTCAGTGACGGTCATGTGGCGGCCATGGTCACCGGCGCACCGCCGAAGAAAAAACCACGGCCGAAGAAGGCTGATCCCAAGAAGGAAGACCAACGACAGGGGACCTTGATATGAGAGTGTTTTTCAGCTGCCTGATCATGATCTGTATGGCGGCAACCGCTCAGGCCAAAAACTTACTCGGTCTGCCCGATGAGCTGATCCAGGGCGGATTTTATGTGGGTAAGGTGGCCCCGGGAAGCGCGGTCTGGCTGGGCGAAAAAAGCCTGAAAATATCGCCGGAGGGCTATTACGCCTTTGGCCTCCACTGGCGTCAGGGCAGCATGGTCAAGATGAAACTGGCGACCCCGGACGGCAGCATTTTCCCCCAACGGCTGATGGTTAAAAAACAAAAATATGATGTTCAGCATATTGATGGCCTGCCGCCGAAAATGGTCACGCCGCCAAAAGAAGTGCTGGCGCAAATTTCTCAGGATTCGGCGCGGGTGAAAAAAGCCCGGACCGCTGACAGTGATCGGCAGAATTTCCGTGGTACCTTTATCTGGCCGGTGCGTGGTCGGATCAGCGGTAATTTCGGCAACCACCGGATTCTTAACGGCACCCCGAAAAGCCCTCATATGGGCATGGATATCGCTGTCCCGCAAGGCACCAAAATTGTCGCGCCGTTGGGCGGTGTGGTGACTATGGTCTCCGACCTTTATTATACCGGCAATACCCTGCTGATTGATCATGGCTACGGGGTCAATACGGTTTTCGCTCATATGAGCACGGTGACGGTAAAGCCGGGGCAGGTAGTTCGGCAGGGCGACCTGATCGGCACCGTCGGTGCCACGGGACGTGCCACCGGCCCCCATCTGCACTGGGGCCTGAACTGGTACAAACAACGCCTGAACCCGGCTTTGGTTCTCGGGGATTAGAGAAAGCAATTAAAAGGGGATAAGAATAATGACAACAGAAGTATTTCCGAATGACATCCTAAATCGTAAAAAAACAGCTGAGTTTCTTACGAATTACATTATATCAGAATGTGAAGACAAAGTTTCTCGAGAAAATCATTCCTTTGTTTTAAATCTGAATGGGGGATGGGGTGTTGGTAAATCATATTTTATCAACAACTGGGCTGAAATGTTAAAGCAAGATAATCATCCTGTCGTTTTATTTAATGCATGGAAATATGATTATTCTGATCAACCCCTTATGTCATTTTTTGCTGAAGTTAATGAACAGCTTGAGAAAACTTTACCAAAAAGAGGCAAGGCTAAAATTAAGCTTTTGAAGTTATTTCAAAAGGGAAAAAATATTCTGACTAAAAGTCTTCCTGCCGCTGTAAAGCATATAGCAATAAGGCAGTTGAGCGAAGAAGCGATTGATGCGATTGATGATGATGACCCCAATCACGATAATGCATTACCAGATACAGAGAATCCCCAGCTTGCCAGTTTGTTAAATAAGGCAGTCACCGAAGCTTTGAAAAATCATAATAAAAGCAAGCGTGCCATTGAGGATTTCAATGATAACTTTACAAAATTTACTAAATATTTGGCCACGTTAAAATCTGCGAAATTGCCAATTTTTATTTTTATTGATGAACTAGACCGTTGTCGCCCGACATTTGCAGTTGAGTTATTGGAAAACATCAAACATATATTTAACATCCCAAATGTCTGTTTTGTGGTTGCGACACATACCCAACAATTACAGCATTCCATTAGTGCGATTTATGGCGATGGCTTTGATGCGGAAATATATTTGCATCGGTTTTTTGATAGTGAATTTGTTCTTCCGGTACCGAATAATTTTGATTTTTCCAAGTTACTTTTTGAAAGAAGTCCGTTGGAAAGGGAAGTTTTTTCACCTCTTGACTCTAGGCAATGTGTTACAGAAAATTCCGTTATTGAGATTTTTGCCCTAGTCTCTGGCTTTTATGGGTTAAGTCTCAGAGATCAAGAGCAATGTTATAAACAAGCTCGCGCCTTAATTCTTGTCTGGCCAGAAGAAACGATACATTTTGCATTTCTGATTTTTTTAATCATGTTGAAAAAAATAGATAGAAAATTATTTAATGAGACGCGTGAATTTGGTTGGGGGACCACTAGGGTAGGTTTTTCTTCATTGGAAAATGAAGGGACGCCAATTAATTTGAATAATACATTTGAAGTTTATAATATTCGGACCAGACCTTCTCGGGGAGGAAAAATGGAAAGCAAAGTTTCAGAAATATTTCAAATATACTTAAAAAATCAATGCGTTTCTGACGAAATATTATCGAAGTTGTCCAGAAGTGACCCTTCTTGGAAAGCTCGAATAGGTTCAGAAATTTATGATG
The DNA here is from genome assembly GCA_002401455.1 of Alphaproteobacteria bacterium. Lineage (GTDB taxonomy): Bacteria > Pseudomonadota > Alphaproteobacteria > Sphingomonadales > Emcibacteraceae > Paremcibacter. The sequence continues at coordinate 91,833 of NVTE01000003.1, forward strand.
CTAAGTCTAAAGAGCGGACCCAAAATGCAGTGATAAAATCTGATTTAAGAAAATACTTCGATATTGTTGATCAAATGGGTTTTCTCTCTTAATTTTACTCCCTAACCGCCAAATCTCTGGCGGTATTCTTTGGGCGAGATCGCCATGTGGCGGTGGAAGGTTCGGCGCAGGACTTCAGGGCTGTGGAAGCCGCTGTCATGGGCGATCTGGTCCAGATTGAGACTGGTTTCCTCCAACGCCCGCCGGGCGCAGTCGATGCGGGCCTTCTCAACAAATTTCCCCGGGGATAGCCCCGTGGCCCGGCTGAAACGGCGGATGAAGGTCCGTTCGGTCATGGCGACCTCTTCGGCCAGGCGGCTAATGCGGTGATCCCGGTTTGGGTGCGCGATAATTTCCCGGCACAGGTCATGGAAAGGGTCGTCCTCGGCACTTGGGGTCATCTGGAAGGCGGAAAATTGGGACTGCCCGCCGGGCCGCCGGTAAAAGATCACCATATGACGGGCGACCTCCCGGGCGATGTCCTTGCCGACATCCTCTTCAATCAGGAACAATGCCAAATCCATGCCGGCAGTCACCCCGGCCGAGGTGGTGATATTTCCCTGGCGGATATAGAGGGCATCCGGTTCCACCAGTAGCCGGGGGTTACTATTCTGCAGGCGGTCGGCATAGGCCCAGTGGGTGGTCACCCGTTTATTGTCGAGCAGGCCGGCGGCGGACAGGATGAAGGCCCCGGTGCAGATCGATACCATGCGCCGGATGCCAGGGGCCTGGCTGGTAATCTGTTGGATCAGGTTCTGGTCTTTGGCCGCAGCTCGACTACCCTCACCGCCAGAGATAATCAGGCTGTCATAGGCGCCAAGATCGGTCAGGGGCTCTGTCTCAACGGTCAGGCCACAAGTGGCGCGGCAGGCCCCGCCTTTGGTCGATAGATAATGAATGTCATAGACCGGGGCCTCCAATAACTCATTGGCGCTGCTGAACACCTGGGCCGGGCCGGTGACATCCAGAATCTGGAAATTGTCAAACAGAATGAAGGCGATCTTTTTCATGGTCTTCCTTGAATCCGGGCCTTTAAATCAGAAAGCGTTTAACTTCGCGTAAGCTATAATAAACGATGCCGATCACCAGAATGAATTCGAGGATCGCCCGCGGCCAATAGCCGAGCGTGCTGATGGTCAAGTAGGTCATGGCCCCGGCCAGCAGAATAATCAGGATATAAATCACCCAGCTGAACTTATTCTGGCGCTGGAAAGTCAGGAGCCATTGCCCCCGGGCCGAGGTCCGCCAGATGCGCAGGCTAATATAAAGCGCGAGGCCAAAGGTCAGAAACTGGGAGCCGACATATTTAAACTGGGCGGGCAGGGGCCAGAATATCACTGACAGGACAATAACAGCCCCCAGAATCAGGGCCGGTTTTTTTAACGACTTGGCGTTCATCACAGCTATGCTTTCCTCAGTTAAGGTTTGGAGAAACGGTAGGGACAATCAAGCTGGGGGTAAAGGGAATTGCGATGAAGTGGCATAAATCGTGGGTAATATGTCATTTTCGCCATAAAATAATTGGTCATACTGGGCAAAACATGAGGAAAGGAACCAACTATGTTTTCAATTGGAATATTATTATTTGATAATTTTGAAGAACTGGATGCCATTGGCCCGTGGGAAGTCTTCCGGGTGGCCGAAGAAATGTCCGGCGGCAAGATTATCTGTGAAATGGTCGCTCTTGGCGGGGAAAAGGTCACGGCGAAAAAAGGCCTGAAAATAGATGTGGGTAAGACGCTGACAAAAGACAGTCGCTATGACCTGATCCTGTTGCCGGGCGGGGAAGGCAGTCGGGCTTTAATGGCGGACGGCCACGTTCTTGACCTGCTCACTCAGGTCGCGGACAAAGCTTCATGGGTGACCAGTGTTTGTTCCGGGTCGCTGGTTTACGCTAAGGCCGGACTGCTGGCAGGTCGGAAATGCACCTCCCATCACAGCTGTCTGGATTTTCTGGCAGAACTCAGCCCGACTAGTGAAGTGGTGAAAAATCACCGCTTTGTCCAGGACGGCAATATTGTCACTTCTGCTGGCGTGTCGGCGGGCATTGACATGGCGCTGTGGCTGGTCGGCCAGATCATGACCCCTGAATTTGCCCGCGAGGTTCAGCATTATCTCGAATATTACCCCGATCCGCCTTACGCGCCCTGAGCTGGATAAAAGGCGTTTCCCGGTCTTTGTGCCTGTTTTTTATGCGTTTTTGCTCAGGCCTGCCAATTAAGGTGGCATGCCCTACTCCTGCCCAATTGTTTCGCTAAATATGTCTTTCTGTTTCAAAGGGGTAGAAAATATAGGTTTTTTAGGACTATATTAGGTCAACTAAATATTAATTTTAAATTGGCATAGTTCGTGAATAGTAAGATTTGACAGGACCAACCTGTCTGATGATACATAAAAGGAGAGAGACGTGACCTTACGGACAAAGGCATTTTTTACCACATTACTGATCGCAGGAACTTTGAGCGCAACACTTCCGGCTGCGGCCCAAGAAGAAAGCTTTTTGGGCGGCGAGCTCAGTGCCAATATTACCATGCTCAATGATTACCGGTTTCGCGGTGTTTCGCTCAATGACGAGGGCTTTGCCCTTCAGGGTGGCCTAGACTGGTCCCATGACAGTGGTCTTTATGTCGGCACCTGGGCATCGAATATTTCAGATTTCAATGGGTCATCTGTGGAAACCAACCTTTACGGCGGCTATGCCGGTGAAGTGAATGGTTTGAGTTTTGATGTTGGTGGGCTGCTCTATCATTATCCGGGCGGCAGCGATACGGACTATTTTGAAGTCTATGGCTCAACGGGCATTGACCTGGGATTTGTTTCCGCCTCTGTCGGGGCGAATTATGCCTTCAGCGGCGATAATCTGGGCAATGAGGATAATATCTATCTTTTTACCGATGGTTCGGTGGTTATTCCCAACACGGCGGTGACGCTTGATCTTCACCTGGGGTATGAAGATGGGGCTTTTGCGGCCAAAAAATGGGATTGGAGTGTCGGGGCGTCATATAATTATCAGGGCCTGGACCTTGGCCTGACCTATATCGACACCAACATCGCCGGCAATATGTCCGATGCGCGACTGGTGTTCAGTGTCGGGACCAGCTTCTAGACATATCTATACTCCCCGCTAACGAAAAAGCCGCCCCTAAACCTCTCAGGTCAGGGCGGCTTTTTTTGTTTCTTTTTTAAGTCCTGTATTCAGGCGCTTTATTTAAGCTCCGGCGATCATCATGCCATCAATGCGCAGGGTTGGGGCATCGGTGCCATATTTAATCACCAGATCATCGGCCGCGGTCATATTCATGAACATGGTTTTCAGGTTGCCGGCAATGGTCACTTCATTGACCGGATAAGTGATTTTCCCATCCTCAATCCAAAAGCCGCCAGCGCCGCGACTATAATCGCCGGTGATGCCATTGACGCCCATACCGATCAGGTCGGTGACATAGAAGCCGGATTTTATGTCGGCCATCAGCTCTTCCGGCGACAGACTGCCCGCAGCCATATACAGATTGGTCGAGGACGGTGACGGCGGGGATGAGGTGCCCCGGCTGGCCCGGCCATTGCTGATAAGTCCCAACTGGCGGGCGCTGGAGCTATCCAGGGTCCAGCATTGCAGGACACCGTTTTCGATGATGTTCAGCTTGTCATTGCGGCAGCCTTCGCCGTCAAAGGGTTTCGAGGATGGACCGCGCAGGATATGGGGATCATCAACTACGGAAATGCCATCACTGAAAATCTGAGAATTCATCTTGTCCTTCAGAAAACTGGTGCCGCGGGCGATGCCATGGCCATTGATTGCCCCGGCCAGATGTCCAAGCAGCGTGCGGGACACCCGGGGGTCAAAAATGATCGGCACCTTACAGGTCTTAGCTTTCCGGGGGCCGAGACGGGCCAGGGTTTTTTCCGCCGCCTCCCGGCCAACAGCTTGCGCATCCCGCAGGTCGTCGAAATAGCGTTTGGAGGAATAGGCATAATCCCGTTCCATGGTGGTGTCGGCCCCGGCAATGACGGAAATACTTAAAGAAAAATTGCTGGAGCGGTAGCTCTGGGCGAAGCCGTTGGAGTTGGCGGTGGCAATCAGCCCCTTGCTGCTGCTGGCACTGGCACCTTCTGAATTGGTGATGCCCTCGACCTCAAGGGCAATCTCTTCGGTCGCCCGGGCCAGTTCCCGCAACTCATCGGCGGATTTCTCTGTGCCATCATACAGGTCAAGCTCCGGGATGTCGGCGGCTTTCAAGGCCAGAAGGTCGGGGTCGGCCAAGCCAGCATAGGGATCTTCCGGGGCGTTTTTGGCCATATCAATGACCCGCTCTACCAGCAGGTCAAGCACGCCGTTACTGATGTCGCTGGACGAGACAATCGCCTGCTTTTTGCCGATAAAGACCCGCAGGCCCAGGTCAGCACTTTCGGACCGCTCAACCTCTTCCAACTTGCCCAGTCGCCAGGAGACGGCTTCCGACTGACCGGAATAGATGATGGCATCGCTGGCATCGGCACCAGCTTTTTTTGCGGCGGTGATCAGATAATCGAGCTTGTCCAGATATTGCTCGCTCAGGTCTTTTTTATCAGTCATTTTTTGTCTTTTTCCATATGGGCTTGCCAGAGGTTGGCAGGTTCATTTTTTGCCATTTCTCCGATACCCGGTCGATAATATCCTGGTCCATGGCGATTTCTGTGCCCCATTCCCGGTCGCTTTCGCCGGGGAATTTATTGGTGGCATCAAGGCCGATCTTGCCGCCAAGGCCGGAAACCGGCGAGGCAAAATCCAGATAATCAATTGGCGTATTTTCGACCAGAGTCGTGTCGCGTACCGGGTCCATGCGGGTCGACATGGCCCACATCACATCTTTCCAGTCTCGGCAGTTGATGTCGTCATCGACCACAATGATGAATTTGGTATACATGAACTGCCGCAGGTACGACCAGGTGCCCATCATAATCCGCTTGGCGTGGCCAGCGTAGCCTTTTTTGATGGAGATCACGGCGATGCGGTAGGAGCAGCCCTCCGGCGGTAACCAGAAATCAACAATTTCCGGGAATTGCTGTTGCAGCAGCGGGATGAAGACTTCATTGAGGGCTTCGCCGAGCACGGAAGGCTCATCCGGTGGCCGTCCGGTATAGGTCGACAGATAGATCGGGTCTTTGCGCATGGTGATGGCAGAGATGGTAAAGATCGGGAATTTCTCGACGCTGTTATAATAACCGGTGTGGTCGCCGTAAGGTCCTTCATCATGGTAATCATCCAGTGATATATGGCCTTCAAGGACGATTTCCGCCGTTGCCGGTACCTTAAGCGGGATGGTTTTGCAGGCCACCAGTTCAGTTTTACGGCCCCGCATCAATCCGGCAAACTGATATTCTGACAGGGTGTCGGGCACCGGTGTCACGGCGGCCAGGATGGTGGCAGGATCCGCGCCGAGGACAACGGCCACCGGTAGCGGCTCTGATTTTTTCTGTTTCCAGCGGTGGAAATGCTGGGCCCCGCCCCGGTGTTTCAGCCAGCGCATGATGGTCTGGTTTTTGTTCAGTACCTGCATCCGGTAGATACCCAGATTAAAATCATCCTCCCGGGAGGTGCTCGGTCCTTTGGTGACCACCAGCGGCCAGGTGATCAGCGGTGCCGGTTCGCCGGGCCAACAGCCCTGAACCGGCAGCAGGTTGAGGTCAATATCATCCCCGGTGAGAACAATTTCCTGGACCGGGGCTTTTTTGACGGTCTTGGGCCGGGCATTCATCGCCTGCTTCAGGATCGGCAGCATCTTAATGGCGTCCTTGAAGCCGGACGGTGGTTCGGGCTGACGCAGAAAAGCCATGGTCTCGCCCAGTTCCCGCAGCTGTGATGGCTCTCGGTTCATGCCCCAGGCCACCCGCTCAACCGTGCCGAACAGATTGACCAGCACCGGCATATCGCTTTTGCTGCCATCGGCCTTCACGACATTTTCAAACAGGATCGCTGGTCCGCCTTCGGCCAGAACCCGAGTTTGAATTTCGGTCATTTCCAGATGGGTAGAGACCGGTTCCGTAATCCGGACCAGCCGCCCTTTGTCCTCGAGGTGGGCGATGAAGTCCCGCAGGGAGGTGTATTTTTTTGATTTATCAGCCATGTAATTCTTATAAGTTATTGTGGGGGAGAGAAAAAGATATTTTCTTGCCTTGGAGCATATAACAGCTTTTGGAGTAGCTTTGCCATTTTCCCGGGGGGGTATTTTTTCCAATTCACCTCCTCAAGGACTACACTTAATCCGGCAATAGCCATAAGGCTTAGGCCATCTGGAGTGGGCGTTGGTAACCCAATATTAATAATTCTTATCATATAAGTATTTCACGACTTTAATAATCAAATAGCGTCTTAACATGCTGCACGGGGAGAGACTGTAGCCATGTTGGGAAAAAGCAAAGTTAAACTTTAACAAATTAGGTGGGTTTTATGAGTATGAGTTTGAACATATTGAAAACAGTGAGTGATATGAATATCAGGAACCGTTTGTTTATGGGCTTCGGGGCCATGTTTGCCATATTAGGCATCGTTATCGCCATAACAATTTTTCAATTAAAATTTATTGATGGCCAAATCGCCCGGATTGATAATTTGCGGGTGCCAACATCTGCTTCAAGCTCTTCACTGGTTAAGGATATCTATGCTTCCCTCGCCAGCCTGCGGGGATATATGCTCACCGGAAATGACAAGTTTAAAAGTCAGCGTGCTGATGTTTGGGCAGAGATTGACCGGGTGAAATCCAATATGGATGGTCTGTCAAGAAACTGGACCAACGCCAATAACGTACAAAAATGGACCGACTTTAAATCCACGCTGGAAGAGTTCCGTGTGGCCCAGGCCACGGTTGAAAGAATGGCCAACAGCCCGGAACAATATCCGGCTAATATCATTTTGGTCAATGAAGCCATGCCCCGTGCTGCTATTATGTTTAAAAATATTACCGCCTTGATTGATATGGAAGCCCAGATGCCGGCAACTACTGAGCGGAAAAGGCTGCTGGGTATCATGGCTGATGTACGCGGTACCCTGGGTCTGGGTCTTGCCAACATTCGGGCCTTTCTGTTGACCGGTGACATGGCGTTTAAAAACAAATTTGAGGAATTATGGGCGAAGAATGAGCGTCGTTTCAAGGATTTGGAAAAGGCCTCTGGTATTCTGGGGCCGAAACAAACCGTCGCGTTTGATATTTTCTCCACACAGCGGGCGGAATTCAACTCTATTCCTGCCAGAATGTTTGATGTTCGGGGATCTGAAAAATGGAATATGGCCAATTATCTTCTGGTTAAGGAAGCGGCGCCTCGTGCCGGGTCTCTTCTGAATACTTTGGTCGGTGCCGATGGCAAAGGCGGCATGGTCGCCAACCAGCGTAACCTTCTTTCCAGCGATGTGGCAGATTCCCTGTCCCGCTCAGAAGGTCTGATGACTTTGCTTTGGGTACTCCTGGGCGTTGGTCTGGCCATGTCAATTGGGATTGTCCTGCTGGTTGCAGGGTCCATCACTAAACCAGTTGCGGCGATGACTGGGGCCATGGCGACATTGGCAGAGGGCGATACCTCTATAGATGTGCCGGGTCTGGACCGTAAGGATGAAATTGGCGAGATGGCGACTTCGGTCAATGTCTTCAAACTTAATGCCATCGAACGGGTTCGTCTTGAACAGGAAACCAAAGAAGCTGAGAAGGCTCAGTTGATACGGGAGGAAGAGGAAAAAGAAGCGTCAGAAGCCCGTGAGCGTGCTGAAGTTGAGCGGGAACGTGCCGAAGAGGCCAAACGTCAAGCCCGTGCCGACCGGATCAATGACCTTATTTCAGTATTTGATAATAAAGTAACTGAAATGATGGAAGTCATGGCTGCCTCGTCAACGGAAATGAGTGCCACTGCCAAGCAATTGGTGGCCACCTCATCTGATACCAAGGATCGCTCCTCTATTGTTGCCACAGCCTCTGACGAAACGGCCAATAATGTGAACATGGTGGCTTCTGCGGCGGAGGAACTGAGCAGTTCTGTTCAGGAAATCGGCCGGCAGGTAACCAGAGCCAGTGATATTTCCCAAGAGGCGGTTGAGGAAGCCAAGCAGAGCGAAACTGCAATAACTGCGCTGGCCGATGCAGCTGAAAAGATTAATGATGTCATTGGGATCATCAGCGATATTGCCGAGCAGACCAACCTTCTGGCGCTCAATGCCACCATCGAATCTGCCCGCGCCGGGGAAGCCGGTAAAGGTTTTGCGGTTGTCGCCAGTGAGGTCAAGGCTCTTGCCGGTCAAACCAGTTCAGCCACGGATGAAATTGCCAGCCAGATCCGGGAAATGCAAACTCTGACGCAACGGGCGGTACACAGCATTCAGACCATCGTTGAGGTCAACAACAAGTCCAATGAGGTCACGGTCAGTATTCAGGCCGCCGTTGAAGAGCAGAGTGCGGCGACCAATGAGATTTCTCAGAACATCCAACAGGTTGCAGCGGGAACCAGTGAAGTTTCCAGCAATATCAGCCGTGTGGCTGCCGGGGCCGATGAGACAGGTTCTGCAGGCGATCAGGTGCTTACCGTTGCCGATGAACTTGGCCAGATTTCCGAAAATCTGAAAAAGGATATTGAACAATTCCTGTCAGATGTCCGGGCGGCTTAAGGGCAGATATCACTTAAAAAAGATTATGACTTAAATTTTAGGGGAGCCTCCAATCTGGTGGGCTCCCCTAAAGTGTTTTTGCCCCTTTCTAAAGGTGAGAAACCTGTCGGGGTGGAGCAATAGTTTATTCGTAACATATTATTAAGACTCCTTATTATATAACGACCTTCTAAATGTAAATAATATGTCAGCAACGTTTTCAGTTGTTTAATAAGGTCATGAGTATGAAATCCCTTAATAATATAAAAATTTCCGTTAAATTACCTGCTTTTATCGTGTCGTTTCTCATAATTGCTTGTTGTGCAGTCGGTGTATCGGCTTATCTGGATGCCAGGAGTACTGTTTTCACAGAGGTTGAAAGCAAACTCACGGCGATCCTTGCGGGAAGAAAGTCTGAGCTTAGGGGGTATGTGGGGGCCATCGAGGAGGACTTGTTGATCACGGCGGACAGCACCGCAACGCTGGCGGCGTTAAAAGCTTTTGAAAATGGTTGGAAAACCATTGGCGATAATCCGACACGCCTCCTTCAAGGTTTGTATATTTTAAATAATCCTCAAGCCTTAGGTCAGAAGGATAAATTTTATGATGCGGCTGATGGGTCCATCTATTCTACAGCTCATGCCAGATTTCACCCCTGGTTTCATACGTTGCAACAGAAACGCGGTTATTATGATGTGTTCCTTTTTGATGTTGCAGGTAATCTGGTCTATTCGGTTTTTAAGGAAAATGACTTTGCTACCAATATGAGCGGCGGCGAATGGCGCGATACGGATTTGGCCCGTGTTTTCAAGGATGCGGTAAATTCGCCCGCTAAGGGGGCTGTGTCTTTTTATGATTTTAAACCCTATGCCCCAAGTGCGAATGCACCAGCCAGCTTTATGGCGACGGCCATCAGGGATGAGCAGGGACGGGTCGCAGGGGTTCTGGCCTTTCAGATGCCGATCGGCAGAATCAATGCCATCATGCAGAAACATGACGGCATGGGCGACAGTGGTGAAACCTATCTTGTGGGCCAGGACCAATTGATGCGTTCTGATTCGCGGTTCTCCAAGGACCCCACCATTCTGAAAACAAAAATAACCGGGGCAACCACAACTGCCGCCCTAAACGGGAAGAGCGGTATTGAGACCATTGAGGATTATCGGGGTATTTCCGTGGTGTCTGCCTATACGGCTTTTAATATTCATGGCAGTAACTGGGCGATAATAGCGGAGATTGATACTGATGAGGTTAATCAACCCATTGACGGCATGCGCAATGACATGGTTTTGGTGGGGTTATTTATTATGGTTGTTTTGTCGGCGATTGCCTTGGTCTTCACCAAAACTCTGGTACAGCCCATCAGCGATATGGTGGCAAGCATGAACCAGCTGGCTTCGGGCAATAATGACATTGATATTCCCCATGCGGACCGGGGTGATGAGATTGGTGTCATAGCGCAGGCTGTGGAAGGGTTTAAGCGAGGGGCCCTTGAACGGATACGCCTTCGGCAGGAAACCAAAGACGCTGAGCAGGCTCAATTAAGGCGAGAGAAAGAGGACAGAGATGCGGCTGTCACCCGGGACAGTGCTGAAGCAGAGCGGAAAAACGCTGAGGAGGCCAAGAGGGCATCCCGGTCCAACCGGATTAACGATCTGATTTCTGTCTTCGATCAGCAGGTCACAGAAGTGATGGGCGTCATGACTGCCTCGTCAACGGAAATGAGTGCTACGGCTAAACAACTAGTGGCAACATCATCCGATACCAAAGATCGGTCCTCCGTGGTTGCCTCGGCTTCGGACGAAACGGCCAATAATGTTAATATGGTGGCCTCTGCGGCGGAGGAGCTGAGCAGTTCTGTTCAGGAAATTGGCCGTCAGGTGACCCGGGCCAGTGATATCTCGCAAGAGGCGGTAAAGGAAGCCAAAGAGAGCGAGATTGCAATTTCGGCATTGGCTGACGCGGCAGAGAAGATCAATGATGTCATAGGGATCATCAGCGATATTGCCGAGCAAACCAATCTCCTGGCGCTTAATGCGACCATCGAATCTGCCCGCGCCGGGGAAGCCGGTAAAGGATTCGCGGTTGTCGCCAATGAGGTAAAGGCTCTTGCCGGTCAAACCAGTTCAGCCACGGAAGAAATTTCCAACCAGATCAGGGAAATGCAAGCCCTGACCAACCAGGCTGTCAGCAGCATTCAGACCATTGTTGATGTTAATAATAAGTCAAATGAGGTTACGGTCAGTATTCAGGCCGCTGTAGAGGAGCAGAGCATGGCAACCAATGAGATTTCCCAGAATATCCTGCAGGTTGCGGCGGGAACCAGTGAGGTCTCGAGTAATATCACCCGTGTGGCTGCCGGGGCTGATGAGACAGGGGCCGCCGGGGATCAGGTGCTTGCCGTGGCCGATGAGCTTGGCAGGATTTCCGATAATCTGAAGAAGGATATTGAACAATTTCTGTCAGATGTCCGGGCGGCTTAAAGATAAATATCCCTTTAAGAGTTATAATGCAAAGATTAGGGGAGCCTCCAACCTGGAAGGCTCCCCTAAAATGTTTCGACCTAAAAGTTTGTTAGGTTAAAGACTATTCGTCATCGTCGGGGTTGTTTTTTGCCCGCTCAATGCCCTCGAGGATTTTCTGTTTTGCCACTTCGGGACCTTCCCAGCCAGTGATCTTGACCCATTTGCCTTCTTCAAGATCTTTGTAATGTTGAAAGAAATGTTCAATCTGCAGCAGAAGCAGTTCCGGCAGATCGGTGTAGGTGTGAATGTCTTTGTAGGTTGGGTCGGTTTTCAAGTCCGGAACGGCGAGAATTTTTTCATCCATGCCGGCTTCATCTTCCATGAGCAGAACACCGATGGGCCGGGCGCGGATCACGCAGCCGGGAATCAGAGGCTCGCCAACAACAACCATCACATCACAGGGATCGCCATCGTCAGACAGGGTCTGAGGCATATAACCATAGTTGGTGGGATACCGCATAGGTGTGTGCAAAATCCGGTCTACCAGAAGAGCGCCACTGCGTTTATGCATTTCATATTTGACGGCGGCACCGCCGGCAGGAACTTCGATGATGACGTTGATTTCTTCCGGCGGATTGAGACCGGCATGAATTTTGTTGACTTGGGGCATAAGGCTTTACCTGTTAAATGTGTGTTTCTATTGCGGCGCAATATAACGGATAGTATGCTTTTGTCAAAAAAAAAGCCCCGCAAATTGCAGAGCTTTTCTATAATTTCTAATATAAAGTTTAAGGAGGTGCTTCCCGGGGTTATGCCACAACGGCCACCAGCAAAATTGCCACGATATTGACAATTTTAATCAGCGGGTTAATCGCCGGGCCAGCAGTGTCTTTATAGGGGTCGCCAACCGTATCTCCGGTCACGGCCGCTTTGTGGGCATCGGAGCCTTTGCCACCATGATTGCCATCTTCGATATATTTCTTGGCATTATCCCAGGCCCCGCCACCGGAGGTCATGGAAATGGCAAGGAACAGACCGGTTATGATGGTTCCCATGAGCATGGCGCCCAGGGTCTGGAAGGCTGAAACATAACTGCCGGTCACCAGATAGGCCACCCCGAACAAGAGGACCGGAGCCAGGATGGGTAGCAGGGAGGGAAGAATCATTTCCTTGATCGCCGCCTTGGTCAGCAGGTCAACTGCTTTGCCATATTCTGGTTTCGCAGTTCCTTCCATGATGCCGGGGATTTCCCTGAACTGGCGGCGCACTTCGATCACCACACTGGCGGCGGCCCGGCCCACAGCCATCATGGACATGGAGGCGAACAAGTAAGGCAGCATACCGCCCATAAACAGGCCAATCACGACAAAGGGATTCTGTAATGAAAAGGTGATGTCGCTATACTGGGGCATATAATGGGCAATCTCCTGGGTAAAGGCCGCGAAGAGCACCAGGGCTGCCAGACCGGCTGAGCCAATGGCATAGCCTTTGGTCACCGCTTTGGTGGTATTGCCCACCGCGTCCAGCTTGTCGGTTGTTTTGCGCACATTTTCCGGCAGTTTGGCCATTTCGGCGATGCCTCCTGCATTGTCGGTTACCGGACCATAGGCGTCGAGGGCGACAACCATACCGGCCAGGGACAGCATGGCGGTTGCGGCAATGGCCAGGCCAAACAGGCCGGCCTGACTGAAGGCAATAAAGATACCGGCACAAATCACGATCACCGGCAAAGCGGCCGATTCCATGGAGATGGCCAGTCCCTGGATCACATTGGTGCCATGACCCGTTGTCGATGCTTCGGCGATCACCCGCACCGGACGGTATTCTGTGCTGGTGTAATATTCCGTAATCCAGACCACAAGAGCGGTGACCCCAAGACCGGTCAGGACACACCAGAATATGGTGGTTGTGGTCAGGGCCGTGCCATCGGCAAATTGGATATCACTGAAAAAATCATACTGGGTCAGCATGCCGTAAATCAGGGCTCCGGAAATCACGGCACTCCAGATTAGACCCTTATACAAAGCACCCATAATATTTTCTGAGTCTTTTTTCATGCGGACAAAAAAGGTGCCGCCAATGGAGCCTAAAATACTTAAGGCCCCGATCATCAGCGGTAACAGCATCATTTTTTCCATGGAGGCCCCGGCAAAGGCACTGGAGGCAATCAGCATTGTCGCGACAATGGTCACCGCATAGGTTTCAAACAGGTCAGCGGCCATGCCGGCACAATCACCTACATTGTCGCCCACATTATCGGCAATGGTGGCCGGATTGCGGGGATCATCTTCGGGGATGCCGGCTTCGACCTTACCGACCATATCACCGCCCACATCAGCACCTTTGGTAAAGATACCGCCGCCCAGACGGGCAAAGATTGAAATCAAGGACGCGCCGAACCCAAGACCAATAAGGCCTTCCAGGGTGGTACGGACATCTATGCCGGTAGTGATCATATAAATATAATAGAGGGCGACACCGAGAAGGCCAAGGCCAACCACCAGCATGCCGGTGACGGCACCGGAGGTAAAGGCGACATCAAGCGCTTTGTTAATGTTTTCGGAAGCGGCCTGTGTGGTTCTGACATTTGCCCGAACCGAGACATTCATACCGATAAAACCGGTCAGACCTGACAGGACAGCTCCAACGACAAATCCCAGGGCCACATGAGCACCAAGGAGGAAGTATAACGCGATGGCGACGACGATGCCGACCATGCCAATGGCTTTATATTGTCGATTTAAATAAGCGGCAGCGCCTTCCCGAATGGCAGCGGAAATTTCCTGCATTCGTTCATTACCCGTATCAAACGCCATAACTTTACGCGTGGCATATATGCCATAAATGAGTGCGACAACACCACACCCTACTATCATTAAATATATGTTGGTCATACTTCCCTCTATTTTTTTGCTACTGTACTTATTCGATAATTTTTCCTTGGATACTTTTGATTGGAGTGTTGACCCTGCACAATAATGATGGTGATTGCAAGGGCAGATTGTGCTTTTCCCATATCGGTGAAGAATACGGTAAAGTCATTATTCGCTAGAACACAACAGCAAGAGAGTACTGGAGGTCGGATATAAGTTTTGCCACCATGCCGCCTTCACGACCATGCTGGTGGCTTTCATGGAGCAACTGATTAATAGGTCCGGGCCCTAGAAATAATGTCCGGCGATGATGCTGAGAAACAGGATCAGGCCCAGGCGGTGATTGGATTTAAACAGCCGCAGGCAGTTTTCGCTGTCATCCATCTTCAGGGACCGGATTTGCCAGGCGCAGTGGCCGCTAATGCCCACTAGTCCGATATAATAGAGCGGCCCAATGCCGGCCAGATAACCGGCACCGGAAAAAAGCAGCACCATCATGCCATAAAAGAATACTAGCCAGCGCGGGGTGTTGTCCATTAATTTCAAAGCAGTCGACTTGACTCCGATCAGGGCGTCATCTTCCTTGTCCTGATGGGCATAGATAGTATCATAACCCAGCGTCCAGAACAGGCCACCAGCATAGATCAGCAGGGCGGGGGTTTCCAGGCCGCCAGTGATTGCCGCCCAGCCCATGAGTGCGCCCCAGTTAAAAGTCAGGCCGAGCACGATCTGAGGCCAATAGGTGAAGCGCTTCATGAAGGGATAGAGCACCACCAGGCCGAGCGATGCCACCCCAAGCCAGATGGTGAACTCATTAAGCTGCAGAAGAACGCCAAAGCCGATCAGGCACAGGCAGCCGAGGAAGACAAAGGCCTGAGCCACACTGACCCGGCCACTGGGCAGCGGGCGGCCCCGGGTACGCTCGACCAGGGCATCATATTTCCGGTCGGCAATATCATTGACCACACAACCGGCCCCACGCATGACAAAGGCCCCGACGGCAAACAGGGCCAGCAGCATAATATTGGGCAGATAAGTGCTCCAGTTCCCGGGCTCCCAATATTGCCAGTGACTGGCCAGCGCGATCGACCACAGGCACGGCCACAACAACAGCCAGGTGCCGATCGGCCGGTCCGCCCGCATCAATTGCAGGTAGGGCCAGGCAAAATCCGGCGACAGGCGGTTGACCCATCCCTGTTGCACGGTATCCTTGGGCGCGTTTTTTAGTCGGTTGTCAGTTTTTGTCATTTGTCATATCTAAGATAAAAATCTATCATTGGCAAAAATATAATGCAGAAGGATGTCATGTCTAATCATATCAAAGCCCGACTCTATGTGGAAAGCGACCTGATCGCGGACCAGGAAATTGTCCTGGACGGCAACCCTGGCCATTATCTGGTCAATGTGATGCGGCTTAAGGCCGGGGCGTTGATCTTACTGTTCAATGGCCGGGATGGGGAATGGCTGGCGGAGATTGTGAAGACCGGCAAGGGCCGGGCGTTGGCTCATGTCCAGGATCTTGTCGCGCCCCAGCGTACAGAGCCCGACCTGTGGTATCTGTTTGCCCCGATCAAGAAGGCCCGGCTCGAATATATGGTCCAGAAGGCCACGGAGCTGGGGGTGTCATTGCTGCGGCCCGTCCTGACCGCGCGCACCAATCTTGACCGGCTGAAAGAAGATAAAATCCGCCGGCATGCCATCGAGGCCGCCGAGCAATGTGAACGCTTCTCCGTGCCGGTGGTCGAACCGCTGATCAAGCTGGAGCAGCTGCTGGCCGATTGGCCTGGGGACCGGTTGCTGATGTTCTGTGATGAGGAAGGCGAGGGCGACCAGACGACCTTTCCCATTGGCAAAGCCATTGATGAGGTGGGTGCCTGGCAGGACGGACCCAAGAAATGGGCTATCCTGATTGGCCCGGAAGGCGGTTTCACCCCGGAGGAACGCAGCCTGATTCGGAGTAAACCCTATGTAGTGCCGGTGACCCTGGGGCCGCGAATTTTGCGCGCCGACACCGCCGCCGTCGCCGCCATTGCCCTCTGGCAGTCCTTTGCCGGAGACTGGGGCCGGTGACTGTCAGTAGGGGGGTAAGAATGAAGGTGAAATTATTTTAACGTGTGTTTTCCGGGCAGGCTTTTGGAGCCGCAGAGGAATTTTTTCTTGCGGTAGCTGAATTGCCAGTCGCGGGCTGTGGTCAGATTGTCGCAAAATAGGGTGATATGATCGCGCTCTTCCGGACCGATATTGATCGCGCGCAGATTACTCAGATAGAGCAAGGCATCCCAGAAGATTACATCCTGTACGTTAGCCCGTCCCAAATCTGCCCGGGATAGGTCGGCGAAGGTGAAATTTACCCCGGTCAGGTCTGTGCGGAAAAAGACTGTCTGGCTTAGGTCAGCACCGGTGAAGTCAATATTTTCCAGGCTGCTGCCGCCAAAGACCGCGTGGCTGAGGGCGGCATTCTGCATGTTGAGGTCGTGAAGCTCTGCGCGGCGGAAGTGTGATTTTTCCAGGCGGGTACCCGTGAAATCGCTGGCGGTGATCAGGCTGTCCTGAAACAGGCCATGGTCACTGACCGCATAGGAAAAGCGGCTGGCGGTGATTTCTGTTTTGCGGAAGCTGGCGCGGCTGAGTCTAGTCCCCTCAAAATTGCTGTTTTTGATATAGGCCCCATCCAGGCTGGCCCCGTCGAGGTTGGCGTTCCTGAAATTTGTGCCGACCAGGCGGCTGAGGTTGAGGTTGGCGTGGGACAGGTTGACACCCGACAAGTCCAGACCCGACAGGTCCGCATGGCACAGATTGAGCCTGCGGCTGTCATGAAGGTCAGGTGGTAGGTTTTCCGTCGCCCATGTCTGATGCTCAAACAGAAGTTCGGGAAGATTTTCAGGGAGCCAGCCGGGCGGGTTACCACAGTCTTCGGCCCGCACCCCCGCAGCGGTGATGTGAAGGGCGGCCCATAATATGATGAGAAACTGGCCTGTTTGCCTCATGGTGTCTTCCTGTTTTGTATTTTTCTTATAAGAAACGGACATATATCACCATATTTAGCCTGTGTTGCCAATAAAAAGATAACAGGGGACTTTTCTCGGCCAGTTTTGGCCCTATACTATAGAATATGAATGATCCAGATCCACCATCCCCCTGGGGCCCCAGACCTGAAAAAAGACCGGGTCAACATCAGGATGACAGGCAACAGCCAAAATGGGCTGCCCGTCACCCCAATGATGGGCCGAAAAAAAATGATAAGCCGAGAAAACCTCACAGGCGACAATCTCGACTTCCTGTCTTCCTGGTTGGGGTGATTGGCTTTCTGTTTATTCTGCTGATTGCAGCCTGGCTGATGCCTCCGGCTGAGGTCGGGGGAATTGCCATGGGCGGGTTAGTCTATGATGGCCTGTTGCTGGCCTTTGTCGGGGCGGGCCTGTGGGCCCATGTGCGCAGCTCGCCTGGTGTCGCCTTACGCCACCTGGCCAGTTGGGTGATTATATTCGGGGTTTTGGCGCTGGGCTATAGCCTGTGGACCGGGGGGGGGCGTCTGGGCGGCGAACTGGATACGGCCGCCGGGGTCAATGAGGGCGACAGCATTAGTTTCCGGGCGGATATCAGTGGACATTATTTTGTCCGGGCCGAAGTCAATGGTGTTGATATTATTTTTATGGTTGATACCGGGGCTACGGATGTGGCTTTGACCCGGGAGGATGCCCGGGAAATCGGTTTTCACGTTGACCGGTTAAGCTATACCATGCCTTATAAAACCGCCAATGGGGTGGCGTATGGTGCCCAGGTGCGGCTGTCTTCCATTGCGCTTGGGCCGATCTCGCAAAGAAATATAGCCGGGTCGGTGCTGCCGGAAGGATTGGAGTACTCCTTGCTTGGAATGAGTTTTCTGAATAAGCTTAGTGGATATAAAGTGGCCGGTGGTGTATTGACATTATATCCTTGACCCCCCACATGATTTTATTGCAGTAAAAAAATAAATAGCGAAAATACAATATGCCAAAAAATAACTTATGCCCCATTGAAAACAAACAGCAGCTGATTGACTATATCGCGTCAGGGTCCAAGCCGGAAAGCGCTTGGTCCATCGGCACGGAACATGAAAAATTCGGTTTTTGTGTCGAAAGCCTGCGTCCGGTCCCCTATGAGGGCGAGCGTAGCATCCATGCCATCCTCATCGCCATGCAGGAATTTGGCTGGTCACCGATGATGGAAGGCGACACGATCATTGGCCTGCTCAAGGATGGCCAGTCGGTAACCCTTGAGCCCGGCGGGCAGCTGGAGCTTTCCGGTGCCATGCGCAAGACGCTGCATGAAACCTGTGGTGAAGTGGCTGATCATTTGAAACTGGCTAAGGCAGTCAGTGAGAAGCTCGGTATTGGGTTTCTGGGCACGGGTTTTAATCCTAATACGGCGCGGGAAGATGTACCGATCATGCCCAAGGGCCGTTACGGCATTATGCTCAACTATATGCCCAAGAAGGGTAATCTTGGGCTGGATATGATGCTGCGCACGTCGACCATTCAGGTGAATCTGGATTATTCAAGTGAAGCGGATATGGTCAAAAAATTTCGGGTATCTCTGGCCCTGCAACCTATTGCTACGGCGCTTTTCGCCGCCTCGCCCTTTACCGAAGGTAAGCCCAACGGTTATCTGAGCTATCGCAGCCACATCTGGACCGATACCGATCCGGACCGTTGCGGCATTCTGCCCTTTGTCTTTGAAGAGGGCATGGGCTTTGAGGCCTATGTGGACCATGTGCTTGATGTGCCCATGTATTTTGTTTACCGGGACGGAAAATATATTGATGTGGCCGGGCAATCCTTCCGGGATTTCCTGCGCGGTGAATTGCCGGGTTTGCCGGGTCAGAAGCCGATCATGCAGGATTGGGAAGACCATATGAGCACCCTGTTCCCCGAAGTGCGTCTGAAAAAATTCCTTGAGGTGCGCGGCGCGGATGGTGGCACCGGCGGACGGATCTGTGCCTTGCCCGCCCTGTGGACCGGCCTGTTCTATGACCAGACCAGCCTGGACGCGGCCTGGGACCTGGTCAAGGACTGGACGGCTGAAGATCATGAATATCTGCGGGCCAATGTGCCAACCAAAGCGCTGGCGACAGAGTTCCGTCAGGGAACGGTCCTAGATGTGGCTAATCAGATGGTCGCCTTGTCATCAGACGGCCTGAAACGCCGGGCGCGCCTGAATAGCACTGGCGAGGATGAACGGATATTCCTGAGCCCTCTGAAGGCCATTCTAACCAGTGGCCAAACGGTGGCAGAAGATATGCTGGCGCAATATTACAAACCGGTCAGTGAAGGCGGGTGGGGCGAAAAAATTGCCCCTATTTTTAAGGATTATGCCTTTTAGGGATAACAGCCTTTAAGACCTGATCTTGACCAGGGCCTAATCCAGCTTGTTGAGATCATCCAGCATGTCAAATTTATCCTGACAATTAATGATGCTCTGGGCCATTTCTTCCATCATGGTGAAATAAAGGTCAGGTCCTTTGTCCAGATACAATCCCAGGGGATCAACAATGTCAAAGCCGGCATTGGTCCCACTCATGACCACGGTCGCGATGCGGGGGTGAGCGCCAGGGGTGCCTAAAACGCAGGTGACTTTCTTTTCTTTGGCCAGTTTTTTCAGGGCCTTGAGATGTTTGGCACTGGGGGACTGGTCAGATTTGAGCGTAATGGCCCCGATGCTTTTCAGGGCAAAGGATTTCTCAAAATACTGAAAGGCGTCATGATAGATGATCATGGGCTTCTGGCGTAGCGGGCGTAATTTCTCGCGGATATCTTCTTCCATCCGGTACAGTCGGGCAATGGTTTTCTGGGCATTCTGGACATAGGTCAGGCTGTTGTCCGGGTCCAGGTCGGACAGGGTTATTTCAATGACCTGAACCATGCGCCGGGCGTTGGCGGGGTCAAGCCAGATATGCAGGTCCTTTGCCCCTTTATCCTGCGCCTCCTCTTGGTCCACATTGTCGTCCTGGTACCAGATTTTTCTGGTCCGGTAGGGAATCAGGTTGATGCCTTTTTGGCGGGCCATGGGGACTGCCCTGAAATTTTTGTAGGTGCGCTTAAAAATTCTTTTCAGGAAAACTTCCATATCCGGATCGATATAGAAAATAACATCTGAGTCATGAATTCGCCTGATATTTGACGGTTTTAGTCGGTAAATATGGGGGTCCAGGCCACTATTGACCATGAGCTCCGGCGTGCCCCGATCACCCATTACACTGGCTACCAGGGAATAGAGTGGTTTAATGGTGGCAATAACTTTTAAATTTTTCGCCTGGGTTTGCAGGCTGGTTGCGAGCAAAAAACAGAACGCAAAAATAAAGATAAAAGCTTTTTGAAACATTTCAGGACTTCATCACCAGGGGTTATCGTAATAATATAACATATGTGGTGAATGTGTGCTTCAAGTCAAGAAAATTTGTCTGGTTGATTTTTCGCCTTATTAATTCCCTATTTGTTTCGTATCTGATAAAGAGGTAGTTTAAAGTGAATAAATGGGTTGGCTCTTTGTCGGTTTGGCGTGCTATAGTTCGCCAGATTCGGGTTGAGACCCCTAAAAATAAGGTTACATGGGACAGGTATGGTTTTGAGACATCGTTTATTAAAGGGTACATATAGCGTTAAGTCGTTGCTGCTTTCTTTTCTTGTTGTCGGGCTTCTGGGGGCATGCTCTGGTACGGACCGGCTTAAATATCAGGAACGCGATGTTACGGAACTGTATGAGAATGCCCTGGGGTATCTCAACAAGGGACAGTTCAAATATTCCGCCGTTGCTTTTGATGAGGTGGAACGCCAGCATCCCTATTCCTCCTGGGCCAGACGGTCCCAGCTGATGTCGGCCTATTCCTATTTTAAAGCCAATAAGCTGGATGAAGCTATTCTGTCAGCTGAGCGTTTTGTCTCGCTGCATCCGGGGAATAAAGACGCCGCTTATGCCTATTACCTGATCGGGATTTGTCATTATATGCAGATCGCCGACGTGCGCCGTGATCAGAAGGAAACCGAATTGGCGATGAGAGCCCTCAGCGAAGTGGTCCGCCGTTATCCTTTCTCAAAATATGCTACCGACGCCAAGATGAAGATTGATCTGACCCGGGACCACCTGGCGGGTAAGGAAATGAAAATTGGTCGTTTTTACCAGAAGAGGGATGAATATTTTGCCGCCATTGGCCGGTTCAAGAATGTCATCACCAAATACCAGACCACAAGTCATGTGCCAGAAGCCCTGCACCGGTTGACGGAAGTCTATCTGGAACTTGGTATTCTGCCTGAGGCCTATAAGGCGGCGGCAGTGCTCGGGGCGAACTATCCGAAAACGGAATGGTATCAATTTAGCTACGACCTGATGCAGAAATATAACGTACAAAAACCTTAACAACCGGGGATTCATCGGTCCCAGATGCTCAATAGTCTGACAATAAACAATATTGTTCTTATCGACCGTCTTCATATTGAATTTGAGGACGGCCTTTGCGTGTTGAGTGGCGAGACCGGAGCCGGTAAATCCATATTGATGGATAGCCTGGGCTTGGCCATGGGCGGGCGCAGTGGCCGCGAACTTGTCCGTCACGGCACCGAACAGGCCAGCGTGATTGCTGATTTTCATATGCCGTCCCCCCATAATATATGGCCTTTCCTTGAAGATCAGGGCATCGCTTCCGAAGAAGATCAGATCATCCTGCGCCGGACCCTGACCCGGGATGGTCGCAGCCGCGCCTATATCAATGATCAGCCGGTCAGCATCGGCCTTTTGCGATCTGTTGGGGATATGCTGGTCGAAATCCACGGCCAGCATGATGAGCGGGGCCTGCTCAATTCAGGCGGTCACCGTAAGGTACTTGATGACTATGGCCAGTATGCTGGCTTGACCGAAAAAGTCCGCAAATCTCATAAGAAACTGGCCCGCCTGGAGGACGACCTGAAGGCGGAACAGGATAAACTGTCCCAGGCCCAGCTGGATGAAGACTATATCCGCCATAATCTGGAGGAGCTGGGGGCACTGGCCCCGAAAGTTGGTGAGGAAAACCTGCTCGCCGATGAACGCAGCCAGATGATGCAGGGCGAACAGATGTCGGAAGGTCTGAATGACATCCTGTCCAGCCTGCTCAGCAAAAATGGCGTTGAGGCGGCGCTGCGCTCGGTTACCCGGCGGGTCAGCCGCATGGCCGGTCAGGACGGCGGCGTGCTTGACCCTGTGGTTGGTTGTCTGGACCGGGCC
The DNA here is from genome assembly GCA_002401455.1 of Alphaproteobacteria bacterium. GTDB lineage: Bacteria > Pseudomonadota > Alphaproteobacteria > Sphingomonadales > Emcibacteraceae > Paremcibacter. The sequence continues at coordinate 114,050 of NVTE01000003.1, forward strand.
GCCGATGAAACTTCGACCGCGATTATTTCTCTGGAAGAGACCCTGCGCAATATGGAATTTGACCCCCATGTGCTGGAAAATACTGAAGAACGACTTTTCGCCCTGCGGGCGGCGGCGCGCAAACATAAATGCATGGCCGACGACTTGCCGAACATCATTGCAGATTTCGAAGAGAAATTGCGCGCACTGGAATTCAGTGATGAGGAAGTTCATCGGCTGAAACAGGAAGTGGACGCGGCGCGGGAGGCCTTCCATAAGGCCATTGCCAAATTAACCGCTGCCCGTCTGAAAGCAGTGCGGGAACTGGACAAGCTGGTCAATAGCGAACTGCCGCCATTGAAGATGGAAAAGGCCCGTTTCAAGACCGACGTGAGGCCGCTGGAGTCCGCAGACTGGGGCGCGGACGGTGGCGAGAGGGTAGAATTCCTGATTTCCACCAATCCGGGAGCCCCATTCGGTGACTTGATCCGGGTGGCGTCCGGCGGCGAGTTGTCCCGGTTTATTCTGGCGCTGAAAGTTGTACTGGCCCGCAAAACCACCGTACCGACCTTGGTCTTTGATGAGATTGACCGGGGGGTCGGCGGGGCGGTGGCCGATGCGGTCGGCGAGCGGCTGAAGCGGCTGGCGACTGAGGCCCAAATTCTGGTGATCACTCATTCGCCGCAAGTGGCGGCGCGGGGTGCCAGTCACTGGCTGATTGAAAAATCTGAAAAAGTGCCGGGCGGTGATGTCTTTACCAATATTATTTCCCTGGATGATGCAGACCGGCAGGAAGAAATTGCCCGGATGCTGGCCGGGGCGCAAATTACAGATGAAGCCAGGGCCGCTGCGGCGAGCCTGATGCGGAACTAACCCAGGACATACTCCAGGAAATACCCAGGACTTACCATGACAGATACCCCTACCGTTACTGTGACTGAGCTTACTGAAGATCAGGCCCGGCAAGAACTTGCGCGATTAGCTTCTGACATCGCCCATCATGATCAGCTGTATCATGGCCAGGATGCGCCGGAAATCAGTGATCGCGACTATGATGTCTTGCGGCGGCGCAATGAGGCTATTGAGGGTCGTTTCCCCCATCTGGTACTGAAAGACAGTCCGACGAGAAGGGTTGGCACGGTACTATCGCCGACCAGTGGCTTTGCCAAAGTGGCCCATGCCCGGCCCATGTTGTCGCTGGACAATGCCTTTTCGCCTGAGGATGTTCATGAGTTTATCGCCAAGGTGAAGCGGTTTCTCAATCTGTCCAATGAAGATACGCTGCGGCTGATGGCTGAGCCCAAGATCGATGGCCTGTCGGCCTCCCTGCGCTATGAGAAGGGTGTCCTGGTCCAGGGCCTGACCCGGGGTGATGGCAAGGTTGGGGAAAATATTACCCAGAACCTGAAAACCATTTCCGATATTCCGAAAAAGCTTGAGGGCTCAGGCTGGCCGGATGTGTTGGAAATTCGCGGTGAGGTCTATATGGCCAAGGAAGATTTTTTCGCCCTCAACCGCCATCAGGAGCAAGCGGAAAAACCACCCTTTGCCAACCCCCGAAATGCGGCGGCCGGGTCATTACGTCAATTGAACAGCGAGATTACCGCCCAGCGAAACCTGCATTTCTTTGCCTATGCCTGGGGCGAGGTTTCCGATAGTTTTGGGGAGACCCAGGGCGCGTGCCTGCGACGGATGCGTGACTGGGGCTTTACCATTAATGATCTGGCGGTTGTTTGTGAGGACGGCGCAGCAGTGATCAGCCACTATGATGAAATTGGCCGTCTGCGCGCTGGCTTGAGTTATGATATCGACGGGGTGGTCTATAAGGTAGACCGGCTTGACCTGCAGGAACGTCTGGGCATGGTCGCCCGAGCACCGCGCTGGGCCATTGCCCATAAATTTCCGGCAGAGAAAGCGCTGACCACGCTGCGGTCCGTGGATTATCAGGTTGGCCGAACTGGGGTGATTACACCGGTGGCGCGGTTGGACCCGGTCACCGTCGGTGGGGTCGTGGTCTCTAATGCCACTCTGCATAATGCCGACGAAATCCATCGGCTTGGCATTAAAGTTGGCGATCAGGTGATTATTCAGCGGGCCGGGGATGTGATCCCCCAGGTGGTCGACGTGGCGAAAACCACTGAGGACAGTCAGGAAATTATCTTCCCGACGACCTGTCCCTCCTGTGACAGCCATCTGGAACGGGAAGAGGGCGAAGTGGCCTGGCGCTGTTCCGGCGGCCTGGTCTGTCCGGCCCAGCGGGTCGAGCGGCTGCGGCATTTTGTCTCGCGCAATGCCTTTGATATTGATGGCCTGGGCAAAAAGCAGATCGCGTTTTTCTTCACTGAGGGCATGATTGAAAGCCCGGCGGATATCTTCACCCTGGAGCAGAAGGACGCGCAAGGCCTGACCCGACTTAAAAACCGTGATGGCTGGGGCGAACTGTCGGTGGTTAAGCTATGGCAGGCAATAAATGACAAACGCATCATGGCCATGGACCGATTTTTATTCGCCCTAGGTATTCCTCATGTCGGGCAGCAGAATGCCCGGTTGCTCTGCCTGAATTACCTGACTATGGCTACCTTCAGGGCGGCGATGGCGGCGGCACAGGACCCGGAAGGGGACGCCCATGGCGAACTGTTGACTATTGATGGCATTGGCCCCAAGGTCGCCGATACCCTGATCAGTTTTTTTGGCGAACCTCATAATATTGCGGTGCTTGACCAGTTGCTGGACCAGGTCACGGTGGCGGCGTTTGTCGCCCCCGATATGGGCGCATCTCCGGTCGCCGGCAAGGTTGTGGTCTTTACCGGCAGTCTGGAAAAAATGACCCGTCAGGAAGCCAAAGCATCGGCAGAGAAGCTCGGGGCCAAGGTCTCCGGCTCGGTGTCTAAAAAGACTGATATACTGATTGCCGGCCCCGGGGCTGGGTCAAAACTGAAAAAAGCCACCGCCCTCGGCGTTAAAACGCTGACCGAGGACGAATGGCTTGATTTAATAGGCTCTTAGGCTGAGGCCCGTTTTTAGACGGGAACCCTGATGCCGGCGGCTTCCAGAAGCGGCAGCACGGTTTCGGCAAAATAAGGCAGTTCTTCCGCATAATTGACGAAGGACAGAGTGGTTCCGGCGAATCCAGCTTCATGAAGCTTGATCAGGCCCTCGGCCACGACTTCCGGGGTGCCGACCAGAGGCACGCCGCCATGGCCACCCGCGAAGCGCTCGCGCAGGCCCTGAAGCATTTCTGGCGGGAAGGACTGGGCATGTTGGAACATCAGGTTGATGATGTTGTCAACCGCCGCCCAATCAGCATTGTCGCAGGCGTAATATTGGTGGAAATCATCAGCTTCTTTCTGGGTCGGACGGCAGACGATATAGGAAAAGGTCAGCATCTCGATGTCGCGACCTTTTGCCTGGGCCTGGGCCTTCAGGTCAATGATTTCCTGTTTTGATGTCTCATGCTCAATCATGGAGGTGAACAGGAAGTCGGCGTTTGACGTGGCAAAGTCACGGCCTTCGGCAGAACCGGCGGCATTGAAAATTGGCACAGAAGGCCGTACGGGCCGGGGGTCGCCGTAAGTGTCTTTCAGGGTGAAATACTTGCCATCCCAATTGAAGGGTTTTTCTTCGGTCCATAATTTAGACACGATATCAAACCACTCCTGACCATAGCCGTAACGGGTTTCATGGTCATCGGGCAGGTCCAGGCCAAAGGCTTCATATTCTGGTTTGTTCCAGCCGCAAACCACATTCAGGCCAGCGCGACCCCCTGACATCTGGTCGATGGTGGCAATCTGCTTGGCGACAACACCGGGATGATTGAAGGCGGTATGGATGGTGGCAAAAACATTGATGTTTTCAGTTTTAGCCAGCAGGCCCGTGGCCCAGGTCATGGTTTCCAGAACACTGCCATGGAAATTGGTTTCGCCGCCGTACCCCACCCAACGGGCAATGGGCAGCAGGAAGTCAATACCGACTTTGTCAGCAATCTGAGCCATCTTGATATTATTTTCCCAGCTATTGACCCAGCGTTCTTCGATCTGGGTCACGGCCATGCCGCTGGAACAATTGGCAGAAAATAAGCCAAGACGGAATTTGTTGCGGGTGAATAAACTATTCTGATCTGACATAATTAACTTTCCTGATATTTTGAAAATAAAGACTATTTTTATTATTTAATAAGTTCTTTATATATAAAGTACAGTTTAAAACAACTATTAAATTGAACATTAAAATACATATAATCACCAAAATCCAAGTTTTCGGGGGTAAATTACCCCCGACAGGCGAACTGTCATAGGGCCGTTATTGTTGAAATAGGCCTTCCACTCCGGAGTAGTTGTTATATTGAAATCCTTTTAATTCAAAGAGTTAAGGTGGATTTTCTTTATTTAACCATGTGAATTATTAACAGCTGTTAACATTGCCATGCGTTTGGTGCATGGCCGTACTGCAAAAACATCCCCTACTCATTGTTTGTTTTATATCTTAAATATAGCTCATCGACAGGCGAATGACCGTCTGGGCGAAGAAAGTTAGAATTTTAGGTTCAACAGGTTTTTTTTAAATAAAAGGTAAGATCAATGACAAATTTTGTATCAGGATACAATTTCATGGATCTGTTGAAGGACAAGGGTATTGCTCCTCAGACAGATGTAATTTCAAACAATGTAGGGTCCATTTTTAATGGACTGGTTGCTAAGCTGTCTTCGAAGATTGACGCACCCTTCGCCCATTATGACTTTATGGACCTCATGCATGACAATGGATTCGTGCCAGAGCCGAGCAATGATAATGTAAAAGTATCATTGGATGTGAGCTCTCTGTTTAACGAATTGGTTGGTAAGTTGGCGGTTAGATTTGAACCATCTGCAGAGCATCATGACTTCATGGATCTTATGCATGATAAAGGGTTCGTTCCGGCCCACAGCAATGATAACGGCCTGAATGTTCAAGTCGCTTAACGGAATTAAGTTAAGTATAGTACCGTAAGATTATTGAGTTGCCCGTGATACCAGAGATGGGTATCACGGTTTTTTTTTGTTTGCTGTCCTTATGAGGATTTATGACGCAGCATCAGGCTGTGCCATTCACCGCGCACATAGCGTTTGACCAGCTTCAGGCCCTGCTTGGCGTAGGCATCGCATACCGCCGCCTCCTGAGTCCCGAGCAGACCCGATAGGACCAAAGTGCCGCCCTTAGACAGGTTTTCAACAATGTCCGGGGCCAGGTCCTGAAGGGGTTTAGCCAGAATATTGGCGACAATCACATCATAGGGTCCGGCCTGACCGAGACCGTTATCCGCAAAACCATCACTGGTCAGTGCCGCAATCCCCGCATGTCCTGAGGCGAGCCCGACCACGGCAATATCATTGGTTCGGGCGTTGAGGATGGTGGTTTCCGTGGCGATCTCATCAATATCACTGGCGACAATGGTGATGGGCCAAACGCGGCTCATGGCCAGGGCAAGCAGGCCCGAGCCACAGCCAAGGTCAAGGGCCGTTTTTGGCGCTTTGTCATTCTTAAGTTCGGCGGATAAATCGCCAATGGCCAGCAGGCAGCCATGGGTTGTTTCATGCTGGCCGGTGCCAAATGCCTGCCCGGCTTCGACCAACAGGCTGATTTTATCAGCGGGGATTTTATCGGCATCATGGCTGCCGTAAACAAAAAACAGGCCGGCATCCACCGGTTGCAGCAGTTTCTGTGATTCGGACACCCAGTCTTTGTCAACGATTTCTTCCAGGGTCATTTCGCTGAGGGCCAGGTCGAAGGTCGGCAGGATGTCGGTCAGTCTTTTCTGCAGAAGCGCTAGGTCAGGTTTATGGGTGAAAAAGGCTTCGACCAGGCGGATATCGTTGCCTTCCTCAATCTCGAAATCGGACAGGGTTGGAAAGTTTTCATCGTCCAGTCCATACATAATTTCCTGCGCCAGGGGGATCATATCCAGGGTTATTTTAAGTTCAATTTTCCAGCTGGTCATCGGCCGTTTTATCCTTCTGTTTCGAGTCTTGGGGCTTATAGCATTTTTTCGGGAAAAACACATAAATTGATGCGGATAGCCTGGATAAGGCAGGGGGAATGCGACCAACCCTGGGGATTCTGAGATAAGACGCCCTCCAGGCTCTTTCGGCAGGGGCGACAATTTTGTATACTGAGGGCATTATAATAGGAGTGGAACATGAGAAAAACAGTATCTATAGCGGCATTGGTTGCCGGCTTTAGCCTGCTGGGGATGATCGGGGCCCTGGACGTTGCCCTGGCAAAGGATATCACAGAAAGTCGTGACCTTTCCTCATTTGAAAAGATTATTATTGCGGATACCGGTGTCGGCCTGGACGTGAGGGTTGGCAAGGCGTTTTCGGTGACCTTGAGGGGGCCTGAAAAATGGCTCAGTAAAATTACCACTAGGGTTGAAGATAACGCCCTGGTGATTGGACATCTCAAAAAGAAAAAGAAATCAGTGAATATTGATTCTGATAACCGGGTGATTATTACCATGCCAAAATTCACGGGTCTTGAAGTGAATGGGGCGGTGGATGCGGATATCACAGGCGTCGATAGTGAAAATCTTACATTTGAAATTAATGGCGCTGGTAATATCGAAATAGATGGCACCTGTGTCACCCTCAATATTGATTTGAACGGGGCGGGTAACTTTGAAGGGGAAGACCTGAAATGTGAGGATGTCAAGGTTGAGATTAATGGGGCCGGTAATGTTGAAGTCTATGGCTCAAACTCTGCCGACCTTGAGATTAACGGCATGGGTAATATTGACCTGTATGGTGACCCAAAAGACGTCAGCAAAGAAAAAAGCTGGTTTAGTAATATTACTATTCATGACGATTAATAGTCTTCCGGATTTAGCACAAAGGAACAAAAAATGAAAAAAATACTCATCCCCATGATGGCGGTTCTGGCCGCCTCTACATTCTCATCCCCTGTCCTAGCAGCGAGCAAGGACGTGACGTTGGATAAATTTTCAAAAGTTAAAATATTCGCCCCCGTCGATCTTGATGTATCGGTTGGCAAAAAACAGTCCTTTTCCATGGAAGGCCGGCAGGAAGACCTGGACAAACTGATCATTGAAGTTCGGAATGACACCCTGGTCATCAAAAAGGAAAAACGGTCTGACAGGATGAAAAAGGTCATGATCAGTATTTCTATGAAAGAACTGACACAATTTATCATCAATGGGTCGTCGGACGCGAAAATCCGGGATGTGAATACCAAGTCTTTTGAGATTGGTATCAATGGGTCGGGTGATGTGAACTTTGATGGCAAAAGCCATGACCTGGATGTTGAAATCAATGGCTCTGGCGATGTGTCCAGCAAAAGTTTTGACGCCAAGAGTGTTTCCGCTGAGATTAATGGCTCCGGTGACATTGACCTGGCGGGTAAATGTGATGACCTGGAGGTTTCTATTAGTGGGTCCGGTGATTTTTCAGGCCGGGAGCTCTTGTGTTCTGCGGTGGAAACCCGGGTCAGTGGCTCTGGTGATGTGACAGTTTATGCCCGCACCTCAATCCGGGTCAGGACCAGCGGCAGCGCCGACGTGGAGGTTTATGGTAATCCAAAGTCTATCCAAAGCCGGTCCAGCGGTAGCTCTGAACTCATCGTTCACGAGAACAAATGACTTCTTGCTAACACTATGTTACGAAAGTGTTATAAGAAGACTGCTCAGGAGTGGCCATAATGAACTATTTGAAACTTTTCGGGGTAGCGGCCTTTGCTATTGGGGCAATATTGTATCTGTCCTCAGGAGAAAAACATAAGGTTGTCAGGGGGGCGCAAAGCTCTGACCTGAGTGACTATATAAAGATCAGTGTCAACGCCTCCGTGGACCTGAAAGTGCAGGTCGGTGAGGACTATACCCTCAATGTGGAAGCAGATGAAGAGGATCTGGACCACCTCAAAATCTATGTCAAAGGGCGGACATTGGTCATTGAAAATAAAGACGATTACTTTGCTTCCTGGCGAGGCGATGATCCGGAAATAACTATTTCCCTGCCTTTATTGAAGAAATTCACCCTCAATGGCTCTGCCGATGCGGATATCCTGGGTATTCATGGCAAGTTTTTTAAGGTTGTGGTCAATGGGTCCGGCGCAGTTAATTTCGAAGGGTCCAGCGATGAACTTATGGCAAGAATCAGCGGTTCTGGCGATTTGTATAGCCGGTCATACGACTGCAGGGAAAGTGATGTCGAAATCAACGGCAGCGGATCGGTGGCCCTGACGGGAACCTGTGAAATACTTGAAATCGATATCAACGGTTCCGGCGATTTTGCCGGCGAGGATTTTATCTGTGAAAAGGTCGAAGTGGATGTCGTGGGTTCAGGTGATCTCGAGGTCCATGCCCGTCAATCGCTTGATGTGGATGTTGAGGGATCTGGCGATGTGGTTGTTTTCGGCAACCCGAAGAAAGTCAGGGACCGATCCCGCAACAAAAAACATGTGACCATTAAGTAAAGTTTTTCAGGCGTTGTATATGCCAGGGCCTCAGGCGGCGCTGACGAAACTATCCATAACTTTTTTGACGGAGCCCTGTTCAAAGTCGACCTCCAGCTTGTTACCGTCACAAGTGAGGACAGCGCCATAGCCGAATTTATCATGAAAGACCCGGTCGCCAATACTGAAAGCAGAGGCTGTTGTGCTCCGGCCCTTTGGGCGCGGGGTCTGTCTTTTGGCACGGCTGCGGTCCAGCTGGGTCGGGTTGTTATAGCCTTGGGACCATTTGGGCGGCGAATCAGAAAAACCACTGGTCGTCGCTTGGCCATACATGCCTTGGGACTGCTGGATCTCCACATGGGCGGCGGGCAGTTCATTGATAAAGCGGGACGGTATTGGGCTGGTGTATTTGCCGTATAGAAACCGTGAGGCAACATGGAAAACATGGGCTTCCTTCTTGGCCCGGGTCAGCCCGACATAGGCCAGCCGCCGTTCTTCCTCAAGGCCCTTCTCGCCATGTTCTTCCAATGATTTTTTACTGGGGAACAGGTCTTCTTCCCATCCGGGCAGGAATACTGTTTCAAATTCCAGTCCCTTAGCCCCGTGCAGGGTCATGATACTGACCTTATCCTGAACGTCACTTTGGGAATTTTCCATCACTAACTGGATATGCTCGAGAAAATCGTCCAGCCCCTCAAAGGGCTCCATGGCCCGAACCAGTTCGCCGAGGTTTTCCAGTTTGCCTTGGGAATCCGGTGATTTATCCAGCCGCCACATTTCTGAATAGCCGCTTTCGTCCAGGATGGTTTCGGTCAGGGCGATATGGTCATTGTCCCGGGCCTGGTCCCGCCAGCGGGCGAAATCCTGAAGCAATTGGCCGAGGGTGTTTTTTGCCTTGCCGCGCAGGTCGCCCCGGTCAATGATTCGGGCTGCGGCCTCGGCCAGGGTGCAGTTCTCCTGCCGGGATATATGGTGGAGTTTGGTGACGGTGGCGGCGCCTATGCCCCGCTTGGGCACATTGATGATGCGCTCAAAGGCCAGGCTGTCGCCCGGGTTATTCACATGGCGCAGATAGGATGTCACATCCCGGACTTCTGCCCGCTCATAGAAACGATAGCCGCCGACAATCCGGTGGGGCACGCCCAGGGTCAGGAAACGTTCTTCAAATTCACGGGTCTGGAAACCGGCCCGAACCAGAATCGCCATTTCGCTGAGCTGTTGGCCTTTGCGCTGGCGGTCCTCGATCATTTCACCAATGACGCGGGCTTCCTCGCGGCCATCCCATACCGGATTGACCGTGACTTTCTCGCCGCCGGTGGTCTCGGTCCAGAGGGTCTTGCCCAAGCGGTTCTGGTTGGCTTCGATCAGGCCACCGGAGGCACCCAGGATATGTTTTGTCGAGCGGTAATTCTGTTCCAGGCGGATAACTTTGGCCGCGGCAAAATCCTGTTCAAAGCGCAGGATATTTCCGACTTCCGCCCCGCGCCAGCCATAGATCGATTGGTCATCGTCGCCGACACAGCAGATATTCTGGTGGCCCTGGGCCAGCAGCCTCAGCAGCAGATACTGGGCGATATTGGTGTCTTGATACTCATCGACCAGAATATAGCGGAACCGCCGTTGATACTCGGCCAAAACCTGGGGGTTCTTCTGGAACAATACTAGGCACAGCAGGATCAGGTCGCCAAAATCGGCGGCATTGAGGCTCTTGAGCCGGGCTTGATATTCGGCATAAAAGGTAATGCCTTTACCTTCTGCATAATGTTCAGCCTCGCCGGCGGGCACCTGGTTGGGCAGCAGGCCCCGGTTTTTCCAACCGTCAATCAGTCCGGCTAGAATGCGGGGATTAAATCTTTTTTCGTCAATATCATGGGCGCGGACGATCTGTTTGACCAAGCGTAACTGGTCATCGCTGTCCAGAATAGTAAAATTGCTCGACAGGCCGACCAGGTCACAGTGATTGCGCATGATTTTCACGCCGATGGCATGAAATGTGCCCAGCCAATACATGCTTTCAACCGCATCGCCAATGATGGCCCGGACCCGTTCTTTCATTTCCTGCGCGGCCTTGTTGGTAAAGGTCACCGCTAGAATCTGTCCGGGAAAAGCACTGCCCGTGGTCAGGATATGGGCCAGGCGGGTGATCAGGACACGGGTTTTTCCGGTCCCGGCCCCGGCCAGAATCAGCAGCGGTCCGTCAAGGGTGTTGGCGGCTTCCTCCTGAGGCGCATTCAGTCCTGCCATATAGGCGGGCGGTCCGCTCTCGGCAGGGGCTTCAAGGGGATTATCGTCAGCAGAAAAATTATCAATATCAAATGGGTCAGACATATCTTCTATATACTTTAAATGGGATCAAAAAACAGGTTTTTCTGGGTTATTCTTTTTCATCCAGCAGGGCCTTGTTATAGGCCTGAAGGACGTATTTTTGACGCAGAATGCCGATTATTTCCGCCTGGGGGTCATCGGTGACTACGGGCAGGGTCTCGTCGCCGCTGATATCAAATTTATGGAAAGCGTCTTCCAGGCTGTCTGAGGGAGTGAGGGTAAGGGGGACGGGTCGGCAGAAATCCCCGGCAACCTCGGGCTTCTGGCCCTGGGGCTGGCTATGGGCCTTCTGCAGTTCGGCGACGGTGATCAGACCGGAGATTTGGCAGTTTTCATCCAGAATGTAGATATGATCATGGCTCTGGGTCAGCAGGGTCTGGCGGATCTGGTCCAGAGTTGCCAGGGTGCTGGCGGTGGCATATTTGTCGGTCATCAGGGACCCAACCAGGGTCGAGCGCATCACATGGCGGGCCCGGCCACCTTCCAGATCAAGGCCCCCCCGTTTCAGCTGCATATGAAAGACCGAACTGGATTTGAGGAAATGCTGGGTGATCAGGTTGGAAATCACCACCGAAATCATCAGCGCAATGGTGATCTGATAATCGCCGGTCAGCTCAAATATAATCAGGATGGTTGAGATCGGTGCGCCGAGCACGGCCGACGCGACGGCACCCATGCCGACAATGGCATACAGGCCATAGCTGAAAGCGGTGTCCCCGGCGATGCCGGCGGCCCAGCTGGCGACAAAACCAAAAGCCCCCCCGACCATGGCCCCAAGAAACAGCGATGGGCTGAAGATACCGGTACCAAAGCGAAAGGCCAGAGCAATGGACGAGGCGGCGATTTTCAGGACAATCAGCAATAGCAGCAGCTTCAGAGAAAACAATTCCTTCAACGCGCCGTCTGTTGTGCCGTAACCATGACCTAGAATATAAGGGCTGATCAGGGCCAGAAGTCCGATGGCCAGGCCGCCAAGGGCCGGGCGTGTCCATTCCGGCAGGGGAATTTTCTCAGCAATAGTTTCAGTGATAAACAGGCTTTTTATGAAAATAATAGCGGCGAGGGCGCTGGTCATGCCGAGCAGAATGAAGGCCGGGAATTCCCAGAAGGTGGTGATATGGTAATCCGGTATGATGAAGGCTGGAAAATCGCCAATATGAATGCGCGACACCACGGCGGCAGAGACCGAGGCGATGACAATCGGGGCAAAGGCGCTGAGGGCATAATGGCCCAGAATGACCTCCAGAGCGAAAAACACCCCGGCGATGGGCGCATTGAACGAAGCCGACACCGCCGCCGCGACCCCGCAGCCCAGGACCGTCCGCGACATATTGGGCGACAGATGTAATTTCTGGGAAATCCATGAGGATATTGTGGCGCCAAGGTGGACGACGGGGCCTTCACGACCGGCGGCAGACCCGGCCCCCAGGGCGATGGCCGCAGAGGCCGCGCTCAAAAGCCCCCGTCTGGTGGGGATGACCGTATGGTTGATGGCATTGGCGGCCATGACTTCGGCGATGCTGTCGGCGCGGTTGCTTTTCATCAGGAACCGGTACATGAAACTGATGATCAGGCCCCCGGTTATGGTGGACAGGAGTATCCGTTCAGGGGCTAATGTGCTTACGTACTCAAGAATATTCTCGTCAGAACTGCCGAGCATCCAGCCCTGAACCAAATAAATCAGATGGCGAAAACCGATGGCCGCATAGGCGACACCAACGCCGGCGAGCAGGGCGAGAATGCTGCTGAGAATCTTATCCCGTTGCCGCAAATCTTCCAATCGCAAGAGGTTTAAAAATTTCCCTATTGCCCCCATATTTACGATTCGCTAGACTGTGGTGTAGCGGATGATTTTTTCGGGTGTCTTCTGATGGCTATGGTGCGGCCCATCTCGCGGGGTTTGTCATATTTCTCATGGTCATCCCGTATCTTCAGAAGTGCCGTCATGTTTTTTTCCAGAAAACGGGTTGGCATTCTGTTTTCCATATTCACATGGAGGGATATCTGTTCCATGGTTGCGGCGGTTGTCGGCGCATCTTTATGGAACAGCCGCATGAAATAATGGATGAACTTGCTGTCCATATCCAGTAACTGAAAATGAACGCAGACCGGTTCGCCCTGTTTTAATTCATGCTGGTAGGTAACATGATTTTCCAGCGCAAACAGAGATTTACCGCTTGCTCGAACATAATTTCGGCCCAGACCAAGGCTGTCGAGGAAGTTGGTCAGGGCCTGATCAAAGAGGAGTACATAATAGGCCATATTCATATGGCCGTTAAAATCTATCCAGTCTTCCTTGATGGTTTCTTCAAGAAAAATGGGCCCGTATTTGAGTTCTTTAGGCATAGTTTATTTCCCTGATTACACGGTCACTAGAGGGAATATCCATCCACGAAAATAACTTTATCTCCCAAACGCATAATATTGTCATTAAAATATTAGAAAATTTTACCTGCATCTAAGAAAACTATTAACATTTGTCAGGGATAATCCAGAGCTTGGTGATAATTTTAATCATAAATAAGACATATTCTTGCCACGGTTTATATGTCATATATAATCCCATATTGATACAGGGGAGTATATGCTTCCGTACACCAGATTTACTGCGGGGCAGGCGGAGAAGAACTTGAAAAAACTTGGGCTAGGCCTTGGGGTTGTGATTGTAATGTTGGTTGGGGCCATTCTGGTCGTGCCAAGTTTCCTCAATTGGAATGAATACAAGGATCAGATCGAACAAACCGCATCTGACATTACCGGTCGAAAGGTGATGATCAAGGGGGATATCTCCCTGTCACTTCTTCCCACGTCAGCCTTATCGGTGAAAGATGTCTCGGTGACCAACCTGGACGAGGGCCATGCAGAATATATGCTGTCGCTCAAGTCGCTGGATATCAAGGTGAGTTTTCCGTCGGTCATTTCATCCCTTTTCGGGGGTAAGGTAAAGGTTGAAAAATTTATTCTTGTAGATCCGGTTGTTGCCCTCGAAGTCCTGCCCGATGGACGGGTGAATTGGGACCTGGGGGGAGCGCCTTCCGAGGGGGCGGCACCGGCGTTCTCGGCTGATGTCAGCTTTGATAAGTTCCAGATCGTCAATGGTCAGATAAGTTTTGAGAATATGGCCTCCCACCAGATGGAATTGCTGCGAAAAATAAACGCAAACGTCAAGGTGAAAAGCATTAATGGCCCCTTTGAAGTGACGGGCAGTGCAAAATACAAGGGGCTGGATGCCGATCTGTCCTTCCAGCTTGGCAAGATAAGGCCTGGCAAAAAAGTGCCGGTAACTTTGGGCGTCACTCTGCTGGACGGTCGGGCCAAGGCCAATATAATCGGGGGTGTTATTTTAAGCGGCAAGGACAGTTCTTTCTCCGGCAAGCTGGACCTGACGGCCCGTGACAGCGGGGATATTTTCACTGTTATTGATCGTTTTAATGGTCAGAAATCGCCTTCTGCCATAACAGTCGGGCAGAATTTTTCTCTGGATGCCGTGGTTGTTATCGCCGCTGATAATGTTGCGGTCAAGGATTTGAATATCCGGATGGGGCAAAGTCGGGGGCAGGGGAGCGCGGAAGTCTCCTTGAACCCGGAAACGCCGGGAAAGATAAAAATTCGGGCAGATTTATCCATCAACAAACTGGATATGGACCCGTTGCTCGTTGCTTTTGCGGAGCTGAAAAAGCCCCCCCCTCAGGGAGGGGTAAATGAGGCCGGAGACGTTGCCGGTACTCCCGGGCAGGACGATTTGTTAAAACAGTTTTCCGGCAAGCTGGATATAAAACTTGGGGCCCTGAAATATAATGGCAAGATTGCCAGTCAGATTTCCGTCAAGCTTTTGGCCAAAGAGGGGGTTGTAGATATTTCAACACTACAGGCCCGGATGCCCGGTGGGTCCGCTCTGATGTTTAAAGGGCGGGTCGCAGAAAATCAGGAAAGCGGAACGTCTGCCCTGACCGGTGACCTGTCTCTGAATGCCAGTAACCTGCGGGGGCTGCTCAGTTGGCTTAAGGTGGATATGAGCGATATTCCTTCGGGCCAGATGGCACAGTTTTCCTATAAAAGCGGACTGAAAATCAGCCGGGATTTGCTTCAGTTCTATGCTATAGATGGAAAGCTGGATGCCTTTAGTTTTAACGGCGGCGTGTCCTATGCTTTAACGGGGCGGCCCTCTTATGGCCTGTCCCTTGATGTGCGCAATCTTAACCTGGATTCATATAGGGCTTCCCAGAATTCGGGCCAGAACTCGGGCCAGAAACCTGACCTGAAAAAAGCACTTTCTGTGCTGGAAGACTTTGATGCCAATTATAAGATCTCCCTTGCCAATGTCACAGTAAGTGGCCTGAAAATTCGGGCTGGTCAGTTGGAGGGCCTGCTGCTGGGCGGAAAGCTGGAGGCGAAAGTGATTAAGCTGACGGATGTGGTGGGGATCAACCTCATGGCATCGGGACAGGGCATGAACTTTGGCTCCAAACCTGAATTCACTGTGAAATTATCCGTTCAGGCCAAATCTCTGTCCGGTCTTCAAAGGACATTGAAGCTGGAGGATGGGCTTGACCTGCGCAGGCTGGGAGCCATGAAAATAGACGGCACCATTACCTCGACTTATGAGAGAATGGATGTGGATCTTAAATCGTCGCTCGGGATCAATAAAATAGATGTGAAGGGGGTCATTCGCAGTGCGACGATGAAGCAGTTTCCGGACATTGGCAGCGCGGACTTGGCTGTAAATGGCCGGTCCACAAGTCTGGCAGCCTTGATTGACCAGCTGGACCTACCCCTGACCCGGCCCCGGGCAAAGGATGACCGGCCGGTGGCTCTGAAGGGTCGTCTCAAGGCGAGTTCGGATTTCATTGATCTGGACGGCAAGGTTAATATTGCCGCCGGTGAAATTATCGTTAAAGGCCGGCGGCGAGGCCAGGGTGCTGCGGCTTCCCTGGATGTGGCCCTGGACCTGAAGGGGGCTGAGACCCGAGAATTTATCCGCGGCCTGGGTATTGATTTTCAACCCTCAGAGAAAAATCTTGGACCTATCGCCCTGAAGATGAAGGTGACCGGGACGGGAGACAGTTATGCATTCAGCAATATTGTTGGTGATGTGGGGCCAGTGAAACTGAGCGGGTCGGGCAAACTGAATATGGCGCTGGCTAAGCCCACGTTTGATTTTAATCTGAAGGCCGGGGATATTCCCCTCCATGATTTCCTCATGCAGACGGCAGCCAATAAAACAGAAAATAACGCCTATGGCCAATGGACAAGGTCGGCCATGGATCTGTCCCTGTTGTCGGCTTATGACGGTCAGGCTCGGATCTCTGCGGCCAGCCTGCGCTATAATGGTTATGTGTTTGAAAACCCAACCTTTGGTATGGTCCTGAAGGATGGTGTTATAACGGTTAATGACTTTACCGGCCGATTGTTTGGTGGCGATGTGGCGATGTCGGGGTCATTTGGCGGCGCGGCCAAACCAAAGATGGATATCACCATGAATCTGAAACGAGCCTCCCTTTCCCAGGCGACAAAATCCTCGGCCGGGATTGCTCCCGTCACAGGATTTTTTGACCTGTCCGGTAAGTTCTCCGGCGAAGGGGTCAGTCAGTATGACATGGTATATTCCCTGACTGGGAACGGAAAGATCGTAGCCAGCCCCGGGCTGATCACCGGCATTGATATTCCCGCTCTCAGCAGCCAACTGTCCGATATGAGCAGCAATGGGGCCTTTCTTAAATTACTGGGTACGACCCTGTCAGGGGGGGAGACCTCCTATAATGGTGGGAAAAGTACTCTGGTTGCTAAAGAAGGAAAATTGCAGTTCAGCCCCTTTGATGTTGATCTGGATGGGGCAAAGTCAAATGTGAAAATGGCCGTTGATCTGGTGGGCTGGAAAATCAACTCCACCGGCCGCCTGTCCCTTATTGAGCATCCCAACGCCCCGCCCATTGGTGTCAGTGTCACCGGCGATGTCAGTAATCCCCAGGTGGTGTATAAAACCGACCGCCTGAAAAAATATGTCGGGGCAAAAATCGCCTCTAATATGCTCCAGAAACTGGTGGGGGGTGAAGGGGGCCTTGAAGGAATTTTCGGTGATCCGCCGAAACCGATGGCTCCGGCGGTGGGGGATGCGGAGCCAGCGGCGGCAAAGAAAAATCCCAAACCCGTCGAAGAGTTTGGCAAGCGCCTGCTGCAGAAATTGTTTGAGAAGGAAGCCGACAAAAAAGAAGAGCCAAAGCCGGACAATTCTGATCCCTGACTATTTTAATCCTTAAGGGCGTGTTTCAGGACAAAAACCCGGATTGCACTGCTGAGATTGCTTTCCCGTTGGTGATCAATGTTAGCGATCAGGCGGCTCAGGCTCAGCTCTTGAGCCTGGGCGATCTGCTTCAACTGATGCCAGAAGATATTTTCCAGGGTGATGCTGGTGTGATGCCCGGCAATGACAATCGAATGTTTTTTCAGTTCAGTTTCAGTGCCGGACATTTGGATTTGGTTTCCTAAAGGTTCTGGAAGAAGTCGTTGCCTTTGTCGTCCACGACGATAAAGGCCGGGAAGTCCTTGACGTCGATCTTCCAGACGGCTTCCATGCCGAAGTCTTCAAAATCAAGCACGTCAACCTTTGTGATGTTATTTTGGGCCAGGATCGCGGCCGGACCGCCGATAGATCCCAGATAGAAGCCGCGATGCTGATGGCAGGAGCTGGTGACCTGTTTGCTGCGGTTGCCTTTGGCCAGCATGACCATGCTGCCCCCATGGGCCTGAAATGTCTCCACATAGCTGTCCATGCGGCCGGCGGTTGTTGGGCCAAAGGAGCCGGAAGCATAGCCTTTCGGGGTCTTGGCTGGTCCGGCGTAGTAGACGATATGGTCTTTCATATAGTCAGGCATCGGTTTGCCATCTTCCAGGTTTTTCAGGATCGCGGCATGGGCCAGATCCCGGGCAACAATGATGGTCCCGGTCAGTGACAATCGGGTTTTGATCGGATATTTGCTCAGCTCGGCCAGGACCTGACCCATGGGCCGGTTCAGGTCAATCTTGACCACGGTCTGATGGAGGTTGTCTTCGGCAATTTCAGGCAGATATTGGGCCGGATTGCGTTCCAGTTGTTCAAGGAAAATGCCCTCGGCCGTTATCTTAGCCTTGGCCTGGCGGTCAGCGGAGCAGGAGACGCCGAAACCGATCGGTACAGAGGCCCCGTGGCGCGGTAGGCGGATGACCCGGACATCATGGCAGAAATATTTGCCGCCGAACTGGGCGCCGATGCCAAAATTCTGGGTCATCTTATGAATTTTTTCCTCAAGATCCGGCACCCGGATGGCATGACCGTAGCCATTGCCTTTGGTCGGCAGACTGTCCAGATAATGGGCGCTGGCGAGCTTGACCGTTTTCAGGTTCATTTCAGCGCTCAAGCCCCCAATCACCACCGCCAGATGGTAGGGCGGGCAGGCAGAGGTGCCGAGAGTTTTTAGGGAGGTATCCAGGAATTCCAGCAGCTTGTCCTCGCGCATCATTGCCGGGGTCTGCTGGAACAGGAAGGTCTTGTTGGCTGAGCCGCCGCCCTTGGCCATGAACAGGAAATGATATTCATTACCTTCTGTGGCGTATAATTCGATCTGGGCCGGGGCATTGTTCTTGGTATTGACCTCCTCAAACATGGTGATCGGGGCTAGTTGTGAATAACGAAGATTGGTGCCGGTATAGGTATCAACGATTCCCTGGGACAAGGCGGCGCCATCCTCGCCCTCGGTCCAGACATATTGGCCTTTCTTGCCGACTACGATGGCGGTGCCGGTATCCTGACAGCCGGGCAGGACCATGCCGGCGGCTATATTGGCATTCTTCAGGAGTTCGGTGGCGACAAACCGGTCATTGTCCGAGGCCTCATCGTCTTTCAAAATGTTGGAGAGCTGTTGCAGGTGAGCCGGCCGTAACAGATGGGCGATGTCGCGCATGGCTTCCTTAGCCAGCAGGCGCAGGCCTTCTGGCTCCACTTTCAGGATAGTTTTACCGGCCACTGTTAGGGTGGAAACATAATCAGAGGTAATTTTCCGGTAGGGCGTTTTTTCACCCCCTAAAGGGAACATATCTGTATAATTTAAATCGGTCATTTTCGTCACCTGGAATGGTTAAATCTGTTGATTAGTTAGTACCGCTTTTATGGGCAAAGGCCAAGGAATTTTGCGTGAGAGCCGACTTTATCAGAAGAATCTTTGGTGGTTGGAGCGGAATATTCTAGGGGTTGGGCGTGAGACGAGGTGTTTTTTTGCTGGAGCTACATGAAATGATTGCTTAAAAAGACCTTAAAATAGGGCAATGATATCAATATGATATAATTGAAATGTAAAAATGGATGGATTGTTATATCTGCTTCTGTCGGAGCAATGTAAGCCCCTGGCGAACGAGGCTATTGCAAGTTGCAATATTTTATGTACAAAACATAACGAATGTACTATAGTCACGAGACGATGGTGTTGTTTTTATTGAATTTAATAGCGAATATCAAACTAAGGACAGCACTAAGCGGCAGTTAGGCAGAGTAAAATAAAAAAAATAAATAGGATATAATAGGTTGTAATAGCGCGTATTAATTTATTGCTATAAAAGTTAATTTATTTCAAGCAGGGTTTGCAGATGCAGACCCTGCTTTTTATTTTGAACTCTTGAAATATAGGAGCTAAATCAGGCAGTTATTTTTTCCGGAATGTATCCAGAGTCACCACGTTATCTCCATTCTGGTCGTCTTCCTGATTATCTGCGGCTTCAACAATAGCGGGCAGTTCTTCCATATTATCATTTTCAACTTCAGTGGCATGAAAATGCAGACCAAAATCAACACTGGGGTCAAAAAAGCCTTCCAGGGCCATGAAGGGAATATACAGATGTTCCAGTTTGCCATTAAAGCTCAGGGAGATTTCGAAATGGGCGTCATCGACCACAAGATTTGAAAACTGATTTTGCACAACGATGGTCATTTCATCGGGATAGCGCTCTTTCAGATATTTGGGGATACTGGTGGTGGGATGATTTGTTCTGAAGGTAATGTAAAAATGATGATCTCCGGGCAGGCCTTCTTCGGCGGCATTCTGGAGTACGTCCTTGACGACGGAAAGAAGGGCCGTTTGAACCATGGCGTCATATTGAATGATACTGTCTGTCATTTGTCCATTATCTAAATGTAGTTAAATCAAAGTTCCGCCAGATATCGAATCTGATGGCCAAAGTATAACGGGTTAGCCCAGGGGGGGCGAGTCTAATTTTCAGATTATGTCGGGGAAGGCCATCCACATTCACGCCCCGCGCGTTGCGGTAAAGATCACCAGCCCGTCCTCGGTAATGCCAACGGTATGTTCGGCCTGGGCGCTGAGCTTGCGGTCTTTGGTGACTACGGTCCAGCCATCGTCCAGAGTCTTGACGTCGGGCCGGCCGATGTTCAGGATCGGCTCAATGGTAAAGATCATGCCCGGCACCAGCAGCGGCCCCATCTCTTCCGGCTCCACATGGATCACTTCCGGATTGTCGTGAAAAATCAGGCCGATGCCGTGGCCGCAGAAGTCGGTGGCAATGCAGTAACCATAGTCCCGGGCCACCTGCTCACAGGCGATGCCAATATCACCGAGCCGGTTGCCGGGCCTGGCGGCAGCTAATCCCGCCGCCAGGGATTTTTCCGTCGCCTCGATCAACCGCCGGGCCTTGACCGGAATTTTGGTGCCGACGGTATACATGCGGCTGGTGTCGCCGTGCCAGTGGTTGCTTTCCGGCCCGTCCAGGCGCGGGGTCACATCAATATTGAGGATGTCGCCCTCTTTTAGAATTTTGCTGGTGCTGGGGATGCCGTGGACAGCCACATGATTGACCGAGATACAACTGGCATGTTGATAGCCGTGATAGCCAACAGTCGCGGGCACCGTGCCCTGATCGGTCATGAAGCGATGGATCAGCTGGTCCAGCTCGGCGGTGGAGATGCCGGGCGCGATATGGGCGCTGATAAAGTTCAGGCAGTCAGCGGCGATGTGGCCGATGCGGGTCATGGCGTCGTAGTCTTCCCGGGTGTGCAGGGTGATCGGGCCGTGGGGATAGCCGTCCAGGTGCTGGCGGGTGCGTTGTTCAGGAAATTTCATGGTCACTCCAAAAGGTCAAGGCTGGCCCGGGCGCAGGCGAGAGCAGCCGCTCGACAGGTACCGTTGTCGGCCGTTGTGTGGTTGGGTGGGGTCACGTTTTTGGGGCCCCGCAGGAACGGTTTCAGAGCAGCGATCGGGCCGTCAAAGATGGCAAAATTGGCCAGCGCCAAATTGGACGTGCTCAGGGTTTTCTGCCGGTGGCTGAGCAGGGCGGACAGACCGGCCCCCAGTTGCTGATTGAGGCGGTTCATTTGCTTGTGCAGCTCGGTTGGCAGCTCACCGTCAATCAGATCATCCTCTCGGTGGAGCAGGACCACCCGGGCCATAGCCGGATGCTTTGTCGCCCAGTCGATCAGGGCCTTGACCGCCGCCTCGCTCTGGCCCTGATTCAGTGGTGGCAGCATTTTCGCCGCCAGAGCCGCCAGGCACTGATGCCAGACTGCCGCCAACAGGGCCGCCCGCGAACTGAAGCGGTGATAGATCGAACCCGTTGGTGCTCCTGCTGCCCTGGCGATGGCCGCCATGGTTGCCGCTGCCGGACCGCCGACGGCGATCAGCTCAATTGCGGCCTCTATGAAGCTGCTGTCTTCAAATTCTGCTTTTCTGACCATGAATTAAAATAACCATTCTAGAATGATTAGTCAAATACAATTGCAGCCGCCATATTTTGGGCTTTTATATTTATCAAAAGGGCGTAAACTGAAAAGATAATAAATATCGATAAGAAATGAGGGAGAGCGTTATGAAGGCTTTTTTGAGAGCGGTCATAGTATGGGGAATGGGAATAATGATGACATTAGTTTTGGCTCAGGCCCATGATGACGATAAAAAACCGTATGTTCTGGTCATTCATGGTGGAGCTGGCACCATCCTGAAGAAGAATATGACGGCTGAGAAAGAGTTGGCCTACCGGACTAAACTGGACGAGGCCCTGCGCACCGGTCAGGCCATTCTTGAAGGTGGGGGGACGGCGGTGGACGCGGTGGTGGCAACTATCAATGTCATGGAGAACTCGCCCCTGTTCAATGCTGGCAAGGGGGCGGTCTTCAATCATCGGGGCGAGAATGAGATGGATGCTTCGATCATGGATGGCCGGGACCTGAATGCGGGGGCGGTTGCCGGGGTGAGACGGGTGAAAAATCCGATTAATCTGGCTCGTGAGGTGATGACCAACTCCAAACATGTCATGCTTAGCGGTGAGGGGGCCGAGGAATTTGCCGACAGTCGGGGGGTCGAGCTGGTGGATCCGGCCTATTTCCGGACCAAGAAAAGATGGAACCAGTTGCAAAAGGCTCTGGAGCGCGATCAGGTTTTTCTGGACCATGATGGGGACCAGGATTCAGGCAAGCCAGATACGGATAAAATTGCTGACCGTGGCCGCGATCCGGAAGATCCAGACCAGAAATTTGGCACGGTCGGGGCGGCGGCTCTGGATATCCACGGCAACCTGGCGGCCGGCACCTCAACCGGGGGCATGACCAATAAACGCTGGAACCGGATCGGGGATTCGCCGGTGATCGGAGCTGGCACCTATGCCGATAACAACAGCTGCGCCCTGTCGGCGACGGGTCACGGCGAATATTTCCTTCGCGCCGTCGTTGCCCATAGTGTCTGCGCCTTGATGGAATATAAGGGGCTGACCCTGCAGCAGGCCGCCGATGAGATTGTCATGAACAAGCTGGTGCGCATGGGTGGGGAGGGCGGTATTATCGCCGTGGACCGGGCAGGAAATGTCACCATGACTTTCAACACCGAAGGCATGTACCGTGGCTATGTCAAAGGCCAGGGGGAGCCAGTGATCCAGATCTATAAAGAAGAGTAGCCTTTTGGCGGTTGCTGACGGATTTCCATCAGTATTTCGGGGGCTAGCTGCCGTTATTACGATATTGTTCGTGGTGACGAATGACCTCGGTGATGATGAACTGGAGGAATTTCTCGGAAAAATCCGGGTCGAGCTTGGCATCGCGCGACAGGCTGCGCAAGCGCTCAATCTGCATTTGCTCGCGGCTTTTGTCGGCGGGGGGCAGGTCGTATTTTGCTTTGAACTCGCCCACATGTTTGGTGATCTTAAACCGCTCGGCCAGCATATGGATTAGCGCCGCATCAATGTTATCAATGCTGTCCCGGTAGGAGGCCAGGGTCTCCTGCTGCTGGCCTGTGATCGGGGTGGGGGTGGCTGTAGTATTTGCTGTTTTTGTGACCATGGTTCAGATGATTTCTTTCAGGCGTAAGGAAAATAACTGGTTTGACAGGCGTTGCTTTTGAATCAAAACTACCAGAAGAGGGGTCAGGAGCGCAATCTCGAACCAGAAAAAATATATTGGCAGTCCCAGAACGCAGGCGATGAAGATGGCGATGGTGCGGTAATTGGCGCACATGATTGACCAGCTGTTGACCGATGGAGCATATATTTCCCGGTAGAGCGCCCGGATGTCACCGGTCTTGTCGGGGTGGTCCTCCAGGGCTTGGGTCAGGGCCTCCCGGTGCCGGGTGCTGATGCCGCTGGTCCGTCGTTGCATACGGACGTAGCCAATGTGGAACTGGCTCATCATGAAGGCAAAGAGGGATTTGTCCTTGAGGTCCGTAATCATCTGACTAATTTCCGGTAGGGCTGCGGACTGCTTGCCGTGTCCCCAATAGTCATATTCGCCGCGCTGAACCTCATAGGCGCTGGACTGGATGGCGTGGAATGCCCCGGCTATCAGCACAATGGTCCAGACCCCCCCCGTAGTTTCCTGGGGCAACATCAGGGCAATGCCCACATAGACGCTGATGAAGGTCACATAGTCACAGACGCCATCAAGAACCTTACCAATCTCCGAATAGCTTTTGGTCAGACGGGCCAGTTGGCCGTCGGCCCCGTCCATGATGTGCCACATAATCATGCAAATAAATCCCAGGACCGCAAATATAGGGTTCTGGGAATGATAGTAGGCAAAGCCGGCCATTATGCCAAAGCTCATGCCGGTCAGGGAGACCATATTTGGGGTTATATTGCGGGCGGCGAGTTTAGGAACCAGCCAGCCGCTGATGGGGTGAATGAAGTGAAGATTGGTGAATTCTTCAATTTCATTGGTACGCTTTACAGGGTCTGTCATTGTCAGCTGTTTCTATAAGACCCTGGTCTTTAAATTTTCCGGGCCTTTTTAAAGGTGTCAGTCAAAGTATCTCTGTTGGCTATCATAATATTTTTCAAATGATATACAACTCTCAACTGGTGGACAAAGAAAGTAATTATGCCAGAGGCGCAAATAAAGCCAAGACCGCTATACCACTGATCAAATAGGGCAAAAGGCAATAACGCCCATATATGGGTGTTACGGCAGCCGGCGATCAGCTGGAACTTGCGGTCAAATGACCCGGTATCACAGATATCAAAACGGGTCAGGCGGAGAAAGAACCGGCTTTGGATATGATCGGCCACTTGAAACAGGGCCAGAGCTGCCGCCATGACATAGGGTGCTGCGCCGTGGCTTGTCGATAAAGAGCCGGCGATGGAAAAATACCAGCCATACTCCACCAACCTGTCAAGAAAAGGGACATAGCCGGTAAATTTTGAGATGTGCCTTTTTATCTGGCCAAGTTTGTCACTTGCCCCCGCGAGAATAGCCACGATATAGGTCCCAAACAGGGCTGGTAACATGTAGCCATTGATGAAAAGATATATGAGGAAAAATCCCAGAATGGCCGTTGTTAGGGTCAAGTGACCAGATGAGAGAGGGGTTTTGCAGATATATTTGACCAGAAGGTTTTCAATATGCCGGTGAATATATCGCGCTGGCCAGTCCACTGTGGCCTTCTCCGTCGCCTCAAGCAGCATGTCAGACCCTTTGTCGCCGTCCTCCCGCCGGATGACCGGGAACCAGACCAGATCAACTTCACGCCGTCGCTTTGGGATATAAAGCGGGATGTCTGTCAGCATTACGGTTACACAGTCGCTGGCCCGGGAAATTGCTTTCAGGGCAGCGGGTAAGGCATCCAGGCTATTGAGCTTGCGCAGGTTGGCGGCGAGCGTGCCGCTGGATAGCTTGGCAATTGACCCGAAATAACAACCGCACTCGTCGATCTGGAGCGGCATTGCGTTGGCGGTGGTTGAGGCCAGAAAGTCATGAGGACCAAGGAGGCTGACCACTGTCGGTGACGGGTGCTGCGCCAGGTAATCTATGACCCGGTCATCGATCACAACGGCTTCTTCGATCAGGAACCAGCTGTCCTCTGCTTGATTATGGTCCAGAAGCCGTAATGGGGCGTCTTTGGTGGCATGGATGAAGACCTTCCCGGGCCGGGCGGAACATTTCAGAATTTCTTTTTCAAAATCCTGAATGAACCAGTCGGTCACTACATGCAATTCCTCGACCCCGATGGCGAACATCTGCTTCATTTGTCGGGCAAAGAGGCTGAGCCCCCCGACCGGGATCAGGTTGCGGGCCAGTGTACTGATGGTTTCAGATTCCTGACCGGTGATCAGGAGGGCTTTATATGTCATCGCAGTTTAATACCTTGAAATACTAAGTTACCTACTATGACAGCCATATGAGGCAACAATCTGGCACAGAAGGTTTATTTTGTTGCCCGACTGATATCCTTAATGATTTGCCAAGCCTTGTCCAAATGCTTTTGCTGGGTCAAGGGGCCGCCGCTAACCAGGCGGATGGCGTAATTGCCGTTGATCCGGGTCTGGGTGAGGTAGATTTCCCCGGTGTCATTGATCGTTTCAAATATCCGTTCATTGAGGGCATCAAGTTGGTCATCAGCGACCCCTTCCGGGTGATAGCGGAAACAGAAAAGCGCGAGCGGGTTGGGGGCCAGCAGCTCAAAGTCCGCTTCCCTGTCCACCTGTTTGGCCAGCGCGTGGGTCATGTCAATATGCCGCCGGATATGGTCCTGAAGTCCTGTGATGCCGTATGAGCGGATAACAAACCACAGCTTCAGCGACCGGAAGCGGCGGCCCAGCTGGGGGCCCCAGTCCCGGTAATTATTGACCTGGTCGCCCTCGCGGGTCTTGAGGTATTCCGGCAGAATTTCAAAGGTCCGGATCAGGGCGGCCTTGTCGCGGATAAAAAAGGCTGAGCAGTCAAATTGGGTCAGCAGCCATTTATGGGGGTTGAAGACAAAACTATCAGCCTGCTCGATACCCTTGATCATCCAGCGGTATTCGGGCAGGACCAAGGCACTGCCGGCCCAGGCCGCATCCACATGGAGCCAGATGCCGTATTTTTTACAGATATCGCCGATGGCCTTAAGAGGATCAATGGATGACAGGCTGGTACTGCCAAGAGTCGCGATGACACAGGTCGGTTTATGACCGGCGTCAAGGTCGGCCTGGATCGCCTTGTCCAGCTCTTGCGGGATCAGGGAAAAATTGTCATCAACCGGGATTTTGCGCAGGTTGTCAGAGCCCAGTCCCGCCATGCGGATACCCTTGTCGGTGGAGGAATGAACCTCGGCCGAGGCATAACAGGTATGAAGCCCGGCCGCGCTCAGTCCGGTGTGATTGGTCGTGAAATCATTAAGCCGTTCCCGGGCGGTGAGGAAGGCGACAAACATGGAGGTTGAGGCGCTATCCTGGATCACGCCGTGAAAATCATCCGGCAGACCGATCATATCCCGCAGCCAGTCCATGACCCGTTCTTCCAGTTCAGTTGCTGCCGGTGAGGTCTGCCAACTCATGCATTGGGCGGCCACGGCAGAGGTCAGCATTTCGGCCAGAATCGAGGGCGGGCTGGCATTGGCGGGAAAATAGGCCATAAAGCCCGGATGCTGCCAATGGGTCATGCCGGGCATAATGATGTCCTGAAAATCCTGAAAAATATCATCCATAGATTCCGGGGCAGTGGGCGCATGGTGAGGCAACTGGGCCAGGATTTCTCCGGGCTTTGTCGGGGCCTTCACCGGTTGGCTTTCAATGTTTTCCATATAATCCGCCATCCAGTCGACAAATTTATGGCCATTTTTTCTGAAGTCGCCCAAGTCCATAGATATTCCTCATTTTAATCAGATGGTTGACTTTATAGTCCGGGGAGGCAGAAGAAAAGCGGTAAAAGCAATTGCTATATCTTTTTGTTGTTGTAAATTATTGTCAAGGTGTAGGGCCTGTAATAAACCGTTTAACAAAAATAAATTAAATAAACGATGGGATTGCAACGTGTTTAAAAAATTATCGATGATTGGGGCCATTTTTATGGTCACCCTGCTTGCGGCCTGTGGCTCGGAAGCGCCTCAACAACAACAGATATCCAGTTACCCTGCGGACATACCCAAGGGCCAATTGCCGACCAGTATCCGCCCGGTTCATTATCAGGTTGACCTGAAGATAATTCCCGAAGAGGGCGAATTTGGTGGCGAGGTTGCCATTGACCTGATCTTCGATGTGGCGACCAGACATATGTGGCTTCACGGCCAGGATATGACCGTCAGCAGTTCCGAATTGACCCTGGCCAGTGGCAAGGTCCTGGCGGTAACTTATGAACAGGTGGATGACACGGGCATTGTGAAACTGTCTTTTCCAGAGCAGGTTCAGCCCGGTACCGCGAAACTGAACATCGCCTACAGAGGCAAGGTCAGTGACGCACTTCAGGGCATCTACCGGGTCAAGGACGGTGACCATACCTATACCTATACCCAGTTCGAGGCCATTGATGCCCGGCGGGCGTTCCCCGGCTTTGATGAGCCCGGCTTCAAGGTGACTTTTGATGTCAGCCTGACCATCCCCACAGGCCTGGAAGCCCTGGCTAATACGCCGGAGACCGGTCGTCTTAACCTGGATGATGGCTTCACAAAATTAACCTTTGCCACCACCAAGCCCCTGCCGACCTATCTGGTGGCCTTTGCGGTTGGCGATTTTGATATTGTCGAATGGGCCGACCTGCCGAAAACCGCGGTTCGGAACCGGGCGGTTAAGCTGCGCGGCATTGCCACTAAGGGCAAGGGCGAAAAACTGACCTATGCGCTGGAAAATACCGCCAAGATCCTGGAAGCGCTGGAAGACTATTTCCAGATTCCTTACCCTTACGCAAAACTTGATATCCTGGCGGTGCCGGACTTTGCGGCGGGGGCCATGGAAAATGCCGGGGCGATTACCTATCGGGAACAGCTTCTGTTGCTCGATGAAAATTCATCCCTTGGCCAGAAAAAACGCTATATGGGGGTTCATGCCCATGAAATCGCCCATCAGTGGTTTGGTAACCTGGTGACACCGGTATGGTGGAATGACATCTGGCTAAACGAGTCCTTTGCCACCTGGATGTCCCAGACAGCGCTGGATAATATCATGCCGGAACATAAATTCCGTCAGGGACTGTTGCGCGGTTCCTTGCGCGCCATGGGCGGCGACAGCCTGGTCAGTGCCCGGCAGATCCGCCAGCCGATCCTGAGCAATGATGATATCATGTCCGCCTTTGATGGCATCACCTATTCCAAAGGTGGCGGCGTACTGGCGATGATTGAAGCCTTCATGGGACCGGAACAATTCCGGGCCGGAATCAATAATTATATGACCCTCTACCGCTTCAAGAATGCGACCTCTGACGACTTTATCACCGCTATTGGCGAAAAATCGGATACCGTACCGGCCGAGGTTATTCGGGAAGCCTTCAATAGCTTTCTTGAGCAGCCTGGCATTCCCTATCTTGAGGTTAGCACGACATTTGCCGATAACAAGACAGTTGTGACGGTTAACCAGTCGCGTTACCTGCCGCTTGGCTCCACAGGCTCAACCGATAAAACCTGGAAAGTGCCGGCGTGTTTTGGCTATGCCATTGACGGCACGGCCCATAAATACTGTACACTTCTGGATCAGAAAAAGCAGAGTTTCAGCCTGCCCGAAGCCGGCGAGCTGGACTATTTGATGCCGAACCTGAATGGCACGGGATATTACCGCTTTGCCCTTGATGCTCATGGTTGGTCCAAGCTGTTCAATCATCAGGACAAGCTGTCGGCTGAAAGCATGCTGTCGCTGACCAACAGCTTTGCTGCGGCGATGGATGCAGGTAAGATGGACTTTGCTGCCCTGATGGCCGTGGCCCCGTCGGTGATTGCATCAGACTCCTACCGGGTGGCCATCTCACCGATGTCTGCGTTGAACTTCATGGTTGACTATGTGGCCGCCAATGATGCGCAGAAGGCCAAACTGTCTGCCCTGTCGCGCAGTCTTTATGCGGGCAAACTTGACGCCATTGGCTTTGAGGGCAAGGCGGATGATAACGGCGAGGTTATCAATCTGCGGCGGTCTCTGGTCGGACATCTGGCTTTTACCGGTAAAGATGCCGCTATCCGGGCCAAGCTGGTGACCATGGCCACGGGCTATGTCGGTTTTGGCACGGACGGTAAAATTCATCCCGAAAAGGTTGACAGTAACCTGAAAGGGCAGGCGCTGGTTGCCGGGGTCGAGGACTTGGGTCCTGAGTTTGCTCGCCATCTGCTGGGCCTGTATCTGAACTCGACAGATGGTTCGGTGAGAGGTGGCCTGTTATGGGCGGTTGCGGCAACTAAGGATGCCGCTCTCGGAGCCGAGGTGCGGGAGTTGGTTCTGACTGACAAGCTGCGGGCCAATGAAGTGGGCACGGCGCTTATGGGCCTGATGTCCAATGACGGCCAGAGGGAAGCAACATGGGCTTGGTTTCAGGAAAACTTCGAGGCTGTCTTGGTCAGAATTCCGGCTTTCGGTCAATCACGGGTTCCCGGCATTGCTGGCGATTATTGTTCGCTGGAAAAACGGGATGAGGTCAAGGCCTTCTTCACGCCCCGGGTTGAGACCATTGCCGGTGGCCCACGGGCGCTAGCCCAGACCTTAGAAGGCATCGCGCTCTGTGCGGCGAAAACTTATTTTCATAGCAAGAAGCTGAGCAGCTTCCTGGCCCAGTAATCCGGAACTTCAGACACAAGAAAAGGGGCGCTGGTGACAGCGCCCCTTTTTATTCGCGCTCAGGCGCTCACTGGTCGGTATATTTTCCTGTGATATCCTGATAGAATTTCTTAATGTCGGCGATGTCTTTGTCCACGTCGCCGGTGGGATAGAAGGTCGGGCCAAAGCCGCCAACCTTGCGACCGTAATCAAGGAAGCCCCGGCCAATGGGTACGCCAGCCCCGTGGGCGATATGATAGAATCCTTTTTTCCACTCAGCGACCTTGGATCGGGTGCCTTCTGGCGGGATGAGAACGATTAGGCGGTCATGGTTGTTGAAGGCATCGATGGTCGATTTCACGACATTATTGGCTTTGCTGCGGTCAATGGGCAGGCCACCAAGCCAGCTCATCACCGGGCCCAGGGGGCCTTTGAACAGGCTATCCTTACCCATCCAGTAGATATCGAAACGGAGCAGAAACGCCAGGGCCAGGGTCAGGGGAAAATCCCAGTTACTGGTATGGGGAACGGCGATCAGAACATATTTAAGCTCTTTCGGCGGCCGTCCTTCCAGTTTCCAGCCGGCGCATTTAAGGCCGATCCAGGACAGGGCCAGACAGAAATGTCTGATGACAGGGGTATTAAAAAACGTCCGGCGCAAAATAAATCCTTAGACAAATTTCATTTTGTATGACAGGTGAATATCAGGAATTCCCAAGCTAGTATAGTTATTTATAACGCCTGCCCTCCTCTAGATTGATCTCGTCAAGAGTGAAGAATCTTTGACGACTGGGCGGGACGTCCGTCTTAGGGAGCCCGACAATAGTCGCTGGAGACTTAAATCAGAAGGTCCTGAGTATAGAATTGTTCATGAGAAAAGATGGCAGTCAGAATCCTTTCCTCTGACTGGAGAATGATATCAAGGGTCGCTTCATGGATTTTTTTAGGCTCATCCTGTTTCATAACGTTAAAGAGTATTTTTTGCTGTTCGCTGGAATAGGGGAAGCTTTTTTTGGTTTTGACATAAAGCCAATAAATCCGCATCGCTGTGTCTTCCAATTGGCGCGCCCAATCACATAGCAGGGGGTATCCTGACGGATAACAGAAGGCCAGATTTAATTCTTTGTTGACTTTTAACATTTCCAGGGCGGAATGGTCATCGGTGATGGGCAGCATTGTTTGTATTTTTTCGTTCAGGCGGTCTAATTTTGCGAAGTCAACTTTTGCCCCAGCGAGGGAGACCATTTCGGGAAGAAATATTTTCCGTAAGGTGAAATTTTGCTTAATTTCCAACAATGTCAGTGGCGCTACCTGAGTCACTCTAGGAGAAAGGGATACCAGAAACTGTTGGGCAATCAGGCGTTCGATCAGGTTTCTGGAAACGGTTCGGCTGATGCCAAACATATCCTTTAATATGCTCTCTGATACCTTCTGGCGGGGGGTGAGTTTTTGAGTGACAATAGCGTCCATGATTATCTCATATGCCGCTTCCGGATCATTAATCTGAATATTCTTCTTCGTCACAGGATTTTCCTTGGTAAGGGGAGTATGTAAGTATTTATATAGGGAGGATAGTGGTTTTACAAGGCGCTAAAGTACCATATGTCGCGATTAAGCCGCCAAAATAAATAAATAGAGCTGCGTTAAACTTGTTTATATGTTTAGTGCGGCTCTATATTCGCCTTGTGGGTTTAAGTCTCAGGGTAATCGACGCCGGTGAAATAGAGGCCGTCGGGTGGGGCGTTGTGGGCCAGACGGCGGCGGTCGCGGGCCTCCAGGGACTGGCGCAGCTGATCAATGGACCATTTTCCGCGGCCGACATAATAGAGCGAGCCGACCATGGACCGTACCTGATGATGGAGGAAGGAGCGGGCCGAGGTGTCGATATAGATATTGTCGCCGTCCCGGCTGACGTCGAGCTGATCCAGGGTCTTGATCGCTGACTGGGCCTGACAGTCGACACTGCGGAAAGTGGTAAAATCATGATGGCCGACCAACACCTGGGCCGCCTCATGCATCAGGTCCGCATCGAGCGGGAATTTTACCTGCCACGCCCGGTCCTTCATGAAGGTCAGCGGCGCCCGGCGGTTGATGATGTGATAGCGGTAATAGCGTTTTCTGGCCGAAAAGCGAGCCTGGAAATCCTCGGTCACCTTCTCCGCGGCGAGTACGGATACTGGGTCCCATTTCAAATGAAAATTCAGCGCGTCCATGACCTTATAGGCGGGGTAATCCTGGGGCAGGTCCACATGGCAGACCATGGCGCAGGCATGAACCCCGGCATCGGTGCGACCGGCGCCGTGGAACTTGACATCGGCATGACTGAATTTTTTGGCGGCGGCGGCCAACATGCCCTGAATTGACCGGCCCTCGTTCTGGATCTGCCAGCCGACAAGGCCGGTACCGAAAAATTCCAGAGTTAATTTATAACGGTGGATCGGGGCTTCATCGGTCAGGGGAATTTCTTCAGTCATGAGAATACCGTGCCAAGGGTCAGTTGTAAGCCCCGGTTCAGATCTTCGGCGGTCATCGGGCCTTTTCCCGCCCGCTGGGCGGTGAGGATTTTCAGCGCCCGGCCATCGCCGCAGGCAATAGTCATGGGCAGGGCGATCAGCTGCCCAGCCGCGCTAGAAATTGTGCCAGACCCGTCGACGATTTCGGTGTCCAGCATCTTGATCCTGAGCTCCCCGATCAGGCTATAGGCCCCGGGAAAGGGGCTGAGACCGTGAATATGATTGCGCAGATCTTCTGCGGGCCTTGTCCAGTCGATAGGGGCTTCCTGCTTGTCAATCTTATGGGCATAGGTGACGCCGTCTTCTGACTGGGCCACGGGAGCGAGATCGCCGGAGACAAAACCCTCCAAGGCGGGCAGTATTGCTTCAGCCCCGAGGGCCTTTAGTTTGTCATGCAGGCTGCCGGTGGTGTCGGTGGCCAGAATCGGCAGGCGACGCTCCAGGATCACCGGGCCGGTATCAAGACCGGCCTCCATGACCATGATGTTGACGCCGGTTTCCGCATCACCGGCCATGATTGCCCGGTGGATCGGGGCGGCACCCCGCCAGCGAGGCAGCAGGGAGGCATGGATATTCAGGCAGCCATGTTTCGGCGCGTCCAGGATCGCCTGGGGCAGGATCAGGCCGTAAGCCACGACCACGGCGGCATCAAGGTCGAGGGCGGAAAATGTTTGCTGCTCTTCATCTGATTTCAGGCTTTTCGGGCAATGGACCGGAATATTCAGGCTGTCGGCCAGCTGGTGCACCGGCGACGGGCGGTGTTTTTTACCGCGACCGGACCGGCTCGGCGGCTGACTATAGACCGCGACAACGTCGTGACCGCCGTCGACCAGCGCCTGCAGAATATCGACCGAGAAATCCGGGGTCCCCATAAAAGCCAGCTTCACTGCCTATTCCTCCTTAACCAGTTTTTTCACTTTGCGCACATACATGCCGCGCTTCAGGGCCGACAGGTAATCAATGAAGACAATACCGTTCAGATGGTCCAGTTCATGCTGGATACAGGTGGAAAACAGCCCGGTGGCATGAACCATCTGCTCTACCCCGTGGTAATCAAGATAGCTGATTTTGCATTCCGCCGGCCGGTCGATGTCGGCATATTGCTCGGGGATGCTCAGGCAGCCTTCGTTATAGGTCGCCAGCTCGTCTGAGGTCCAGGTCAGTTCCGGATTGACATAGAACTGGGGATCAGGCTCGGCATCTTCTTCGGCCAGGTCCATGACCAGCAGCCGGATCGGCCGGCCAACCTGTACCGCCGCCAGGCCGATGCCCGGGGCCGCATACATGGTTTCCAGCATATCATCCATCAGTTTCCGCAGCGCATCATCGACCACCTCAACCGGGGTTGAGATCTCTTTTAATAACGGGTCGGGGACCGTCACAATTGGTAATATAGCCATATCGTCCTGTTCAATTTATTTGTCTTTCGATTTGTACGTAATATGATACGCTCCGGGCGTCAAGGTGTCGACGGTAATTAATCAAAACAAAGGCAGGGATAATAAGCATATGGATCAGACCACAGTGATCATCGGATTGGGCGTTTTACTGGTCCTGGGGCTGGGCATGGGGGCGATGATCATGCTGGTCCGGGGCATGGGCAGCCGCATGGGCCAGAATACAGAGGCGCTCAATATCCGGCTCGAGGAAAGCCGTAACACCGCCAATAACCAGATGCAGCATATGATGCAGATCACCGCCTCTCTGGAAGGCCGCCTGACCCAGATGTCCGAGCAGTCGGCCAAGGACACGGCGGAAATGAACCGCACCCTGGCCGAGCGGCTCGACAAGGTCAGTCAGCGCATGGGCGACAGTCTGGAAAAGGGCAGCAAGACCACCACCGACGCCCTCGGCGACCTGAAGGCTAAGCTCGCGGTCATTGACCAGGCCCAGAAGAATATCACCGAGCTCAGCAGTCAGATGATGAGCCTGCAGGATATCCTGGACAATAAACAGGCCCGGGGCGCGTTCGGCGAAATCCAGCTCAACGACCTGGTCAGCCAGATCCTGCCGCCCAGTGCTTACGAATTTCAGGCCCAGATGAGCAATGGCCGCCGGGCTGACTGCCTGATCAAGCTGCCCAATCCGCCGGGCTCGATCGTGGTTGATGCCAAATTCCCGCTGGAAAGTTATCACCTGCTGCGCAATGCCAAGGACGACGGCGAGAAGCGCACCGCCATCAGCCGCTTCAAGGCCGATATCCTGAAACATGTGAAGGACATCTCGGAGAAATATATCATCAATGGTGAGACTGCGGAATCGGCGCTGATGTTCCTGCCCAGTGAGGCGGTCTATGCGGAACTGCACGCTAACTTTTCTGATGTGGTGACCAAATCCTACCGGGCGAAAGTCTGGATCGTCAGCCCGACCACCCTGATGGCGACCCTGAATACCGTGCGCGCGGTCCTGAAGGACGCCCGCATGCGGGAACAGGCCGGGGTGATCCAGAAGGAGGTGACGACGTTATTGCAGGATGTGGTGCGTCTGGACGGGCGGGTGGAAAAACTGCGCATCCATTTTAATCAGGCGGATAAGGATATTGCCCTGATCGAAACCTCATCCCGTAAAGTCATGAGCCGCGGCGAGAAGATCGAGAACCTGCAATTGGAAGAAGGCGAAACCGCCGAAGCCGCCCTTGAAGGCGGGCAGGGGACATTGTCAGGGGCGTGAGGGTGAGGGGGAATAAAGATTAGTTATGTCTATTTTGGGCGGAAATCAGGTGCGTTGGCCTATGTTTTTAAAAAAATATTAATTTCGTCAGGAATATTCTGTATGTGGAACCGGCGATTTAATTTCGTATCCTCAAGCGTTTCCGGTCTGTTTAGTAAATGATCCGGCACATTTTCATAAACCCTTAAATTAGGATAACGTCCAGAAATTTCTTCTTTACTGAATGCTACGATCAGATAAAAGGTGATTTCGCCCTTATTTTCTTGCTCAACAAAAAACTCATTAAAATCTTTGCCAACTAATACGTTATGTACAATCAGCGGGATGGATTTGATTGAGTAGGTGCTACTTTTCTCTATATCCGCAATCAAGCTGGGTTTGTTTAACCTTGCCATTTCCCGCATTTCGGTTGTAAATCGTTTGTCGGACTTTGGGGGAATAAACATCCAGTCGGGGACTTCTTTCCAGACAGGTATATTGGGGTATTTATCTGTAATTTCATTCAGGGAAGCCGCTTGGATAAAGAACCAATGACCACCCATGCCGTAATCATATCCGACAAAATACTCGCGCATGGCTCTATTCTTTCCCTAGGTTTGAGATGCCGAAAATAAGACGATGAAGATAATAACAATAGCATAAAGTTCAGCGAGTGCAACCAGGTGTGAGGTGAGTGCTTTAGCCAAGAGGCGCTATCTTTTATTACAAGAAGACTCATTTTCATCGCCCGCTATATTCCCTGTCGTCATTCCGGCCCCCGAGCCGGAATCCATTTTTGCGGAGGGTCGTGGCGGCTGACAGATGGACCCCGGATTGTAGTCCGGGGCGATGTGTAGGGGGGAGTTAGGATAAGCTGGGAAAGCGGACAATATCTCTTTTGGCGTATCGTATAGATTGATTTTTCTGGGTCTCTGGCGTATCATTCAGGCCTTGAATTTTTGATATTACTTGCATGTGAAAGGGCTTTGCCATGATATCCCAGCCGTTCAAAACCTTGATAAGTCCCTGGTTAAAATCCGTGGCGCTGGCGGTTATTGTCAGCTTCTTTATCCCCGTGGGCCAGAGTCCGCTGGGGCTCAGCCCTCTCAGCCTGGCCGAGGCCGCCGGTAAGGACGACCGTAAAAAGGGGGGTAAAAAAGATAAGAAAGCCCACAAAAAAGCCGAAAAAGCTCACAAGAAAGCCCAAAAGGCCGACAAAAAAGCTCAAAAGAACCTTATGGGAAAACCGGGTCGTCAGTTTGAATATCGCAACGGCCATAAATTATTCATCGTCGCCCCGCGTCGGCGTCATTTTAAGCATATCGTCGTCGCCCGGCCCCACGGCCATGTCTATTGGGGTTATGGTCATCATTATTCCGACAATGACGCCTGGAAATGGCTGGCCTTCACCGCCATCACCCTGACAATACTCGATAATATCAATGAGCAGGCCCAGCGCGAGCATGAAGCCGCCCAGGTGCGGGCGACCGAGGCCCGGGTCGGCGAGCGGATTGTCTGGAACACCGGTGAGGCCGAGGGCTATGTGGTCACCACCCGCGAAGGCCGGAATGCCGAGGGCAAAACCTGCCGCGAATTTCAGCAGTCCGTGACCATCAGTGGTAAGACTGAGCAGGCTTACGGTACCGCCTGCCTGCAGCCCGATGGCGCCTGGAAGATTTCGCCCTAAAAAAAGCCTGGCCACTTTCACACGGCCAGACTTTCTATAAAAACTTTCTGAAAAGACTTTCTTGTTTTAGGAAGCCCCTAGGCGTTCTGGGCGATGAACTCATTGAGGTCATTCTGCAATGACGTGCTTTTCTCGGTCATGGCGTTAACGGTGTTGAGCATGTCGACGGCGGCATTGCCGGTCTTGTCAGCGCCGCCATTAACTTCCTCAATTCGCTGGCTGGCCTCTTCGGTGCTTGAGGCTGCCATCTGGGCGCTGCGGCTAATTTCAGTGGTCGCCGCGGACTGTTCACTCATGGCATCATTAATACCCTGGGAAATATCCTGAACCTTATCAATCTTTTCGCCAATATGGCTGACGGTTCCGATGGCGACCTTGGTGACAGATTGAATTTTCTGAAGCTGGCTGTTGATCTGGTCGGTGGCTTCGGCAGTTTTCTGAGCCAGGCTTTTGACCTCACTGGCGACCACGGCAAAGCCTTTGCCAGCATCGCCGGCGCGGGCGGCTTCGATGGTGGCGTTGAGGGCCAACAGGTTGGTCTGACCGGAGATTTCCGTGATTATATTGAGGATGGTGGTGATCCGGTCGACCTCTGTGGAAAGTTCGGTCATGGCTTTATTGGTTTTGCCCACATCGGCCACGGTTTCGGTGATCAGGGACGAAGACCGTTCGACCTGGCCGGTAATCTCATGGATCGAGCCGCTTAATTCCTCGGCGGCACTGGCCACGGTTTGCACGCTTGATCGGGTTTCATTGGCGGAGGAGACCGCATGGTCACAAAACTGTTTGGTATGGCTGGCGGTATCGGACACGGAATTGGCCATGGGGGCCAGGTCATTGGAGGATGTGATCATGTCTTCCACATTGGCGACAAATTTAGTAGTAATGTCCTTGACGATCCGGTCTTTTTTCTGAATCTGGCTGACGACGGCGTTGATGGCCTTGCTGTGGCGCAGAAATTCCCCGCCCATACCTTCGGGCATGATCCGGCGGTAATATTCGCCGTCCCGGACCGCGCGCATGGTTTCGCCGGCTTCGGACATAAAACATTGCACCACATCAAGGAAATTATTGACCTTGCTGGCGAGATGGCCGAGTTCCGTGTCCCGGCGTTCATCCAGAACCCGGGCCTCAAGATCGCCCTTGACCACTCGGTCAATCACCTGGACCAATGTAGTAATGTCCCGGTTGTCTGTTGTATCTGGAGCGCTGCTGGTCTTGGTGCTGATCATGGTGATGGCCTCAGCCAGCTTTCGCAGCTCGGGGTTGCCGGAAAAATTATGTAATGCTTCAGAATTGGTGCCGGAGGCTATTTCTGTACATTTGGCGACGAGACTCGAAATGTCACCCGCCGTAATATCGTTGCCGCGTACGGCTTTTCTTAAAAAAATACCCATTTTTTTGCCTTTATTGCTGCATTTTTTCTGCAGCATTGATTGATTTTTTTGAGGGGCTTATGCCGCAACATTCAGAGAAGAAATATATTCACCGTAGGAGACTTTTTCCTGGGCCAATAACTGGATGAAGCTATCCAGGGCCACCTGGGTGCCCTCTTTCAGGTTTGGATGCCTTTTCTCGATGGCGGACAGTTCCTGATAATAGGCCTGCATCTTCTGAACAGCATCTCTGTTGGGTGACCGGCGGCTTGAATGATAACCCACATGGTTGCCTCTCAGGTCATAGGTCGGCACAACATGGGCCAAGACCCAATAATGATCCCCGCTTTTGTGCATATTGAGGACATAAGCAAAGATTTCATTTTGTTGCTGTAAAGTGTCCCAGAAGAGTTTGAATATGCAATGGGGCATATGGGGGTGCCGGATGAGGTTATGGGGCTGGCCCAAAATCTCATCCCGGGAATAACCGCTCATAGTTTCGAACAGGATATTAGTATAGGTGATTTTGCCCTTAAGGTCGGTCTTGCTGACGATAAATTCGTCCTCGGGAAAGAAGAGTTCTGTCCCGGTGGGGGTAATATTTTTTTTGATCATGGTACTGCCCTGTAATTTTATATTTTTATTAAGCCTAATTTTTTCTCATACCGGTTGGGGGTATTTCATTAGTGCTGCCGGGATTATCCGGAATTAACCTTAATAGGCAATTAACACCTAAGGGTGTAATTGGCCTAGGCTTGATTACTACTTTAGGGGTAGTTGGCCTATTGACTGGGGAAGATGTCAGCCGCCTTAATAAGGGGCTCAGGTCAGTTTATTGATGTTGTTTTCCCAGTTCTGACCATCGAACTCCTCTGTGGTCAGGCTGGTTATGGTGCGGGGGTCCAGGCAGTTGACATTGACGCTATAACCGTCCGGGTGGGAGCGGGGCACATAAAAGGATTTCACGCCACAGGTCTTGCAAAACAGATGGCGGGCGGTGTGGGTGTTGAAGCTGTAAAGGGTTAGGTTGTCTTCCCCCTGAAGCAGGGTGAAGTCGTCAGCTGTAACGATCAGGTGGAGAAAGCCGGTGCTGCTACAGACAGAACAATTGCAGCGGATAGCGGTGATGTCGGCTGGGGATTGGACGGTGAATTTCACCGCGCCGCAATGACAGGAGCCTTTGTGTAACATCTGTTTCTCCGTTCCGCTCTAGAAGGGCCGCCGTGATTTCAGGGCCGCGGTCAGGGTGCCATCATCAAGATAATCCAGCTCGCCACCGACCGGAACTCCATGGGCCAGTCGGCTGACGATCACGTCACAGCCTTTCAGCCGGTCGGCGATATAATGGGCCGTGGTCTGGCCATCGACGGTGGCATTGGTGGCAATGATAACTTCCGTGACCCTGTCCTCTGTGGCCCGTTCCAAAAGCGAGGAAATATTCAGGTCGTCAGGTCCGACCCCATCCAAGGCTGACAGGGTGCCACCGATCACATGATACAGCCCGCGGTAAGTTCCGGCCCGCTCTAGCGCCCACAGGTCGGCCACATCCTCGACCACGCACAGGCTGGTGACATCCCGGCGGGCATTGTCACAGATATGACAGGGGTCGCTGGTATCCAGGTTGCCGCAGGTGGTGCAGGGGTTAACATGCTCTGCGACCTCGGCCAAGGCGTTGGACAGGGGGCGCATGAGGGTATCCTTGCGCTTGATTAACTGCAGGGCCGCACGTCGGGCCGAGCGGGGGCCAAGGCCCGGCAGCTTGGACAGCAGTTGGATCAGGTGATCAAGTTCAGAACCATAGGAGGCCTTGCGATACAAAAGGGGGGACCTTTGCTGTTAGAAGGGCAGATTAAATCCTTCCGGTAATTGCAGGCCACCGGTGATTTTTGCCATTTCGCTTTGTGAATATTCCTCGACCTTGCCTTTGGCGTCATTGAAGGCCGCCACGATCAGATCTTCGACCATTTCCGCATCATCGCTGGTGAAGATGCTCGGGTCAATTTTCAGTTTTTTCATGTTACCCTTGCCGTTCAGGGTCACCGTTACCAGCCCGCCGCCGGACGTGCCAGTACATTCGGCTTTTTCCAGAACCGCCTGCATATCGGCCATCTTGCCCTGCATTTCCTGGGCCTGTTTCATCATTTTACCAAGGTTTTTCATATCTACTCCAAAGGGTCTTATAGCCGGGACTGTCCCGGATCACTCAAGACCAAATTCATCTTCCCCGATCAGGAAATTTTCAGCTATATATCCCGCTGAGCCATCGTCGAGCAAGGCAAAATCTTCGACTTTTTTCCGGATGTCGGAAATTTTCGCCCCGGGGAACTGGTCGAGAACCGCCTTGATCAAGGGATTAGCCATCAGCCGGGCGCGCAATTGGCGCTGGTTTTCCAGGTCCTGTTCATACAGCGTTTCGTCGCCCTTATCCATGGTCAGGGAGATGATCCAGCTTTTGCCGGTCCATCGTTTCAGCAGGTCGATCATCCTGCCGGTCAGGTTGTTGGGGGCCTGTTCCTTGAGCCGGATGTCGAGCCTGCCCTCGGCAAAACTTTTCAGATGGGCATTGTCATTGAGCTGAAAGACGATGGAGGCTTCATTGTGATGGGCGAACAGGGCCACCAGCTCTTCGAAGCTGGTTGGGGAGGGTTCAAAGCCATTGTCTTCTGTGGGCAGAACGTCCTGGGCCAATATTCTGGCCTGACCCTGGCTATGGATCACCTGAAAGGCCGTCGGAGCGTTGCCAGAGTTGCCTGAGGTTGGCGCCTGGGTCCGGGTCGAGCCCTGACCACTCCCGCCACCAGCAACGGCGCCACCAGACCCATTTTGGGGCGAGGCTTTCAATTGCTTGATCATATCACCTGGGGTCGGCAGTTTGGCAGCATAGGTCATGCGCACCAGAACCATTTCGGCCGCCGCCATGGGCGAGGGGGCGATTTTTACTTCGGTCAGGCCCTTGAGCAGCATCTGCCAGGCCCGGGTCAGGACCGGCATGCTGAGCCCGGTGGCCATTTCAAGGCCTTCCGAGCGCTCGGCTTCAGAGGTGACAACATCTTCGCCGGCATCGGGCACCACTTTCAGCCGGGTCAGCCAATGGGTCAGTTCCAGCATATCGCTGAGGATCACTTCCGGATCGGCTCCATGGTCATATTGGTGGCGTAACTGGGTCAGGGCGACGGCGGTTTCGCCCTTCATAATTGCTTTATACAGGTCGAGGACCTGAGTGCGATCGGCCAGGCCCAGCATGTCGCGGACCTGTTGTTCGGTGACATCCCCGGCCCCGTGAGCAAATGCCTGGTCCAGAAGGCTCAAGCCATCCCGGACCGATCCTTCGGAGGCGCGGGAGATCATGGCCAGGGCCTTGTCCTCGATCTGGCAGTTTTCCAGTTTGGCGATTTTGCCGAAATGGCCGGTCAGTTGTTCGATGGATATGCGCCGCAGATCAAAACGCTGACAGCGGCTGAGCACCGTGACCGGAACTTTACGGATTTCGGTGGTGGCAAAGATAAACTTCACATGTTCCGGCGGTTCTTCCAGGGTCTTCAGTAGCGCATTAAAGGCATTGCGCGACAGCATGTGAACTTCGTCAATGATATAGATCTTGAAGCGGGCAGAAATGGACGAATAACGGACGCCGTCGATAATTTCGCGGATATCATCGACGCCGGTGCGGCTGGCCGCATCCATTTCCATCACATCCACATGACGGGATTCGGCGATGGAAATACAGTTCTCACACGTGCCGCAGGGCGATATGGTCGGGCCGCCTTTACCATCGGTTCCGATGCAGTTCAGGGCCTTGGCAATGATCCGGGCGGTGGTGGTCTTGCCGACCCCGCGCACGCCGGTCAGGATGAAGGCATGGGCCAGGCGGCCGGTTTCGATGGCGTTGGACAGGGTGCGGACCATAGCATCCTGACCAATGAGTTCATCAAAATTGACCGGCCGGTATTTACGCGCTAGAACACGGTAGTTCTCATCGGGTTTGCTGGAGGGAGAATCTGACATACGGTTCTTGAATCCACAGGGTGAAAGTTGTTTTTTCCAGTATAGAACGGCGATAAAAATATTGCCAGTCGGGAGTTGGATTTTTTGTGTAAGTCAGGAGGGGGCTGCTTTTAGGCAGAGGAGGAAAGTAAAGTGAGAGATTGAACGACCCGAAATACCCCGTTGCGGCTGCTCCCTTCCGGGCCTGACCGAATTGGCGGGTCAAACGTCCGCCAATCTCTCGGCCGCATATATGGTCTTTTTTTTAGCTAAGATCAAGCCTGTTATTTGGTGGAATGAAAAAAAAGAGCTGGCGGAGTGGAAATCAGTGGGCACCTGTGGCAGTGTTGGGACGCATATTATAATGAAAATGAGCGCTTATGACCACAGATGATTGTTTCTTTGCCGCCTTTCCCCTTGACCCCGCAGACCATCTGAGGGGCGATGATGCCTGGCTCTATGACCATATCATCCATCCGGACAGCCGGTTTTTACTCTATGCCCAGGGCCGCCCGCTGATGGATATATCTGACGGCCTGCAGCCAGCCTTCAAGTCAGTTGAGGATATGACAACCCTCACCGGTGGCGACTGGGCCCATACCGACTGGGTCTTCCTTGGCCTGTCCGGCGATGTGGCGACATTTGCCGTTGCCCTGAAGGATAAAATTGATCTGGCGGCTCAGGAAAAGTTTATTGATCTGCGCTCCGTCGCCCTGCAGGTAAGTAAAGGGGGCTTCAGTGATATGCCGTCTCTGCTTGGCCGGGGCAAGATGCTGCTGGAATGGAATGGCCGGCGGCATTTCTGTTCCTGCTGTGGTCATAAAACCCGTGCAAACCGCGGGGGATATGTGCGGAAGTGTGTCAATGAGGCGTGCGGTGCTGAACATTTTCCGCGCACGGACCCGGTGGTGATCATGATGGTGACGGCGGGGGATAAATGTTTGCTCGGGCGTGGCAAAGGCTGGCCAGAGGGTAATT
This sequence comes from Alphaproteobacteria bacterium, assembly GCA_002401455.1. GTDB lineage: Bacteria > Pseudomonadota > Alphaproteobacteria > Sphingomonadales > Emcibacteraceae > Paremcibacter. The sequence goes on from NVTE01000003.1 coordinate 156,925, forward strand.
TTTCGACCCTGGCCGGTTTTATGGAGCCGGGGGAAACTATTGAGGAGGCTACAAGGCGGGAAGTATTTGAGGAGGCCGGTATCAAGGTCGGCAAGGTTACCTATCTCAAGAGTCAGCCCTGGCCGTTCCCCTCGTCGCTGATGATCGGGGTCCAGGCCGAGGCGCTGACTACGGAAATTACTCTCGATACGGATGAGCTGGTTGAGGCCATGTGGATGGAGAAAGCGGAACTTCGGGTTCTCTTTGCCGGGGGAGGAGATCCATCCTTCAGAATTCCCCCAAAAATAGCCATTGCCCGTCATTTACTGGAAGAATGGTTGCAACATGGTTAACGTCGTTATACTAATGTAGGAAATTCCGTCTGTGATTGAGTAAAAAATAAAGAGGAAGTACTATGGAAAAATCGCGTCAAACTTATCAGGGAACAATTTTCCCCTGGCATTGTGATCATATGGACCACATGAATGTGATGCATTATGTGGGCAAGTTTGATGAGGCAACCTGGCACTTTTTTTCCTCCGTTGGCCTGCAGGGCCAAAAGATGCGCGATGCTAAAAAAGGTATTGTCGCGGTAGAGCAGAATATTCAATATAAAGGCGAATTAATCGCGGGGGACCTGATCACTGTCCATAGTCAACTGGTAGAATTCACCGATAAATCCATCAAATTCCGCCATGAAATGCGCAATAGCGAAACCGGTAATGTGGCGGCGATTACGACCTTGACCGGCCTGTATTTTGATAAAGTGAAACGCAAAGCCATTAGCCTGCCCGACGAGGTCAAGGCCAGGCTCCAGGACATGATGGCTTAGGTTTCTTTGAACAGGGAGGTGAAGAGCCCCAGACCTTCTGTGATTTTTTCCCTGGTCAAATGTCCATAACCAAAGGCGTATCCCTGCCAGGGTGACGGCGCGAAGTAACAGCGGTCGAGGCCGTCGATATATAGCAGTTTCTGACTTATTTTTTCTGACAATTTCTGACGATTGACCTCTGGCGGCAGGGCCAAAAAACAATGCAATCCAGCTTCAAGCCCGTGGATTTGGACGTCCTGTGGCATGTCCTTCAGTCCATCCCGCATGGCCTTGTTGAGGCTGGTGTAATGCCGTCGCATGCGCCGGATATGTTTGTCCAGTTCCCCGCTCTGGATGAAATGGGCCATGGCCTGCTGCAACAACCAGGGCGGCTGCATATGGTTACGATCGATTTCCCGGGTGGCCGCCTGTCGGATCGCTTCCGGGGCAATCATATATCCCAGCCGGATGGCGGGCGACAAGCTTTTCGACAGGCTGGAGAAATAGATCACATGGCCGCTGTCATCCTGGGCTTTCAGGGATGGCAGTGGCGCCACATCATAGCGGAACTCACTGTCATAATCATCTTCTAGGATAATGGCGTCATGACGTCTTGCCCAGTCCATCAGGGCCAGTCGCCGGGGCAGGGACAGGCGAAAGCCCAGGGGAAATTGATGGGACGGGGTGCAAAACAGCAGCTTTGGTCGGCCCGGTGTCCCCGGCAGATCCGATAACATCAGGCCCTCCTGATCAATGCCGATGGGGAGAATGTCGTGGCCATAGCGGCTGAAAATATCATGGGCCGCCGGGAATCCGGGATTCTCCAGACAACAAAGGGGCTTAAAAGGGGCGGTGATGCGGGCCATCAGGGTGATGATATCAACGGCACCGGAGGTAATGACGATGTCATCCGGGGCGCATCTGATGCCACGATTGCGGGCCACCAGATCGGCGATGGCCGCCCGCAGTTCGGGAATGCCTTCGGCTGGGGGCGGCTGATTGACGAAGGGGTGGGACAAGGCCTGACGCCAAGCGCGTTTCCAGGCCGGCGCATCAAATTGCTCGGCCGAGGGTCGCCCAATGGCAAAATTGATATGGTAGGCGTTGTCTTGACTACTTGAAACCAGGGTCTCAGAGGACTTGAACCAATCCGGCCCCCGGTACGTTGTGGCAGAAGACGGCTGGGTAGGGACAGTGCGGATGATATCCTGATTGATATAGGTGCCTGATCCCGGTCGGCTGACTAGATAACCTTCGGCAATGAGCTGGTCATAGGCGGTGAGGGTGACGATGCGCGATACTCCAAGATCGAGCGCCAGCGCCCGGCTGGACGGCAGGCGCAGGTCTTTGGTCCCTAGGCCATCTGAAATATGGCGCTTCAGGGCCCTGATCAATTGCTCTTGAAGCGGAATTCTCTGTGTCCGGTCGAGGGTGACCTGGATAGTGGTCATATAAAAATACACCGTTAGTGGTTATTTTGAATAGCCAGATTATAGGTTATTTCTGGCCCTCTAATCAAGTTTAACAGGAGAGTTTTTATGGCACGGGGATATGATCTGGACAGCCGACCTGCCCATCAGCAACGGCGCGGGCAACTGAAGCAGGATGACGACTGGGTCACGGCCTTGATCAGCCGATTGCCGCTGGGCTATTTTGCCAGTCGCTGGGACGATCAACCCTTTGTCCACCCCATGACCTATGTCTATGTGGCGGATAAGCACTGCATCTATTTCCATGGGTCAACTGTCGGGCGGCGGCGGGCCAATACGGACCGTCACGAAAAGATGTGTTTTTGTGCCACGGAAATGGGCCAGCTTCTGCCCTCGAACCAGGCGCTACATTTTTCTGTTCAGTACCGCAGTGTCATGGCCTTTGGCACCGTCCGGACGGTGGTGGAGGAGGCCGAGCAGAAAGCGGGGCTTTATGCCTTGATTGACAAATATTTCTCCCCCATGGCTTTAAATGAAGACTATAGCCCGATCCGGCCCGAAGACCTGAAAATGACCACGGTTTATGCCCTGGACATTGACAGCTGGAGCGGCAAGGAGAACTGGAAAGAGCGCACGGATATGGACGATCAGGGCTGGCCGGAGCTGGCCGAAAAATGGTTCGCCGATGATGCCTTTCCCCTGTCTGCTTTGGGATCGAAAGCGGACTAAACCCTATTTCCGGTCAAGGCGGTACTGGGCCGCGGGATAACTGCCCAAAATCCGAAAATCATGGGTGAAAAACCCCAGTTCCTCAAAAGCATGGCGGACCCCGGCATCATCCGGGTGGCCTTCGATGTCGGCATAAAACTGGGTGGCGACGAATTCGCCGTTCAGCTGATAACTTTCCAGCTTGGTCATATTAACGCCATTGGTGGCAAAACCGCCCATGACTTTATAGAGGGCGGCGGGCACGTTGCGCACCTGAAAGACAAAACTGGTGACGGTGGTGCCTTCATTGGCAAGCTCGGCTAAGGGCTCGCGGGCGAAAATCACAAAGCGGGTGGTATTATGGGCAGCATCCTCGATATCTTTTTGCAGGCTTTGAAGGCCATAAATCTCCCCGGCCAGGGATGAGGCGATGGCCGCGATCGTCGGATCCTGCAGTTCTGATACCAGCTTGGCAGCGCCGGCGGTGTCGGAATAGACTTCTGGCTCCAAACCCCAGTTCAGAGTGGTTTTCCGGCATTGGCCAAGAGCCTGTTCGTGACTGCGGACGGTCTTCAGGCTGTCCATGGTTGCACCCGGAATGGCCAGCAGGTGATGATTGATGCGCTGGAAATGCTCGCCGATGATATGCAGCGATGAATGGGGGATCAGGTGGTGGATGGCGGCGACCCGGCCGGCAACTGAATTCTCAATGGGAATCATGGCATATTTGGCTCGGCCGTCTTCAACGGCGGCGAAGACATCCTCGAAAGTATGACAGGGCAGAGTTGTCATATCGGGAAATACCGTGCGGCAGGCCAGATTTGAATAGGCCCCCGGCTCGCCTTGAAAAGCAATAATATTTCCGAAATTAGCTGATTCTTGCATTTTTCTACCCTGGGTAATTTTTGTGCAGTATTTAGATTTGACCCGGGGCTGTCAAATATTTTCCGGTATTATTTTTATACGAGACGGTTGGTTTTGCGACTTTTCCGTTTAACAAGCCTTGTAACCACCAGATATTTTCTGTAAACACATTGAATAAGAGGGTGGGTGCAGGACTCCTGCAGTCAGGTATATTAATTATTTAATGGCGAGTAAGAAAATTGAATTCCTTTGAGCTGAATAAAATTGTGATGGTATTGTTGTTGACGGTGCTGGTATTGTTTGGGATCAATGGCCTGACAGCGGCTATTTTTGAAGATGAACATGGCCCCAACGCTTTTCCCATTGAAGTGGAAGTCGCGGACGAGGTTGCGGTTGCGGCCGTGGTTGTTGAGCAGGGGCCATCTCTGGCCGACATGCTGGCCATGGCCTCTGTTGATAAAGGCCAGAAGGTTTTCAAAAAATGCAAAGCCTGTCACACTTCTGACAATGGCGGCAAGAACCTGGTAGGCCCGAACCTTTGGAATGTTGTTGGCCGGACCAAGGGTAGCCTGGAAGGCTTCTCTTACTCCTCCGCCATGAAAGCCAAGGGCGGCGACTGGAGCTATGAAGATCTGGACGCGTTCCTGAAAAAACCCGGTAACTTTGTCCCTAAGACAAAAATGAGCTTTGCCGGTCTGAAGAAACCTGCGGACCGGGCGGCGGTGATTACCCTGCTGCGCTCCTTCAGTGATGCGCCGATTGCTCTGCCTGCTGTGGCCGTACCTGCCGAGGCCTCTGAAGAGGTTTTAGAAGAAGTCTCTGGGGATTGACCTTAATAGGAAGGCTGACCTTTTACGAGGTCAGTCTTCAATCCGCTTGATGCAACTCAGGGGGGGCGCATCGGTCTGGAAGCTGACGATGTCGATCACTTCTTTCAAGGGGTCAATACTGACCCGCATATGATGGACATTGGCATGCAGAAGATGCATGTCATCCAGCATGAACCCCACATGTCCGGGGAAGAAAGCAATGTCGCCCTGCTGGGGTATCATGTCATCGGACAGGGGAGTACCGAGCATTTTCTCCTGTTGGTCACTGTCGCGGGGCACTGATACACCGACGGCGGCAAAGGCCATCTGGACCAATCCCGAACAGTCAATGCCAATGCTGGATTTTCCGCCCCACTGATAGGGGGCGTAGAGGAATTTCAGAGCTTCTGAGGCGGGGTCAGAGCCAAATATTTTGCTGAGATGGGGGGCAAAAATCCAGTTGCCATCGGCCAGCTGGACAAAGCCTTTGGTGGGAACTTCATTGATAACTGAAATTTGGGACATCATGAAAACCTGCCCGACCAAGGGGCTTTTCGGGTCCGGCTCCCGGTAGATGTGACTGCAAAGATTTGTTACATGATGGGTAGAGAGGAAAAGGTCAGGGCTTAAGGCATCAACCCGGCAATAGCCCACATAATCGTCCCGGCCAGCCTGTCCCCAGGCCCAGCCATTCTTGATTTCATAGACTATGAAATGCTCCCCATACAGCATCTGACTATTGAGAGGGGAGGTGTCATCTGGTTCGCTGTGAAGATTGGTAAGGCCATGAACCACTTGATATTCTGTGCCGTCGCAATATCTTTCTGCCGTGAAATGGCCCTCAAGCGAGCTTGCCGCAAGGTCCGCCCGCAGGGGCGTTACTCTCGGGTCATATTTCTGATCAGCCATGGTTGTTCCCCTCAATATAATAGTTGCTCATGGATTATGCCCTTTCCGGCTGGCCAATATGGCTGTTGGCCCTCTCCATGGTTTCGGCAAAGTCTGTCAAGTAGACAGCCCCCTTGACGGTGCGTTGTATCAGGACATTTCTTTTATCAATTTCGTCACGGGTTCTTTTTACCAGCCCAAGTGAGATCAATGTATCTACGGCTCTGGTGATCACAGGTTTTGACACATTCAGGGCCGCCGCCAGCCCCCGCACGGTATGAGGCTGTGGTTTCAGATAAATATGTAGCAACAAGGCCAATTGCCGGGACGTCAGGTCAGCTTTCTTTGACCGGACCGTATCAGTCAGGGTATGCATCCATAATTTTAAGCCGCTGTGACCGCTTAAATTAATTTTCATGGGTAACCCGTTACTTCATTAAGTTGTTAATTATTGACAGGATATTGCTCTAATAATTTCGTTTGCGCAACTTCTAATATTTATTCTGGTATTTTAGGGGTGTATTATGTGCCAAAACGACCTTTAAGATAGGAGAATACGGCTCTGAGAGCCATGGCTTCCCCTCCTTGGGGCCGACCGGGCTGGCTTGACATATTCCAGGCAAAAACGTCGAAATGCACCCATTTTTCAGGCTGGGTGACAAAATGCTTCAGAAATAGGGCGGCCATGATCGCGCCGCCGTAAGGGCCGGCCCCCATATTATTCAGGTCGGCACAGCTAGACTTCAGACCGGGGGCGTAGGGGGCGTAGAGCGGCATGCGCCAGACCGGATCATTTTCGCTATCGGAAGACTGGGTCAGGTCCCGGGCAAGGCCATCTCCATCGGTAAAGAAGGGTACAATCTCCGGTCCCATGGCCACCCGCGCGGCTCCGGTCAGGGTGGCAAAGTCCAGGATCAGATCCGGGTCTTCTTCAGAGGCCAGCGCGAGGGCATCACAGAGTACAAGTCGGCCCTCGGCATCGGTATTATCCACTTCGACCGTTGTGCCTTTATAGGTTGTGATGATGTCGCCCGGGCGAAATGCGTCGCTGGAGATGTTATTTTCCACGGCCGGGATCAGTAGCCGAAGTCGCACATCGAGCCCACTTTCCATGATTAGCTGGGCCAGACCTAGGGTGTGCGCGGCCCCGCCCATGTCTTTTTTCATAATCCGCATGCCGGCAGAGGGTTTGATATCGAGCCCGCCGGTATCAAAGCATACGCCCTTGCCAACCAGGGTTATTTTAGGCGCATCGGCCCGGCCCCAGACCATATCCAGCAGGCGAGGCTGGTTGGCCGCTGCCCGTCCGACCGCATGAATGGTGTTATATCCCTGTTTCAGGAGGTCGTCGCCGACGGTTTCGTTGAAACTGGCCCCATATTGGTCCGACAGGTCTTGCATCACGGCTGACAGGTGACTGGGTCCCATGTCACAGGTCGGGGTATTGATCAGGTCCCGTACCAGGGTAATCGCCCGGACGATGGCAGTAACTTCGACCAGGTTTTCCTGATCCTTCAGGACCAGAACGGCATTCTTGCGTGATTTGTTTTGCAGATAGCGGTCGAATTTATACTGCGACAATGCCCAGATGATGGCGTTGAGCTTTGGGTTCTTATCCTCTGTCAGGTGATAACTTCCCTCTGGTAGGCTGCGGGCGAGAGAGGCAATGAGCCACGGGTCGGTTTGGTCCTGAATAGACCCTTTTCCGATGGCGACGGCCACCAGTTGGCCTTCATCCCCGGCCAGTCTGAGGATGTCATTCTTGTCGCCTTTGAAGCCATTATCCTCAGCCCAGCGGGCTTGCGCGGGGCTTAAGGTTTTTCGCCATTTGGTCAGTCCCTCCCGGGAGATCATATGAAGGGGGATGGCAGCATCATAGTCGGTGCAGGTGAGAAATTGAGGGACTGAAGTCATGGTTTTTTCCTTCACAGGGCGCAACTAATAACCGTGATGTCGGCGAAGGACCGGCGGCCAGGAATGAGGGTGAAACGATATTCTTTATCCTGAAGGATGACACTATGGTACAGGGGCAATATTCCGGTCGCCTTCTGGGCCTCACCACCGGGCAGGGTGAAGGTGGCGGTGATCTGTTGTGCCGGGTCGAACCAGGCTTCCGGGTTGCCATCCTCATTGAGGGTCGGGCTGCCTTTGCCGGTCACCGTGATCAGGCCTCGGTAGAAACTGGCGGCACCGGCTGTCTGTTGTGACACCGGGGTTGAGATGACAAAGCGTTTGGCCTGAGACGGATCGGCACATTGCGTGTCTTGGGACATGCCGGCAATGAGGGTGCCCATGCGCTCCGGCGGAATGCCATCGGCGGCTTTCTGGTTGATGACCATCAACAGATCCTGAATAGCAATAGTGGGCAACAGTTTCTGTATTTTATCCAGGGCAGCTTCGGTGTTGCCAAGCTCAAGGCGCATGTTTTCAAGCTCCGTGCTCTGCTGCTCGAATTTATCCTTATTATAAGCCAGATTGCGCAGGGCAATATCCTGCCCGGTATCAAAGGCAAGATAACTGCTGCCGACCACGATGGCCAGGAAGAGAATGATTTTGATAAACGACCAGATCCGCTGACTGCGGCGTTTCTGGAGTTCTTTTCTGTGGGCAAGGCCGAGTGACATAGGGGCTGTCCTGATTGGTTGATTTTAAGCTTGGAACAGTAAACTAGAACTGCTAATTTCTCAATAGATTGGTTGGATTTTGTTAAAAATTCTGTGAGGCTAGGGAACGGGCTATTCGCGCCGAAATATTACCGTGTCATAAATTTTATAGGTGGTTTTCAGCCAGAAAGTGAAGCCGTGTTTTTCGGCCAGACGAGCGCGGCGGTCAGGGCCTCAGCGGCATAACCTTTGCCATGGGCCTCGGTGATCAGGCCCCAATTTCCCTCCATCATGTCTTCTAGAGAGGGGGTGATGTGTCTCTTGAAATCAGCAAAACCTAAATCCCCGATAAACTTGCCCGTAGAATTTTTCTCCAGCGCCCAATTGCCGAACCCAAGGAAGGACCAAATCCCGGCATGGTGGATCATTTTTGTCCAGGCATCTTCCCGTGAAAGGGAGGGCTACCCCCTTTCCGGATAAGTCTTGTGTCAGTTATCTTTCATCAAAGTCGATGACAATTCTTTCGGTCAGCGGATGAGACTGGCAGGTGAGGATGAAACCTTCTGCAATTTCGTCCTCTTCCAGGGAATAGTTAACCTCCATATTGACCTTGCCCTCGACCAGTTTCGCCCGGCAGGTGCAGCAGACGCCGCCTTTGCAGGCAAAGGGCAGGTCGGCGCCCCGCTCCATGGCCGCGTCAAGAATGCTCACGCCGCCGCCCATGTCCAGGTCGAAATTATACTCGTCGCCGTCAACGACGACGGTGACTTTACTGATCTTACCTGACAGGTCGGCGGTTTCTGTTTCAGCTTCCTGTTTCTTGCCCTGAGCTGCGGTGGGTGATGTGAACAGCTCAAAGTGGATGTTATCCTTTGACATGCCCCGGGCTTTCAGGGTGTCGGACACATCTGTGATCATCGATTCCGGGCCACAAAGATAAACCTCATCGGCACCGCTGGCCGGGATCAGGCGGTCCATGACCTGGGTGGCTTTTGTCCCGGTGATCCGGCCGGAGAACAGCTTAACATCCTGCTCTTCCTGGGATAGGACATTGATCATGTTAAACCGGCTGATATAGCTGTTCTTCAGGTCAATGAGGCCCTCACGGAAGATGATGGATTTCCGGGTCTTGTTGCCGTAAACCAGGGTGAAGGTGCTTTTGGGTTCATAGGCCAGAATGGTGCGGATGATAGAGATCAGCGGCGTGATGCCACTGCCGGCAGCAAAACCGACATAATGTTTTTCATGGGCTTCATCCAAATGGGTGAAGAAATTCCCCATGGGGGTCATGACGTCCAGCTCATCGCCCTCTTTCAGGGTGTCATTGGCAAAGCAGGAAAACAGGCCGCCCTTGATCTTTTTGACCGCTACCCGCAGTTCGTCATCATACAAACCACTACAGATGGAATAGGACCGACGGGTGTCTTCGCCGCCGATAACGGTTTTCAGGGTCAGATACTGACCGGCGTTATATTGATATTCCTCATGGAGATTTTTTGGTACTTCAAACGCAATGGAGACCGTGTCATCGGTCTCCTGTCTGATATTGGAAATCTTGAGCGAATGGAAAACGGGCATAATGGGTATCCTATGGGTAAATACAGTCTATATACACTTGAAATAATCGAACGGCTCTAGACAGTCAAGGCATCGATACAGAGCCTTGCAGGCGGTGGAGCCAAATTCACTGATTTGTTCGGAGTTTTCTGATTTGCAGCGCGGGCAGGCGATTTTCTTCTGGCCGCCAAACAGGACACTCTTGTTGCTGGTGGTTTTTTCAGGCGGGGCAATGCCATAAGCTTCGAGCTTTTGTTTGCCGCTTTCGGTCATCCAGTCGGTGGTCCAGGCCGGGGACAGGCTGGTGGTGACGATCGGATCAGGATAGCCGTGATGGATGAGTGTCTCTTTGATCTGCTCTTCGAGCATATACATGGCCGGGCAACCGGAATAGGTCGGGGAGATAACAATTTCCAGGTGCCCGTCTTCATTGTCTTTTACTTCCCGGGCAATGCCCAGGTCGACAATTGACAACACCGGAATCTCCGGGTCCTTAACCGCTTCGAGGATGGCCCATACGGCGGCAGGGTCAAAGTTTTTAGCCGGTGTTGTCATTGAATCTGTCATGGGTATTACCACTCACATCCGGGATAACGACGTTGCATAAATTGCATGTCGGTGATGATGAAACCGAAATGCTCAGTATGACGGCCTTCTGCCTTGCTGCCCAATTGTGGCCAGAGGTCGGCCGGGACGGTCAGAGTGGCCTGGGTCAGAACGTCACTGACGACCTGGTCCCAGTCTGCTTTCAGGGCGGTGACATCAACGGCGATGCCATCGGCCAGAAGCAGGGTCTCGGCATCGGTCATGGTAAACAGTTCACCGGTATAGGCCCAGAGGGTATCAAGGGATTTCTGCACCCGGTCATGGCTTTCTGGGGTACCATCGCCCAGACGGATCAGCCATTCGCTGCTGAAACGTTGGTGATAGATCACCTCCTTGATGGATTTGGCACCGATGGCGGCCAGTTGGGCATCCTTGGAATTGGCTAGAGCGGTATAGAATAGTTTGTTATAGGCGCTCATCAGGAACAGGCGGACAATGGTGTCGCCCCAGTCGCCGTTGGGAACCTCGGTCAGGAGAAGGTTGCGGAAATCCTGCTCATCGCGCAGATAAGCAAAGTCATCTTCGGATTTTCCCTCGTCCTGTGTCACTGCGGCATAGGTATAAAGCTCGCGGGCCTGACCGATCAGGTCGAGCGCACAGTTCATCAAGGCAATTTCCATCTCAAGGGCGGGGGCCCGGAAACACCATTCCGACATGCGGTGGCCAATGATCAGGCCATTGTCGCCGATTTGGGCGGCATACTGCACAAGGGCATCTTTTTTAGATAGTTCAGTCATTTAGTTAACTCCTGTGAATTCTGCAGAATTACATTTTGCCCGCACCCTTGGGGATGTCGTAAAATGTCGGATGGCGATAGATTTTATCGTCAGCAGGTTCAAACAGGCTTTCCTTGTCTTCCGGCTTGGAGGCGCTGATGGCATTGGAGGGCACAACCCAGATGCTGATGCCTTCGCTGCGGCGGGTGTATACGTCGCGGGCGGCTTCCATGGCCATTTCTGCATCACTGGCGTGGACACTGCCGCAATGTTTATGGTCAAGTCCAGCTTTGCTGCGGATGAATACTTCCCAGAGAGGCCATTCTTTTTCAGTCATTTTTTAAATCCTTATTAATTTTGTTTGAATATCGAGCCTTACGGTTCAGGCGACATTTTTATTTTGTTGTTTTTCGGCATAGGCGGCGGCGGCTTCACGAACCCAGGCACCATCTTCATGGGCCTTGAGATGGGTGGCGACGCGCTGCTTGTTGCAGGGACCGTTGCCGTTGATCACATGACCAAACTCTTCCCAGTCGATCTGGCCGTAGTCATAATGACCACGTTCTTCGTTCCATTTCAGGTCCGGGTCGGGCAGGGTGATGCCAAGGAATTCGGCCTGGGGCACGGTGGCATCAATGAATTCCTGACGTAGCTGGTCATTGGATTTTTTCTTAATTTTCCATTTCATGGACTGGGCGGAATGGGGAGAATCGGCATCGTTAGGACCAAACATCATCAGGGACGGCCACCAGAAACGATTGACTGATTCCTGCAGCATTTCCTTCTGGGCGTCGGTGCCCCGGGACAGGGTCAGCAGCAGTTCGTAACCCTGACGCTGATGGAAGCTTTCTTCCTTGCAAATCTTGATCATGGCCCGGCAATAGGGACCATAGGACCCCTTGGACAGGGCGACCTGATTGGTGATGGCCGCGCCATCAACCAGCCAGCCAATAGTACCCATATCTGCCCAGCTGAGGGCCGGGTAGTTGAAGATGGAGGAATATTTGGCCTTGCCGGTTTGGAGCTGGTTAATCATCTCCGCCCGGGAGGTGCCGAGGGTTTCAGCCGCGGAATAGATATAGAGGCCATGACCGCCTTCATCCTGGATTTTCGCCAGCAAAATGACTTTCCGGCGCAGGCTGGGGGCGCGTGTGATCCAGTTGCCTTCGGGCTGCATGCCGATAACTTCGGAATGGGCGTGCTGTGACATTTGCCGGACCAGAGTCTTGCGGTAAGCAGCCGGCATCCATTCCTGGGGTTCAATTTTGATGTTGTCGTCGATCTTCTGCTGAAAAATCTCTTCCAGTCTTGCCTGCTCCTCGGATGTGGGCTCAGCAATTTTGATCGGCTTTTGTATTGACGTATCTCCGTACATAGTAGGCCTCTCTTGTCAAGAAATGGGGTGAATGTCCCCTAATAAAAATCAGTATAAAACAAGGATATATATTATTTAATGTCTGTAATAAAACTCAATATGTAACATAAAATCTAAAAAATCAAGAAAAAATGTATCATATTAAGATATTTTTAATACAAACCTCCCTTTGGGTAAATTATTTCCCCCTGGGTATACCCCTGTGTAGATGCGGTAGTATTATGCTAAGCCACTGAATCGTTGAAATAATTCTTTGGTCGGTGGCGGCAGGAGACCTTCTTCGGTCTCCATAGTGGTGCTGAGGCAATGTTCTGATTTGCCGAGCAGCAACTGATAAATATTCCGGCACAACTGATAGGCACTGTTGCCTTCCCAGTGGGCGGGCATCAGGCTGTCGGGCAGACGGGGATCCCGCAGCAGGATCTTGCGATACTCATGGACCATTAGCAGTCTGATCAGAAGACATTCATGGTCTCCGGGCAGGTCGCCAGCAGCCAAGCTTTGATGAACCGGGCGAAATCTTTCCAGAAATTTCCGGTAGTTTACGCTCAGTTCTTCCAGGTTCCAGCAGCCTTTGACCATTATATCCAATGCGGCCGAGGAGGTCAATTCATGGGAGGCCTGGTGCAGGATGATCACGTCATCCCGGATATTCAGGCCCTCCAGCGTGCGTTCGAGGGGGCGGATGTCGGGCATGGGGTGGGCCAATATACTCTTGGTGATTCTGCCAAAGCCCAGCCAGCCCAGTTCTTTGATCGCTTGATCCTTATTGATCTGTTTATGATCCGGGAGAATCACCAGGGTCCAGGTCTGGTCCCAGTCGCTGCGGGGGCCGGCGTAAATTTGTGGCGTGGCATTCCTGAACCGGCGTCGTCCGGAATCGGTCAGGCTGTAATAGCTTTTGCGGCCGACCTGATGGGGGCTGATCCAGTTATCCTTGTTCAGGCGGGAGACGGCGGTTCGTACGTGGCGGGCGTTGATGCCCAAAGGTTCTAGCAGGTTGATCACATTGCCCAGCCATACCGCGCCGCCCCTGAGCGCCAACAGGTCGCCATAGACGGTAATGATCAGAGAGCCAACTCTGAGCGGCTGTTGGCCCTGAAAATCCTGGATAAGTTTTTTTAAGTGGTAGCCAATGGTCATTATATTGGGGGTCTTTACCTGTTTTTGTCTGTTATCTCCACTTTTTGTATCACTTTAAGGGGCGGGAAACAATGATAGATCCGCTGAACAGGTTAATCCAGGGTTACAGATAAAATAAAAGACCATTCAACAGTTTGAATGGCCTTTCGGATTGTTTTTTAAGCAGCGGTTTTTTAATTGCTCTGGACGTGAATATTGCCAGTTTTTGTATCTACGGACGCTTTAGCGATAGTTTTTGTCCGATCTTTAATGGTAACGACCCAGTTATCGCCGATTTTACGGGCTTTATTGGTCTTATACCCATAGTTGCTGTAGTCACGCTTCAAGAGAGACTTAACCAGATTTCTGGCCTTGTTTTTTGAAATACTGTTTTGGTGGCTTGCAGCAGCTACATTTTGATCGGCATCGGAAAGGTCGTGGGCAAATGCAGTTGAGCTGAAGGCTGTTGTAACGGCGATAACGGTTGCTAAAGAGATGGCTTTAATTGTTGTGTTCTTGGTCATGGTCTTTTTCCTAATTTTGTGTGCGTCGGGGTGGCTAATGAGTTTTTTATACCGTGACCAAACAGGGACAAGAAGGGGAATGAGATGAAGAGGGCGATGTTTGCGGCGAGAAGTAAGCTCTTGAGGTGAAAGCGAGTTTTTTTGGGATAAGACGTATTTTCAGGTCCAACCTTGGGATGGCATAGTTGGGGAAAATGATCAATCCTTGGTATCAGGGGCCTTGTTGAAGAAGGTTCTTTCAAAGGCCAGACGTAAATTCTGGACAGCTTTCGGGGAGGCTGAATTGCGGGCGATCACCAGATAGGCCACGGGCACGACAAACAGGGTGAAAAATGTGGCAATCGAGACGCCAAATATAATTACGATGCCGAGGACAAATCGGGTTTCCGCTCCGGCACCGTTGCCGACAACCAGGGCAATGGAGCCCATGATGGTGGTAAAGGAGGTCATGACAATGGGCCGGAGTCTTTTGCGGGCGGAGTCCCGGAGGGCCTCGACAAATTCCACGCCCTGATCCCGTAACTGATTGGCAAATTCAACAATTAAGATGCCATTTTTGGTGGCGAGGCCGACCAGCATGATCAGGCCGATCTGGCTGTAGATATTGATGGTCTGGCCGGTGAGATAGAGCCCGAGCAGGGCCCCGACCATGGCAAAGGGCACGGTCAGTAATATGACAAAAGGATGGCGGAAGCTTTCGAACTGGGCGGCGAGAACCAGAAAAACGGTCACGAGGGCCAGGACAAAGACAAAATATATGGAATTGCCAGCCTCTTTGAAATTGCGGGATTCACCTTTAAAATCAATCTTAGCGGTCTCGGGCAGGATGTCCCGGCTTGTTTGTTCCAGAAACGCGAGGGCCTGCCCCAGGCTGAATCCAGGCTTCAGATGGGCGGTGAGGGTGATGGAGCGCATGCGGTTAAAGCGTCTTAGATTAGGCGAGCTGGCGGTCTCTTTCAGCGTCACCAGGTTGGACAGGGGAATCAACACCCCGGTCCGATCAGAGCGGACATATATATTAGTCAGGTCCTGGGGTGTTTGATTTTCTGCTTTAAGGCCCTCAAGGATAACCGGATATTCCTCGCCCCGCTTGATATAGGTGGTCACCCGGCGCGAACCGAGCATGGTTTCCAGGGTCCGGCCAATGGTCGCTACAGACACCCCAAGGTCTGCGGCTCTGGTCAGGTCAATATCGACCAGCAGCTGGGGTTTGTTGGCCACATAATCGCTGTCCAGGCCGACCAGCCCCGGATAGAGCCTGGCCTTGTCCAGCATCAGGTCCCGCCAACGGGCCAGTTCCTGATAATCGGTGCCCTGAAGGACAAAATTAACCGGGCTGCCGCCGCCGCCGCCAATACCCCGGGGCATGGCCACAAAGACTCTGATGCCCGGATGCCGGCTCAGTTTCCGGTTGAGCTCGACCCGGATTTCCTGGGCGCTACGGTCGCGATCACCCCAGTCTTGAAGGCCAATAACGCCCATGCCTGAGTTAACCGTACCGGCGGCACCAAAGCTCGGGACACGAGACAGTACATTCAGACCTTCCCCGCTTTCCACCAGGGCCATCATATCATCTTCCACACCCGCCATATGGCGCTTCATATTTTCATAACCGGTGCCTTCCGGTCCCTTGACGATGACATAGAATTTTCCCTGATCCTCCAGGGGAATGAATTCAGAAGGCAGGGTGGTGAACAGGACGTAAGTCAGGCCGATCACCGGCAGCAGGCTGGCGAAAATCAGGGCGGGTTTTTTAAACAGCCGGTCCAGCACCCTCAGGTAGGCTCCCTCCAGAATCCGCAGCCAGGTCATGCCGGTCGTATGGAATTTATTGCTGCCGGTTTCCTGGCGCAGAATGCGGGAACAGAGCATGGGGGCCAGGGTCAGGGCGACGATGGAGGAGAAAACCACCGCCGAGACCAGGGCCATGGCAAATTCCGTGAACAGTCGACCGGTTTCGCCCTCGATGAAAATGATCGGCACAAAGACCGCCACCAGCACCAGGGTGGTGGCAATGACGGCAAAGCCCACTTCCCGGGCCCCGTAATAGGCGGCCAACAACGGCGGTTCACCCCGGTCAATACGCCGATAAATATTTTCCAGTACCAGAATAGAATCATCGACCACCAGCCCGATCGACAGGATCAACGCCAGCAGGGTCAGCAGGTTGATAGAATATCCGGCAAAATGGAGCAGGATGAAGGAGGCGACAATAGAGACCGGAACCGTGATCGCTGGGATGAACATGGCCCGGGCGCTGCCCAGAAACAAGTAGATCACCAGCACCACCAACCCCATGGCGATGGCAAAGGTTTTATAGACTTCGGTGATCGCCGCCTCGATGAAGACCGATTGATCCATAATGACGGTCAGGGAGGTGCCCGGCGGCAGGGATGTGCTGATTTCCCCCACTTCCTGTTTGATGGCCCGGGCCACGGTCAGTGTGTTGCCTTTGGACTGTTTGATGATGCCAAGACCGATCATGAGTTTTCGGTTGCCATGCATTTCACTGCGGTAATCTTCCGCGCCCAGTTCCACTTTCGCCACATCGGCGAGGCGGGTCAGATGGCCGTCCCCCGATTGGCGGATGACCAGTTGGGAAAAGTCTTCAGCTGTACGGTATTTACGCTCGATCCTGACGGTAAATTCCCGTTCAGTGGATTCGACCCGGCCCGCGGGCAGCTCAATATTTTCCGCCCTCAGGGCTTTTTCCACATCAGCCACGGTCACATTGCGGGCGGCCAGCTGCTGGCGGTTGAGCCAGATGCGCATGGCATAGGTTTGGGAGGACGTGAAAATCCGGGCTACCCCCTGGACAGAGGACAGCCGGTCAACCAGAAACCGCCGGGCATAATCGCCCAGTTCAAGTCGGGACATGCTGGTGGAGTTCAGCCGTAGCCACATGATGGGGTTGTCATTGGTGTCGACCTTGGAAATTTCCGGTGGGTCAGCTTCCTCGGGCAGGGTTCTCAATAGCCTGGATATGCGTTGGCGCACATCATTGGCGGCGGCATCAATGTCCCGGGAGATGAAGAATTCAATGGTGATGTTGGAGCGGCCATCCTGGCTGGTGGAGGAAAGGGTTTTGATGCCTTCGATGCCGCTGATGCGGTCCTCGATCAGGCGGGTGATCTTGCTCTCGACAATGTCGGCGGAAGCCCCCCGGTAGGTGGTTGACACCGACACGATGGGCGGTGTGATATCAGGATACTGGCGGAGAGGCAGGTCCATGAAACTCATCACGCCAAAGGCAACAAGTAACAGGCTGATGACGGTGGCAAACACCGGGCGGTCAACGGAAATGTCCGACAGGATCATGAGCTATTCCTTCGCCTGTGAAGTCTTGAGGGTGACTTTGCTGCCTTGACGTAATTTCAGGGTACCTTCGACAACGACTTGCTGGCCGGCTTCCAGTCCCTTTAGAATTTCAATGGCCCCGGGGCGGCGTCTGCCGATCACGACGGTCTGCTGGGTGACGCTGGTGCCGTCCTGGACCAGGAACACATATTTGTGGTCGGCGGTGGTGACCAGGGCTTCTTCGGGGATCATGATGGACGGGCTCTGGTTCTTAATCAGGTTGACCCGCATGAGCATGCCGGGCCGCAGTTTTCTGTCTTTATTGGCGAGGAGGGCGCGCACGGTGACGGCGCGAGAGACCGGATCAACCCGGCTGCCAATGTTACTGACGGTGCCGTCAAAAGTCTTGCCCGGATAGGCATCGCTCAGGGCGGTGATCGCCTGGCCGACTTTCAGGGTGGCGAGGAAGCCTTCGGGGACGGTAAAATCAAGTTTGATGGAAGAGAGATCATCCAGGGTAGTGATCACGGTTCCCGGGGTCACCAGGGCGCCCAGGCTGACCAGGCGCAGGCCGAGCTGGCCATCAAAGGGCGCGATAATCTGTCGGTCCCGAATGCGGGCCTGGGCGACCTGAACGTCGGCCCGGGCTTTTTTATCCAGAGTTTTCTGGTCATCGAGCCGGGCGGTGGGCAGGGTACGGGCTTTGACAAGTCCCCGGATGCGGATGAGGTCACGCCTCTGTTGTTCGGCATTGGCTTCGGCTGAACGTAGGTCGGCTCTTTCCTCGTCATTGATTAGTTCTACCAGAATTTGGCCTTTGCGGGCGATCATGCCATCGGTGAAATTGATTTTGGAGACCTTGTCGGTGGTGGTTGCTGTAATGTTGACCGATTCATTGGCCCGGGTGGTGCCTAGGGCTTCGATCTTGTCGGTGAAAATATCCAGAATTACCGGGGCGACCACCACGGTAACCGTGCCTGGCCCCCGCCGGTGGCCTTGGGCCGGCTTATTGAGCTGGCCGATATAATATAGTGCCGTGCCACTTATCAGAATGAGGACAAGAACAAGAATTTTTTTTATCATTTTTTTTCTGCCGTTTGTAATCAACCCCAGGGGCTCTAAGAGTATATATAATTTTTAGAATATCTTGAACTAAATTCAAGTCACTTTGTGATTATAGTTGGTTTTTGGTAAATTTTTAGACTCGATATGGTTGCCGGCTATGGCCGGGCGGGGAACGCGTTTACGTTTTTTAACCCGAGGACCGGTGGCGTAAATCTGTTTTTCGGCTTCAATGACTAAAGCTCCGGCAAGATTGTGCCACCATTTTTGTCCGGTGTTTTCCAGTGTGGCCATAAGGGCGAGTAAGGATCTGCTTTTAAAAGGTGGCAGATGCAGGGCTGAAGTCGTCTTGGTTGGGGTCAGCATATTATCACGGAGCAGTTGGCTGAGTTGCTGAATGGAAAAGGGTTTGCCATGGCCAAAAGGCGTGCGGTCCGTCCTGGCCCAGAGCCCAAGACGGTTTGGCACCACCACGATCAGCCGACCGCCCGGTGCCAATATGCGCCAGACCTCACGCAGGGCCTGGCGGCTGTGCTCAGTATGTTCCAGGCAATGAACCATCACGATTCGGTCGATGCTGGCATCTTTCAGCGGCAGGCTGCCCTCATGAGCGAGGGCGGTGAGGTTGCCTTTGTAGTGGTTTGTTCCTTCCGGGTCGAAGGTGCCATTATAGCGGGGCCAGCGGATGACCCCCTGGGCCGCTGGCATCAGGCTGATAACATGATTCGCCCGGGCTCGGAAAATATCCAGGTAAGGGGTGGTATAGCCCAGACCCAAGACATCCATGCCCCGGATATCGGGCCAGAGGGTGGCTATTTGCCGGCGGACCAGGCGGGCAGTAATCCGCCCGAGGGGTGTCTCATAAAAACTGCGCAGATCACCCACATCCTGATACATTTACCCTGCCCTCCTGTTCTGTAGGCCCGGCTAGGATAACGGATATTCAGCAGTCGCTCAACTATTAAGAAAAACCGGTGGCCAGGGACAGAAGTAGGGCTGACCCCTGAGGGGTGAAGAGGTAGATAAAACCACCGAGGTTGAGGGCCGAGAGGAGGAAGAAAATTCTGCGGAAGGGCTGCTTTCGCGTTTTATGGCGCAGGACCTGCTGGGCGATCAGGGCCCCGGGCCAGCCGCCAACCAAGGATAACATGTGCAAGGTACTTTCCTGAACCCGCCACCGGTCCGTCAGGGCGGCCCATTTGTCGGCGGCATAAAAGATAAAGGTCAGCAGGCTGGCGCCCACATAAAAGGCAAAAACAACCTGGGGCAGGTGTGCGGTCAGGGCCGCCAGGCCGACAATAGACAGGAAGGCTATGGCGATGAGGATCGAGGCATTTTTGGACATAGTATTGGTCCTTTTTTAGCTCGTTTCTGGACATAAAACCCCCGCAGAGGGAAAGTCCGCTGCGGGGATCTAATATAATATAACCAAACCAAACCAAACCAAACCAAACCAGGCAGGGCTCAGGTAATATACTGGCCGCCGTTGATGGTCAGGGTCGATCCGGTGGTGAAACCCGCGTCGTCCGCGGCCAGGAAAGCCACCGCCCGGCCAATTTCCACAGCTTCACCCAGACGGCCAACCGGAATGCCCTTGACGATTTTGGCCAGAATTTCATCTGGCACTGCCATGACCATTTCGGTGGCAATATAGCCCGGGGCGATGGCATTGACGGTGATGCCGTGACGGGCCCCTTCCTGGGCCAGTGCTTTGACAAAGCCGATCACTCCGGCCTTGGCGGCGGAATAATTGACTTGGCCAATCTGACCCTTCTGGCCGTTAATGGAACTGATACAGATGATGCGACCAAATTTGTTGGCCTTCATCTTGTCAAAAGTTGCTTTGCACATGTTGAAGTTAGAGGTCAGGTTGGTGTCCATGACCGCGTCCCACATGTCCTTGGTCATGCGTGAGAAGCTGCTGTCCCGGGTGATGCCGGCATTATTGACCAGAATCTCCACGTTTCCCAGGCCCTGTTCGACCTGTTCGACCCCTGCGGCGCAGGCGTCAAAATCGCCCACATCCCATTTATAGACCTGAATGCCGGTGGCATCGCTGAATTCTGCTGCGGCGACATCATTGCCGGCATAAGTGGCGGCAACGGTGTAGCCCGCCTCTTTCAAGCAAACAGAAATGGCAGCACCGATACCCCGGGTTCCGCCTGTGACTAGTGCAACTTTAGACATAGTATTTTTACCTTATCAGTTGGGCATTAGAGAGTGACCATCATGGCCGTTCAACACACATGGCGACGCCCATACCGCCGCCGATGCATAATGTGGCAAGTCCTTTACGGACATCGCGTCGTTTCATTTCGTGGAGCAAAGTGGTCAGCACACGGGCCCCACTGGCGCCAACCGGATGGCCAATGGCGATCGCGCCGCCGTTGACATTCAGCTGTTCCGCTTTAATGCCAAGGTCCTGACCCACGGCACAGGCCTGTGAGGCAAAGGCTTCGTTGGCTTCGAC
The DNA here is from genome assembly GCA_002401455.1 of Alphaproteobacteria bacterium. Lineage (GTDB taxonomy): Bacteria > Pseudomonadota > Alphaproteobacteria > Sphingomonadales > Emcibacteraceae > Paremcibacter. The sequence continues at coordinate 177,746 of NVTE01000003.1, forward strand.
CAGATCAACATCTTCAATGGTCCAGCCAGCTTTCTTCAGGGCTTTTTTACTGGCCGGGACCGGACCGATGCCCATGATGGCCGGATCAACACCGGCTGTGGCCCATGATTTGATGATTGCCAGCGGTTTTAGGCCGCGTTTTTTGGCTTCTTCCACGGACATCAGCATGACCGCTGCCGCACCGTCATTGATGCCGCTGGAATTAGCAGCGGTAACGGTGCCGTCTTTTTTAAAGGCTGGGCGCATGGTGGCCAGGCCCTCTGCTGTCACGCCAGAGCGAATATATTCGTCTTCGGAAACCTCCACATCGCCGCGCCGGTTCTTGATGGTCACGGTGACGATTTCGTCCTTGAACTTGCCAGCAGCCTTGGCGGCCTCGGCTTTATTCTGGGAGGCGGCGGCGAACTGGTCCTGGGTCTCGCGGCTGATCTGCCATTGTTCGGCGATGTTTTCAGCCGTGATGCCCATATGGGTGTCATTGAAAACGTCGGTCAACGCGTCCCAGATCAGGCTGTCCTTGAATTCGGTGGAGCCCATTTTAGTGCCGCTGCGCAGAAAGGCGGTATGTTGGGACAAGCTCATGTTTTCCTGGCCACCGGCGATGACGATATCAGCGTCACCACACATGATGGACTGAAAGCCCAATGCGACGGTGCGCAGGCCTGAGCCACAGAGCTGGTTAATGCCATAAGCTGTGGTCTCGTTGGGCAGTCCGGCATTAATGGAAGCCTGACGGGCCGGGTTCTGGCCGGCACCGGCGGTTAAAATTTGACCGAGGATTACTTCATTAATATCTTCAGCGGCCACACCGGTTTCGGACAGCAGTCCCCGGATGACAGTTTCGCCGAGATAATGGGCCGGGGCCTTGCTCAGGGATCCGTTGAAAGACCCCACAGGGGTACGAAGGGCGGCAACAATGGCAACTTCAGTCATGACTTTATTCCTTAATTTATTATTCTTTAAAAGGGCTGGGACGTGATCTAACGAGCTGAAATCCCATCCCGGGTTGTCATATCTTACCGCACTGCAGCATAAAAAAGCAAATTTTACTTGGTGACATTTTTATGAGGCGTTGTGAGTCGGGAATTTTTATAGGGTATGATAGAAAATTATGCAATAGTTTCTTTTTATACCTAAATATTGAAATATTATTTTAAGTATGAAGCTATTTTGTGCCACAAAGTTGTTTTGGCGTTTAGGCCAGCAATCATGGTGACATGACCGCCCGGGGCGGTGGTCTGGCAAAAGTGAGGAAGTTTCTTTTGGAGGGCCTTCGCAGATGCGGGGGGGACGATGCGGTCCGATTGGGGGAGGATGATATGACCGGGCAGGGTCAGTCGGCCCGGGTCGATGGTCTGACCCGCAATATTCCAGCAGCCACGGTGGGGCTGGTTCTGTTGATACCAGTTAATCAGGCAGTCCCTGGCCACCGAGGGGGGCAGGTCGGCACCGTCATTTGCCCAATCTTCGATGGCGACAAAGTGATGGGCCGATGCACTTTCCGGGTCGAGCCGGGAAAATTTCCGAAATTTCCGCTGGGACAATGTGGGGTCCAGGCTGAAGAAAAACAGCTGCATGATATTCATGGGTACGGTTTTCTTCTTTTGGGTCAAGGGGGCCAGTTTCAGGACATTGCCGGCGATGGTTGAAATGTGCTGTGGCTGGCTGGCGTGAAAATCCCAGGGGGTGGCGATCAGGGTCAGGCTTTCAAGTATGTCCTCTGCCCCAGTCTGTGCTCCTGCCTCGGTCCCTTTCTGTAAAATTTGGGCCGCGGCCAGGGATAAATTGCCGCCCATACAATAGCCCAGAAGATGAATTTTCCTGTTGTGATGTCGGTGAAGGATGTGGATCAGCGGAATCAGCCGGTTCAGAATATAATCTTCCAGGCCAAAGCCCTGTTCTTCGTCCCCGGGGGTGGTCCAGTCGAGCAGATAGGGGTGAATGCCCTGACCTGCTAGAAACCTCATGAAGCTGTGGTCCTGTTTCAGGTCAAGGATATAGGCCGGATTAACCAGGGAGGGGATCGCCAGAACCACCGGTGCGTCCGGGGGCAGGTCGGTGCCGTAATCCCGGACCTCTGTGGTACCTATTTGGTGAAATAAAGGGGCGGCGGTCACGTGTCGCCGGTAGGGGTGTTTCTGGTAAGCGGTGAGCCCGGCCAGGGTATCGGACAGCCGGGACTGGGCCTTGTGCATGATCAGGATCTGTAGCTGTTCCAGATCAAGGCCCTGAAGATCCTTTTGCAGGTCCCCGGCGAGCTGTGTCAGGTCGGGGTGTAGCTGCAGACCGCCCAGCTGGAACAATGGGAAGGCGGCCGCAGCCCCCATCCAGTTCTGGGTGGCGCTTGCCACATGCAGGGCCAGGGGATGGGGCCCCGTCCTGATTTGTTGTCTTTCATCGTCCGACATAATTTCACCTTTGCAGGGTGTAAGTATAAGTTAAACGACAGGAGAATAAACAGTATTTTCTCAATACTTCAGGTTCACTGTGCGGAGAGGCGGGGGCACATTTCCGTAACGGCTGGATGTCGCCTTCCGACAGACCGATATTTTGCGGGAAAAAAGTCTTGAAGGGTTCCGGCGGCCTTATTTTTGCCGTCGGCGGTTCCGCGTTCGTGACCTTGCCGATCTCGACCGGCCATAGCTCTTTATTTTAGGATTTTTCTTCCGCTTGCGAGGGGGATCACCGGAAATACCATTATAAAAGGATATGTTACACAGGGAATTAAGAAATTGAGCAAATTACTTAACCTCCTTTAATTCTTTAAAATTTGTAGGTATGTTTTATTTTTTTAACCAAATTATATTTGGTTCAATGATGATTACATCAACAATATCCTTGAACTGGAAATTTCTCCATATCCAGTCACGCAATTTTATGCCACCAAATATGCGTGGAGTTCCATTCAAGTTCGCATTTCGATTAACTTTTCCTTCAATTTTTTCTTTAGATGTTCCTAATAAAATATCAATCGACCCATTGCCTTTTCTGACAAAGCGATCCACATCTACGCCAAGATTAAAGAAACCTTTATCGTAGTAGGTTTTGTGTAACATCAGTTTATATATTGGTAAAATCATGCCATTATCCTTCATGTTTCTGCTGCAAGAATATGAACTATTAGGGGTATTGGTTAATATACTCAGCCCTAAAGAGAGATATTATTTCTCGGATGCTTTCAGGTGACGGGCGGTTTCCGCAACCCATTTCTCCAACGCATCGGGATCGGTTGACCAGAGCCTGACATTCTTCTGCCAGAAATCAAGATACCGCTCCGCAACATTTTCCATCTCTGGCGAAGGGATAGGGCGTGGTTCTGGGGTGTTTTTGCAGTCTGGCATGGGAGAAATATACCCCGAAATGGTTTTTATAGAAGCAAAAAGTCGGTTTTGGGTGTTTTTTTATTGTTGCGCAGCATTTTCTCTTGCGCTGTGCAGCATTTTCGCGTGATATAGTTGCTTAAAATAGTTAAATTATCAGAAGGTAAACGTACGTGGCAAAAAAGACCCGGCTTGAAGGCGAACCGATTATCATCAAGAAGTATGCTAATCGACGGTTGTATAATACGGACAGCAGCAGTTATGTGACCCTGGATGATCTGGCTCAGATGGTTAAAGAGAATATAGACTTTGTTGTCAGGGACGCCAAAAGCGGCGATGATATTACCCATACAGTTCTGACCCAGATTATTTTTGAGGAGGAAAGCAAAGAGGAAACGCTTCTGCCGATAAACTTCCTGCGTCAGCTGATTACCTTTTATGGCGATGGATTACAGAAAGTGGTGCCCGAATATCTGGAAAGCAGTATGGCCGCCTTCTCGCAGAATCAGGAAAAATTCCGCAGCTTTATTGACGGCAACAGGACCAAGCCTGCTGAAGGTATGCCGCAATTGATGCCGTTTGAGGAAATGGCCAAGCAGAATATGGCTATTTTTGAAAAAACCATGTCAATGTTTTCACCTTTTGGGGCCCGTAGGGGGGCCACACAAGGCGAACAGGCTGCGGGTGATACATCCGCAGCACAAACCGAACCTGAAAAAAAATCTGAAAAGGGTTCGGATACCGGGGTAGATGCCGACCAGCTTGCCGATCTACAGACGCAGCTGGCAGAGATGCAGGCCCAGATTAACAACCTGCAAAAAAAATAATATCTATCAATACAGGAGACTAAAATAATGAGATTATATACGGGGATTAAACATGTTGGCATGGTGGCGGCGATTGCGTTGCTCAGTGCCTGTTCTGCGGAACAATCAGCTGACACTGAGAAACAGGCTGCGGCCCAGCTGGATTCAGGCGTTCTGACGGCAAATATGAATACGGCTGTGAAACCGGGCGATGATTTTTTTGCCTATGTCAATGGCACGTGGCTGGATACTTATGTCATTCCGGAGGACAAGGCCAGCTACGGCAATTTTTATATGCTGTATGAGCAATCCCAGGACGCGGTGAAGGTGATCATTGAGCAATCGGCCACGGGCGAGAATGCCGCCGGGTCCAATGAACAGAAGGTCGGGGATTTGTATAATTCCTATCTTGATATGGACAAGAGGAACGAGATCGGCATTCAGCCGTTGATGGCGGCTTTTGCCGAAGTGGATGCGCTGACGAACCATAAGGCTTTGGGGGCTTATTTTGCCCGGTCCATCCGCGCGGGTTATGGCGCGCCGTTTGACTTCTATGTTGATGGCGACGCTAAAGACCCGACAAAATATGCCGTCTATAACTCCCAATCCGGCCTGGGTCTGCCGGACCGGGAATATTACCTGAAAACCGATGAGAAATCTGTCGACATCCGGGCGAAATACCTGGCCCATATGGAAAAAATGCTCACCCTAGCCGGCATTGAGAAGGCGGCTGAGAAGGCGGCGGCCATCATGGCGCTGGAAACCGGCATTGCCACCGCTCACTGGAAGAAGGAAGATAACCGGGATACGGTTAAAACCTATAATGTGCGGGACCGGGCTAAGTTGGCAGAGATGATGCCGGACTTCGATTGGGATGGGTATTTTGCCGCTTTTGGCACCCCTGATATGGCGGAAATGGTCATCTCCCAGCCGAGCTATTTTGAAGCCCTGAACGGCTTGATCACGGGCACGGACCTTGGTACCTGGAAGGCCTATTTCAAATGGCGGACGCTGGGCAGAATGGCGACTTACCTGAGTGAGGACCTGGATCAGCAGAATTTTGACTTCTACACAAAAACCCTCAGGGGTGTTCCTGAGCAACAACCCCAGTGGAAACGGGCGGTCAGAGCGGTCAATAGCAATCTGGGTGAAGTGATCGGCGAAGTTTATGTTGCGCAGCATTTCAAGCCAGAAGCCAAGACCCGGATGCTGGAGCTGGTGGCAAACCTGTCCAAGGCCTATGAGGCCAGTATCAAGACCCTGGACTGGATGGGCGAAGAAACCAAGGTGAAGGCGCTGGAAAAACTCCACAAATTTACCCCGAAAATTGGCTATCCTGATGAGTGGAAAGATTATTCCATGCTGGAGATCAAGGGCGATGATTTGTACGGCAATATCATCCGCTCCCAGCAGGTTGTTCATGACCGGCAACTTAAAAAACTTGGCGGACCGATCCAACGCCAGGAATGGCATATGAACCCGCAGACGGTGAATGCCTATTATAATCCGTCCATGAATGAGATTGTCTTCCCGGCCGCTATCCTGCAGCCACCTTTCTTTGGCTTGTCCACCGATGATGCGGTCAATTATGGGGCCATTGGCGGCGTGATTGGCCATGAAATCGGTCATGGTTTTGATGATCAGGGCAGCACTTATGATGGGGACGGCGCCTTGAAAGATTGGTGGACGGAACAGGACAAGGAGGAGTTCAAGAAACGCACCAGTGCCCTTGTGGACCAATATAACGGCTTCAAGGTTTTTGATGACCTGAATGTCAACGGTGAATATACTTTGGGCGAGAATATTGGCGACCTGGGTGGTCTGAGCATTGCCATTAAGGCCTATCGTCTGTCCCTGAACGGGGCACCGGCACCGGTGATTGACGGCCTGACGGCGGAACAGCGAATTTTCATTGGCTGGGCCCAGGCATTTATGGGTAAAAAGCGCGAAGCCGCAGCCCGTCAACAGATCGCTGTAGACCCCCACTCCCCGGCCCGTTTCCGGGTCAACGGTGTGGTGCGCAATATTCCTGAATTTTATAAGGCCTTCAATGTCAAGCCGGGCGATGCGCTCTATCTTGCGCCAGAAGACCGGGTGAAAATCTGGTAATTTTTAGGATAATTCGTTAAGGAAGAGGGCGGCTTTCGGGTCGCCCTTTTTTATAGTCCCCTGATCAGATTGCGGATGAGAAACCGGGCCGGATGCAGGCTTTCATAGAGCGGGGTGGACAGGGGCAGGGGGGCGCCGGAGATAAGGCTCGACATCATGTCCCCCAGCAGGGGGGCGGACATAAATCCCCGGGCGCCAAGTCCGGAAACCATATACAGACCAGGTTGATAGGGGGCCGGGTCAAATTCCTGATGTCTTGGGCCATGTTTAAGTTGGTTGTAGGCGGTTTGGTATTGGCCAGCATCGGGCAGCGGGCCACAGAGCGGCAGATGATCCGGGCTATAGGCGCGCAGGGCACAGCGGCCTCCGATGATCGTCTGGCCTTCTACTAGGGGCCATAAGGAGGCGGCATTGGCCATATTTTCCTGATGGTCGCTGTCCCGGATATCTAAACTGATCTCCTTGCGGTCGAAACTGGCTCCGGTGATCATGATCATCCTGTCCTCGACCTCAACCGGCGGGATCAGATAGCCCCTGCCACATAAAACCTGGGACGGGACGTCGGCCATTTTTTCCGGGTCCAGATAAGTGATCTGACCCCTGACTGGTTCCAGGGGTAGGTGTTGGGTCTGGACAAAATGACGACTGGCTGGGCCACCGCAGATGATAATGGCATCTGCCTCATACTGGGTTTGATCACTATCAGTTAACGTCCAGTGCCGGTCATGATCCAGCTGGCTGATGGTGATGCCGCACCTGATGCTGAGTCTGTCGCTAAGTATATCCCGAATTTTTGGTGGTGAGAGGGCCCCGCAGATAGGGAAGTCCAACCGACCTTCAGGAGCTGCTCTCATAAAATCCTGCGGCCAGGTTTCTTGGGCTATAATTTTCTGGAATTTTTGTTTATCTGGCGGGCTCACCGGAAATTTGGTTAGGCCTTGGGTGACCATAATATCTGGGTCGAGGGCGGCATAAAAGGCCAGGGCATGGATCAGGGCCTGGTGGTAAAAAGCCCCGTCTGCCCCTTGTCCGAGCACCAGATAGGGGTCAAGAATGCCGACCGGATTGCCCGAGGCCTGGGCCATGGGGTGAGGTTCGCGGTCGAAGACGGTGACCCGGTAGCCCGCCTTCTGGAGCGCCAGGGCGGTGCAGAGGCCGGCAATGCCACCGCCGATAAGGGCGATGTGGCACCCTTTGGTCAGAGGGGACGGTCGCCGGTACCAGGGTCTGGTCTGTGAGGTGCGGTCTTTGTCGGTCATTTTTCTACTATTGAGTTAAAGTCATTCTGACCTTAAACTGTGCTAAATTTAAAGGAAAAACAATTGAAAAATATTTTGCTGTTGATCTTCGTTATGGCGGGCTTGATCCCGGCCGCTGTTGCTAAAGAGACTAGGCGGCCTGTGGTGCCCTGTGCCCACCCCATGTTCAGGGTTTTGGATTTCTGGGTCGGGGACTGGAAGGTTTACCACCGGGAAAGCGGTGAACTTGCCGGCTTTGACCGGGTGGGTCGGATTCTGAAGGGCTGCGCCATTCAGCAAAGTTGGATATCTTTGGATGATCATTTCTCCTCGCCGATGGTGCCGTTTCGCATGAACGGCAAAAGCCTGACCGCTTTTAATGGGACGCAATGGGTGCAGTTCTGGGTCGATAACCAGGCCGGATCTCAGCTGATCAAGGGCGGGTTCAAGGACGGCGTGCTGACCCTGAAATCAGAAACGCCGATCATGGGACATATTTATAAACTGACCTGGCAAAAGCAAAAGGATGGCACGGTCAGTCATATTGCCCGGCGCAGAAAGGTGGAGGACGAAAACTGGCATATCCTGTTCGACTTCATATATCGCCGCAATATCAGTACGGGCCCACTGCCAGAAAAATAAAGAAAAAAATAAAGAAAAAGACGGAAACAAGACTGACTTTTATGTATTTTTTACCCTTTGACAAGGTCAGGGAATATAGAATACTTTTAATGGTATAGTTGAATTAAAATAACCACAAAGCCAATGTTGGATATTAAGCATGATAAGAAAATCCGCCAAGTATGTTTTTCCCCTGATGAGTTGTCTATATCTGGCAGCCTGTGGCTCCACGGGCGGGAGCGGGACATCGGCTGTGATTGGGACGGCACCACCGCCGCCGCCAGCGCCAGTAGATTTCAATACTGTGGAATTTCGCAATAATTATGGCTTGGGCCAGATTAACGCCATTTCCGCCTATGAAAATGGTGCCACGGGAGAAGGCATAACAGTTGCTGTGATCGATTCCGGTATTGATATAGACCACCCCCAGATTGAAGCCAATATCCATGAGGATAGCATCAATATCGTCACGGGTAATAAAGCCGACCTCAATGATGTTGATGGCCATGGGACCGGGGTTGCCGGGGTCATTGCCGCCGTACGGGATCCGGCCAATAATTCCAATGTAAACACCCATGGTGTCGCCTTTGATGCCCAGATAATGGCTCTAAATGCTGCCGATCCCGGTAGCTGCGGAGGGACCGATGGTTGTTCCTTCTTTGATAGCGATATCGCAGCGGCCCTTGATTATGCCCGCATTCGGGGGGTGAAGGTGGTTAACATCAGCCTGGGCGGCGACGGGTTTAATTCCCTTGCCTTGGTCAATGCCTACAAACGGGCGGTTAATGCCGGGATGGTTATTATCCTGGCCGCCGGTAACCGGGACCCTGATGATACGGACGTTACCATTGCCCAACCGGAAAATTCAGCAGCGGTGGCCTGGGAAGATTGGGCCAATGGCCAGATCATCGTAGCTGGAGCCGTCGGTCAGTCCACAGTCGAGATGCCGGATTTCAGCCACCGGGCCGGGACCGTGGCCAAGGATGTCTATCTGGTCGCCCCGGGGGAGCGTATCCTGTCCCTGGGCCAGGATGGCTTGTTCTTTCGCTGGGACGGCACATCCTTTTCCGCGCCGCATATTGCCGGGGCCGCAGCCCTGCTGTTTCAGGCCTTCCCTAATCTAACCGGTGCTGAGGTTGCGGAACTGCTCTTTATCACGGCAACGGACCTCGGCGAAATAGGCACGGATGTGATTTTTGGCCGGGGCTTGGTCAATCTGGAAGAGGCCTTCAAGCCCCAGGGCACATCATCCCTTGCGGTCAGAACCGCTGCCGGGGACACCGCGATTGTGTCCATGGCCGGCACTGCCCTGCTTGGCGGGGAAGCCTTTGGGGGATTTGCCAATCTGTCCACGGCTCTCAACGACAGCATGTTGCTAGATAGTTATGATCGATCTTTCCGGGTTGATCTGGGCCAACAGGTTTATGGTCAGGGCGAGGTCATTCGCCTTGAGGGGCTGGTGGCGTCCAGAAGAGGCAGCCGGACATCCTCGCTTCAGTTGAGCTCCACCGCCCAGGTTAAATTTTCATGGACCGAGGACCGGCGGTTCCAGGAAGTGGACGAACAGTATTTCTCCCATCAGAATAATACCAGAAACCATACCCGTGACCTGAGGATGAAGTTCAGTCTGGCGCTGAATTCGGCTCAGGGTTTGACATTTGCCCAGGGTCTTTCCCTGAAAGAGGCGATGGAGGATTATGACCAGGATGAGTTCCTGACCATGGGCAACCAGGGTTTTGTCGCCCTCGTTGGTCGCCAGAATAGTCAGAGTGCCATATTCGGGCAGAAACTGACCTCAAAAACCAGACTTGATCTGGTGGTCGGCCATGGTCAGAAGCTGTGGCAGCAGTATAATCTGGAAGCGGACACCTACGTTATGATGGCCCGGATGGACCACGGATTGGCCTCTTGGTTAAATGTGGGGATTGACCTTGGGGTGATGAATGAGAAAGGCAGCGTATTGGGCAGTTTGTCCACGGGGGCCCTTTCTCTGGGGACGGGGGCGACCACATCATTTATGAATGCGAGATTTGACCTGGATATTGCCCGGGGCGTCAATTTCTTTGCCAAGGCCTCTTATGGCCGGACGACTGTTACGGCAGCGGATTTAAGTCTGGTGGAGCAGATTGACGGATTGACATCGGAAAGCTTCTCTCTTGGCCTGATGGCAAACTCCCTGTTTCAGCAGGGCGACCGTCTGAGCTTTGCCGTCAGTCAGCCGCTCAGGGTGAGGGGGGGCGTTGCCGATGTATCCTATGTCACTGCCAGGGACTTTGAGAAAGAGTTGCAGGCGGGCAGCCTGTCTTTTATCAGTAATCAGGTTTCATTAAGCCCGGGGGGGCGGGAAATAGATTTTGAACTGGCTTATCGGGTGGCAAGTCTGTTTGGGGCACAGGTGGATATTAATATCCTGCATCAGATCAGCCCCAATCACAGTCTGACGACCGCTGATAATACGGGGGTATTGATCCGGTTCGGCTCTGAGTTCTGATCTTGGGAAGTATTGGGGCCAGAACTTAACGCTAATGAGATTCTGACCCTATTCAGAAAGTATTTTTTTCTGATTTTGTTCTACCCAAAGCTCAAACTTATCGGGCGGGATGGGTTTACTGAAGAAATATCCCTGGAGCACATCACAGCCTTTTTGATGCAGAATCTGAGCTTGTTCTTCAGTCTCAACACCCTCTGCAACAACGGATAGGCCAAGGCTGTGGCCCAGGCGGATAATCGCGTCTGTGATGGCGGCGTCGTCATGATCTTCAGCAATGTCACGGATGAAGGACTGATCAATTTTCAGCTGGTGCACGGGAAACTTTTTCAGATAGGCCAGAGAGGAATATCCGGTTCCGAAGTCGTCGATGGCAAGGGATATGCCAAGGCCGGCAAAAATTTCAAGTTTGGCCGCCACGGCGTCCGTATCGCCAATCACCATGCCTTCGGTGATTTCCAGTTCAAGCCCCCGGGGGTCAAGCCCGGACAATTCCAGGGCGTATTTTACATTGGCAACAAAATCATCCGACTGGAACTGACGTGCGGATATGTTAACGCAAACCCGGAAAGGCGGCATGTCCATATCCTGCCATTTTTTTGCCTGGATACAGGCCATCTCGAGAATTTTCTGGCCCAGTTTGAGCATCAAATCAGATTTTTCGGCAATGGGAATGAAGGAAAATGGGGGGATCATTCCTTTCTCTGGATGTTGCCAGCGGACCAGAGCCTCTGCCCCGACAATGCTGTCATCAAGCGTGTTCAGGAGCGGTTGGTAATGCAGAACCAGTTCATCATTCAGGATGGCTTTTTCCAGATCAATTTCGATCTGGGTTTCTTCCTTTGCCTTTGCATCCATGTCAGGGTTGTAGAGTCGGAAGATGCTTTTGCCGTCGTCCTTCGCCTGATATAGGGCCACATCAGCCATTCTGAAGAGTTCTTCCGGGCTTTCTGAATCGAAGGGGAAGAAGCTTATGCCTATGCTGGTGCCAATCTGATGGGAATTCCCATTGATGACAATAGGTTCCCTGATGTTATCTAAAACACGCTGGGCCGTTTTGGTGACGTCTTCTTCATTTTCGAAATTGGTGAATATGATAGCAAACTCATCGCCACCGATTCGGGCCACGGTGTCTATTTCACGGGCGCTGTCTTCCAGCCGGTTGGCCACCACTCTGAGCAATTTATCCCCTGTGGCATGGCCGAACATGTCATTGACAGCTTTAAAGCCATCCAGATCAAGGAACATGACGGATATTTTTTTATCAAGACGTTTTGCCATGCGCATGGCTTCATCAAGCCTTTGCTGAAGCAGGTTACGATTTGCCAGTCCGGTCAGGCTGTCATGGAGAGCCATTTCACGAATCAGCATTTCAGCTTCATGGCGCTCAGTCACGTCTGAAATAACGATGGTGTACTGTTTTTGTCCATTGATGATGACTTCGCGAATATTTAGCTCAATGGGGAAAGTGGACCCGTTTTTCTTGTGACCGGTACCGGGTTGTTTTCTCAGCTGTTCGTCTTCGTCGAGCGTTGTGATAAAGGACTCAATATCTGCTTCAGATATGACGTTGGTTGTTCTGATCAGAAACAACATGTTTTTACCGATCACTTCGTCAACGTTATAGCCGAACATGCTTTTTGCGGCATGGTTGCAGGTCATGATATTACCGGAAATATCGAGGGTGATCAGTACGTCAGAAATGGCATTGAGAATGGCCTCGATATGTTTTTTAGCATTTTCTGCAATCTCCCGAGTAAGAGCCAGGTCTTCAGCCATCTGAACGGCCTTGGAGGCTTCCAGTTCCATAAATTCGCGGTCTGATCTAGCTTCAATGATACGCATTTCATCGGTTTCAACGATATGGCCAGCAGGCGGTACCGGAGTGGATTGCAGGTAATAGTTGGGATTGCTCCTCAGGGAAATATCAGAAAAAGCCAGGGTAAAACCGGAATCGGCCATGACTTCGCCCTTTATTTCAAGGGTCTTGTCTTCCTTTATGCGATATTCATAACTGAAGGGAAATAAGTCATCAGATGTTTTGGCTTTGGACAATTCGGATAGTATTTTTGAGGCAAAAACATTGCACTTGTCCTCTTGCTGGGTGTCCCAGTTAATATTTAGAAGATCAATCAGGTGAATTTCTGAGTTTAAAAATGAAACCTCAAGGTCAAGAAGGTTCGATAATTTTTTGTTCCAATGTCTCAGGACAAGGCCGCGGTCAAACAGGGCAACACCATGAGGAAGGCCGTTTAAAATCGCTTGTAACTGGTTCAAACCAGGATCGTCATTTTTCTGAAGGACACTTACTACTTTACTATTCATCTCAGAAAGCTCATTTTAATTTTACTAAGTACAGGCACATTGTAGTTTGAGAGCCTTAATAGGGAGTTAAGAAAATAGAACAAGTTTCAGTCAAGTCGGAGAAGGATTGTATGGCCAGTAAATCCGATATTTGTTCGGCAGAGCTGAACGTCACGGGCCATAAATGCCCGGTGCCTGTTCTGCGGGTGCGTCGGTGTCTTGAAAGGATGATGAAGGGGGCCATATTAAAAGTACTGGCCACTGACCCCATGACCCAGATTGATATCCCGCATTTCTGCCAGCAAAGCGGTCATGACCTTATGGAGATGAGTCAGAAGGATGATGTTTTTGTTTTTTTGATCAAAAAAGCTGGTGAATGAGGGGGCTTTAGGGCTATTAAGGGGCCATAATTATTAGAGTGTATAGAATGACTGATACCATAAACGATGTGCTGGAAACTTTTGAATTTCTGGATGACTGGGAAGACAGGTACAAATATATCATTGACCTTGGTCGGAACCTGCCTGATTTTGATGAAAAATATATGGTTGAAGAAAACCGGGTTCATGGCTGCACCAGCCGGGTTTGGCTGGTTCATGAACTGGTTGATGGCAAAATAGTCTTTAAAGGCGAAAGCGATGCTCATATTGTTCGTGGATTAGTCGCGCTGATTCTGATGATCTTTTCCGGCAAGCCAGCCAAAGAGATTACCTCGACGGAGGCACGGGATACTCTGGACCAGTTAGGTCTTGAGAAGCATTTGTCGCCCATGCGTACCAACGGCCTTTTTTCCATGGTTGGTAAAATTAAATCCATTGCTGCGGCTTATCAGGGTAGTTCAGCCTGAACCGTCGACAAAGAAGGATATGACCGATTACTATTAATACAATAGACCTTAATCAACTGGTGATGTTGATTCCACATGGCCGCCGTCTGGGACTGCGGTTTGTGGAAAAGAAAGAGAACAGCCTGATCATAGAAATGTCCTTTAATCCGGAACTCGAAATTATCCCGGGCAGTGGCATTATGGCCAACGGTGCCCTGACGGCATTTATGGACACGGCACTGGGCGCGGCGGTATATGACCAATTTGATTTATACCGGAAGATTGTCACCCTTGATTTGCGGATGGATTATTTTGAGAAACCCCAACCCTTCTCCTCGGTTATTGTTAAAACCCGGTGTCTGAAGATAACCAACCAGGTGGCCTTTGTTCAGGGCGATATTTATGATAGCGAAGATGCGTCTCCCATTGCCCATGGGGTTGGTGTATTCTCTCATTCAGGGGTGGAGAAAACCTCATGATTTTGACATTTTTATCCAAACTGAAAGCCAGGGAAACTTTTGAGGAAAGTCTTGATATCAGCCCCTATGCCAAAATGATGGGGTTCAGGCTGCGGCGCCAGGACGGCATCCTGACCACGGTCATGGATTTTCACGACGACCTGATCGGATCTCCTTTTCCCAAGGCTCTGCACGGTGGCACGGTGGCCTCTCTTCTGGAAATGGCGGCCCTGATGCAGCTGACCTGGGACCGGGAACTGGCGCATATTCCCAAGGCCCTTGATGTGACCATTGATTATTTAAGGAGCGGCAAGCCCGAAGATACCTTTGCCCGGGCCCGGGTGTTCCGTATGGGCCGGCGGTTTGCCACCCTTCATGCGGAAGCCTGGCAGTCTGATTCTGAGAAACCCATCGCTTCGGCCATGCTGCATTTTCAATTGGTTAAATGAGTTTGACAGGGCCGGGGGCGGGGTATTTTTGCCGTCACCCAGATAAAGTCCACATTTCTGTCCCGGATGTTTTGTCCTGTCTCGACAAATGACAGACTGATAGTTTCACCGGCGTCGCCGATATCTTTGAGGATGCGGGGCACGCCAGTGTCTTTTTCCACATAATTTTGCGGCATGATCAGAACAGCGGTCTTGGGGCCTGTTGCCGTCATGGCCAAGGCAAAAAGGCTCTCCCGGGCCTGGCGAATAACAACGAATTTTGCCAGAACCTCCGGCGGTAGGGTGTCACAATATTCCTTGCGGATTTTTTCCTTGGTCCGGGATGTTGCCTGACCCTTGGTCCTCCTGGCCAGCAGGGGCTGGAGGGTAACTTTCAGGTCTTCCGGCAGTCCGTCAAGGCCGTTCAGGTGTAGTTGACCAATTTCGTAGCGGGAAAAATTAACTGCCTTGATGGGGATTTTTTTGAGCATGGCCATATCGAATAGCGGTCGGGTGATCACCCAGTCCGGTTGTCCGCTCTGGGACCAGTTCAGCAACATATCAAGACCGGTGGCATCATACTCTTTGCCTATTTCATGATGGCGTTGTCTGAAAATGGCAAAAGCATTTTGCTTGCTCCGCTCAATGCTGGTCACCAGGATAACGGGTTTTTGCCCTGCTTTCGTCAGTTTTTCAATGAGCCTGGCAGTACCTCTGTGGTGCTCAGGGTTGTCGGGCCGGATGCCGATAATGATATTTTTTGAGAGCGCAAGTCGAGCCAGCAGGACTTTCTCAGAAATGAACTTCTGCTCTGCCACCTGCCATATTTCACCTTCTTCCGCCCAAATATTTGACAGAGGCGTGAGCAGTGAAAAGAATAAAATGTGAAGAATATATCTCATGGAATCTCAAAATAATTAAATTTAACTGTTAAAACGATCGTTTTTATCTCATAGTTTAAGGATCATCGTCTCCTCATAAAGAAAGCGACTATATCATGACCGACATCAATAACCAGATCGTACTGAACAGCCGTCCTGAGGGCTGGGTTACCCAAGATAACTTTAAATTGGTTGAAGGGCAAATCCCTGATATTGGGGAGGGTGAAATTCTGGTGCGGAATCTATATATGTCGGTTGATCCCTATATGCGGGCGCGGATGAATGATGCCAAGTCCTATGTGCCGCCGTTCCAAATCGACCAGGTTCTGCAAGCTGGTGTGGTCGGTGAAGTGGTTCAATCCCAAAATCCTAAATTCAAAGAAGGTGATGTGGTTGTTGGTATGCTGGGGTGGGAGAATTATTCCAAGTCTGATGGGGCCGGGTTGGTGACTGTCGAGCGGGGCTTGGTGCCGCTGTCTTACTATCTGGGTGTGCTGGGCATGCCGGGAATGACGGCCTATGCCGGGCTTGTGGATGTGGCCAACCTGCAGGCGGGGGAGACGGTTTTTGTCTCAGCAGCCTCCGGGGCCGTGGGCAGTGTGGTCGGACAGATTGCCAAAATTATGGGCTGTGAAGTGGTCGGTTGTGCCGGATCCGACGACAAGGTGGACTTTCTGGTTAATGAACTCGGGTTTGACCGGGCGTTCAACTATAAAACCTGTGGCTCCATCGCCAAAAAAATTGCCGAACTGTGCCCAAAAGGTATTGATGTCAATTTTGAAAATGTCGGTGGCGAAATTATGGAAGCCGCGTTGTGGAATATGCGGGACTTTGGCCGCATCGCGCTCTGTGGCATGATTTCAAACTATAACGATAAAGATATGGCTCCGGGACCACGGGGCATGGGGATCATTATTCAGCGCCGCATTAAAATGCAGGGGTTCATTGTTTTTGATAATCCAGCCCGCAACATGGAATTTGTCCAGAAAGCGGTCGGCTGGCTGAAAGAGGGCAAATTAAAATACCGGGAGACCGTGACCGAGGGCCTTGAAAAGGCCCCCGCGGCCTTCATCGGCATGCTCAAGGGCGAAAATTTCGGCAAGCAGATTGTTAAAATCGCCGACTAATCCTTAATCAATTTGTCCCAAGCCCTCCAGGCCGATATTATCATTGGCGGGGGGCAGAAGGTCCCGGTCATTTATCGGGCACACCGGGTAACGGGCATCGGTTATGGTGCCGTCGGGACAGCGGTAGGTGCAATTGCTTGCCCCGTCACAAATTTCTTTGGCAACTTCATCCACGATGGGGGTGCTGCAGGCTGTGATGCTCATGAATAGAAGAAAAATGATCAGATTGCGCATTTTTATGGTCTCTCCTTAGTCATCTTGATTGTTATATTCGAGAATATCGCCGGGTTGGCAGTCCAGAATGCGGCATATTTTCTGGAGGGTGCCAAAACGGATGCCCTTGACCTTGCCGGTTTTCAGCAGGGATAGATTTTGTTCGCTGATGCCGATCTGGGCGGCCAGGTCCTTGGACTTTATTTTGCGCCGGGCCATGACCACATCCAGGTTTACGATTATTGCCATAATAGTCTCATACGAACTGGTCATTCTCTTTTGATAGGCTGTGGGCGTCTGCCATAACATTGGCGATGACAACAAAAATTAGTCCGAGCAGGATGATGTGAACCTCTGCCGTGCCCAGATCAAGGGCGAGAAAACGCTCGCCGACGGCATGATTCATGGACAGGATGATAGTGAATACCCCACTGATGAAGGGGGACAGGCCGCCACCAATAATATTAACCCAGGCGAAGCGTTTGATATATTTGGCATTTTCCTCTAGAAAAATTCGTTCCGCCATATAATTCTTGAATAACCTTCGCAGGTTATACAGGCCGAACATCCAGATGGATAACGGCAGTAGCGAAAACAGCATGCCCAGAGCCTGAGTTTTGATGGTGAATGTGGTGGTGTCATAGGGTCGTTCCATAAAACCGATCAGCAAGTCAATTTTGAGCCATATTACGACCGATATGATGGGCAGGAGGATCAGTAGGCCGCCACTGATGAGGAACAGAAATCTGCTGAGGCCCTTGATATTTCTTTTCTGTGTCATGGGGGTATTCCTGATTTATGGTTTATTCCTTCACGTAAAACATGAAAAATTCATAAAATCAAGGGAATGTTTGGCCTTAAATTGCTTTTGAAAAAAGATCCGACAGTTTCCGGGCCGTCACCTGCCAGTCCAGATAGCTCATATCCTGTGAGATTTTAGACCGGTTCCAGTCGCGGTTTAGGGCTTCCTCCACCGCTGCTGTCAGGTCTTCTGCGGTTCTGTCCGGTAACAGGATGCCATTGTCCGGGGTGATCACTTCCGGGAGGCCGCCAACATTTGTCGCGACCACGGGTGTGCCGCAGGCCAGGCTTTCCAGAACCACATTGGGCATGCCTTCCATGGCAGACATCAGTATTGTGCATTTGGCGTTCTGGTAGTAGGTGGCTAAATCCCCATGAGGCAGGAGCGGCATGAAGGTCACCCGGTCAGAAATATTTAAATTCTCGGCCAGTTTTTTGAGCTCACTGTCCAACTCCCCCGCGCCAATGATGACCAGCTTTTCCGCCGGCAAAGCGGCCAGAGCCTGTAGAATGTAGCGATGACCTTTCAGGGGCACCAGGTTGCCGACGGTTAACAGATAGTCTCCGCTTGGGCTTCCGGTCTGCCGTGGGGTGAAAAGTGACCGGTCGACGCCATTCATCAGGACAACCAGTTTGTCTTCGGGGACGCCATGTTGGATCAGGCGGTCTTTCAGGGCCTGGCTGACGCAGATAACTTTCCGGGCATAGGCGATGGCCTTCAGGATATCTTTTTTCGGCTGGGGCTGGTCCATCCAGAAATTGACATCACTGCCCCGGGCGGTCAGGAACAGGGGCTTGTCGTGTTTTTTTGCCAGCGCACAGGCCGCGACACCATCGGGGTAAAGGTAATGGCCATCGACCAGGTCGAAGGTCTCGCCTTCCGGGTAGATATCGGGCAGGATTTTATCGGCTGCCCGCATCATGGCCTGGGCCACATTGATCAGGTTGGTCCCCGGAAGGGTCAGGTAGCGGGGATGATACACCGGGATATCCCCCTGCTGTTCCAGGGCTGATATTTGATTATATCTGTGAAATTTGCTGGTGGAAATTAGGCCGAGAAGGGGCGCATATTGGACCGGGGCGATCACCTTGCGATGGGTGCCGTCACACTGATCAAAATGATCCATGCGGGCTTTGACGAAAATGCCCAGGCCCGGTTGTTGTATGTTGGGATACAGCGATGTGAAGGTGAGGACCCGCAAATCTTTTCCTTAAGGTTGTCGTGACAGGAACTGATCAAACATCATCAATGTCCACAGGGGCGAGCTATGATCCCGTAAGCGGCTTTGATGTTGATCGATCAACTTACGTAGATAGTCCGGCTCGAAAAAACCACAATTCATCATCCGGTCACTGAGAACAGAGTCCCGGATATTTTGCTTTAATTCATTGCGGAACCATTTGCCCAGGGGCACGCCAAAGCCCATTTTTGGCCGATACAGAATATCTTTTGGTAGGCGTCCTTCAAGGGATTTCTTGAAAATATATTTACCTTCGCCGCCCTGCAGTTTGAAATGAGACGGCAGGGTGGCAATCCATTCCACCAGTTCATGGTCCAGAAGCGGCACCCGAACTTCCAGGGAATTGGCCATGGAGGCCCGGTCGACCTTGGTCAGTATATCGCCGACAAGATAGGTCTTGATGTCGATATACTGGAGGATGGACAGGGGGTCATCACTGCCGGAAGAGGCGCCATATTTATTGAATAAATCAAGGGTGCTATAACCCTGAAGGTCATTTTTCAGGCCCGGGCTGAAAAGTTTGTCGCGCATATCACCTTTGAGGATCGACACGCCGTGGAAATAACTTTCCACATGGTCCCGGGCCAGGCCCTGAAAGGTTGTCTTGGCCCGGAAAATCCGGGGTGCCCAGTCGGCCTTGGGGTAGGCTTTGGCCAGGAAGCCAAATACAGGTTTGCGGAAAGACTCCGGGAAAATGCCGCGGATTTTCTGCTCAAACATCTGTAATTGATAGCGCCGGTATCCGGCCAGATTTTCATCGCCGCCATCGCCGGACAGGGCGACAATTACTTTTTCACGGGCCAGTTCACAAACCCGGTAGGTGGGCAGGGCCGAACTGTCGGCATAGGGTTCGTCATAGATATCAATCAGTTTGTCGATTAGGGAATAATCCCCGGGATCAACGATGCGGGACCAATGGTTGGTTTTATAGCGCTTGGCGACCCGTTCGGCATAATCGGTTTCATCGAACTTAGCCTCGGAAAAACCGATGGAACAGCTGTTGACCGGATCCGGGCTGATCTCGGCCATATCGGCGACCACCGCCCCGGAATCGACGCCGCCCGACAGGAAGGCGCCGAGGGGAACATCCGCAACCATGCGGATTTTTGTTGCCTCATGCACCCGGTCGCGTAATTCGACCCGGGCATCCTCGAAACTACCCTTATAATCCCCCGTGAACTGAAGGTCCCAATATTGGGTTTTGGTCAGGCGTCCGCTGGCCAGGTCGATGATGATGCTATAGCCCGGTTCCAGCTTGAAGACGTTTTTATAGATGGTATGGGGTTCGGCCACATAACCTAGGGAGAAATAATCCTCCATGCTTTGCGGGCGCAGGTTCTTGACAAAATCCGGATGGGCGGCCAGAGCCTTTAATTCAGACCCGAACAGGACTGTTTTCTCACCCACTGGAGCGTAAAACAGGGGCTTGATGCCCAGCCGGTCCCGGACCATGAAAACCTGTTTGTTGCGGCTGTCATAAATGACAAAGGCAAACATGCCGCGGAAGCGTTTGACACTGTCTGGTCCCCAGGCGTGATAGGCATTGAGGATGACCTCGGTATCGCAGCGGGTTTTGAACTGATAGCCTTTGGTTTCCAGTTCGGCGCGGATTTCAACAAAATTATAGATTTCGCCATTATAAACAATTGTGACATCGCCGGCCGTTGTGGTCATAGGCTGCTGGCCGCTTTTGATGTCGATGATCGACAGGCGGCGGTGACCAAGCCCGACGCCGTCAGTGACAAAAATTCCAGCCTCATCGGGCCCCCGGTGGATGATGGCATCAGTCATTTTCTTGATGACCGCCTGAGATGGTTTTTTATTCAGCGACGTTATTATCCCGGCTATGCCACACATATGTCAGTATTTTCCATTATTTAGAAGTCAGTGTTAAGGTCTTCTTTTAACGACCATAATTTAAAAGTTCTTTAATGTCATAAAAAAAAGCCCCTGCTTTTTAAAAAACCGTGGGCCAGGACAAAAAAATGCCCCGGACTTTTTAGCAAAGCCGGGGCAGTCGGAAGATATCAGGGGTTAGGGGCAGTGCCCAAATCTCCTAATATGAGATAGGGGTATTATAGGCTGTTGCGTTTTCTGAGCCAGACGGTGGCGTACAGCATGATGGCCGCAATGCCAAAGCCAATCCACAAGCCGGGCTCGGTCACGGACTTGAACATGTCCAGAGACGTGTTGGCGCTGATTTGTTTCATTTCGTTGGACATGGCGGAATTTTCACCGCCGTTAATGGACAGGCGGCGGCCAATGAACTCAATCAGGTAATGGGTGTCAAAGAACAGTTCTTCGATCACTGCCGTTACCGCAACCGGGATCGTGGCCAGCAACAAGGGTGTGCGTTTTGCCGCGACCGAAACCAGCATGAACCAGGCGAAGACTGGCAGTGCCCACAGGCCGTACATGATAATCGCAGACAGTTCAGCCATGATCAGAGCCGGTAGATTGACGGATGACCATAACAGGTCCCAGGCGCTGTGTTCTGTGCCGATGGTGGCAAGTGAGCCGACAATCAGCAGAAAAATCTGGAAGATAAAGGAAAAGCCAAGGGCCACCAGAGGGATCACCAAGATGACGGTCAGCAACTTGGATATGACGGTCTGTAGGTCAGAAACCGGCATGGATTTCCAGAACAGTATGCTGTTGTCCTTTCTTTCGTCATACAGGCTGCCGAGAGCCGTGAACACCATGCAGAACCAGGCACCAATAAGGATTGGCATGGTCGAGGCGAGCAGCATGTGGTTGACATGTTCCTGTAATTTCTGGGCCTCAAAGGCGGACATCTGGGAAATGAATTCACCCACTGTGAAGCTCTCGCCATCAATGTGGATGCGTTCACCGAAGATGCCCATGCTGACAATGATCAGCACCATAAACACGCCGGTGATGACCAGTGGGGTCATGAAAATGGCCCGACGGTTTTCCCAGTATTCCCTGAGCATCATGGTTTTAAAGGGTTGGTATCCGTTTACTTTAATGATGGAGGCTAACATTTAATTTCTCCGTTCTTCTTTCGTTATACGTTATGGCTTGAAAAACCGTGCGCTACACCAGGCTGCAAATAGACAGGCTGCAGGGGGTTGCCGGCTGGTCAAATTCCAGCACTGACTTCTGCTGTGAGGCATAAGACAGGTTGGCAATTCCAGTGATCATAAGCACGGTGACGAAACCGGCAGTGATCAGGGCTTTCACTCTGGTGTGCAGGGGGCGCATGGTTATTCTCCATCCATGAGGGTGACAAACAGGTCGGATAGACTGACCCGGCTGACCTCACCCAATTCAGCAAGCTCTGAGCGAGACTTGCCGTTAAAGATAAATGATGTCCGTCCCAGAAGGGTCTGTTCAGACACCGGAGACAGGGCCCGGGCCGCGTCAATATTGTCAGGTGACGGGTTGAGCACCATCCATTTCTGGCCAATGTCTTCCATATCGGAGGTCAGCACGATACTGCCTTCCCGGATGAATACCACGTGCGAGAGGATATTCTCAATCTCATCCACCTGATGGGTCGTGATCAGGATGGTGCGGTCTTCATCAAAGAAATCTTCCAGTAATTGATGGTAGAATTTTTTCCGGTAAATGATGTCGAGGCCAAGGGTTGGCTCGTCAAGCACCAGAATTTTTGCATCAATGGCCATGATCAGCGCCAGGTGAACCTGAACGACCATGCCTTTTGAAAGGTGGCGGATTTTTTTATCAAGGGGGACACTGGTTCCATTAAGGAAACCCAAGGCTTTTTCCCGGTTAAAACTGGGGTGAACACCTTCGACAAAATCAATGGCTTCGTGAACCTTCATCCATTTGGGCAGGGTGGCGACGTCAGAGATAAAGCATATCTGCTTGACCAGTTCATCGCGATCCGCATAGGGATCAAAGCCCAGAACATCAAGGTTTCCGTCATAGGCACTCAGGCCCAGAATGCTGTTCAGCAGGGTGGTTTTTCCGGCACCGTTGGCCCCGATAATGCCGACGATCTGGCCTTTCTGGATGGTCAGGTTGACATTTTTCAGGGCTTGAAATGACCCGAAGGATTTGCTGAGATTTTGTGCAGTAATTATATTGGTCATTACGCTGTCCTTACTCAATTGTTTTTGCTGTGTTCAGCGGTTTTGATCAGTTCCTTGACATCAAGTCCCAGTAGGGAAATTTTCTTGATGATCAGGGGCCATTCCTGTTCGATGAACTTTTTCTGTTCCGCGTTCAAAAGATTTTGTCTGGCACCTTCGAGTATAAACATTCCAAGCCCTCTTCTTTTTTCAACCAGTCCCTCATCGACAAGCTCGGCATAAGCTTTTGAGGCGGTAATGGGATTAATTTGATAATCTGCAGCAACCTTGCGAACGGAGGGAAGAGCTTCTCCCTCGCTGAGGATGTCATCTATTATCATGGCCATAATCTGCTCTTTCAGTTGCAGATATATGGGTTGATCATTTTTCCACTGTGTAGCCACTATAAATTCCTATCGTTTAAAAGTTGGCACTTTACCTGTTGTGGTGTTTAAGTGTTGTACAAACATAGTACACTACATCAATAATAGTCAATATTTAATTTGATTTTTTTATAAAACCTTTTATTTGCAATATGTTGTGATTAGTATTTGCGTGATTTAGGTGTTATAGTCTGTATTGAGTAATGGCCTGTTTCGGGATATAGTGCTTGAAAGTGGACTCGCTGGTGGCAGTGATTTATCCCAAACCAATAAGGAAAAATGATGCCCGTGACTAAAAATTTCAGAAGAGAACTCCTATCCTCTGCCCGGAAGCTGGTTTCAGCTTTTATCCTTTCCCTGACATTGCCGGCGTCCGGGGCTTATGCCGAAGAGGTCAAAGCCGTTGATCTGATCATTCATGGTCGTTATGTGGTGACCATGGCCCAGGATGCGCCTGTGATCGAGCATGGAGCAGTTGCGGTCAGGGACGGTATCATCGTCGCCGTTGGTTCTGATCGCGAGATTGCAGAGGCTTTCACGGCGGAAAAACACATCGCAGGCAAGGATCGGATTCTGCTGCCGGGCCTGGTCAATGGCCATACCCATACGGCGATGGTCCTGTTCCGGGGCATGGCGGATGACCTGATGCTGATGGAATGGCTGCAGGATTATATCTTTCCAATGGAAGGCCAGTTTGTCGACCCTGAGTTTATTGAGGTTGGTATGAATTTGGCCTGTCTTGAAATGATCCGGGGCGGTACGACGACCTTTGTCGATATGTATTTTTATCCGGGCAAGGGCGCGGATGTGATTGAGGCTTGTGGCCTGCGGGCGATCATGGGCTCACCGTCGATAGATTTCCCGAGCCCGGGCTTCACAGGCTGGGATGATTCCTTTGCCGCGGCGGTGACATTTGTCAAGGACCGGAAAAGCCCGTCAGGGCGGATCACGCCGGCCTTCGCCCCTCATGCGCCCTATACCGTATCCCCGGAACATCTGACCCAGGTGGCGGAAATGGCCCGGGAGCTGAAGGCCCCCATCACCATCCATCTGTCGGAAGACCGGGCGGAACTGGTCCAGATCATGGACCGATACCAGACCACCCCGATCCGCCATGTGGAAGGCCTGGGCCTGCTGGATAATAGAGTGATTGCCGCCCATGTGGTTCATCCGACAGCAGAGGAAATCAAGTTGCTGGCTAAATATAAGATCGGGGTGATTCATAATCCGACCTCCAATTTAAAAACGGCAGCCGGGGTCTCACCAGTGCCGGAGATGCTGAAACAGGGGGTCCTCGTTGGTTTGGGTACCGATGGGGCTGTATCCAACAATGACCTGGATATGTGGGAGGAAATCCGCATGGCGGCCTTGATTCATAAGGGAGTGGGCTATGATGCCACCGTGATGCCGGCCAAAACCGTGCTTGATATGGCAACCAGAGGCGGTGCCGAGGCGATAGGCCTGGGCGACCAGGTTGGAGAGCTTGTGGTGGGCAAAAGGGCTGATCTTATTCAAGTTGACCTGTCTGGCCCCCATATGACACCGCTCTATGATGTGATCTCACATCTGGTTTATGCGGTGAAGGGCAGTGACGTGGTGACCACCATCGTTGACGGTCATGTTTTGATGGAGGACGGCAAGGTTCTGACCCTGGATGCGGAAGACATCAGGCGCAAGGCCAATGAGATTGCCGCGCGCATTGCCGAAGCCCTGAACAAGAAATAGACTCTAAACAAAAATTAAGCGCCTTATAGATCTACAAGGCGCTTAATTCTGGTCGATTTAGATTTTTTTGTTGAGCAGTTCTGAAATCAGCGGTGATTTGAATTTGGCGATTTCATCCATGGTCAGGCCATGCAACTCGTGGGGAAACACCAGCCATTCATTGGTTTCATGGATGTAATAGTCGGGTTTGCGTTCGGTTTTGCGTTTTTCCGGCTTGTAGTAAACGGTGGCGACGCGGGTGTCTTCGGGCATATTGCGCCGGCATTGTTCTTTCAGGTCCCGGATGATGGCATCGACGCTGAGGCCGGAATCAAACACATCATCAACGATCAATAGCTTGTCTTCGGCATTGATGTTGTCGACAATATACCCCAGGCCATGAACCCGGACGGTTGAGCTGCGGGTGGCAATCCCGGTATAGGACGAGGTGCGGATGGCAATATGGTCCGACTTCAGGCCTCGGTAATCCAGATATTCCTGAACGGCGATGCCGACCGGTGTGCCGCCGCGCCAGACACCGACGATATAATCCGGTTCAAAGCCGCTTTCCAGAATCATGTGGGCCATCTTGAAGCTGTCTTCCAACAGTTCATCGGCAGAGATATATGTTTTATGCATAGGGAGTTCCAATTTGTTTAGGTAACCGTCCATCTGGTGACGGTTGTTGAAATATCAAAGGTGTCGGGCGTTTGGTCCAATTTCTGTTGCAAAGCCTCAAATGTCAATAATCCTTCCTGGGTATCAACACAGGAGATCACCGCAGCCGCATTCAGGGAAGCGGCGCAAAGGGCGATATCGGGGCTATTTCCGGCGGCAATCAGGCTGGCCAAAGTTGAGGAAAAACTGTCTCCGGCCCCGGCCGATCCCTTCATAACAACGTCTTGAGGCGGACAATAATAGAGGATGCCGCTGTGCAGCAGATAAGCGCCTTTGCTGCCATCGGTGATCACCACATAGTCGGGGCCATGGTCGGCGAGGTTTTTCATGAACTCCACCAGCCCCAGGTTAAAGCCGCCAATTTTAAATCCCGATTTAAGCAGGGGCGGGGCCTTTTCTGACAGGGCTAGGGGCGAGGTGCAGGCCTTGCGGTCCTCGGCGACAAGTTTAGCAATCAGGGTTTCGGCTTCCGCTGTGTTAATGGACACCAGGGTGATATCGTTCAGGCTCAGGAGGAAATCCTCACAGAGCCTTGTCAATTGCCGGATGCCGGGATTGGAGGCGATAAAGCAATTTGCTTTTGCGGCCTGACGGACGATTTGTGGGAAATGGTCAGCAGATTCGTTGCTCAGGTTGGTGACATAGACCAGGTCATACTTGGTAAAGTCAATGGCCCTGACATCTTCCTGGCTCAAGTGGCAATTAGCCCCCCGGTGGGTAAAGATGGCGGCGTTGCGGTCATGGGAGGCGATGTGAACCGCGACCCCGCTGCCGACATTCTCGCAGACTTTCAAATGGTCGAGGCCGATGTTTTCCTGTCTCAGGCGGTTCATGGCCTTCTCCGCATTCAGGTCTTTGCCGACCAGGGCCAGGATGTCCATATCCATGCCCAGACGGTTCATGGCGACCGCAGTATTGGCGCCGCCGCCGCCCACAAAGGTATCGATGCTCAGGGATTCAACTTTACGCCCCTGTTCCAGCATCAGAAAGGATGAGGTCATGTTATGCAGGGTCATCAGTTCCACATCATCATCAGCAATGACGGTGATAATGTCGATCATGATCGAGCCGATGGACAGGGCAGACTGTTTTGGCTTTAGGAAGTTTTTCACAGATAAATTACTCGGCTAAGGCATCAATGAAATGGACCAGCAGACGGCTGATGTTGCCAAAGGCCTTTTCGGCCTCGCTCAAGGTTTCATCATGGGATAAGGGCGTTGGGGACAGGCCGCAGCCCAGGTTGGTGATCAGCGACAGACCGACAACATCCATGCCACAGTGGCGCGCCACCAGGCATTCCTGAACCGTTGACATGCCGACCGCATCAATACCCAGCTTGCCCAGCATCCTGATTTCGGCCGGGGTTTCAAAATTGGGTCCGGCCAGCTGGACATAAACGCCGCTATGGAGCTTGATATCAAGGGTCTCAGCGGAGCTGGCCAGTCGTGCACGCAGATCCTTATCATAGGCTTCGGTCATGTCAAAGAAGCGCGGTCCGACCGCGTCATCATTGGGGCCGGTCAGCGGGTTGTGGCCGGACATATTGACATGATCAGTGATATTCATGAGTGACCCTGCGGGCATATCCAGATGCATGCTACCTGCCGCATTCGTGATGATCAGCTTTTCCACCCCAAGCCGCTTAAAGGTGCGGATGGATATGGCCAGCTTGTGGGCGGGGTGACCTTCATATAAATGCATGCGACCCTGCATGCAGAGCAGGGGCGTACGGCCTACTTTACCGATCAGCAACCGTCCCGCATGGCCAACAACGGTTGGCTGGGGGAAGTCGGGGATGTCGTCATAGGAAATGACCGTATCAATATCCATCACATCACCAAACTTGCCCAGGCCACTGCCCAGAATCAGGGCAACTTTAGGAAAGTCTCCGCTGTGGGCAGCTTTTATGGCGGACAGGCTTCTTTCTACTTCTTGCGCGATCATATTTTTCTAGCTCGTGGTTAGTCCAAGTGATAATATAGTATGATAATAGGGTATATTATAAAAATGCAAAGCAATTGCGAATAAAACTTTTACCATATGGACAAATTTTTTTGTGGATTGTACTATGAAATTGGATTAATTTCTGTTTATTTTGGTCCTTAAGATTAGACTGACCCTCAAATGAGGTTTTCTGGAGCATAAAAAATGCGTGCGATTATTATTGTGCTTGATTCTTTTGGGGTTGGTGAGGCTGATGACGCTGCCGATTTCGGGGATCAGGGTGCTAATACTTTCGGCCATATTGCCGAGCAATGCGCTATCGGGCAGGGGGACCGTGCGGGACTGCGGTCCGGCCCTTTGAAGATTCCCAACCTGATGGAATTGGGTCTGGGTCTGCTGGGAGAAGCGGCGGCGGGGCATGACCTGCCCCTTGAAAAAGCCAGCAAAATCACCGGTAAATACGGTTATGCCGCAGAGAAAAGCAAGGGCAAGGACACCCCGAGCGGACATTGGGAAATGGCAGGGGTACCTGTTCTGGAAGACTTTGGCTATTTTACCTCAAAGACCTCAAGCTTCCCGGAAAGCCTGCTTAATGACCTGATCACAGAATGTGGTTTGCCGGGGGTGCTGGGCAATTGTCATGCCTCGGGCACGGTGATCCTGGATGATCTCGGGACTGAGCATATCAAAAGTGGCAAGCCGATCGTCTATGCCTCTTCTGATTCGGTGTTCCAGATTGCCGCCCATGAACAGCATTTTGGCCTGGACCGCCTGTATGAGGTCTGTGACGTGGCCCGGCGGCTGGTCGATGACTATAACATCGGGCGGGTGATTGCCCGGCCTTTTGTTGGCGAGAAACCTGGCGACTTTATCCGCACCGGCAACCGGCGGGATCTATCGGTTCTGCCGCCAGCGCCGACGTTGCTTGATATTTATTCGGAAAGCGGCGGCGAGGTGATCTCCATTGGCAAAATTGCCGATATTTTTGCCCATCAGGGCATCACCCAGAAATTCAAGGCCCACGGCAATGAGCAGATTTTTGAGGTGTTGATGGAGCAGATCGATAGCTCGGTCGACAATGCGATCCTGTTTGCCAACCTGGTTGACTTTGACATGCTTTATGGTCACCGGCGGGATGTGCCGGGCTATGCGGCGGCGTTGGAAGAATTTGACCGGTCTTTGCCCCGGCTCTGGGCAGCCTTACGGCCTGATGATGTGGTGGTCCTGACCGCCGATCATGGCTGCGACCCGACTAAGCCCGGATCAGATCATACCCGGGAATTTGTGCCCGTCATTGCCTTTGGGCCAAAGGTTGCGGCGGGCAATATCGGCAAAAGAGAAACCTTCGCCGACATTGGCACCAGCCTGGCGCGTCATCTTGGGCTCGCTCCCCTGGCGACCGGCACCTCATTTTTATAAAACGATAGAGAATACAGTGACAGCAGAACAAGCAATATTGATTAATAGTCTGCCCCGGGTTGAGGGCTGTGACTTTCATCCTGACTGGGTTGATGAGATTAAAATTAACAAGTCGGCGGTTGACCGGCGGATTGCGTCGCTGGCTGGCCGGCGGACCGTCAAGAAAAAATGGCAGGCGGCCTGGCTGCTCAAGGCGATCGCCTGTATCGACCTGACCACCCTGTCCGGTGATGATACGGAGGGCCGGGTCAAGCGGCTCTGTGCCAAGGCGAAAAACCCGGTACGGCCCGATATTCTTGAGGCTTTGGGCTTTGACACTATGAATCTGACCACCGGGGCTGTCTGTGTCTATCATGAAATGGTTGAAACTGCGGTTGCGGCCCTGAAGGGTAGTGGCATTCCAGTGGCGGCGGTCTCCACCGGCTTTCCGGCCGGGCTAGCCCCTCTGGAAACCCGGTTGGCGGAAATTAAGGCCTCAGTGGCGGCGGGGGCCGAAGAAATTGATATCGTCATCAGTCGTAGGTACGTTCTGACCGGCAACTGGCGCGCCCTTTATGATGAGGTCAAAGCCTACCGGGAGGCCTGCGGAGAGGCCCATATGAAATCCATCCTGGCCACCGGCCAGTTGGGCTCAATCACCAAGATCGCCAAGGCGTCCATGGTCTGCATGATGGCCGGGGCCGATTTTATCAAGACCTCCACCGGTATGGAGGGGGTCAATGCGACCCTGCCGGTCAGTCTGGTGATGATCCGCATGATCCGGGAATTCTATGAAAAAACCGGACAGAAGGTTGGCTATAAGCCGGCGGGCGGCATTGGCACGGCCAAGCTTGCGCTGCAGTATCTGGTGCTGATCAAGGAAGAACTGGGCGATGACTGGCTCACGCCCCATATGTTCCGCTTTGGGGCCTCCAGCCTTCTGGGCGATATCGAGCGCCAGCTTGAACATTTTGTCACGGGCCGTTATTCAGCGGCTAACCGCCATTCAATGGGTTAGGGTTATTATGAACATCTCAGAAATATATAAAACAATGTCTTATGGTCCGGCGCCTGAACAGGCGGATTATGTCCATGACTGGCTGAATAGCCATGACCAGGGCTTTAAGCTTTTCATCAATGGCGAATGGGTGGCGGCCTCCTCTGATGAGACTATCGAAAGCCGCAATCCGGCGACCGGTGAGCTTTTGGCAAAAATTTCTGTTGCCGGGGCCGAGGATGTGGACCGGGCGGTGAAAGCCGCGGCTAAGGCCTTCCCGTCATGGTCAGGCCTTCCCGGCCATGAAAGAGCAAAATACCTCTATTCCCTGGCGCGGCTGATCCAGAAAACCGCTCGGTTCATGTCGGTGCTGGAAACCCTGGATAATGGCAAGCCGATCCGGGAAAGCCGGGATATTGATATTCCGCTGGTTGCCCGTCATTTCTATTACCATGCCGGTTGGGCCCAGCTTCGGGACCAGGAACTAGCCGATCAGGTGCCGCTGGGTGTTGTCGGCCAGATCATTCCCTGGAACTTTCCGCTGCTGATGCTGGCGTGGAAGATCGCCCCGGCGATCGCTGCCGGTAACTGTGTGGTGCTGAAGCCTGCCGAATATACCAGCCTGACGGCGCTGTATTTTGCCGAACTGTGTCAGGAAGCCGGCCTGCCGCCAGGGGTGGTCAATATCGTCACCGGTGCCGGAGATACTGGCGCTCAGATCGTCAATCACCCGGATATTGCCAAGATTGCCTTCACCGGCTCGACCGGTGTTGGCCGCTATATTCGGGAAGCCACCGCCGGGTCGGGTAAGAAACTGACCCTGGAGCTTGGCGGCAAGTCGCCCTATATCGTGTTTGAGGATGCGGATATCGACGGCGCGGTAGAAGGGCTGGTGGACGCGATCTGGTTTAACCAGGGCCAGGTCTGCTGTGCCGGCTCCCGGTTGTTGGTCGAGGAAGGCATTGCCGACCGCCTGATCGAGAAAGTCAAAAGCCGGCTCAATAAATTCCGGGTCGGGGACCCTCTGGACAAGACCATTGATATGGGCGCGATCGTCGACCCGATTCAGTTGGAGCGGATTACTGCCCTGGTCAATAAGGGCGCCGAAGAAGGGGCCGAAATCTGGCAGCCGGATATCACTTTTCCGACAGAAGGCTGTTATTATCCGCCGACCCTGATCACCAATGTCAGCCCGAGCAACAGCGTTGTGCGCGAGGAAATATTTGGCCCTGTGCTGACGGTGATGACCTTCCGGACCCTGAAAGAAGCTGCCGACCTGGCCAATAATACCCGCTTTGGTCTGGCGTCCAGTGTCTGGTCCGAGAATATAAACCGGGCGCTGGAAGTGGCCTCCATGCTCAAAGCCGGCGTGGTCTGGGTCAACAGCACCAACCAGTTTGATGCGGCCTGTGGCTTCGGCGGCTACCGGGAATCCGGCTTCGGCCGGGAAGGTGGCAAGGAAGGCATGTATGAATATCTGAAACCCGCTGGGGAGTGGGGATCAGAAAAAGGTAATCTGGTGGATAGCCCAGAACCTACTGGTTCAGCTCCTAAAGGGTTCGGCATTGACCGGACGGCCAAGAATTATGTTGGCGGCAAGCAGGCGCGGCCTGATGGCGGCAACACCCGTGTGGTTCTCAATGCGGACGGCTCCATCGCGGGCCGGGTCGGCGACGGCAACCGCAAAGACATTCGGAACGCAGTCGAGGCGGCATTCAAGAATCCTGGCTGGTCCACGACCACGGCCCATAACCGGGCCCAGGTGATCTATTATATCGCTGAAAACCTCAGCGCTCGGGAAGCCGAAGTTGTTGACCGGCTGGTCAGCCTGACCGGGGTCAGCAAAAAAGCCGCCAAGGCCGAATTTGACATGTCGATCAGCCGCCTGTTCAGCTACGGGGCCTGGGCCGATAAATATGATGGCCAGGTTCATACCCCACCGGTGCAGAATGTGGCACTGGCCGTGCATGAGCCCATGGGCATCATGGGCATTGTCTGTCCGGATGTGATGCCGTTGCTGTCGTTCATCTCTCTGGTCGCACCGGCGATTGCCATGGGCAACCGGACGGTGGTAATCCCGTCCGAACGCTATCCGTTGCTGGCGACTGATTTTTACCAGATCCTGGAGACTTCCGATCTGCCGGCGGGTGTGATTAATATTGTCACCGGCGATCGGGACGTGCTGGCGGACGTGCTGGCCAAACATGATCAGCTGGACGCGATCTGGTATCACGGGTCGGCGGACGGCAGCCGGATGGTTGAGCAGCAGAGTGCCGCCAACTTGAAGCGTACCTGGGTCAATGATGGTCGGGCGCGGGACTGGATGTCAGTTCACGGTGAAGGCCGCCGATTCCTGCGCGAGGCGACCCAGGTGAAAAATATCTGGTTGCCATACGGCGATTGAGGAAATACTACTAATAAATATGGGGCCAGAAGGACACTCTGGACAATAAATAAACCGGGAGAATAAAAAACGTCATGTACATCAGTATTCTTGGAATTATCGTATTACTCGGTCTGGCGTTTCTTCTGTCGGGGAATAAAAAAGCCATCAACCTTCGGGTGGTGGGCAGTGCCTTTGTGCTACAGGTCGCGGTGGCCGTCTTTGTGCTGGTGGTGCCCGTGGGCAAGGATATCCTGCAGGGCATGTCCAATGGCGTCAACAAGGTGATCAATTATTCCAATGTGGGCATTGATTTCCTCTTTGGTAATCTGGCAGACACAAGCAGTTTCGGTTTTATT
Organism: Alphaproteobacteria bacterium; assembly: GCA_002401455.1. Taxonomy (GTDB): domain Bacteria; phylum Pseudomonadota; class Alphaproteobacteria; order Sphingomonadales; family Emcibacteraceae; genus Paremcibacter. The sequence continues at coordinate 210,511 of NVTE01000003.1, forward strand.
TTTGTGGTCAAGGTCCTGCCGATCATCATTTTTGCCTCGGCCCTGATGGCGGTGCTGTATCACCTGCATATCATGCAGTGGGTGGTCAAGATTTTTGGCGGTGCCCTTCATAAGATTATCGGCACGAAGCGGGTCGAATCTCTCTGTGCGGCGGCGAATATATTCTTAGGACAGACCGAGGCACCACTGGTTATCCGGCCGTATCTCGGCCGGATCAGCGATGCCCAGTTCTTCACCGTGATGGTGTCGGGGCTGGCCTCCATATCGGGGACCATTCTGGCCGGTTATGCCGCCATTGGGGTCAGTATGGATTATCTGATCGCGGCCAGCTTCATGGCGGCCCCGGGCGGATTGCTGATGGCCAAGATAATCATGCCCGATACCGATCCTGAGGAATCCGATGCTCATCTGCTGGAGGTCGACAGTTTTGATGAGGGCGAAAAACCAGCCAATGTCATCGAAGCGGCGGCCAATGGCGCGGCTGACGGGCTGAAGCTTGCGGCCAATATTGGCGCGATGCTGCTGGCCTTTGTCGCCCTGATTGCCATGTTGAACGGCATGCTCGGCGGTATTGGCGACTGGTTCGGCTATGGCGACCTGACCTTCAACATGATTCTGGGTAAAATTTTCGCCCCGCTGATGTTTCTGATGGGGGTGCCGTGGGCCGAGGCCGATGTGGCCGGTAACCTGATCGGCACCAAGCTGATCCTGAATGAGTTCGTGGCCTATATTGAGCTGTTCAATCTGCCCGAGGGCGCGCTGAGCCCACACTCGACCATGGTCGTGACGTTTGCCCTTTGTGGCTTTGCTAATTTGAGTTCGATCGCTATACTCATGGGGGGATTTGGCGTCCTGGTGCCAAAACGCCGCCATCTGATCGCCAAATGGGGACTGAAGGCGGTGGCCGCTGGCTCCCTGTCCAACCTGATGAGTGCCGCATTGGCGGGCCTGTTGATCGCAGCTTAACAAGAAAGAATAATCCAGTATGACCGATTCCGTGACCTATGACGTGCCTGCAGAATTTGCCGAGAACAGCCATATCAATGACGCGCAATATCAGGCGCTCTATCAACAGTCCATGGATGATCCGGAGGCCTTCTGGGGTGCGGCGGGTAAGCGGATCGACTGGATCAAGCCCTATACGGAGGTCAAGGATGTCTCCTTTGCCAAGGATGACCTGCATATCAACTGGTATGCTGACGGCACCCTGAACGCCAGTGTCAACTGTATTGACCGCCATCTGCCCGAACGTGCCGAGCAGACGGCGATTATCTTCGAAGGTGATGAGCCGTCCTCTTCCCTGAAGATCAGCTATCAGACCCTCTATGAAAAAACCTGCCGGTTCGCCAATGTGCTGAAAAGCCGGGGCGTGAAAAAAGGCGACCGGGTGACGATCTATATGCCGATGATTCAGCAGGCTGTCTATGCCATGCTGGCCTGTGCCCGGATTGGTGCGGTGCATTCGGTGGTCTTTGGTGGTTTCTCGCCTGAGGCGCTGGCCGGCCGGATTGTCGACTGTGACAGCCATGTGGTGATCACCGCCGATCAGGGCATTCGCGGCGGCCGTGCGGTGCCGCTGAAAACCAATGTGGATGAGGCGCTGGACAAGGACGGGGTCGAGGTCAGCACCGTGATCGTGGTCCGTCACTCCGGAGCCAACGTGCCCATGAAAGAAGGCCGTGACATCTGGTATCAGGATGAGGCAGAAAAATTCCCCGCTGAATGTGAGCCGGAAGAAATGAACGCCGAAGATCCGCTGTTCATTCTCTATACCTCAGGCTCCACCGGCCAGCCGAAAGGCGTGCTGCATACCACCGGCGGCTATATGGTGTATGCCTCCCTGACCCATGAACTGGTGTTTGATTATAAGGACGGTGATGTCTATTGGTGCACCGCCGATGTGGGCTGGGTCACCGGCCACAGCTATATCGTTTATGGCCCGTTGGCCAATGGCGCGACAACATTGGTGTTCGAAGGCGTGCCGACCTATCCCGATGCCTCGCGCTTCTGGCAGGTCTGTGACAAGCATAAAGTCAATATCTTCTATACCGCCCCGACAGCTCTGCGCGCCCTGATGGGCAGCGGTAATAGTTATGTCGAAGCCTGTGACTTGTCGTCCCTGCGCGTGCTGGGTACGGTGGGCGAGCCGATCAACCCGGAGGCCTGGGACTGGTATTATAAGGTGGTCGGCAAGGAAAAATGCCCGATCGTTGATACCTGGTGGCAGACGGAAACCGGCGGCATCATGATCACGCCGCTGCCCGGCGCCACCGCCCTGAAGCCCGGCTCCGCCACGAAGCCTTTCTTTGGTGTCCAGCTGGAACTGGTCGATGAAAGCGGTACGGTTCTCGAGGGGGAGGCCGAAGGTAACCTGGTGATTACCGACAGCTGGCCCGGTCAGATGCGCTCGGTCTACGGCGATCATGAGCGCTTTGTCATGACCTATTTCTCGACCTATGCCGGCAAATATTTCACCGGTGACGGTTGTCGCCGGGACGCGGACGGCTATTACTGGATTACCGGCCGGGTTGATGACGTGATTAATGTCTCCGGTCACCGCATGGGCACGGCTGAGGTCGAAAGCGCCCTGGTCGCTCATCAACTGGTCGCCGAAGCTGCGGTTGTTGGTTACCCCCACGACATCAAGGGCCAGGGCATTTATGCCTATGTCACCCTGATGGCGGAAATCGAAGGCTCCGACGATCTGCGTCAGGAGCTGAAGAAATGGGTACGCAAGGAAATCGGACCGATCGCCCAGCCGGACAAGATTCAGTTCGCCCCCGGCCTGCCGAAAACCCGGTCCGGCAAGATCATGCGCCGGATTCTGCGCAAAGTGGCCGCCAACGAGCATGAAAATCTGGGCGATATCTCAACCCTGGCCGACCCCTCAGTGGTGGCTGATATCATTGCCAACCGTAAGAACAAATAGGGCGCATTCAGTCAGACAGATGATGGTGGTAGGCGGCACCGGCTCCCTTGGGAATTCGGATGCTCTCGACCATCTCCTGTATGTGGGCCGGCGGTGCAGCAGTAAAACGGCTGACGCTAAAGGCGATGATGAAGTTCAGGCACATGCCGAGGGTGCCAATGCCCTCCGGTGAGATGCCAAACAGCCAGTGGTCGGCGGTATTGGCTCCCGGGTTAATAAACTTGAAATAGATGATATAGGACGCGGTGAAGGCGATGCCGCTGACCATGCCGCTGATGGCGCCTTCCTTGTTCATGCGTTTGTAAAATATCCCCAGAATGATCACTGGGAAGAAGGACGAGGCGGCCAGGCCAAAGGCAAAGGCCACCACCTGGGCGACAAAACCCGGCGGATTGATACCGAAATAACCGGCAATGGCAATGGCAACCGCCGCCGCCATGCGGGCATACATCAGTTCCTGTTTATCACTGATGTTCGGCAGGAGGATTTTCTTGAACAGATCGTGGGAGATCGAGGTCGAGATCACCAATAGCAATCCAGCCGCCGTCGATAGCGCCGCCGCCAGACCCCCGGCCGCCACCAGGGCGATCACCCAGTTGGGCAGCCCGCCGATTTCCGGATTAGCCAGCACGATAATATCCCGGTCAATATACAGCTCATTGTCGCCGGCAGTGGGCGCGTTATGGAGCAGCCGCTGGCCGTGCTTGCCCCGGGCTTCGGAATACGCCGGTTTGCCGTCAAAGGCCTTACCCGCGACATATTGAATTCTGCCGTCGTCATTCTTATCGATCCAGCCAATCAGGTTGCTGTCTTCCCAGTTCCGGAACCATTCAGGAGTCGTGCTATATTCGGCGTTGCTGACCGTATTGATCAGGTTAACCCGGGCGAAGGCGGCGATGGCCGGGGCGGTGGTATAGAGGATCGCGATCAGCACCAGGGCATAACCAGCTGAAATCCGGGCATCCTTGACTTTGGGCACGGTGAAAAAACGGATGATCACATGGGGCAGGCCAGCGGTGCCGACCATCAGGGCGGCGGTGATGAAGAAGATGTCGATGGTCGATTTACTGCCGTCGGTATAGGTGCCAAAGCCCAGTTGCTCACTCAGGCCATCAAGCTTATCCAGCAGATAGACGCCCGAGCCGTCCGTCAGGGTGCTGCCCAGGCCAAGCTGGGGCACCGGATTGCCGGTCATCATGATCGAGATGAAGATCGCCGGCACCATGAAGGCAAAGATCAGCACACAATATTGCGCGACCTGGGTATAGGTGATGCCCTTCATACCGCCGAGCACGGCATAGAAAAACACCACCGTCATGCCGATCAGGACCCCGGTCTCAATCTCAACCTCGAGAAAGCGGGAGAAGACAATGCCGACCCCGCGCATCTGCCCGGCGACATAGGTGAAGGAGATGAAGATCGCACAGACCACCGCCACCAGCCGGGCGGTATCGGAATAATAGCGGTCGCCGACAAAATCGGGCACGGTGAATTTACCAAATTTGCGCAGGTAAGGGGCGAGGCACAGGGCCAGCAGCACATAGCCGCCGGTCCAGCCCATGAGATACATGCCGCCGTCCCGGCCCATGAAGCTGATCAGCCCGGCCATGGAAATAAAGCTTGCCGCCGACATCCAGTCCGCCGCCGTCGCCATGCCATTAGCCAGCGGATGGACATTACCCCCGGCAACATAAAACTCATCCGTCGACCCGGCCCGGGCCCAGATAGCAATGCCAATATAAAGCGCAAACGTCAGCCCGACGATCAGGTAAGTTAGGGTTTGGATATCCATTATTTTTTCTCCCCCTCATCGTCACGCTCGGAAATGCTGTCGAGGAAGCTTTGATCGTGCTGATAATAATCGTCATCCTCGACATACTCATCGGCGTCTTCGTGGACGTCGTATTTGCGGTCGAGCTGGTTCATTTTATGGACATAGATGAAGATCAGGACGACGAAGACATAGATCGCGCCCTGCTGGGCCATCCAGAAGCCGAGGCGGAAGCCGAAGAACCTGAATTCATTCAGTTCATCAACAAACAGGATGCCCATGCCGAAGCTGGCGATGAACCAGACCGCCAGCAGGATCAGCATCAGGCGGATATTCTCTCGCCAATAGGCTTTAGCGTTATCGTTCTGTGAAACCTCCATCGACCAGCCCTCTTTTTATTTATCAGGGAAAAACCTTAGCAAATGTTTGAGGTCATTGACACAAAAATTAAATCAACTGCTTGCCGAGCAGGAAAATTAGCATGATGATGCCGAGCACAATGAACAGATAGATGTTAAAACCCTTGTTCCAGCCTTTGGAGGCGGTGCGCAGGTTCAGGTAATAGCGCAGGATCAGCATGGACTTGACCCAGGTGATCAGGCCCAAAGACAGGACCAGGCCTGCGGTCAGGGCGGCGTCCGATGTCGCCCGGCCCGACATCATGGTGCCGATGGTCAGGGCCATCAGGACCACCCAGCAGAGGATCAGGGTTCGGGTGCTTGGATTCTTGAAATTCATGTTTCGTCTCTCCTAGCGCAGCAGATAAATCAGGGGGAACAGGATAATCCAGATCAGGTCAACCATATGCCAGAAACTGGCCCCGATCTCCAGATTTTCCGCACTGTCTTTCCAGCCGACAATGATCAGGATGATAATGCCAAAGACCACATGAAAGGCATGAAAGCCGGTCAGCAGGAAATAGAGGGTATAGAAAGTATTGGTCTCAAGACCGATGCCTTGCGAGAATTTTTCGCCGTATTCGATAAATTTAACCCACAGGAATACCAGGCCAAGGACAATGGCCGCCGCCAGCCACCGGCGCATCAGGCGCTGTGATCCTTTCTGCTGGGCGGTGACTGCCAGCGCCACACACAGACCGCTGGTCACCAGAACCATGGTGTTAATGCCGCCGAGCACCCGGTTCAGGCTGTCCTGGGACTGGGTAAAGACTTCCGGCTGCAGGATATGGGCGACGGCAAAGCCGATGAAGGAAACGCCAAAGACTACAAGCTCGCTCCAGATCAGCACCCACATCATGGGGTTGCCGGGCAGGCGGGACAGGGCCCCCCAATCGTCGGATGGAGGAGTCGGGTGCTGGACTTGATCTTGGGCCGTTGTCGCCGGGGGGGTCGTTTCCATAGTCACTGTTGTCCTGAATTTTATATCACGGGCTTTATCTGATATTATGGGGGCATTTGACAAGAAGTATTTCTGTGGCTACAGATCAATCTCTTATCAATACCGGAAAATGAAGAGACAGCAGATGGACAAAGAACAGAAATATATCGAGGTCAGCCAGCAGGTCCTGGCCGTCACCGAGGGCGAATCCAGCCTGATCGCCCGCATGGCGACGGTGTCCTGCCTGTTGTCGGAAGCTTTTGATGATTTTTTCTGGACCGGCTTTTATCTGGTCGATGAGGCTAAAGGGGACGAGCTGGTGGTTGGGCCCTATCAGGGCTCGCTCGGCTGTCTGCGCATTGCTTTTGGTCGCGGGGTTTGTGGCGCGGCGGCGGCCCATGGTCAGACCCAGGTCGTGGATAATGTTCATGATTTCCCCGGTCACATCGCCTGCGACAGCCGCAGCCTGTCCGAGATCGTAGTGCCGGTTTTTACCCCCGCTGGAAAGCTGATTGCGTTGCTTGATGTGGACAGTGAAAGCGTGGCCACTTTCGATGAAATCGACCAACGTTACCTGGAACAGATGATGGCAGATGTTTTTGCCCGTTGCACTCTTGGCTCAGATTAGGTAATAAGGGGGAAATTTATTAACCCCTTTATAGAGTGAAGAGCGACAAATGGCGTCTTATCAATATAGTTATGTGATGAAGGGTCTGAGCAAGACCTACCCCGGTTCGAAACCAATCCTGAAGGATGTGACCCTGTCTTTCATGCCCGATGCCAAGATCGCTGTGATCGGTGTCAATGGCGCCGGTAAGTCAACTCTGATGCGGATCATCGCCGGTCAGGACCCGGATTTTCAGGGGGAAGCCTGGGCCGCAGAGGGCATCAAGGTCGGTTACCTGGAGCAGGAGCCGCATCTTGACCCGGAAAAGAATGTCTTTGAAAATGTCATGGAAGGCCTGGGTGAGCTGAAGGCCATCGTCGATGAATTCAATGCCATCAGCCTGAAATTCGCTGAGCCTATGACTGATGATGAGATGAATGACCTGATCGCCAAACAGGGCGAATTGCAGGAAAAAATCGACGCCGCCGATGCCTGGGACCTGGACAGCCGGGTTGAGCTGGCCATGGAAGCGCTGCGCTGTCCGCCAAAGGATTCCGATGTCACCATCCTGTCCGGGGGCGAGCGTCGCCGGGTGGCCCTGTGCCGCCTGCTGCTGGCTAAGCCTGAAATCCTGCTGCTTGATGAACCAACCAACCATTTGGATGCGGAATCCGTGGCCTGGTTGGAAAACCATCTGAAAGAATATGCAGGCACCATCATTCTGGTGACCCATGATCGCTACTTCCTTGATAATGTGGTTAACTGGGTGCTGGAAATTGACCGGGGCCGGGCGATCCCGTACCAGGGTCATTATTCTGACTGGCTGGAACAGAAAGAAAAACGCATCGCCCTCGAAGATAAGGTTGAAGCGTCCCGCAAGAAAACCATGAAGCGGGAACTGGCCTGGATTCGTCAGTCCCCCAAAGCCCGTCAGGCCAAAAGCAAGGCCCGGATCAATGCCTATGATGATCTGCTGGCGGCGGCCCAGGATGGCCGCAATTCTGATGCCCAGATCCAGATTCCGGTCGGGCCCCGTCTCGGTAACCTGGTGATTGAAGCCAAGGACCTGAAAAAAGCCTTTGGCGACAAGCTGTTGATTGATGGCCTGAACTTTAGCCTGCCGCCGGGCGGTATCGTTGGGATTATTGGGGCCAACGGCGCGGGTAAAACCACATTATTCAAGATGATCACCAAGGTGGAGCAGCCTGATGAGGGCGCGCTGCGGGTCGGGGAAACCGTGGTCCTGGGCTATGTGGACCAGAGCCGTGATGACCTGGATGATAAAAAGACTGTGTGGGAAGAAATTTCCGACGGGCTTGATGTCTTTAACTTCAATGGCCGGGATGTTCATACCCGGGCTTACGTCGGTAACTTTAACTTCAAGGGTACCGATCAGCAGAAGAAGCTCGGTCAATTGTCCGGCGGGGAGCGCAACCGGGTCCATCTGGCCAAGATGCTGCGGACACCGGCCAATGTGCTGCTGCTCGATGAACCAACCAATGACCTTGACGTGGAAACCCTCAGTGCCCTGGAAGCGGGTCTGGAAGATTTCGCCGGTTGCGCCGTTATCATCTCGCATGATCGCTGGTTCCTCAACCGGATCGCCACCCATATCCTGGCCTTCGAAGGCAATTCGGAAGTGGTCTGGTTTGAAGGCAACTATGAGGATTATGACAAGGACCGGCACAGAAGACTGGGGTCCGCGGCCGACCGTCCCCACAAACTGCAATATAAAAAGCTTACCCGTTAAATTTAATCCGGTAGATCATTTTCAAGGCCAGGAGCACCGCTTCTGGCCTTTTTTGTCGCCATCTTGTCAAAATCCTTAATCCCTGATATGGTCTCTCTCTAAAGTAGTATTCACTGCTTTATCCTATTTGTTTTGTTTCCTGAGTTTGTTGAGTTTTGCACTTTTCTGGCGGCCCATTTGTGTCCGTCAGCCGTTCACGCAGTTTCACAATAACCCATAAGGAGGGACGTAAAATGTATAGAGTGATCATTCTTTCAGCCATCATGGCTGTCTTTGGCCTGTCACAAATGGCCTTGTCTGCTGATTTGCCTAAAGCCAGTAAAAGGGAAAATGTTGAATATTATGAAGTTGTCTATGTAAAATATAAAGTCGGCAAGGCTGAGGATGCCTTTCGCATGATTAAAAAATATTTCATTCCGGCCAGTGAAGCCGCCGGTACCCTTGAACCCTATGTGATTAACTTTCAGACCGGACCGTGGGATGTGGCCTTGTTCTGGACCCGGAATAGCATGGGGGACTTCGACTGGTCGATCAGCCCGGATAATGAAAAATGGTTTGCCGCCTTTGTTAAACAGACCGGCAGCATGGAAAAGGCCCAGGCCATACTGGACAAATATTATGATCTGATCGCCGAAAATCGTGTGGATATGGCCTATCATAAGATGACCCCCAAGGACTAGGGGCCTCAATAAAGATAGCTGGGGCTGTCAAGGCTGACGGGGTGCTGCTGCCCCGTTAGCTTCTTTAATAGTCTTCGTCGTCGAAGTCTTCGTCGAACAGGTCGTCGTCCGCGTTAATGTCGAGCACACCATTGTTGATGTCATAGGCCCGGATCTGGCGGTAGGCGCTGCGGATGGTGGCGTAGAAATCGGTCGAGGATTTTCCCAGGTCATCCAGAGTTTCCAGATTCTCTTCCCGGTAAATCAGGCCGCGCAGGGCCAACCGGCCATAACGGACCTCGGTCCAGCCCTCATGACTGAGCCACAGGCTGACCGGATCAAAAAAGAAATCAACCACAAAGCCGGAAAAGTCCCGGGCAGTTGACGGGCCGAGGAACGGCATCATGATATAAGGCCCTTCGCTAAATCCCCAGACGGCGAAGGTTTCGCCAAAGTCTTCACTATGATGCTCAATGCCCCAATAGGTCGCGGTGTCCAGGATTCCCAGCAGACCAAAGGTGCTGTTGATCACGAACCGGGTCAGGGTGGTGCCAGCTCGGGTGCTTTCTCCCTGAAGCACATCATTGACGAAGGTCACCGGTTCGCGCCAGTTATTGACAAAATTGGAGATGCCTTTGCGAATATCCGGTGGACCGAACTGGCGATAAAAGCGCGCCGCAGGCTCCAGTAAAATGTCATCAAAACCCTGATTGAAGGAAAAAATCGCCCGGTTCATAGGTTCCAGGGGATCATTGGCTTCCAGATAGGCGGCCAGGGCCTGGGGATCGGAAGCTGGCGGCCGTTTGGCGCATCCCGCGGTGAATAGCAGGGTGACGGACAACAGGACCACAACAGCCTTCCGCAGGGAAAAGCGTCTGTTTCTGGAATAATATCCAACTAACTCAAGGGCGAATGACATAAAAAAACCTTCTGCATATGCATATGGTGAAGTTGTAATAGACCTATTAAAGATTTGCAATACACGTTAAGGGTAAATAAGGACATATTCTTAAAATTCAATTCTTTACATTATATAAATATATCTTTATATGTATCTTCATAGTGAAGGTGGAGTGAATATAGTGGATGTTTTTGTGGAAATTGGATTTGACAGAATGCTGAATGCCCTGAAGGCCGTGGGGGAAGAAACCCGCCTGCGCATTCTGGCTTTATTTCGGACAGGTGAGTTGACGGTAACCGAGCTTGTAACCATCCTGCGCCAGAGCCAGCCCCGGGTTTCCCGGCATTTACGGCTCCTGTGTGAGGCCGGGCTTCTGGAGCGTTACCGGGAAGGCACGTGGATTTTTTACCGTCTGGCCGAAAGTGGTCCTGAGGGCGAACTGGCCCGGGCAATTATGAAATACATCCCTTTTTCCGAGCAGGTGCTGCAGCATGACGGTGAACGCCTGGCCGAGATCAAGGAAGACCGTAAAGGCAAGGCCAGCCGCTATTTCAGTGAGAATGCCGCGGACTGGGACCGGATTCGGTCGCTTTATGTCTCGGAAGAAGAGGTGGAGAAAATCCTGCTGGAGGTTACTACTGATATGACGATCAAGGATTTCCTTGACGTGGGCACGGGCACCGGCCGTATTCTAGAGGTTTTTGCCGACCGCATCGGCCGGGGCACCGGCATTGATCTCAGCCGGGAAATGCTCTCCGTGGCTCGGGTAAATCTGGAAAAATCAAAACTTCATAACTGCCAGGTCCGCCAGGGCGATATGTATGACCTGGCCCTGGCCACGGGCTCCATGGACTTGATCCTGATCCATCAGGTGCTGCATTTTGCCGATGACCCCAGTGCCGCCCTGAAGGAAACCAGCCGTCTGTTGCGGCAGAATGGCCGGGTGATCGTGGTTGATTTTGCCCCCCATAATTTGGAATATCTCCGGGATGACCAGGCCCATCGCCGACTGGGATTCAGTGACGCGGAAGTCACGGATTGGCTTAGCCAGGTGGGGTTGAAGAGTGACCCGGTCATTCACCTGAAAGGCAAAGAACTGGACCTGTCCATCTGGGTCGCCAATAAAATTGACTAATCTGACATAAAAAATTGAGAATATATTGTGACTGACATACTGAACGAAGACCTGTTGCGCCCAAGCCTCTTTGCCGCACAGGCCAAAGACATCGACGTTTCTTTTGAATTCTTTCCGCCAAAATCTGAAAAGATGGAAGCAGCCCTGTGGACCAGCATCCGCAAACTTGAACCGCTGCAGCCTGAAATGGTCTCAGTGACCTACGGTGCCGGAGGCAGCACCCGGGAGCGGACCCATGCCACCATATCCCGGATACTGAAAGAAACCAGCCTGGTTCCAGCGGCCCATCTGACCTGTGTGGCGGCGACCCGGGGCGAGATTGATGATATTGCCCGGGAATATTGGGATATGGGCGTGCGTCATATTGTCGCCCTGCGCGGAGATATGCCCGAAGCGGGCGCGACCTATGCGCCCCATGGTCAGGGCTATGTCAATGCCGCTGACCTGGTGGATGGCCTTAAGAAAATTGGTGATTTCAATATTTCTGTGGCCGCCTATCCGGAAAGCCATCCGGATTCTGGGTCATGGCAGGCCGACATCGACAACCTGAAACGCAAAATTGATGCTGGGGCTAATCAGGCGATCACCCAGTATTTCTTTGATGTGGATATGTATTTCCGCTTTATGGACCGGGTACTGGCCGCCGGGATCACGGTGCCGATCATTCCGGGGATCATGCCAGTGACCAATTTTGCCCAGGCCCGAAATTTCTCAGCCATGTGCGGGACCTCAATGCCTAAGTGGCTGGAAGACCTGTTCGACGGCCTGGATGACCGGCCGGAAATCCGCCGTCATGTGGCAGCCACGGTCGCGGCCGAACAATGTATGCGGCTCTATCGGGGTGGGGTGAAGAAGTTTCATTTCTATACCCTGAACCGGTCCGAACTGACCACGACCATCTGTCATTTTCTGGGCATCAGACCGCCCGCAGGCGTAAAGGAATAACCCCATGAATGAAACATTGAAGCAGGCCCTGGAAAAACGGATTTTGGTTCTGGACGGGGCCATGGGCACCATGATCCAGCGTCACCGCCTGAGCGAAGAGGACTACCGGGGCAGCCGCTTTGCCGACTGGGGCCAGGATGTGAAGGGCAATAATGACCTGCTGACCCTGACCCAGCCCGAGATTATCAAGGATATTCACCGGCAGTATTTTGCCGCCGGCGCCGACCTGGTGGAAACCAACACCTTCAATTCGACCAAGGTATCCCAGTCCGACTATGGCATGGAAGAGCTGGCGTACGAGCTGAACAAGCAGGGGGCCGCCATTGCCCGTGAGGTCGCCGATGAGTTCAGCGCCGCCGAGCCCGACAAGCCGCGCTTTGTCGTCGGTACCCTGGGGCCCACAAGCCGGACCGCGTCCTTATCACCCGATGTCAATAACCCGGCCTTCCGTAATGTCACCTTTGATGAGCTGGTCGAGAATTATGTTGAGGCGACCCGGGGCCTGATCGACGGCGGGGCTGACCTGATCATGATCGAAACCATCTTTGATACCCTGAATGCCAAGGCGGCGATTTTCGCCATAAATAAAACTTTCTCGGACATGGGAATGAAGCTGCCGGTGATGATTTCCGGCACCATTACCGATGCCTCCGGCCGCACCCTGTCCGGACAAACGGCAGAAGCCTTCTGGTATTCTGTCCGCCACGCCAACCCGATCAGCATTGGCTTTAACTGTGCGCTAGGGGCCAAGGATCTGCGCCAGCATATTGTCTCGGTGTCGAAAATTGCCGATTGCAGCATCTCGGCCCATCCCAATGCCGGCCTGCCCAATGAAATGGGTGATTATGATGAAAGCCCGGAAGAAATGGCGGGTCAATTGGGCGAATGGAGCACCAGTGGCCTGCTCAATATTGTCGGCGGCTGTTGTGGCACAGAACCAGCCCATATCGCCGCCATTGCCGAGGCCGTCGCCGGGGTCCGTCCCCGTCAGATCCCCGACCTTGACCGTCATATGCGCCTGTCCGGCCTTGAGCCCTTTGAAGTGATCCAGGAATGAAGACTGAAACAATGAAAAAAAGTGCAATTTTTATTAACGTTGGCGAAAGAACCAATGTTACCGGCTCGGCCAAATTCAAGAAGCTGATCCTGAACGACGATTTTGCGGCCGCCCTCGATGTGGCCCGCCAGCAGGTGGAAGCCGGGGCCCAGATCATCGATGTTAATATGGATGAAGCCATGCTCGACAGCGAGCAGGCCATGGTCACCTTCATGAACCTGATCGCCTCCGAGCCTGATATTTCCCGGGTGCCGGTGATGATCGACAGCTCCAAATGGTCGGTGATCGAAGCCGGGCTGAAATGTGTCCAGGGCAAGGCCGTGGTCAATAGTATTTCCATGAAAGAAGGCAAGGCGGCTTTTATCCATCATGCGTCCCTGATCAAGAATTATGGTGCTGCGGCCGTAGTCATGGCCTTTGATGAAAAGGGCCAGGCGGATACGCTGGAGCGCAAAGTGGAAATCTGCACGGAATCTTATAATGTGCTGGTCAATGAAGTCGGTTTCCCGCCGGAAGACATTATCTTTGACCCCAATATTTTTGCCGTCGCCACCGGCATTGAAGAGCATAATAATTACGCCGTCGACTTCATCGAGGCGACCCGCATCATCAAGAAGACGCTGCCCTTCTGTCATGTGTCCGGTGGGGTCAGCAATGTGTCTTTTTCTTTCCGGGGCAATAATCCGGTGCGCGAAGCCATGCATAGTGTCTTTCTCTATCATGCCATTCAGGCCGGGATGGATATGGGCATTGTCAATGCCGGCCTGATCACGGTCTATTCGGAGATTGATCCGGACCTGCGGACAAGGGTTGAGGACGTGATCCTTAACCGGCGTGACGACGCCACCGACCGGCTGATTGATATCGCCGCCCGTTTCAAGGGCGAAAAGGGCATACAGCTGACCGAAGACCTAAGCTGGCGCGAGGGCCCGGTCGAAGAAAGACTGTCCCATTCTCTGGTCAAAGGCATCACCGCCTTTATCGAGGAAGATACTGAAGAGGCACGCCAGAAATCATCCCAGGCGCTGGACGTGATCGAAGGTCCGCTGATGGACGGCATGAATGTGGTCGGTGACCTGTTTGGCTCCGGCCAGATGTTCCTGCCGCAAGTGGTAAAATCAGCCCGGGTGATGAAACAGTCAGTGGCCTATCTGCTGCCGTTCATTGAGGCCGAGAAGGCAAAATCCGGCGGCATCATCACCAAGGGTAAAATCCTGATGGCGACGGTCAAGGGCGATGTTCATGACATTGGCAAGAATATCGTCGGCGTGGTACTGCAATGCAATAACTATGAGATTGTCGACCTGGGCGTCATGGTATCCTCAGATAAAATTCTCCAGACCGCCATTGATGAAAAAGTCGATATCATTGGCCTGTCCGGCCTGATCACGCCGTCATTGGAAGAAATGGCCCAGGTGGCCGGGGATATGCAACGTCAGGGGTTTAAGATCCCGGTGATGATTGGCGGCGCAACGACCTCTAAAATCCATACGGCGGTTAAGATCGCGCCCCATTATGACCATCCGGTGATCCATGTTCTGGACGCCTCGCGGGCGGTTGGGGTCGCCAGCAATCTGCTCAGTGAGACCCTGAAAGAGGACTTTGTCGCCAAAATTGCCGACGACTACCAGGAGATGCGCGAGCGTCATGAGCGCGGCAAAAAGAAAAAAGACCGGATCACCATTGGTGATTGCCGGGACAACCACTTCCCTGTGGACTGGGCCGGTTATACGCCGCCAAAACCGTCGTTCCTCGGCGTGAAGTCCTTTGATGATTATGACCTGGGCAAGCTGGTGGACCGTATCGACTGGACCCCGTTCTTCCGCACCTGGGAGCTGGCGGGCAACTACCCGAAAATCCTGACCGATGACGTGGTTGGGGAAACGGCGACCAGCCTGTTCCGGGACGCAGAGGCCATGCTGAAAACCATCCAGGACGAAAAATGGCTGACCGCCCGAGGCGTGATCGGCTTCTGGCCGGCCAATGCGGTTGGTGACGATGTGGCGCTCTATACCGATGACAGCCGGACAGAGCGGCTCGACACCGTGCCGTTCCTGCGTCAGCAAATCCGCAAGCGGTCCGGCAGCTATAACATGTGCCTGGCCGATTTTGTCGCGCCGGAGGATAGCGGTAAAGCGGATTACCTCGGCGGCTTCGCGGTCACCGCTGGCATCGGCATCGACGACAAGCTGAAAGAGTTTCAGGCCAAGTTCGATGACTATAACGACATCCTGCTGAAATCCCTGGCTGACCGGCTGGCAGAGGCCTTTGCCGAGCATATGCATGAACAGGTGCGGAAAGAGCATTGGGGCTATGCGCCCGGGGAGAGCCTGAGTAATCATGACCTGATCCGGGAAAGATATGACGGCATCCGTCCGGCCCCGGGCTATCCGGCCTGTCCGGACCATACCACCAAGCCTGGTCTGTTCAAGCTGCTCGATGCGCCGGATAATACCGGGATCACCCTGACCGATAGCATGGCCATGCTGCCGACCGCCGCCGTGTCTGGTTATTATTTCAGTCATCCAAAAGCGCAATATTTCGGCATTGGCAAAATCGATGAAGATCAGGTCGAGGACTATGCCAAAAGACGCGGCATGGATATCACCAAGGTGAAACGTTGGCTGGCGAGCAATATTATTTAATTTTTCATGTAAACAAAGAGTCGAGGAGAAGTTTGATAAGGCTTTCTCGACTCTTTGTTGCAATCAAATGCTTGACATTCATCGGCGCTTTTGATTCTTTAGGGGCATGACATTCAGAAATCCCCTCATGGCGTTGATCACGCTGGTCCTGCTCTCAGGTTGTGCCACCACGCCGCCGCGCAATATTAATGACAGCTGTGCGATCTTTAAGGAGAAGAGCGGCTGGTATAAATCCATGCGCGCGGTCCGGAAACGTTACGGCACCCCGATCCATGTCCAGCTGGCGATCATCAAGCAGGAATCCAGCTTCAAGCATAATGCCAAGACCAAGCGCAAGCACATCTTCTGGGTGATTCCCTGGGGCCGGATTACGACCGCTTACGGCTATGCTCAGGTCAAGGACGGCACCTGGGACTGGTACAAGAAAAAGACCGGCAACCGGGGCGCGGACCGGGATAATTTCGACGATGCGGTGGACTTCATCGGCTGGTACACGACGGTCAGCCAGAAAAGCCTGGGCATTTCAAAATGGGACGCGGAGAACCAATATCTGGCCTATCATGAAGGCCACGGCGGCTATAAACGCAAGAGCTACCTGAAAAAACCCTGGCTGGTACAGGTGGCGAAAAAGGTCAAGCGCAACAGCCTGATCTATGCCGCTCAGCTGAAAAAATGCGAAAGCGGTCTCGACCGGGGTTTCTGGCTCTGGCCGTTCTAAAACATCCTGCCTTCAAGCGGGAACAGCGTTAGCCGTCGTCTCATGTACGGGGTGGTCATGTCGCCTAGCCTGCCTCGTCCCCCTTAAACGCAGAATGTTTTAGCTTTCAAGTTTTTCGAAAGAATATTCCCGCTCGACCCGGGCAATACGGGTGGTGTAGCTTTTATACCATTTTTCCCGGCCACTCTTCTGGGCCGTGAGATGGTCGGCGACCTTTTTCCAGCTTTTGATGCTGTCCAGGTCCTTCCAGTAGGACACCGATATGCCCTGCTTGCCCTCGCTGACTGTTTCAAAACCAAGATAGCCCGGTTGTCTGGCCGCAAGGTCGACCATTTGTTGGGCGGTCTGGGCATAGCCCTGGTCATAATCGCTCTGCACACTGGTGAAGATCACGGCGTAATAGGGCGTGAAGTCTTTTGAGGTCATACTGTCTGTCCGTTAGGTGTTTGGTTTACCATAGCCGCCGCCGCCCGGGGTTTCAATGATGAAAATATCACCCACCTCCATGGCGGTCTCCGCAGCATAGGGCAGTGTCTCCAACGTGCCATCCGCCCGCATGACCTGATTGAGGCCACAGGTGCCAGCCTCGCCGCCGTCAAGTCCTGGCGGCGGCAGGGTGCGGTGATTGGCGATGATCGCGGCGGTCATGGGCTGGGTGAAGCGCAGATGACGGACAACCCCGTCCCCACCGGCATATTTGCCTTGGCCACCGCTGCCGCTGCGGACCTCAAATTTCTCAAGGATCACCGGATAGCGCCATTCGAGCACCTCCGGGTCGGTCAGGCGGCTATTGGTCATATGGGACTGGATAGCGCTGGCCCCGTCATTATTTGCGGTCGCGCCCATGCCGCCGGCCAGGGTTTCGTAATATTGCAGCTCCGCATTGCCAAAGGTGACGTTATTCATGGTGCCCTGGGACGCCGCCATGACGCCAAGGGCCAGGAACAGGGCATTGACCACCGCCTGGGAAGTCTCCACATTGCCAGCGACCACCGCTGCCGGGGGCCGGGGGTTCAGCAGGCAGCCTTCGGGTACGATCAGGGTCAGGGGGGCCATACAGCCCTCATTGAGCGGGATATCATCGGCGACCAGACAGCGGAAGACATAGAGCACGGCCGCCCGGCAGATGGCCAGCGGCGCATTGAAATTGCTGTCCACTTGGGCAGAGGTGCCGGTGAAGTCTAGGGTCGCGCTGCGGCTTGCCGGGTCAATAGTAATCCTGACCCGGATCAGGGCGCCATTATCCAGCGGATAGTCAATCTGGCCATCTTCCAGCACCTCTATGGCCCGGCGCACGGCTTCTTCTGCATTGTTCTGGACATGGGTCATATAGGCCTTAACCACGGGCAGGCTGAAGTCGGCGACCATCTGGTCAAGCTCGTGCATGCCCTTGGCGTTGGCGGCGATCTGGGCTTTTAGGTCGGCGATATTCTGGGCCGGATTGCGGGCCGGCCATGGCCCCTGGGCAAGGGCGGTCAGCAGGACGGCTTCTTGAAATTTTCCGGCCCTGACCAGGGGGAAATTATCAAACAGGATGCCCTCGTCACTGATCACATGGGACAGGGGCGGCATGGAACCGGGCGTAATTCCGCCAATATCCGCATGATGGCCCCGGGTCGCCAGATAGAATAGCGGCTCAGCACTGTCGCCGTCGCCCTCTGCCTCAAAATAAGGTGCGATGACGGTCATGTCAGGCAGATGGGTGCCGCCGTTATAGGGATCATTGAGCAGGAAACTGTCGCCCTGTGCCATGGTGCCCCGGTTGGCGGCCATGATCGCCTTAACGCTGGCGCCCATGGAGCCCAGATGGACCGGCATATGGGGCGCATTGGCCACCAGATTGCCGGCACCATCAAACAGGGCGCAGGAGAAATCCAGCCGCTCCTTCATATTGACCGAATGGGCGACCTTCTCGAGCACCGCCCCCATCTGCTCAGCGATGGACATGAACAGATTGTTGAAAATCTCCAGCATGATCGGATCGGCATCGGTGCCCATGGGCGACGTGCGCTGCAGGTCCTCCACCCGGTCGAGGATCAGGTTCTGCAGCGGGTCGAGATGGGCGGTCCAGCCCGGCTCGACGATGTTGGTGCCATGGTCTTCCAGAATGATCGCCGGACCAATGATCTTTTGGTCTAGCCTCATATGGTCCCGGTGGCTGACCGGGCAGGGGTGAGCGGCGCCGTTGGTGAAGATCTTCCGGTCGGCTATGGAGGGCGCCGGGATATTTTCAGGGGCCAAAGTAGTCTTGATCTCCTGACCGCCGCCGGAGGCTTCCACCGACAGGGATTCGACGATCAGCGGCTTGTCCGGGCTGATGAAGCTGAAATGCTGGTGATGCTGACGCTCAAAGTCGCGGATAATATCGGGCAGGGGGCCAAGCGGTACTTGAAGCGTACTGTCACTGCCCTGGTATTTGAGGTGCAGTTTTTTGACCAGGGTTATGTCATGGACTTCCTGATCGACCAGGGCCTGGGTTGCCGCTTTCGACAGCTGGGCCATGCTGGATTCAATATCGGTCAGGGTCTCTGCGGTCAGGGGTAGTTCGACGGCCTGTTCCTTCAGGACCCGCAGGTCAGCCAAGCCCATACCGTAGGCCGACAGAACCCCGGCCAGGGGGTGGAGGAATATTTTCCTGATGCCCAGACGGTCGGCGACCTTGCAGGCATGCTGACCGCCGGCACCGCCGAAGCTGACCAGGGTATAATGACTGACATCATAGCCGCGCTGGGTTGATATTTTCTTGATGGCGGTGGCCATATTCTCGACCGCGATGGTCAGGAAGCCTTCGGCGATATGCTCCAGCGACGGCGGCGTGCTCATCTGGTCGGCGATAGCCTGAAATTTGGTGCGGACGATATTTTGGTCCAGGGGCTGGTCGGCATTCGGGCCAAAAACCTTGGGGAAGAAATCCGGATTCAGGCGGCCAAGCAGGATATTGCAGTCGGTGACGGTCAGCGGACCGCCGCGGCGGTATCCGGCGGGACCGGGATTGGCCCCGGCACTGTCGGGCCCAACCTGAAAGCGGCCGCTGTCAAAGCTGAGTAGCGAGCCACCACCGGCGGCGACCGTATGGATATGCATCATCGGCACCTTGATCCGGACCCCGGCGATCACGGTCTCGGCACTGCGCTCAAATTCGCCGTTATAATGGGTGACATCGGTCGAGGTGCCGCCCATGTCAAAGCCGATCAGCTTGTCAAATCCGGCCTGGGCCGCGACCTTGACCGCGCCGACAATGCCGCCTGCCGGGCCGGATAATATGGCGTCCTTGCCGCGAAAATGATCGGCAGAGCTCAGGCCGCCGTTGGACTGCATGAAATAAAGGGGGACCCCGGATAACGCCGTCTGAATCCGGGTCATATAGCGGGTGAGAATAGGGCTGAGATAGGCATCGACCACGGTGGTCTCGCCCCGGCTGATCATCTTGATCAGCGGGCTGACCTGATGGCTGAGGGAAATCTGGCTGAATCCAATGTCGGCGGCCAATGCGCCGATTTTCTGCTCCGTATCCGGATAACGATAACCATGGATTGAGACAATAGAAATGGCCCGGATGCCGTTGGTGAAATGTGCCTCCAACTGGGGCCTCAGGAGCCCAAGGTCGGCGGGTCTGAGCACTTTGCCCCGGGCATCAATTCTCTCGTCAACCTCGACCACCGCATCATACAACAGGTCGGGTAGGATCACGTCGAGGGCAAAGAGGTCGGGCCGGTTCTGATACCCTATGCGCAGGGCGTCGCGGAAACCTTTTGTTATGACCAGCAACGTTCGGTCGCCCTTGCGTTCGAGCAGGGCATTGGTCGCGACCGTGGTGCCCATCTTGACTGCGGCAATCCGGTCGGCCGGGATCGGCGCCTCGGGGCCAATTTTCAACAGGTCGCGGATACCCTGGAGAGCGGCATCATCATATTGTTCAGGGTTTTCCGACAGCAGCTTATGGCTGTGCAGGGCCCCGTTCGGGCTTTGGCCGACGATATCGGTAAAGGTCCCGCCACGATCAATCCAGAACTGCCATTTAGCATCCATTTTTGTCTCCAAACCCGCAGTAAACTGCCATTCTCATTTTTCTACATAATATTTACACGGCCATATCACGTCAATAAAATCAATGAGTTGCAACCCTATTTTTGACAAGCCGTTGACACGTGGTAGCAAACTTTTGCTCTGTTGAATAGGTGATAGTATAACAAATTGTATTGGTGAGTTGTTGACAGATTTTTACATGTAAATGAATTGAAATCGCATATATTCAATTCATAGTATGAACTAATAGTAGTATGGCTATGATATCTGGCAGAAGCATTGATACTTGATCGTAAAAATACGATTGATGGGCTCGACCGTTTCTGAAATTAGTACTTTAGAGACTTCAAAATCATATCCAAACTTTCCCCCATACGTGTTTAAAATTGGTTTCATTGCACGGCGATACTCTTCGATGCTACTTTCTTATTCATTCACCACCAAATATAGAAAGATTCAGTTGGACAGTATCGCCTAACCAATAGGCGTAATCTGTGTGGTCCTTTAAATCATCGCCGGTTTGGCCATGAACAAACACGGTAAGACCATTGCGGTTCTCACTGAGCCATGGAATAAATTGGTCGAAGTCTTTGTCAGAGAAACTTATTTGGCAACTCCATTTTGGATGAGGGCCGACTGGCTTCTGATGAACTCTGCCTACCTTTAAATCAAAACGCTTGCCTGCTTGGCCACACAAGTTGCTAGCAAACTTAACTGTATTACTGTCGAAATAGACATGAGCGTGATAATGCTTATGGATGTTTATGGGGTGTTTTATTTCAGTCACTTCTATCAACCTTGTTTAAGATATTTGCACCTAGAATTTGTCTATCGAAAATTTGATAACTTTTTTGAGTTCGGAAAGCTTTGCGCCATTTCGCGCCATCACCGACAAACCAAACATCAAGGTCAGAATATAATGAGCCATACTGGCTGGGGAGTGTTCACTGGTTATAGTTCCGGCTGATATTTCGTCCGTGAAAAATGCTGTCAAAGAAGATTTCGTCGCCTCGTTAATGTTGACGATCGTCTGCAAAGCCTCCTCTGGAATACAGGTGCCACCAATTTCACTGGTACTTATGCTAACGAAACAGCCAGGTGGTAATTTCGGATCTGTAAGCCCTTCTGCAATGGATGTTAAATAACAGCCTATTCTTTCTTTTAAGCCTTTATCAGCCGAATAAAGATGTTTGGTGTGGATGACGCCATGTTTCTGAACGTATCGTGTGAGCGTCGTTTTATACAGCTCTTCTTTATTGCCGAATGCCGAATATAAACTGGGTTTATTAATGCCCATAGCCTGGGTCAGGTCCGATAGGGACGTGCCCGGGTACCCGTTGATCCAAAAGACTTCCATCGCTTGATCAAGCGCAATCTCTTTGTCAAATGTACGGTGACGACCTGCTTTCATTTTTAAACAACTCCTTATTTTATTTTCTGCTTGCTATTATGTACCGATCGGTATAATTTGTCAATAACATACCGATCGGTACAAAATACATTCATAATTAAAACAAACAAAAAAGGATAGAGAAATGAGCAATTTAACAGGAAAAACAGCAGTTATTACAGGCGGAAACAGTGGTATAGGCTATGCAACGGCAAAGAAATTTAAGGCGGACGGAGCCAATGTTATCATTACCGGCAGATCGTTAGAAAGAGTGCAAGCGGCAGCGGATGAGTTAGGAGTTAAAGGCATCGTGGCAGATGTCTCTGATTTGTCTGCACTGGATGATCTCGTAGAGCAGGTCAAAAATGAATATGGTCAGCTTGATATATTATTTGTCAACGCAGGTATTTTTGCGCCAGCACCCGTTGGACAAAATAGCGAAGAGATGTTTGACACTCAGATGGGCATTAACTTTAAGGGGGCGGTGTTCACCATTGAAAAATTCTTACCCCTGTTAAAGGAGGGGGCGTCTATCATTAACCTCTCCTCGATCAACGCTTACACCGGCATGTCAAATACCGCTATTTATGCGGCCTCAAAGGCGGCTTTGAATGCGTACAGCCGGACCGCAGCAACCGAGCTCGCGCCCAGAAAAATCAGAGTGAATGTGGTTAATCCCGGACCGGTTTCTACCCCTATTTTTGGTAAAACCGGCATGCCGGAAGCACAGTTAAATGACTTTGCCGCCGCCATGCAAGACAGAATCCCGTTGAAACGTTTTGGCCAGCCTGAAGATATAGCAAACCTGGTGGCTTTCTTAGCCTCAGATGAGGCGTCCTTCATAACCGGTGCTGAATACAACATCGACGGTGGCATGAATGTGAACCCGATTTTATCGTAAAGCCAACCTACGTTAATCTGGCTGCAGGGTCGTTGCAGTCGGATTAACGGCAATAATAAAGAGAAGAAGTGACATGACAAAGACGATATTAAGAGTTGATGCCAGTATGCGAAAAAATGGTTCCTACAGCCGTAAACTGGTCGATAGTTTAATCACGCAGCTGAATAAAAAAGACCAACACACAACAAAGACACGTGACCTTACAGACGGTGTGCCCTTCATCAATGAACAATGGATTGCGGCAAATTTCACCCCCTTAACGAACGCACACCCGCACAACATGCTGAACTATTACAATCAGATGCCCTCGTAAGGGAGGTGCAGGAGGCTGACATTCTCGTCATTGGATTGGCTGTCTATAATTTTTCCGTGCCTGCCGCCTTTAAAGCCTGGATTGATCAAGTTGTGCGATCCAAAGTGACTTTCCACTATGCTGAAAATGGGCCTGAGGGTTTGCTTGAAAACAAAAAAGCTTATGTAGTGATTGCTTCAGGGGGCACTCAAGTGGGCAGTGATATAGATTTTTTCTCAGCTTATGTGCGTCATATATTGGCTTTTATTGGCATTACCGATGTGACCTTTATTGATAGCAGTGGCATTGGCAGGGATGAAAAAAAGGTTTTGGCATGCGCCAACGAGGCGATTGTGGCCCTATAATTACTATCATCTAAATACTAATGTGTGTCTGTAATGTAACCGTCCACCTAGCCTGGCTGACAGGTGACTTTCACGATTATAGTCTCTCTTGATTTACCGAGTTTAGCATTCATCTTCATTCTGATATGCCAAGAGTAAGCCCGAATAGAAATTTCAGACTAGGAATTCGTTGAGGAAACGGTATATCGATCAATCCAGAACTGCCATTTAGCGTCCATTTTTGTCTCCAAACCCGCAGTAAACTGCGAATATACTTTTTCACATATTTTTATACGGCAACTTTAGCGACAGTAAAATCAATAGGTTACAATCCTATTTTTGACAAGCCGTTGACACGTGGCAGCAGGTTTGTACTCTATTGAATAGCGAAGGCTATAGCAATTTTATTGGTGACCTGTTTACAGATTTTTACATGTGAATAAAATGAAGTCGTATAGTTTTAGTTCATAGTATGACCTAAAGGGCGCAGGCTGTCACTTCAGACGGCAACATTAAGTGAATTGCACAAAAATAAGGATTTTAAAGGTCTACTTTCGGCCATAAACGGACGTTCACAGTTCGGGATGATATTGTAAACTGCACTAGCGATACTTGATGTGGATAACATTAATATCAGGCAGGTTTTTACAATAATATGTATAAATAACACCCCGGAATTTAGTTTAATGCAGCGATCCGCTTATCAATAAGGATAAGTATGGTTTGATATTCAGTTTTTAAATCTGAAACTTCGCTTGTCGCATTAGCCGTGAAACTGTAACGCCAGTTTACATAATTTTTAAATTCTCGGCTCTTTAAAAGAGGTGTAAAATCTTCCAATGGTTCAACAGGATATTGTTTTTGTTGATTAGGCGAATGAATTATGTTTTTCGAATGTTGTTGAAATTGCAAACTATCATAGTTTTTGATTAAAAAAGGCTCTACACCACTTTTTAAGAAATCATATATATCCATTTCCATTAGTTTTACCTCTTGATAGAAGACATCAATATTTTGCAGGGCTTTTCTTAGCTCAATATCATCTATAATCGAAAACTTGCCTGAACTTTTCATTTCATCCAGCGTCGTCCTATGTTGTCCAAGAATACCCATTGCATAAAGACATTGATATACCAAATGATCCATCTCATCGCTTGTGATCGTGGGGACTTCCAACTTGCTTTGCTGTATTAAACGATAACAGGCATCGGAAATTTTATATAAATCGTCCAGCCGGCTATCCGCTAATGTTATCGATGTTTCCAAATCAGCTCTCAAACTCAAAAGATACTGACCTTCTGTACCGCGCAATTGGCGCTTTTCATTCCATTCGGTCATCATCATGCCGAGGAAAATACCCACGACAACAACAATCACATCAAGGCCGACGGCAAACCAGTTTTGATCGACGATATGTTTCGTAAATTTACGTAAGATCATTTTGTATTCTCCGTTCAATCCAAAACTGCCATTTAGCATCCATTTTTCTCTCCAAACCCGCAGTAAACTGCGGATGTCATTTTTTTACACAACGTTTACCCGGCAACCTACGCGCCAATAAAATCAATGGATTACATCCCTATTTTTGACAAGCCGTTGACACATGGGAGCAAAATTTTGCTGATTTTAATAGTGATAGCATACCCAATATCATTTGTGAGGTGTTGATATATTTTTGCAGGCAAATAAAATGAAGCGATAGTGGTTCATCTTTTTTCGGGGCTTTCTAACCCTCGAAACCATCCGGCGATACTAAACCTCTCCCGACGCGCTTGTAGCACTTCATGGGGGAAATCCTCGCTTAAGAAAAGAACAAAATTCCCCATTTTGGGGGTAATGGTTTTAAGGGGGGGGGCTATGTCCATTTTCAGGATAGAGCAGCAGGGTCCCGTTGTCCTCTTTCCGCCAATGGGCATTGAGGTAAAGCACCGTAGACAAAATCCTGTTACTACGCCCTTTTAGCGCGTCAATATGCTTTTGATAAAAAGCACCCACAGGATATTTTGAAAAATGCGCCTCAAAATCAGAGAGTCCCATAAATAAGCGTTGATTTAAGCCTATCCGCAAAACCTCCATTGCTGAAAGAAAATCCGCTTCTGCAGGGTCATCTGCGTCAATCCAGGCAATACGGTCTGACCGGACACGCTTATTGAGATGGTGCCCCTGATGGCGGCCGATCCCGGCCGGTTTCCATTTATCACCTGTCAGACTTTGTGACCGCTGGTAGAGGTTCTGCAATAGGCTTTTTCTAAACACATCCTCTAAAACAAAATATCCATCCCGGTGCAAAGCGGCAGCAATAGCATCAAGAGTTTGCTCATCAAACCCTTCACTCAAATTATTGTCTTCCTCCTCTAGGTCGCTCATTAAGTTATCTTTTCCTCGCACTTTTATGATTGAAGAACAATGTGGTTTGATCGCTTGTCACTAGGGCAATCCAGAACTTGCAGCCCTGTTTTTGACAAGCTGTTAACATGTGGTAGCAAAATTATGCTCAGTTGGATAGTGATGGTATGACAAATAGCAGTGGTGGGTTGGTGACAGAAATTTACACGTACATAAAATGAAGTCGGAAAGTATCAATCCATGGTATGATCTAAAGGACGAAGGACTGTCATTTCAGGCAGTAACATGACGTAAATTGTTCCAAAGGTAAGGGGTTTTGAGTGTCTGCTTTCGACTGTGATCTCAAGTAGTCGGCGCAACACTTTACTATAATATAGCAAGAGAGGGCGTGAGATATAATTTTTTCACCCCTATCACCCTAACGGATGTCAACAGATCGCGAGGCCACTGGGCGGTCATTGTGAGATTTAATAGGCTATAATTTTAGAGGGACTACTTTTTCGCCTTGGCTTCTTCTTCAGCCGCCAATCTTAAGGCTTTTAACCGGTCCATTTTTCCCCGGGTTTTGTCTGTTCGGTCTTTTTTTTGTTTAATGAGTGTCTTATTATCGTTTTTAGGGGGTTTGCGATCTTTAAATTCGGGTTGATCACCGCGCTCAATAGCCGCTATCATTTTGTCATCGGCGGTGTTTGGTCGTATTGCTGCCATGAGGCTACCTTCTCTGTTTTATGTTGCTTACTAAGGTTAAAAGCATTTTTTAGCCTAGACAACGAACCCGCTTATTAGGCAAGGTTTTGTGAGGAAACTCAATACTTATTATTATAAATTATAATTTAGATGCCTGCAGAAAACTAGATATAAAACCAAAAAAATAAAGGGGTTGTAATTCTATTTTTTGCAATTCGTTAAGGGTGTAAAGAGAATAATCTATGATATTGCCTCAATTATTTGATCTACGGGTTGCCTCACCGATCGGAAAATGTTTTAGTGAGGGTCTAAATTGGGAAGAAATTGCATGTGGAAAAACGCTTTACTCAGTGCTGCTCTCGTTGTTTTCATGGTTGGCCTTGCCCCAGGTAACGGCTATGCTGATGATGAAAAGGTCAAACGTTTTGCCCTGGTGATTGGCAATCAAAATTATATCGTTTCTCCTTTGAAAAATTCAGCCAATGATGCCCGGTCCATTTCAAAAGCCCTTCTTAAAATTGGTTTTGATGTCACCACAGCCTACGACCTATCTTCACAAGGCTTTGCGCAATCAATTACAGCGTTTTATGACCATATAAAAACTGAAGGGAATAGGAAAAGCCTCGCTTTTTTCTATTATGCGGGCCACGCGGTACAAGTTAATCATCGTAACTATCTGGTGCCCGTGGAAATGGATTTCACTCAGGATGAGAATTGGGCTGATAAACTTTTTGACATCAATCAGTTGTTTGCAAGTTTTCCCAAACATATAGCAATGCAGAATGTGGTCGTTTTAGATGCGTGTCGCAATAATCCGTTTAAGGGTATGGATGACGGGTTATATGCTGACGGTCTTGCGCCGCTGAGAGCGCCGGCAAATACCTTAATCGCCTATGCAACGGAGCCCGGAAGCGTTGCGAGCGACGGAAAAGGCAAAAATGGGGTTTATACAAAATATTTCCTCAAATCTTTGAAGAACAAAGTGACGATTGAGGAGATGTTCAAAAAAGTGCGTAAAGGCGTGTCAAAAGAAACCAGGAAAAAGCAAATTCCCTGGGAACATTCGTCGCTGTTAGAGGACGTTTTTTTAAACCCGCCCAAAAACAGAAAAATGCCCGCTCTGGTGACATTTTAATAAGCCATCTTAGTAAACATAGGCTAGTCCAACATGTAAACTGGTGGTTTTATCCGTAATATTTTCAAAGGTATGGCCATCAATCTGGATGTCTTGCTTATAGCTGTTAATCTTAAACTTGGTTTGAAAAAGGACATTACTTGACAGTGGCATAGTCCAACTGACCCCGACACTAATACCTGTTATATCTCCTTTTACTCTCCCTGTTAGATCATCGAATTCAAGCTCTTCTTCCTCCTCTTCATCTTCGTCAGTATTCGCGCCAAACTGATTGATGCCGTCGAGCATTGCATAAGCAACAGAGAAATTTAAGTTGCCGGCTTTTTCAAACTTAAATGTATATCCAGTGCCAATGTAAGGTCCTTTTTGTTGATAAAACTCGGCGACTGTAATGGGAACACCTTCATCCTCACTGTCCCGAGAAGTGAAATCCATTGTTGTTTTGCCCGACTTATAGCCGGCAAAAACAGACCAATTCGGCATTGCTTGATAGGCAAGTGTAATATCCAGGTCACGTCGTGAGGCTTTTCCTATATCCTCTTCTTCTGACACATTTGCGTCATTAAGGGCAAAACTCCCATTGACGGACAACTGCCACTTATCTTTAATTGCGCCGATCATAATATTGGCGCTAGAAAAGCTAATACTATGATCCAGTTTCTCAGGAAAAGAAAAATTACTATACCCCAATGACGCGCCTGCAATAAAGCGGATGTCTTCAAAAGTATCTTCAG
The DNA here is from genome assembly GCA_002401455.1 of Alphaproteobacteria bacterium. Taxonomy (GTDB): domain Bacteria; phylum Pseudomonadota; class Alphaproteobacteria; order Sphingomonadales; family Emcibacteraceae; genus Paremcibacter. The sequence goes on from NVTE01000003.1 coordinate 238,821, forward strand.
CTGATGTTGAGAATGCTATGGTTGAAGAAAGAAGTATGATGGAAATGAGTTTAGTTAACAAATAGGTGTGTTTAATCATGAATAAACTCTTATGTTATGAGATTTGGCGACGGGCTGATGGTAGAGGGTAAGTGCTTAGGAAATATAATCGTTTGTCTGGATATTTTCTGAAATATATTATACGGTACTAAACATATTTAATGTTCTTAAGGCAAGTATTATGAAACTGAGACGTTTATTTATTCTGCTACCGCTTTCTCTGATAGCGTGTAATTCTAATACCGTAGTCGACGATGTGCCGCCGCAAATCCAGTCAGGGAATGATAGTTCCTCATCAGAGAAAATGGATGCTGATGGTGTTAAAGACCGTGGTTATGATCCTTGCAAGATCAATCCTCAGCTAGAGATTTGCAAAAAAAATCCATGAATAAGCATGAGGAAAGGCTTCAATTCTATGAGATAACAGGGACGTGGTTATCAGCAATAATAATGATTATTGGGGGTGTTTTTGGTATTTTCCAATATCTAGAACATAAGAACGATGTGAGAATTGAAAGGTCGATGACCTTTGTCGAAAGATTTCAAGACAACACGGTGACCTTAAGTGCACGTAAAAATCTATCCCAAAGTATAGATGGTAAAATCGATGAGCTGAATGCCTTGCTGAGTAATAAAGACCTAAAGGCGGAAGAGTTATCAGCCTTGTTTGATGCTGAAATTGTCAAGCTTGTTAAACAAGACGTATTAACCGAGCATTTAAAGCATATTTTCACTTTTTATGAGCAACTGGTTTATTGTGTTGAAATGGAACTCTGTGATCGGGACGTGGCCGATATGTTCTTTGAAACGGAAGCAAAATCACTGATCAGGACGTATTATCCTTATATATGTTATATCCGCAAAGAATGGCATAATACTGAGGTGTATGCTTCAATTGTGAGATTTTATATTGGTGAAAATTCAGAAATATGTAGGGAATAGAACTTTCCTCAGATTATAAAGCCTGGCAATCCAGAACGGCCATTTATTGTCCATATTTTACCTCTATCTTTCTTTAGGTTACTTGATATAGAGTATCCTGGAAAAGTTAAAGGAAATAGAAATATGTCGATCTGGTCTTCAATCATTGGCGGTGCCGCGGGCGGGGCGATTCTCGGGGGACCCATCGGGGCGATCATCGGGGCCGTGGCCGGTCATTATCTGGGCAAAAAAATGGGAGACGGGCTCGGGGAGGCCACCGAACAAATCACCTTTACCATCGGGGTCATCGCCCTGAGTGCCAAGATGGCCAAGGCCGACGGCCATGTGAGCCGGGAAGAAATTGATGCCTTCCGCCAGGCGTTCAAGGTGCCTGAGGGCGAGATGAAAAATGTCGCCCGGGTCTTTAACCTGGCCAAGCAGGAATCCACCGGCTTTGAGCCCTATGCCTGGCAACTGGCGAAACTATTTCACGACCGGCCGGCGATGCTGGAAGAATTGCTCTGCATCCTGTTTCATATCGCCCGGGCCGATAATGTCATTCATCCGGCCGAGATGGAGTTTGTCAAAAATGTTTCGGATATTTTTGGCTTCAGCGCCGCCCAGTTCGATCGGATCAGGGCGGAGAACCTGGGGCCGGATAAGGCAGACCCTTATGAAATTCTGGGCATTACCCGGGCGGCGAGTGATAAGGAAATAAAATCTGCCTACCGGAAATTGATCAAGGAACATCACCCTGACCTGCTGGCGTCCCAAGGCCTGCCCAAGGAATTCATCGACGTGGCCAACGAAAAACTGTCGGTGATTAATGTTGCTTATGACCGTATTGAGAAAGAACGAGGAATGAAATAGCCATGCCGGTTCATCACCTCCTCTTTGCCTTTGTCGTCTCCATCGTCTGGGGAGTGAATTTTGTGGTGATGAAGATTGGCCTGGATTATATGTCGCCGTTTCTGTTTGTTACGGTGCGCTTTACCATTGTGCTGATGTTAATGCTGCCCTGGTTGCACCTGGTCAAGGGCCAAATGAAGTTGATCATCGGCGTCGCCCTTTGTCTCGGCGGAATTCATTTTACTTTTGTCATCATGGGGCTGGATCTGGTGGAAAATATCACCTCCATTATTATCATAGTCCAGATGCATGTGCCGCTGACCCTGATTATGGCGCATTTTTTCCTAAAGGAGAAACTAAGTTACTGGCGCAGCAGCGGCATTGTGGTCGCCTTTCTGGGCATATTGATCATCAGCTTTGATCCAGCGATTTTGAGCGAGCGCATTGCCATTGTCATTGTCTTTATTGCCACATTATTCTATTCCACTGGGGCTGTCCTCATGCGCAGGCTGCAGGATGTGGGGGTCTTTAACATGCAGGGCTGGACTGCTGTTGTGGCCATTCCCATTTTGCTCAGCCTGTCGCTTTATACTGAGTCCGGTCAGCTGGACCAGATCAGGGCGATGGATCTGACCGGCTGGAGTACTGTTTTCTATACGGCGGTCCTGTCGTCTGTTGTCGGTTACGGCGGCATGAATTTTCTGCTGAAACATCATCCAGTGACCTTGATTGCTCCCATATTTCTTAGCACCCCGATCTTTGCCACGGTAGCAGCTGTGGTCGTCTTTGATGAGGCCTTGACCGGGCGGTTTCTCGCCGGAGCCAGCCTGACGCTGCTCGGGCTGGCGGTGATCCATCTGCGCGATTGGTGGAAGAAACGCCAGGTGGTCGAGGAGTTGTTGCCGTGATCGTTCAGCCCTCGCCAAACTTTAATGACCGGCCGTCCCTGGCAAAGGTTAAGTATCTGATCTTGCATTATACCGGCATGGCGACGGGGGCAGAGGCGCTGGAGCGGTTGTGCGACAAGGCGTCACAGGTCAGTGCCCATTATCTGATTGAGGAAGATGGCCGGGTCTATTCCCTGGTGCCCGAAGATAAACGCGCCTGGCATGCGGGGGTGGCGGCCTGGGAAGGCGACCGTGATATTAACAGCCTGTCGATTGGGATTGAGCTGGTTAATCCGGGCCATGACAGTCCGGGCTATGTCGGCGATTACCGACCCTTTCCAGAGGCACAGATGACGGCCCTGACCGGGCTGTGTGGGCAAATTATATCCCGCCATCAGATTGCACCCTGGCATGTTCTGGGTCATTCAGATGTGGCCCCGGACCGAAAGTGTGACCCGGGCGAACTGTTCAATTGGCAGGGATTGGCGGCCGAAGGTATCGGCCTCTTGCCAATCAATGTGGAAGGACAGGGTGTCGGTAGTCCGGTTGAGGTCGGGGTCACTCAGCAAAAATTATCCGATTATGGATATCAGATTGCCGTGACCAACCGCCTGGACTCGCAGACGTCAGCGGTCATTCGTGCCTTTCAGCAGCATTTCAGGCCCGCCAATGTCAGCGGGACTTTTGATCAGGAATGCGGAGCCCTGTTAGAGGGCTTGCTGAGCGCAAAGGCTCACTGATCCGGCTCAAGGGTTTCACCGGTATAGCTGGCCTTGCTGTTATCGGGACGCAGGCCTTCGGGCAATGTTTTTAGGGTTTTTTTAGTATTTGGTCCGGCGGGACCATGTTCAAATACATAGTCTTCGCCGCCCGAACATCCGGCGGTAAAGCTTGTGACCAATCCGGCATAGATCAGCGTTGTGATTGTATTTCTGAACATAACTTAACATCCCGTCAGTTTGTGATATTTTTCAGTGTGATTTTTGCAATGTGCCTGAGTTTTGAGCCGAAGGCAAGACGCGGAGCATATTTATCAAGAATTAAACCTATCCTTAAAACTTTGTCAATATTTTTGGCGTAAAGTGTGAGTAGAAAATAGGGTCGTTCCCAGAAATGAAGGAAGAATTATGACTGGTTCGTCAGCCAAGAAAAAAGCTGAAAAAATCAGTAGTATAAAGCAAGGCATGCAATGTATGCGGTCTAATAAGAGGCGGACGGTTGTCTGGCCGGCGACGTTATATGTGGGCGAATTTGAATTTCGCTCAACCCTGTACGATATTTCACTGGGTGGTTTGCGCCTGAAACTTGCCCTGCCGTTGGCTCGGGGAACGGAGACTACCGTTAAAATCAAAAATCAGGTCAGTCTGAATGCCCGGGTTGTCTGGTGTACCGGAGAGTTTATGGGCCTGAAATTCACCGACCCCGTTGATGTGGTTACCAAGACGCTGGGAGCTTTATCAAAGGGCCTGAAATAGGTTTAAAGCAGCCGCTAAAATCATTTTTCATTTTTTTACTGTTTATTATCCCTGAATTAGACTAATTTGCCCCTATCCAGATGGTCGGATGGCCGCTGCCATAGCAATATGGGAGAGGAAAGTCCGGGCACCACGGAAGAACGGTGCCGGTTAATGGCCGGCGAAGGTGACTTCAGGGAAAGTGCCACAGAAAGCAAACCGCCTGTCCTCGGATAGGTAAGGGTGAAAGGGTGCGGTAAGAGCGCACCGCTCCGTTGGTAACAGCGGAGGCAGGGTAAACCCCACCGGGTGCAAAATCGAATAGGAACGTCAGTCCTGGCAACAGGGCAGCTCTTCTTCCGGAGTGTCGTTCGGGTAGATTGCATGAGCGACCTGGCAACAGGCCGCCTAGATGAATGGTCATCCATCTGAGGTGTCTTTTAGGCACTTCAGGGGACAGAACCCGGCTTACAGACCATCTGGATAAAATTTTCTTAGTATCTTCTGCCCACGGGTTTTATGAATTCGTATTCTAAGACTTCAACAATTTTGTCGATGATAAAACCCTTGCGTTCAGGGTATTTGAGTCGAATCTTTTGGAGCGCCTCTTCTTCGGTTTCTCCCTCGAAGGTGAAGAACTGTAAATGTGCCCAGTCACTGTTGAAATTTGGGTGATCTTTATTTTGTTTGCTCATTTCACGGACTTGTTGGTTAAATATAGAAACTTCAAATCTTTTGGGGGGGGGCGCCATAATTATTAAACTTTCCGAAAAGGTGTGCAACATGGGGTGATTTTCAATCATATAGGGATTGCTTTAAGAAAAAATTAAGGTTTGTTAAAGGTTGATTAAGATTCTCGTAAAATTGCATATTATATTTCAGCAGTTTTTACGGCATAGGACGCTGACCGGGATTGAAAAGATGACAGGCTCGGCAAAATTATATAGGCTAAACTAAAATTATAAGTCATTAAAAATAACGGAATAATATATGTCATTTTTTAAGCCTTCTATGCTCTTGACTTTAGGGGTCTGCCTTTGGGTTTCCACCGCCTATGCCGAACAAAAATCCCCTGATAGATTAACCATCGACAGGATCACCTCCAGCCCGGCCTTGGCCGGAAATTCGCCACAGGAGGTGAAATTCTCTCCCGATGGCTCACGGGTAACTTTCCTGCGGCCCAGTAAGCTTGATTACAAGGTGCTTGATCTGTGGGAATATAATCTGGCGGACACGACATCCCGGCTGTTGGTGGCCGCGACGTCGATCACCGGTGGTGCGGAGAAACTGTCCCAGGTTGAGCGCGCGCGGCGGGAAAGGATGCGGATCAGTAGCACGGGCATTGTCGCCTACAGTTGGTCAAAAGATGGCCGAAAATTGTTGTTTCCCTTGGGCGGTGACCTGTATCAATATGACCTGAGCAGTGGCAAGGCCCATCGCCTGACAGAGTCCCCGGCTTATGAAACCGATAGCCGCTTTTCGCCCCAGGGTAATTATGTCTCCTATATCCTCGATCATAATATTCATCTGGTGGATGTGGCACAGGGCACAGCGCGGACCCTGACCACTTCTCCGTCGCCGACCATCAAGAATGGCAGTGCTGAGTTCATCGCCATGGAAGAACTGGACCGGGATACCGGCTATTGGTGGTCTGAAGATGAAAAATATATTGCCTTCATCCAGTTTGACGAAGCACCGGTGGAAATCAGCCAGCGCTATGAGGTTAACCGGGATGACTTCAAGGTCCTGACCGAGCGCTATCCCCGGGCCGGCACCCCCAACGTTACCCTGAAACTGGGCATTATGACCATCAAGACCGGCAAGGTGGTCTGGGTTGATCTGGGCAACAACGAAGACATCTATCTGGCGCGGGTTCAATGGCTGCCCGATAACAGTGGGGTCTTTTTTCAACGCCTTGACCGGGAGCAGAAGCGGCTCGACCTGATCTTTGCCGATGTCAAAAGCGGCCAGACCCGGACTGTCCTGACGGAAACGTCAAAATACTGGATCAATCTGCAGGATAACCTTAAATTCATCAAGGACAGCTCAGAATTCCTCTGGGGCTCGGAACGCAGCGGCTATAATCATCTGTATCATTATAAGATTGATGGCACCCTGATTGGCCAGCTGACTGCGGGCGATTGGGTGATGACCGAATTGCTGCAGGTGGATGAGAAGGCTGGCGAGGTGTATTTTTCCGGCTTTGCCGACACACCGCTCGAACATCATCTCTATAGGGTGTCTTTAGTGGACCCTGCGGCGACCAAACCCCAGCGGATTTCGAAAGCCGGGGGCTGGCATAAGTTTGTCTTTCCCGAGAAATCAACGGACTATATCGACACTTATTCAGACCCCAAGACGCCTGATCAGGTGTCAATTCGCACGTCTGCTGGCGAGCTTGTGACCTGGATCGACCAGAATGAACTGGCCGGGGACCACCCTTATTTCCCCTATCTTGACCGTCATATTGAGCCTGAATTTGGCAAGTTCACCGGTCCCGGCGGCGAAGACCTTTATTACCGCATGTATAAACCGGCAGATATGGAAAAAGGTCGGAAATATCCGGTGATCTTTTCTGTATATGGCGGACCACATGTCCAGTTGGTTAAGAGGAGCTGGGACAAGTCCTTCCATCAGGTCCTGGCCCAGAGTGGCTATATTGTCTTCACCCTTGATAACCGGGGCAGCTATAATCGCGGTGTCGAGTTTGAAGGTGGGCTTTATCGACAGATGGGCAAGGTCGAAGTGGAAGACCAGGTGGCCGGGGCGGAATTCCTCAGGTCATTCGATTTTGTCGACCCGGACCGGATCGGAATTTGGGGTCATAGTTACGGCGGTTATATGACTCTGATGGCGCTGTTTAAGGCTCCTGACGTGTTCAAGGTCGGCGTGTCTGGAGCACCGGTCACCGAATGGCGATTCTATGATACCGCCTATACCGAACGTTACCTGGGCCATCCAGGGGCTAATAAGGATGTCTATGACAAGAGCAGTGTTTTTCCTTATGTTAAAAACCTCAAAGGCAAATTGCTGCTGGTTCACGGTATGGCCGATGATAATGTGATTTTCAATAACAGCAGTAAGCTGCTGGATGAATTGCAGAAAAACGCCATCCAGTTTGACTTCATGGCCTATCCCGGACAGACCCACAGGATTGGCAGTGACAAGATGCGCCAACGGCATTTCCTGACCCTGATCAAAAATTATTTTGATGAGTATTTGTAGGCAAAACTAACCCGGGTGATAGGAGGACGTCAGGCCACAGATCAGGGGTTCCTGCTGGGTGATGATGTCGGATAGAAAGTCACGGCAGGCCCGCACCCGGGCGGTGGACCTCAAATCAACATGACTGAGAACCCAGACCCCCCAGGTTGACGGGGCGAGATCCAGGTCCAGACGCCGCAGGTCATCACAGCTATCGCCGATATAACAGGGCATTCTCGCCACGCCCATATGATGTCGGACACAGGCGAGCAGGGTCGAGATATCGCTGATCTTCATGGTGACGGCGGCCTGGGGAAAATGCTGCTTAACCCAGTCTGGTTGGGCATTTGGCCCGCTATTTTCCCAGAGGACCACATGGTCCGGCACGGGATGCTTGCACAGGTAACCTCGGCTGGCATAAAGCCCGACTCCCAGGGGTAGAACTTTTTTCCCGATCAGATAATCCGGCGGGTTGGGGGTTAGGCGTAACGCAATGTCAGCCTGCCGGGCCGCCAGGTCCAGTAGGCCGCTGGAACTTGACAGGGTCAGGTCAATTGCGGGGTAGGCCTGTCTAAACCTCACCAGATAGGGCACCACAAGATGATCAAGCACATCATGGGCGGCGGTGAGCGATAGGGGGCCGGTTAACTGGGCATCGAGGCCAAATATCTTACGATCAACGGCCTGGGCCTGCTCCTCCATGACCAGGGCGTGGGGATAAAGATTTTCCCCGGCCTGGGTCATCTCATAGCCGGTTTTAACCCGGTGAAACAGGCGACTGTCCAGCGTCTGTTCCAGGGCCGCGATCCGGCGGGCAATGGTGGTATGTTTCACCCCCAGCGCCTGGCCCGCACCGCTCAGGGTTTTAGCCCTGGACAGGGCGAGAAAATATCTGAAATCATCCCAGTTCATCTTGGTAGTCCGTGGTTAAGGTTATTTGCTGCCCATTATTGCACATCTAAAGTGCCAAAACGATTATTTACTTCCTTTTATACACATTATAATTTGGCCTCATTCCTTAACCACCAGAAAGCAGAGGCCCCTTATGGTCAATAGTTCAGAAAACCCCTTCACTCTTAACAGTTATAAACCCCTGACCCTTATCAGTCATAAATTATGTCCCTATGTGCAGCGTGCTGTCATTGCCCTGCAGGAACGCGGCCTGGATTATAGCCGCATTGATATTGACCTTAGTGAAAAACCTGATTGGTTTTTAGCCTTGTCGCCGTTGGGCAGGGTGCCTGTTTTGGTCATTGATAACACCACTGTGCTCTTCGAATCCGCCGTGATTGCCGAATATATCAATGATATCAGTGGCGCAGAATTGCTTAGCAGGACGGCCGTGGAAAAAGCCCGTCAACGGGCCTGGATCGAATTTGCTTCGGCCACCCTCAGCGATATCGCCAAACTGTATTCCGTCAGGGATGAACCGGCATTTAAAGAGGCCGTCAATCACCTAGGGGATAAATGGGGCCGTTTAGAACAGAATGGCACACTGTCTGACTTTTTCAATGGGCAAGGTTTTACCCTGGTTGATGCCGCTTTTGCTCCCCTTTTCCGTTATTTTGACCTATTTGAAAAAATTACTGAATTTGACTTCCTGACAGATTTTACCAAGGTTGCCCATTGGAGAAAATCCCTGGCAAAACGTCCCTCAGTCATTGCCGCTGTCGGGGACGACTATTCAGGTTTGCTCAGTCAATTTCTGATGAAGCGCCCGTCATACCTGGGGGGGCTGGCACGTCAATATTTTCTCGAAACGGCTTAGGTCACGGGTTTGTCATAGGCCTCTTGTAAGCCGGTGAAAAACACTCAGGAGTTGACAATCCAGGGAGGTTTAGGTTAGTAAGTAAGTTATTACTTCTTTTACGTAAGAGAATGCTAAACTCCCCTGTTGGGATCGGGTACCCTTGAGGGAGCCAGACCAGAGAGAACACGTTATGAAAAAAATCCTGAAAAAGGCGATCATTCTTCCCCTGATGATTGGGGTGGCCCTGGTGCTGGTTATTCTTATCGTAAAAATCCGTCCTGAGATTACTCATCAGGACCTGCAATTCCCCACAAAAACAGTGGAGGTGATATCGGTTAAGAAACTGGCGTTCCGCAGCCGCAGTGTGGGCTATGGCCATGTGGAGCCGGCAGTCCTGCTGAACGTCCGGACAGAGATCAGCGGCAAGATCAGCTATATTCATCCGGCCCTGAAGAAAGGTGCGAGCCTGGCCAAAGGTACTGTGGTGTTACGTATTGAACCGACCACCTTTGAATTCTCCCTCGATCAGAGCAAGGCGGGACTGACCAGTAGCCAGTCTTCGCTGGCTCAATTGGAGGTCGAGCAGGAAAGTAGCCGACGGTCCCTGGACTTGGCCCGGAAAACCCTGCAGATTGGTCAGAAAGAGCTGGAACGGTTTAAAATTCTTTGGGAGAAACGGGTGATCACCCGGTCAACCATGGATGGGGAAGAGCAGAAAGTTCTGCAGCTCAGTCAGCAGGTTGAAGACCTGGAAGGGAAGTTGGCCAGTTTCACAAGCCGCAAATCGGCGACCATAGCCCAAATCAGGAAATCCAGAACCCAGCTCGCCCAAAGTCAGGATACCCTGGGCCGGACTGAAATTTCCTTGCCATTTGATGCCCGCATCGGTGTGGTCTCCGTGGAAAAAGGCGAATATGTCACTGCCAGTAAATTGCTGTTTGAAGCCTCGGGAACCAAGGCCGTTGAAATCAGCGCCCAGATGCCGGTCAAGCGTTTTTCTGCCCTGATATCAGGGCTCAGCCAGGGGGCGGTCAATCTTCAGAAACCGGATGATTTGCAGGCTGCTTTTGATCAAATCCAACTGGGGGTAAAGGTCAGACTGGTCGGCGGTAAGGGAGGCGGCGAGACCTGGCAGGCAGACTTGCTCCGCATAGGAGAGGCCATTGATCCCACCCGGGATACGGTCAGCCTGGTTGTCGTGGTCAATAATCCCTATGAAGATGTCATTCTGGGCAAGCGTCCGCCCCTGTTGAAAGGCATGTACGTGGCGGTTGAATTTTATACCCCGCCCCGGCTGGCGGTGGTGATCCCGAGGAAGGCGCTCCACGAGGGCCGGGTGTATGTGGCGAAAGAAGACAATACGCTGGAAATCAGACCAGTGACTATACTGTATAAACAGGGCCCACTGGTGGTCATTGAAAGAGGGCTTGAGGGGGGAGAAAAACTGATTATCACCGATGTTATTCCGGTGATGGATGGCCTGCCTTTATCTCCGATTCTAGCCCGGGATGAGGAGTTGAAACTGGCACAGGAAGCCCTGGGTGAGGATGCGGTTAATGAGGAGCCAAAATCAGAGAAGATTGCCCCGACGTCTTCCGCTGAAGGGGCCGTGCCATGATCCGTTATTTCGCGGCCCACCCCACTATTGCCAATATCCTGATGATGGTGATCATTGCCCTTGGCCTCAACTCGCTCAGAAGTCTGAATAAAGAATCCTTCCCGCTGATCAAGCCCAACAAGGTCCAGGTTATGGTGGCCTATCCCGGGGCCAGTCCGTCCGATGTGGAAGATGGCATCTGTATTCCCCTTGAAGATGCCACGGATGGGATCAGTTTCCTGAAAGAGCAGGATTGTGATGCCCGGGACAATATGGCAATTTTTACCCTTGAGATGCAGGAAGCCGGAGATATCAAAGCCTTTGCCGATGATATTAAAACGGAAATTGAGGCGATACAGAATTTCCCCGACACGATCGAAGATCCGGTAATCAAGCAGTTGGGCAGAATTAACCCGGTGGCTAATATTGCGGTCACGTCCGACAACCTGACCCCGCGTGAGTTAAAGGCCCTGGGGGAATATTACCGGGGGCGACTGATCGCCATGCCGCAAATACCCATCGTGACCATGGCGGGTTTTTCCGATCATCAGTTACAGATATTAATTCATCCCGATACCCAGAAAAAATACAATCTGAGTGTTCAGGATATTGCTGGTCTTGTCGCTGCCCAGGCCTTGGAATTGCCGGTGGGTGTGCTGGAGGCGACGGAAACATCCTACCAGATTAAATATGATAATGCCCGCCGGACCATTGATCAATTGACAAGCCTGGTGATCCTTAATACCCCTGAGGGCGGCGAGATTACCCTGGGTGATATGGCAACAATTGTCGATAAATTTGAAAAGCCAGAGGACCGTATCGAGCTCAATGGAAAACCGGCGGCCCTGCTGAAGGTCAGTAAGAATACCCGGGACGATACCCTGAAAGTGGCCGACGCGCTGGCGGATTTTGTGGACAGGGAAAACAGAATTTTGCCGGAGGGCACGCGACTGACCATTGTCAATGATGGCTCGACCTCTGTGCGCGACCGCCTGCAATTGTTGTTAAGTAATGGCTGGCAGGGGCTGATATTGGCGACCTTTATGCTGTTGCTGTTTTTTTCCTGGCGTTATACTTTCTGGATTGCGTTGGGCCTGCCGATCTCCTTTTTGGGCGGGTTGGCCATGATGGTGGTCTTTGGCGTCAGCATCAATATGATCTCAATGGTCGCCCTGCTGATGGCGATCGGTATTCTGATGGATGATGCTATCGTGTTATCGGAAAATATTGACCATGAATACCGTAAAGGAAAATCCCCGCTGGATGCAGCGGTCGATGGCACCAAAAAAGTGTTTCGTGGTGTCTTTTCTTCCTATCTGACCTCGGCCTTCCTGTTTGGTAGTTTGCTGATGATGAAAGGTGATATGGGACAAGTTCTTGGCGTTTTGCCGGTGGTTCTCCTATCGGTGCTGACCATCAGCTTGATTGAAGCCTTTTTGATCCTGCCCCATCATTTGAAGCAGTCGCTGATCCATGCTCATCATAAAGAGCCGGCCCCCTGGCGGAAGAAATTTGAGAGCGCGTTTGACCGCTTCCGCCATCGGATAGCCGACAGTGCACAATTTGCCATGCGGTTTCGCTATGTTACGTTGGGCACTGCTTTGGTGATGTTAATTTTCTCTATTGGGATAATGGCAACGGGCATTGTTAAATTCAAAGCATTTCCTGATCTTGAAGGTCAGAATGTGGAGGCCAGAGTCCTCCTGCCTCAGGGAACCCCGCTGGCGGAAACCGAACGGGTGATGGCAGTATTGCTCTCTGCCCTGGCGGAAACCAATGCCACACTGAGCCAGAATGAAAGTGAAGATCTGGTCAAAAATGTCCAGTTGTCTTACGGCACCCACGGCGATGTGCCAGAGAATGGTACCCATCTGGCCACGCTGAGTATTGATTTGCTCAATACGGAAAAACGCACCACCAAGATGATTGAGTTTATCCGGTTGTGGCAGGAAAACACCGGCGTCCTGCCCAATGTGCTCAGTATCCAGTATAAAGAACCGCGCGTTGGTCCGGCGGGGCGCGCCATTCATATTCGTCTGCAGGGACAGGACCTGACACAATTGTCAGAAGCGTCCTGGGAGGTGCAAAACCGGCTCAGGGGCTATGAGGGTGTTATGAATCTTCTGGATGACCTGCGTCCCGGCAAGCCGCAATATAGCATCACGCTGAAACCGGGAGCCCTGGCCGCGGGCGTGGACTCCCGAACCATTGCATCGCAACTGCGCTCGGCCTATATGGAAATCAAGATCGGTGAAATTTATGACGGGCGGGAAGCCTATGAAATTGTCGCCAAACTGGACAGTCTGCCCGGTCAGGAGTTGCAAGACTTTGATGACTTTACGGTTTTTTCCCGGACCGGTGACGCCCTGCCACTGGACAGTGTCGCCGTGATTACCGAGGAACGGGAGTTTTCCCGGATTGGCCATATCAACCACCAGCGCACAGTCAATATCTACGGCGATGTGGATGCGGATATTGCCAATACCTCGGAAGTCATTGCCAGCCTGCAGAAATCATTGGGCGATTTGCAAAGCCGATATCCGGATATCAGGTTTGTTTTCAAAGGTGAGGTGGAAAACGGCACCGAAACCAGAATGTCAATCCTGTCTGGGTTCGGTCTGGGAGCCTTTGGGGTCTTCCTGTTGCTCAGCCTGCAATTTAGAAATTATCGCGAACCGCTTATTGTCATGATCAATATTCCCCTTGCCCTTATCGGGGCGATCTGGGGACATTTGATCATGGGGCTGGACTTTACCCTGCCGAGTATGATCGGTTTTGTCTCCCTGGCGGGGATTGTGGTCAATGATTCCATCCTGTTGGTAGAATTTGTTAAATTTCGGGTTGCGGAGGGCATGGCTTTTCATGACGCGGCCCGGCAGGCTGTATTCGACCGCTCCCGCGCCATTTTCCTGACCTCTGTCACCACCATTGCCGGCATGTCGCCGCTGCTGTTTGAGACCAGTACCCAAGCCCTGATTCTTGTGCCGTTGGTTACCAGTATCGTCTTTGGTATGCTCACGTCCACGGTTCTGATCATGCTGGTTCTGCCGGCCATGTATGCCATCATGGAGGATATCGGTTTCGTCAGGCTGGACGCCAGGGAACAGACCTCATTAGCCTAGGGATAGGGTAGGCGATGATATAATGATTGGGAAGTAAACGACGGATATGAGAAAATCGCACGAAGACCGAAAGGCTGAAATTATCCAGGCAACACTTGATGTGGCGGCCGATGCAAAATCCAGGAAAATCACGACCCAGATAATTGCGGACAAGCTGCAGATATCTCAGCCGACCATATTCAAGCATTTTAAAAATAATGACACCTTGTTTTTGGCTGTTTTTGAGTGGGTAGCAGGAAAAATTTTTGCAAATTTTGATAAAGGCCAAACCCAAGAAGGGAACAGGCCTCAGGACGAGGTACAGCCTAAGGCCCAGCTTGAATATCTTCTTATGGCGCAGGTTTCCTTCATGAACCGTAACCCGGGCGTGGCCAGACTGATTTTTTCGGACCATGTTTATAAAGGCCCGCAACAGTTGAAGACGGTCATTCAGAAAATCATGGCGATGTATATTCAGAGACTTTCAGGTGTAATTGCCGATGGAGTTCATTACGGACAGTTTCGGGCCGACATCGATCCAGATGTTGCCGCGCGGCTGATGGTTAGTACCCTGCAGGGTGTTATCGTCCGCTGGTCAGTGCATGATTTTGTGTTTGACCTTCCGGCAGAAGTAAAGTCTTTGTTGCCCCTGCTGATGGCGGCTCTTGAGAGATCGGAATAGAAGGTGCTGATGATCATTTCCTTGGCTAAATACCATTGCAGTGTTTGGATTCTTAAATTGCATTGATTTTTGCGAATTCAGAAAATTTTACACATTTGCTAATTTTTCAGTTTTTCTGGGTGAAATAATTCATAACAAATTGAAAAATATAAGTTATTTCTATGATGTTATATATGAACTCTTATTTTTGCAGGTGGATTTAAGTAAAAGTGTCAGGAAATTTTACACTTTATTTACCATAACATCTGATGAAATTATTGTCGTCTATGTCCTTGATTATATTAGAATATATTAATTTACCATAATATATAAACCCGTTATAGAATGGTAAATAACTTTATAATCAACCATAAACAGTCAGGATTCTTTACAGTTTTTGTCAAAAAAGGAAGGACTCTGAAAGGGTTTCCCAAGCCCGTTCGTTTAACCACCTGATACATATTAATAATCGCTAAAGTGGCATGGTCTATGCACTTCATATACTTGTACTGCCTGCTGTACAGTAATTCGTTAGGTACGGCACTACCTGAAACTTACAATGTAAATTCATATAGTTTGGAGAATAAAATGAAGCACCTCAAAGTATTTCGTCTAATTCACTTACTTAGAAAGTCTGAAAGGGGTGCAGCTGCGGCGGAATACGCTCTTATTTTGGCCATCATTGGTTCCGTCATTGCTATCGCTGCCCTTGGTCTTGGAACGGCTATCGGTGGTGCCATGGATGATGCAGTTAAATGTGTGGGTGATCCTACGGCCAACAATTGTTGATCCTGATACAGGATCAACTGCGTATGGCCGGGATTAATGCCCTTACTACCTGAAACGTGCAGTGTAAAAATTTTAACAGTTGGAGAATGACTATGAAAGAACGTCAAACATTTGGATTAATTCGCCTTATCAGAAAGTCTGAAAAGGGTGCCGCTGCGGCGGAATATGCCCTTATTTTAGCCATCATTGGTTCCGTTATCGCGATCGCTGCCCTTGGTCTTGGTGGTGCCATCGGTGGTGCAATGGATACTACGAAGAACTGCCTATTAGATACCACAACTTGTTAGTGTTCTTAAAGGCTTAACAAGCTGCCGTTATGATTTTATACCCCACTGCTTACGCAGATCTATGTGATCTTGCCCACCTAAGGTGAATGCCGTTCACAAACCCCTCGTGGTGGTGGGGACCAAATTGGAAGGTTCTCAATATGACGATACGAAACATTATGGTATTTGGCCTCGCAATGCTTTTGGCCCTGGTCGCTGTTTTGACCGCGCGCAATTGGCTGACACAAAAATCACAGAATGTCATCGTTCAGCAAGAAATGCCGACCAAGGATGTCGTGGTGGTGGTAACCCCGTTGTATTTTGGCAATATGGTGCGCAGGGAACATCTGAAAGTGATCAAATGGCCGGCGGATTATGTTCCGGTGGGCACGTTTTCATCCGTTGAGGCGTTGCTCGGGGATGGTTCGGAAGAGCGCTATACGCTTACAGCGATTGAAGTTAATGAACCGATGCTCACCAGTAAAGTATCAGGATTTGGCGAAAGAATTAGCCTGTCGACCATGATCTCGGATGGCATGAGAGCCACAACAATCCGGGTCAATGATGTTAAAGGGGTCGCAGGGTTTATCATGCCGGGGGACCGGGTCGATGTGTTGCTGACCCGTCCGAGCGGCAAGGATAGAAAAGATTTTATCAATGATATTTTGCTGCAGAATGTCAAGGTTCTGGGGATAGATCAAAATTCCAGTGAACAGCGGGACGAGCCATCTGTGGTTCGGGCGGTGACCCTGGAGACCACCCCCCGCCAGTCACAGAAACTGACCCTTGGGGAACAGATGGGCTATCTGTCTCTTGCGCTCAGGAAAATTACTAATGTGGAGGCCACCGAAGCACGGACCATCCGGGTCAGTGACCTGAAATATAGTGAATTGAATAGTCCGTTAAAGGTTAAAAAGAAAAGCCGCCGGGTTGTCCGTCGCCGGATTTCAAACACGGTTTCTGTCAAAGTGGTCCGGGCGCTGCAAAGTCAAAAATATACGGTTCTGAAGGACCGGAGTAGCCTGACGTCCGGTAGCAAGACCAGCCTGAAGGTTGAGCCAAAGGCAAAATTGACCATCTCCCGGCTGGACAACTCGAACCTGATCACATCTAGAACCCAACCGGTGACCGATTTCAACATTACCGGAAAAACCCCGCCAACGAATTTACTGCCGGATTAGAAACCGGAGGGTGAGTGAAGGTATTGGCAACTAACTGGGGGGATTGGGACCCCATTCCCTCAAACTCTGGGCGTAAGGAAATAATGTAAACCGAAATTATTTAAGAGGAGACTAAAAGATGAAAGGTCAAGTGAAGGATACCCTATGTACTTTTGTGTATCATACCGCTTTTGTCTATCTTGTGGCCCTGGTTTTTACCAGCCTGATGGTCAACAGCCTTTCGGCCCAGACCATGGTCGTGACGGCAAAGGATTTTGACAAACATGCCGGCGAACTGGTGGTAATCGTTGATAAATCCCAAATACTGAATCTGGATGTGCCTTACAAGGATGTCCTGGTCGGAAACCCTGAAGTAGCGGATATTCTGCCGCTGACCAACAAATCCATCTATATTATTGGTAAGAAAACCGGTTCGACCAGCCTGACGGTCTATGGGCCGAAAAAACGCCTGATTGCTGTGCTGGATCTGGTTGTCTCCCTTGACCTGGAAGGGCTTAAGAGTCGCCTGTATGAACTGATGCCGGGGGAGAAGTTCGAGGTCAGGCCGGCCAATGGTGCGATCCTGCTCAGCGGGGCAGTCAGCAGTGCCGGACATTTGTCCAAGGCCCTGGCCGTGGCAGAACGTTATGCGCCGGGTCTGGTGACAAACCTGATGTCCGTCACCGGCAGTCAGCAGGTTCTGCTGGAAGTGCGCTTTGCCGAAGTCCAGCGCTCGACCATTAAACAACTAGGCTTTAACCTGACCGCCATTGGCAGTGATTTCCTGCTGGGGTCAGGTGATATTGTAATAAATGGGTCCATTGACACCGGAAATTTTGGTATAGGTGATATTAATTTTGGTATTGGGGATACTGATTTTAACATCCTGTTTGATAACCTGGAGCAGAGGGGGCTGGTCAAGACCCTGGCGGAGCCTAATTTGGTGGCCATGTCCGGCGATACGGCAAGTTTTCTGGCCGGTGGTGAATTCCCGGTTCCTGTCGCCCGTGCCGGCGGCTCCGACGGTCAGGTGACCATCACAGTTGAATTCAAACAGTTCGGTATTGCCCTGGCCTTCACGCCGACGGTTCTGGACAATGGCTTGATCAATCTTGTGGTCAGCCCCGAGGTCAGCAATATTGACCGTAATTCATCGGTCACCATATCCGGCTTTAACATTCCCGGTCTGGCGACAAGGCGGGCCAAGACCACGGTCGAGCTTCGGGACGGGCAATCCTTTGCCATCGCCGGTCTGATCAAGAGCGATTTTCAGGATACCATCCGCCAATTTCCCATTCTGGGCGATATGCCGATCATCGGGGCGTTATTTCGCAACAGCCGCTATGAAAAGAATGAAACGGAACTTGTGATCGTAGTCACGCCGCATCTGGTTCAACCGGCCATGGCCGGGCAGATTCGTACACCTGCGGATGGCTTTATACCCCCTAATGATTTTGAGTTTTTTCTGATGGGTAAGCTGGAAAACGATCAGTCTAACGGGGGCCCCGCCATGAACCCCCGAGCCATGATGAAGGCTAGGGAAGCCGGGGGTATCGAAGGTGACTATGGCCATATAATTGAATGAGGTGACTTATGTATACGAAACAGATGTTGATAACGTTGATTGCGGGACTTGGCCTGTGGGGCTGTGAGACGCCCGCTTCAGTGAACGGTTTCAGGGATTCCGTTCACCAGAATCTGGCGGTCCAGATCATTAACCCTGATCCCCCGGTGGTTCAGGTAGAGGGTACCACGTCCGGGGACAGAATGGCCCTGGCCCTTAAACGCTACAAAGAAGGGAAGGTCATTCCACCGGTAACATTGAAATTGAGGAGGTCAGGAGGGGGATCAGGAAAATCTAATTAATGGATGACAGTGATGAAGAGATACATACCTATTCAATATCGAAAAAGATTCTGCCGGGACCAACAAGGGGCCATCGCGGTCATCATTGCCATTTGCCTGTCATTATTGGCGGCTGCGGTCGCCATGGCGGTAGAGGTCGGGGGCTACCTGAATATGGCGACCCAATTGCAGCATGCCGCGGATGCGTCGGCGCTGGCCGGGGCCAGCCAGCTGGATAATAAACCAGGGGCGATCGACCGGGCGCGGTTCTCCGCCATGGGCGCATTGGTTAATAATGTTCAGGCTTTTGCCAGTGACAATGACCCGGACGGTGCCAATGTGGTGATTGAAACGGCGGATATCGTATTTCTGAGCGGCCTTAATCCCAGGATAGTGGTTGATTTGGCGGACCCTGATGCCGATGCTGATGCTGACTTTATCGAAGTGAATGTGGCACCCCGGACCGTTAATTATACTTTCGCCATGATGATCAATGCCAATCCGGATGCGTCTGCCGGGGCCCGGGCGGTTGCCGGTCTTGGGGAAGCGATCTGCAGTGTGCCGCCGATCATGATCTGCAATCCTGATGAACCAGGGAGTTTCGTGCCCAGTTTTTATCAAGGCAAGGGCATCATCCTGAAATCTGCTGGTGCCAATTCGGCCTGGGCGCCAGGAAATTTCGGTCTGTTGGCTCTTAACGGGCATAACCTCAGCACCAATGACATTCGAGATGCCATGGGCAGAATCAATCCCTATGCCATTTGTTTCAGCAAAGACGGCGGCCTAGGCAGCAAACCGGGGGAGTCGACTGCCGTGGCGCAAGGGTTCAATGTGCGGTTTGATATTTATGAAGGGGCTACCGGTGGCCTGAGCAATGATTCTCAATATACACCGGCCCGGAATACGGTTAAAGGCTTTATCAAACCCGGACCACAATGCAGTTATAATCCTAATGGCGGCAATGGCTGGACCCAGCCGGCCAATCCATTTGACGGACCGGAAGACCCGGATACCCCGATTGCTGAGGTCATGGGTTTCCCTCGGGATAATTGCGCCTATTACCCTCTGTCTGACGGAAATGGGGACTGCACCGTTGGTTCTTCAACCCGCATCGGCACCGGTTATTGGGACATCGACAGCTATATGGCGGTTAATCATAGCGTTCCGGACATCGTAACTGTGAGAGGTATCTTCGGGGTGATGGGACCGGATCGGTTGTCTCGGTATCAGGTATATCAATGGGAATTAGGAGATTATCCGATGGGGACGCCTCACATGCCACTGGGGGAAGATGCAAACCCACAATGTAATACGGCATTCCCGGCCCCCGGACCTGACCGCCGGGTGATATCCCTGGCGGTGGTCGATTGCATTGCCAGTAATGTTCAGGGCCAGACGCCGAACCTTGTAGTGGATAAATGGGTCGATATCTTCCTGACTGAACCCATCGGCTCCAGTGGCGGCAATAACTATCTTTACGGAGAAATCATCGGGGAGACAACGGAAGGGCAGTCCATTGAAACTGTCGTCAAATATGTAACACAATTGTATGAGTAACCCATAACATGATATTTGCTAAAGTAAAATACTGGATTGGGGGATCTCTGAAGAATAAACTGGGATCTGCTGCAGTGGAATTTGCCATGATTTTGCCGCTGATGATCATATTTCTGGCGGTGGTGATCGACTTTGGTCGTCTGATGATGGACTATCACGCTGCCAGTAAAAGTGTGCGCGATGCCAGCCGCTATCTGACCCGGGTCGAGGTCACTTGTGATGCCGCGGGCGGGGCGGTCAATAACGCCCAAGACATTACCATAGCCAAGAATCTGGCCCTGTCCGGTTCGATAAATGCGCCGGCGGTGGGTGATTATCTTCTGTCTTACTGGACCGACCCCAGTACGATCATGATCACGATCACCTGTATTGAAAATACTGGGCAGTATGAAGGTCGTTATACGTCGATTGCCTATATTCCAAGCCTCACCGTGACCGCGACGGTGCCCTTTACCCTGTTGTTTGGCGTGATTGCATTTAGTGGTCCCCCGCTGTCCTTTGTCACCTCAACCAATATGGCGTGGATGGCGATATGAGAAAAAAACCAACCCATATTTGGATCAGGCTGAACCGGAATACCCGGGGGGCAGCGGCGGTGGAATTTGCCATGGTGGTGGCGCTGTTCCTCTGGATAATGTTTGGCATCATTGATTTTGGCCGCCTGTTTTTTGACTGGAACAAGGCTGCTAAAGCCACCGAGCTTGGGGTGCGCATGGCCATCGTTTCCGACATGGTGGCGGTGGGATTGCAGGATTTTGATGGATTGGCGGCCGCAGGGGGCAATGGCCTTCCGGTACCGGTAGCGGTGATCAACGGCGGCCAGCCAGTGATCTGTAAATCGGGCGGCAATTGCAATGGCTATGGCTTTGACCAGGCCAGCTTCGATAGAATTCTCACCCGTATGCAAGGCGTGTCCCCGTTAATACAGGCGGAAAATCTGGTGGTTGAATATCATCATATCGGTTTTGGTTTTGCTGGCAACCCTTACGGCTCAGACATTTCTCCCAATGTGACGGTGCGGCTGGAAAATATGCAGTTCAACTTTCTGTTCCCCGGACTGCAGACGTTAGCAACCCTGACCATGCCGGAACTGAAGGCAACCCTAACCGGAGAAGATTTTAGGAATTAGTATTTTTTATGAATGAGGAGACAATGATGAATTTGATGTATCTGCCGACAAAGAAAGATTTCTATTCGGACGATAGGGCTATTTCGCTGACGTTAGCCGCCTTGTTCATGACCAAAAATTCTGAACAGAGTTTTCTGGACAGCTGTCGCGGCATTTCGTTTAAGCAGTTGATCACCCGGATTGAGGATGTGTCTTCTGTCCCCCAGGAATTTCATCAAAAAGGTTTCGTGGATGTGCTGCTGGTGGAGCTGGATGTCAACCTCGATGATGACCTGCAGGATTTACAGATTCTGCTGGATAAGGATTTCAGGGATATCCCGGTGATTGTGACGGCACGGGACGTGACCTTGAATGTGGCGCGAGAGCTCATGTATATGGGGGTCGTTGATGTCCTGACCCAGCCGTTTACCGAAACGGATATCCTGATGGTTCTGAAACGGGCCAGTGAAAAACAGGACCGACATGGGGCACCGGCGGCCAAGGGCAAGGTGATCTCCTTCATCAAAGGCGGCGGCGGCGTCGGGGCGACGACGCTGGCGGTGCAGGCCGGATGTTTCCTGTCCAAACAACTAGGCCCCCATGGCATGGGTGTCAGCCTGCTGGATCTTGATATCCAGTTTGGTACTGCCGGGCTCTATCTGGACATGCAGAATGATGATGGCCTGATGGATATATTGGCGGCACGGGAGCGCATGGACGGGACCCTGTTGACGGGGCTGTTTAACAAGCATGACGGCACTGGCTTAAAGGTGCTGACTATTCCCCGCGATGTGGTGCCGATGGACGTTATCTCCGATGAAACCATGCTGCGTATACTGAAGATTTTGCGTCAGGATAATAAATTTACCATCGTCGATTTGCCCGGTGTCTGGACACCGTGGTCGGCTAAGGTTCTGGAATATTCGGATATGATTATTCTGGTAACCGAGATCAGTATTTCCGCCATCAGTCAGGCCAAGCGGCAGCTGGATACGCTGCAAGCTCAGGGTTTGGGCGATATTCCGGTGAAGGTGGTCGTTAACCGTTTTACCGAAAAAACCGAGAAGATATTTAGCATCAGTGATGTGGAAAATGTTCTCGGTCGCCCCATCGACCACAAAGTCCCGAATGATTACAAGCTGGTCTGCAATGCGGAAAATAAGGGGGTCCCCCTGGTGAAAATTGTTTCAAAATCAAAGGTGGATAAGAGCATCCGTGACTTGATCATTCAGGTTGTTGGTGAATTAACAGATGAAGAAATGAAGGGTCACCTGACCGGGTCTTCTCCCTCTTTCTTGAAACGAATAGGATTTGGTAATGTTTTTACAAAGAAATAAGAAAACATCAAAAAATAAGACGGGTAGTGATAGCCCCACCGCTGTCAATGATGCTGGTATGAACCCGGAGAATAATACGGCTTCAGTATTTTACAGCCCGGAATATATTGAGCTGAAGGTCATGTTGCATGGCCGTCTTCTGGATATGATCAACCTAGCTGCCATGGATAAGATGCCGAAAGAAATTTTGAAGGCGGAAGTGGCAGAAATCATCCGAGATCTGCTGATTGAGGAGAAAAAGGTCCTCAATAGTGACGAGAGAAATCAGCTGATTAAAGATATTCAGGATGAGCTTTTGGGACTGGGGCCGCTTGAGCCTCTGCTGAAAGATCATACGGTGACGGATATTCTGGTTAATGGCTATAAGCAGGTGTTTGTTGAACGCAAAGGTCTCTTGGAAAAGACCCAGGTCCGGTTCAAGGATGATCGTCACCTGACCCGGATTATCAATAAAATCGTTGCCAAGGTCGGTCGGCGGGTTGATGAATCCATGCCGATGGTCGATGCCCGGCTTGAGGATGGCTCCCGCGTCAACGCCATCATTCCGCCGCTGGCGGTGGATGGAGCGCTGCTGTCGATCCGTAAATTTTCTAAAATCCCCATTGATATGGATAAACTGGTGGAGCTGAATACCATCCCGGCTGATGTGGTTATTCTGTTGCAGAATGTGGTCAGGAGCCGGCGGAATATTGTGATCTCCGGCGGCACGGGTAGTGGCAAGACCACGCTGCTCAATGCCATGTCGGCGGCGATTGATGAGAGAGAACGGATCATCACCATCGAGGATTCGGCCGAACTTCAGTTGCAGCAGGAACATGTGGGTCGCCTGGAAACCCGGCCAGAGAATATTGAAAATAAAGGTGAAGTGACCCAGAGAGACTTGGTCAAGAATGCCCTGCGCATGCGCCCGGACCGGATCATCATCGGCGAAGTCCGGGGCGGAGAGGCCTTTGATATGCTTCAGGCCATGAATACCGGCCATGAAGGATCCATGACAACGGTTCATGCCAACAGTTGCCGGGATGCCATGTCGCGGATTGAACAAATGGTGTGCATGAATAATATGGATATTTCCCAGACTTCCGTCCGCAGCCAGATTGCCTCGGCGATTAATGTGATTATCCAGGTCCAGCGTCTGGCAGATGGCCGTCGCCGGCTGATGACCCTGAGTGAAATCACGGGCATGGAAGCGGACATCATCACGATTCAGGATATTTTCCGCTACAAGCGGCAATCAATAGATAGTCAGGGAAATGTCATCGGCCATCTGGTGGCCACGGGCATCCGGCCTCGGTTTGTCGAAGAGTTCGCCGCCCGGGGGCTGACCTATCCTCAGGATATTTTTGACCCGAACCGTGTTTTCAGACACGTCGATGAAAAGGGGAGTTGAGCCATGATTGTCAATACTTTGATCTTGTTTTATGGCGCGGTTTTCTTGGCGACCCTGTTGATTGTTGAGATTATCTATCATGTTGTCTTCGGGGTCACTGCTGAGCGCAAGGCCATAAACCGCCGTTTGTCACTGCTCTCAAAACAAAAAGACAACCTGAAGGTCTATGAGACCCTGAGGCGGGAAACCCCCTCTGCCTGGATCGCGGCCATTGGGGGTATCGGTAGGGTTTACAGTTGGCTTGACAAGTTGATCACCCAGTCCGGTCTTGAGTTCAAAACCCGCAATGTCGTGATGGTGATGACCCTGCTTTCGGTTGGTGCCTTCATTATGCTGTTTAATTTTTTATCGATCAAGAGCCTGCTCAGTTTTGTCTCGGTAACCCCGGTTGTTATGGGGATATCTTTGGTGATTGGTTTTGGGTTGCCGACGGTGTTTTTACAGCGAAGCCGGGACCAGAGAAAAGCGTTATTTAATGAACAGTTACCCAATGCCATTGATGTGATCGTGCGCAGCTTGCGGGCCGGGCATCCGATCAATGCCGCCATGGAACTGGTGACCCTGGAAATGCCTGATCCCATTGGCACAGAATTTGGACTGGCGGTTGATGAAATGACCTATGGCCTGGATATTCAGGAGGCTCTTGAGAATATGTCTGACCGGGTGGAGATGCCGGACTTTGAGTTTATGGTGGTTTCCATCAGTATTCAATATGAAACCGGCGGTAATCTGGCCGAAATCTTGGAAAACTTATCCAAAATAATCCGCGATAGATACAGCCTTAAACGCAAGGTCAAGGCCCTGTCTTCTGAAGGGCGCATTTCCGCGATTTTGTTGGCGGTCCTGCCGGTCATGGCCCTGACGCTGCTGATGATATCCAGCCCCGACTATTATGGCGATGTGGTGGATGATCCCCTATTTCTCAAATCTGTCCTTATTGTATTGGGGATGTTTTTGACCGGTAATTACATCATGTATCGCCTGGTTAACTTTAGGTATTGATGGGAGAGATTAAAATGAACGAAGAATGGTTTGCCGAACTGGCAGAAGTTTTCGAGAATAACGGCGATACGCTGGTGTTAGGCATGGTGTTTTTGGTCACCGTTATGGTCTGTTTCACCCTGGCGAATATTCTCAGCAGAAAGCCGTCCCTGAAAAAACGGCTGAACCCCCTGGCCAAGCAGCATATTGCGCATACCGATAGTTTCTCCCTGATGGAGGATCATCAGACATATTTCTGGAACAACTTTATTGCCGAACTTCAGAAGCGGGGCTTTCCGCGCAGTGCAGAAGATATTTCCAGATTGAAACTGAAAATGATCCAGGCGGGCTTTACCCATTCTGCGGCTGGCCAGATCTATTATATTCTACGCATTTTTCTGGCCATTGCTCTGCCGATGACCTTTCTGCTGATCTCGCCCTTTCTGTCCCGCAGTGTGGAAGTGAGCACTCTGACCTATATAATGTTCTTTCTGGGACTGGTCGGCATGTATTCTCCCTATTACTGGTTGCGGTATCGGACCTTTAACAGGCAGAGGCAGATCCTGGAAAGTTTTCCTGATACTCTGGATTTATTTGTGGTCTGTGTCGAGGCCGGGCTTGGCCTAGATGCGGCGATTACCCGGGTCGGTACCCAGATTGGCAAGGCCCATCCGGTCCTGTCCTCTGAGCTGGCAATGGTGGCTCTTGAGCTTAGGGCCGGCAGAAGCCGGGAAGATGCCCTGCGTAATCTGGCGGACCGGACCGGGGTTCAGGAGGTTCAGTCTCTGGTGACGCTACTGATCCAAACCGAAAGGCTGGGGTCCAGCATCTCTGGGTCTTTGCGGGTTTATTCCAGCGAGTTGCGCCTGAAACGCATGCAAAAAGCCGAGGAAAAAGCCCATATGCTGCCGGTATTGCTTTCCATCCCCCTGGTGGGGTTTATTTTGCCGACGATGATCACGGTGATCATGCTGCCGGGCATGATCAATATCATTCGCAATATCACCCCGGCTTTGAAGGCGGGGGCGGGGCAGTGACTCAAAGGATGTAACATGAAAAAACCCAACAGGTCCTATACAATAATCTTAAGCGGGGTAGCCTATATCCTGAGCGGCTGTCAGGCCCCGCATATAGATGTCAAGGGTATCACCACAAGTCCGGATATGGACCAGAATATCGCTACGGATCAACTTTATGAGCAAGGCAAAATTGCTTTCAGGAATAATGACATGATCCGGGCATTGAGATTTTTCAAGGCCGCCCATAGCAGGAACCCCCAGGTCGTCCGGACCCTGAATGGGCTGGGCAGTGTTTATGATCATTTGCAACGGTTTGATCTGGCCCAGACTTATTATTACCGTGCGCTGGCGTTGGACCCCCAGTCTAGTGCAACGTTAAATAATCTAGGATATTCTCATCTGTTACAGAATAAACCGGTGATCGCGGTGGAATATTTCCGTAAAGCCTACCGGGTTGATTCATCGGATATTTATGTCCAGCATAACCTGATGATAGCGGAATGGAAACTAGAGACACAACGGGCCAAGGCCCCGACGGTAAAAGGCCTGCCCAAAATGGCCAAAGAAGAAGGGGATGAACAACCTAATTGGATTCCGGAGCAACCTCGTCAGTATGCGGTGGTGAAAGTAACATCAAGAGTTCAAGAACTAACGACCCAGGCCCCTAAGACACAACAGGCTCAAATGGAGGCGGTAAAAGCAGAGACTGAGCCAAAGACTGAAATTAAAATTAAGCCAGCGACAAAAGTTGTGGCCCTGGCGGTGAAGAAACGCTCTGTCGGGTATCAGCTTAGCCTCACGTCACAACAGGAAAGCTATGCGGATTATATCTCTGGAGTGGCTCAATCCGCCAGAGCAGAAAAGGCTACACAGAGGGCAAAAAAATCAGAAGTTTCTGTCACAGCAATAAGCTTTACGCCCCAGAATAATATTGTCTTTGTGTCCAGGCCACCTGAAAAAACGGCCCCCCGTGCTGCGCCGGTGGTGGAAATATCCAATGGGGCAGGTCGCAGGGGCATGGCTGCCCGGATGCAGAAATATATCATGAGCCGGGACATACCCGTCCAGCGGCTGACGAATGCCGACCATTATTCCCATATGACATCCCGGATTTTTTATCAGGCAGGCTGGGAAGAAGACGTCCGGCAGTTGGTGTCACAGTTGCCGATTGCCATTCATATGGAAGAAGTTCAGGGGCAGACTGCGGATATTCGCCTGGAAATTGGCGGCGACCTGTTGGCCTATGATGCCGAATTAATCAACCACTACAGAAGGAAGCAATGACAATGCTGGGAAAACATGGATGTAAAATTTTAGTCATGAGTTTGTGTGTCAGTTCTCTGGTGGCCTGTTCCACTGCTCGGCCCATAGCACAGGCCCCCTTGGAAGAGGCGGTTCCTGTGGCCTATTATGATCAATATCTGGACCTTGCGGAACAGGCGCTTGCCCATAAGAAATACGAGTCGGCAAAACGGCTGCTGGAGAAGGTTTTTCTGAAGTATCCAGGCCATGTCCAGGCGAGGCTTCTGGTGGCTGAAATGCAATTCTCTCAGGGGAATATGGAGATGGCGCGGGTGTCTTTTAAAAAATTGGTGAACGAACAGGGTGTCAAGGCCAGAGCATTGCAGGGCTATGGCCTCGCGCTTCTGACCACTGGCAAGGCAGATGAGGCGGAGATCGCCCTGAAGGAAGCCATGGAATTGGACCCCACGTTATGGCGGGCCTGGAATGGCTTGGGGTATTATTATGACCGAAATCAGGACTGGCAGAAATCAGAATTCAGTTACGGCCAGGCCATTGCCCTTGAACAAAATTCATCAATCTTGTTCAATAACCGGGGTTTTTCCCGCCTGTTGCAGAAAAATACGGACGGGGCCATTATCGACCTGATCCAGGCTATTCAGCTGGACCCCGAAAATACCACCGCCAGCCTGAACCTGCAACTGGCTTTGGCCACGGCTGGTCGCTATCAGCAGGCCATGTCCCTGTCGGCACAAGATGTTCCGGCCAATGGCATGAATAATGTGGGATATATCGCGTTCCTGAAAGGCGATTATTATAAAGCGGAAAGTTTTCTGACCCAGGCCATGGAAACCTCCTACTGGTTCCATGAAAAGGCTTGGAGAAATCTGGGGCTGTTGCGCAGTCAACGCCAGATTGAGGATGAACAATCGGACAAGGGCACGTCTGAACGTCCCTAAGGGACTGGCCATCAGGTCTGTGGGGTCAACGCGTGTATCCTTGGGATGTAAAGTGGTGTGAAGATGATACCTTTTTTTGGTCATAACCCGGAAAATATATGGCAGAATTTAGCCTGCCGGATGGTCGCTTGTGCTCTATTGCTGCTCGGTATCCTTTGGACCGATGACTTGATGGCAGAGGATAGGATTGACAGTGCGCGGGGAGGGGGTGAAACAAGGGAACTTGACGAAATAACGCCCCGGTCGGCCAGTGTTCGGCTGTCCACTGCTCCCGTTGTGCGTCTCCGGGATGACAGGGGGGCAAGCCCGGATTTTGTTTATGGTACCGGTCGCAATCTTTCTCTTCTTCAAAAAGCCCAGGACGATAGGTTTCAAGTCGGCGTGGTATTGCCGCTGACCGGCGAATTTTCTGATCTGGGCCAGGATTTTCTCAATGCGATCATTCTGGCGCTTTTTGATATGGGGGATGAAACCACAAGCCTGCTGATTTCTGACAGTCAGGGGACAAGAGAGGGGGCGGAAACGGCGGCGGTTGATGTGATATTGCGCGGGGCAGACGTTATCCTGGGGCCAGTTTTTGATTATACCATTGCCGCGGCTTCGCCCGTGTCACGGGGCGTGAATATCCCCCTGATCGGCTTTTCCGCCAACCGACATGCTGTTGATGATGGGGTATATTTGTTAAACTTTTCACCGGAACAACAGGTGGCGCGGATTGTAAAATTTGCCATAGAACAAAATATCATGCGTTTTGCCGCCTTGATCCCGGAAGGCAGTTACGGCGCCCTCGTTGCGGAAAGTTTTCGGGATGCTGTCGTTCAAAACGGCGGGGAAATTATTGAAATTATCTCTTATTCTGATCAATTTGACCAACTGGAGGCCGCCGCTATGCAATTGGCCCGTTCAGACATTGGAGAAGAGGGCGATGCGGTATTTATCCCCGAGGGCGGCACCTTGCTCATCACGCTGGTGTCCTTCCTTACCCATTATGATATAGACCCCGGGGTTGTCCGCTTGTTGGGAACGGGGCTGTGGGATGACCCTTTGTTGGGTCGGGAGCCGTCCCTGCGGCAGGGATGGTTCTCCTCTCCATCCCGCCACAGGGATCGGCACTTCCAGGAGAGTTTTCAGGCCCATATGGGCCATCGTCCGCCCCGGATTGTTGAGCTTGGTTATGATGCCTTTTTGATTGCCGCCCTGTTGCAGCAACAGGCGGGAAAGGGGGATAATTTATCCTCCCTCCTGATCCGGGACGGTGGTTTTACCGGCATTAACGGGCTGTTCCGCTTTCTGCCCAACGGCCTGTCTGAACGGGGCCTGTCCATCTTTGAAGTCCAACAACATAAGATGAAAGAAATCAGTCCGGCGTCAAGCACATTTCAATGAATCTTCAGTTTCTGGGCCGAAGAGGGCCGCTGTCAGGTGCCCAACGCCTGAACCAACAGGGATTTTGCCACGGCCTTGGCATCCATGGCCGGGTTGCTCCCGTGGTCGAGGTGGGCGGTGACAATGGCCCCTTCTTTCAGGATGAGAAGACGGCGGGCCAGGGTCTCTGGTTTGGCAGCTCCGGCCTGTTTGGCTAGGTCGCAGACATAGTCAAACAATAAGTGTTTATGTTCCGCCGACTGGGCATAGATCGGGTCCTTCGGGTCCTGATATTCCGCAGATGCCTTGATGAACATGCAGCCGCGATAACCGTCGAGGGCAAACCATTCTTTCAGGGCATCAAACATGGCGATCAACTGACCTCGCGGGGTCGATCCCAGTTCTTCCATGCGGCGGAACAACCAAGTGCGAAACTGATCATCACGCAGACGAAGCGTGGCCAGGATCAAGTCCTCTTTGGTGCGGAAATGTTTGTACATGGAGGTTTTGGATATGCCGGTCTCGACCACCAGCATATCCATGCCTGTGGCATGAAAACCATTGCGGTAAAAGACGGTTAAAGCTTTTTGGACCAATTCATCGCGTTTCGAGGGCCGCATGACAGATTTCCTTAATTTACTGATCAGTAAGGTTATCCTGCCAGAAAAGGCCCAGTTTCTCAATATATTTCTGTATCCGGCCAAAATATTCCCCAAGGCAAAGATTATAACTTGACAGATCGGTACTCTTATGGGATATCTAAGTTAACAGAACGGTACGAATTGAAATATCAACATGCAGGAGAGACACGTGGCCTACAGCATAGAAGAAACGCTTTATTTCTATAGTGCGCCTATGGGGCGTCCTCCAGTGGCTATTCCAGTATCAGGATTATCAGCACAAGAAATCCCAATGGCAGCTTCCCCTGGCTGCCGTCCTCTGGAGGAGGTCCGTGTTTTCTCCCCTCCCTTAGCGCGGGCTTCCTCCTCCCTTTTTATCAGTTGAAGAAATTTAGAATCTTTAATGCCAAATTTACATCAGGAAAGATAACCAATGGCCCAGATAATCACCCCACCTTTCACCGCTGAAACTGCCCGTAAGAAAGTCCAGTTGGCCGAGGATGGTTGGAACAGTCGGAATCCTGAAAAAGTTTCCCTGGCCTATTCCGAAAATTCTCAGTGGCGCAACCGTAATACCTTTCTTCAGGGCCGGCCTGCGATCAAGAAATTTCTTACCGGAAAATGGAGCCGGGAACTACATTATAAGCTAGAGAAGGAACTTTGGGCTTTCCAGGGCAATCGCATTTCTGTACGCTTTGAATATGAATGGATGCATGCCGAAACCGGACAATGGTTTCGTTCTTACGGCAATGAGCAGTGGGAATTCAACGACGATGGATTGATGGCCCGGCGCTATGCCAGTGTCAATGATCTGGCCATTGACCCGAAAGACCTTCGGATTACGACAAGCCCGGACAGTGAATAAAGTCCAATTACCATGCCCCGCCACAGGGAGAAGGACCATGAATCCAGTGATATCCGTTATGCAAAAAGGGTTTGCCTGTTATCGTAAAGCCCTGGTCGTTATGCTAATAAGTTTATCACTGGTGGCTTGTTCCTCATCGAAGGACCCTGAACTGGCCTTGATTTATTCTCCCGCGGCTAAGCATCAGGCCCCGGACCGCAACCCCATCATCATCATTCCCGGTATTCTGGGCAGTAAGCTTGTTGACCGTCAAAGTGGCACGGTTCTCTGGGGGGCGTTTGATGTTAAATTTGCCAATCCGAATAATCCGGATGATCTGCGGCTTCTGGCCCTGCCGATTCCGACAGACGGCGACCAGTTGCCAGTGGAGAAGGGGCAAATTGAGCCAGATGGTGTATTGGATCGGATTAAATTTCGCATTCTGGGTATTCCTGTGCAGTTGCAGGCTTATGCCAATATTCTGTCTACTCTGGGGGCCGGTGGTTACCGGGATGAAAGCCTGGGGCTGATGGGCCAGATTGATTATGGCAGCAATCATTTTACCTGCTTTCAGTTTGATTATGATTGGCGGTTGGATAATGCGGCCAATGCCAAACGCCTGCATGAGTTCATTGTTAAAAAACGGGTAGAGATCCAGAGACAGCATAAAGAAATTTATGGCATCGAAAATTCAGATGTGAAGTTTGACATTGCCGCCCATTCCATGGGGGCCTTGCTGACCCGATATTTTTTACGTTATGGTTCTCAGGAACTGACGGAGGAGGCCCCGCCGGAACTGACCTGGGAAGGGGCGAAATATGTCGAGCGGGTGATCATCATTGCCCCACCCAATGCCGGCTCCATAGAGGCGCTGGATCATCTGATTAATGGTCAGCATATCGGTCGTCCGGTTTTGCCCTTTTATCCCGCCGCCTTGCTGGGAACCTATCCGTCCCTCTATCAGTTAATGCCGCGCAACCGTCACCAACGGGTGTTCTGGAATCAGGACACGTCCCGGCCCGTTGCGGATATCTATGATCCTGATTTATGGCAGAAAATGCATTGGGGGCTGGGCTCCCCGGAACAGGATGATATTTTGGCTACCCTGATGCCGGATGTGGATGATCCTTTGCTCAGGCTGGCTTATGCCCGCCGTCTTCAGAGCCGTCTGCTGAAGCGGGCAACATTGTTCCATGCGGCTCTTGACCGGCCGGGAAACCCGCCGGAAAGTCTGGAATTGTTTTTGGTCAGCGGCGATGCAGAGCCGACACCAGCCACCCTGACGATTGAGTCAAAAACCGGCAAAGTTAAAATCCTTTCAAAGGAACCGGGAGATGGTGTCGTCCTGCGCCAGAGCAGTCTTCTGGACGAACGCACCGGCGGAGAATGGCAGCCCCGGCTGCGCAGCCCCCTGAAATTTGAACAGGTATTATTTCTGCCCAACGATCACCTGGGGCTAACCAAAAGCAAAACTTTCCGCGATAACGTGCTTTATTGGTTACTGGAAAAACCGCGTCTGTCCCGATAGGGGTGAAGTGATTTTCTTGACAAAAGGCGATGAAGTAAGCATGTTTTGACCATGAAGGTTTATATTAAGAATATGGTGTGCAACAGATGCGTGATGGTGGTGGCCGATGCGCTGGAGGATCTAGGCCTTCCTCAGAGGGCCGTGATCCTGGGCGAGGTTGATTTTGGCGACCAAACCATCAGCCCCCCTCAATTGGACAGGATACGGGACCGGATTGAACCCCTGGGTTTTGACCTGATCAGTGACCGCAAGAGCCGTTTGATCGAAGCCATCAAGCAGAAGATCATTGAACTGGTCCAGGCCCAGAACCAGGAAGGTCTGGTTCATCAAAAGCTATCTGACTATCTAACCCAGCATATTGCCTATGAATATAATTACCTCAGCACCCTGTTTTCCGCCGTCGAAGGTCTGACCATCGAAAGATATTATATCCAGCAGAAGATCGAAAAGGTCAAAGAACTTCTGGTCTATGATGAATTAAGCCTGACTGAGATTTCTTTCCAATTAGGCTATAGCAGCCTGCCTCATCTGAGCAGTCAGTTCAAATCGGTCACCGGCCTCAGCCCTAGTCATTTCAGGGGCCTGAAAAGCACCAAGCTTAGACATTCGATCGATAAACTGTAAATTCTGTAAGTCTTTCCAGAGGTCTTGTAACAGCCAATTCCCGTCGCTGGTGTACTGTCGGGGGGAATAGTAATTTGTCTTATACAAAAAGAGGAGAGCCATCTCATGCAAAAAACGTTGCCCCTGCCTGCCGAAAATCAGGTTATGCTGGACCCGGTCTGTGCCATGACAGTCAGCCCGGAAACCGCAAAATATCATCAGAATCATGCCGGTCATGACTATCATTTCTGCAGCAGTGGCTGTGAGAGTAAATTCACTCACGCCCCGGAAGACTATATTTCGGCCGTTGATCCTGTCTGCGGCATGCTGGTGGATCGGGCCTCGGCCAAATATACTACCCGGCACAATGGCGAGACCTTTTATTTCTGTTCCGCCCGTTGTGCCGATAAATTCAGGGCTGAGCCGGCGGCTTATCTTGGGGGTCGTTCGGAGCCAGAACCTATGCCCGAGGGCACCCAATATACCTGCCCCATGCATCCGGAAATCATTGAGGATCATTTTACCGACTGCCCGAAATGTGGCATGGCCCTGGAGCCCATGGGCATTCCCTCGGGCGATGAAGGTCCTAACCCGGAGCTGGTGGATTTTACCCGGCGCTTATGGATTGGCCTAGCCGCGGCGGTTCCGGTATTTATTCTTGAGATGGGCGGTCATTTGGTCCCGTCTTTCGCCGAGGCTGTTGATGCTGGCATGTCGACAATGGTCCAGTTCCTGCTGACGACCCTGGTGGTTTTCTGGTGTGGTGCGCCCATCTTCGGGCGGGGGTGGAAATCCATTTTGACTATGAATCCCAACATGTGGACCTTGATCGGCATCGGCACCGGTATTGCCTATCTTTACAGTGTGGTGGCTCTGTTTGCCCCGGACCTGTTTCCAGAGGCGGTCAGGTTGGCCAATGGCGCTGTGCCGGTTTATTTTGAGGCGACAGCGGTGATCATCGTGCTGGTGCTGCTCGGGCAGGTTCTGGAGCTGCGCGCCCGGGAAAAAACCGGCAGTGCCATCCGGGCCCTGCTGGACCTGGCCCCGAAAACCGCCCGGCTGATATTGGCCGATGGCACAGAAGAAGATGTGCCGCTGGAGGATATTCTGGTCGGCGATGTGGTCCGGGTGCGTCCGGGGGAGAAAGTTCCGGTTGATGGGCTGGTCATGGAGGGCCGCTCGGCGGTGGATGAATCCATGTTGACCGGTGAATCCCTGCCGGTTGAGAAGGCGGCCGGTGATAAAGTGACCGGGGCGACCCTGAACGGCACCGGCAGTCTGAGCATCCGGGCCGAACGGGTCGGGGCCGAAACCCTGCTGTCCCAGATTGTGGCCATGGTGGCGGAGGCCCAGAGAAGCCGGGCGCCGATTCAGAAATATGCCGACCTGATTGCCGGCTGGTTTGTGCCGGCGGTCATTACCATTGCCGTCCTGGCCTTTGTGATCTGGTATAATTTCGGACCGGAGCCAGCACTGGCCATGGGCATCGTTGCCGCGGTCTCGGTCCTGATCATTGCCTGTCCCTGTGCGGTCGGCCTGGCGACACCCATGTCGATCATGGTCGCTACCGGCAAGGGCGCTCAGTTGGGTGTGTTGATCAAGAATGCCGAGGCGCTGGAAGTCTTTGCCAAGGTCGACACTTTGATTGTCGATAAAACCGGAACCCTGACCCTGGGCAAGCCTGTGCTGACAGATGTGGTGCCGCTTAATGGTTATTCTGAGGCTGAAGTTTTGGCGCCAGCCGCCAGTCTTGAAAGCCATAGTGAGCACCCCCTGGCATCGGCAATTGTTGCTGGGGCTCGGGACAAGGGGCTTGAGCTGGCTAAAACCGAAGATTTCCAGGCCGTGACCGGAAAAGGGGTTCAGGGCTTTGTCGGCGGGCAGGCCGTTGCGCTGGGTAATGCCAAAATGATGGCGATGCTGGGGATTTCCCTTGACGGGCCTCTGGATCAGGTGGGGCAGATGCAGGCCGAGGGCAAGACGGTGATGATGGTGGTTCTTGATCACCAACTGGCTGGTCTGGTAGCGGTCGCTGACCCAATCAAGCCGACAACCAAGGCAGCGCTGGACGCTTTGCGGGCCGAGGGCCTGCATATTGTCATGGTGACCGGGGACAATGAGATCACCGCCCGCGCGGTGGCGGCGAAACTTGGCATTGAGGACATCCGGGCCGATGTTCTGCCCGCCGGTAAGGTCGAGATCGTCAAGGAGATGCAGGCTGCGGGCGCGGTGGTTGCCATGGCTGGCGACGGGGTCAATGATGCCCCAGCCCTGGCTCAGGCCGAGGTTGGTATCGCCATGGGCACCGGGGCCGATGTGGCCATGGAAAGTGCGGGCATTACCCTGGTCAGGGGCGAACTCGACGGCATTGTCCGGGCCAGGAAGCTGTCAGAGGCGACCATGAGAAATATCAAGCAGAATTTGTTTCTGGCCTTTGTCTATAACAGTCTGGGAATTCCGGTGGCCGCCGGTATTCTGTTCCCGGTATTTGGCATCATGCTGTCGCCGGTGATGGCGGCCGCCGCCATGAGCCTGTCGTCGCTGTCGGTGATCACCAATGCCTTAAGGCTTAAAATGACCCGAATTTAGGCTGCTTCTGGCCTTGTCCCGAAGCCACGTTAAAAGCCCGGGCCCTGATTAAGGGGGCCCGGGCTTTTTGTCAGGGAAAGATGTACTGTATGGCGGTTATTCGGCCGCTCTGTCTTTGGCATATTTTTTTACAAGACATGTGGCAAGTATGGTTTTTGCGTCTCTGATGGCAGGGTCTTTCTCAGTCTTTTTATCGACTTTCGACAGGGCGCCCTGCAGGTGCTCTGCTTCGTTGCCGGTCATTATGGTGTTTTTATCAATCAGCTTTGCTGCTTTGACAAAATTTGGCGTCCGTTGCCCTTTGAGATTACCCAGACGCTTGGCCTCGATGATCTTGTAATAAGGCGCAAGAACCTCGTTCTTAAGTACTTTATCCAGGGCGGCGATTCCTTCTGTTATGTGATCGCCGCCGAGAGCAAGGGTCAGCAACAGGTCGGGACAGGCCAGAACCTCCATTGCCGCTTCCGCATGTGCCTGATCAAGGGCGGGGGAGACCATGACCCGTGTGGTTGCCTCAAGTTTGACCGGCATATTGTCGATTTCCCAGGCAAGGTCAACATGAATTTCATGAGCTCCGGCGACCTGGAACAGGGCGCCTTCATTGCCCCGGAGAAGGGTCATGTCACGGGAAATGGTTTCATGGGGTTGGATATCGATCAACTTGTCCTGGTCGGCACAGATGACCAAGCTGCGATAGCTTCTTTCCGCACCAGAAGGGTCGCGAACACGTCCACTGACAATGCCAGAACTCAGACTGATGGACTCGGGAAAAGGAATGGCGTGATCTGTCGGGTTGTTGACTTTGAGACGTACCCGGACAGGGGCCCCAAGGGGGACCGTTTTTGCCAGGGGGCTGACGTCAACTGTGAGGGTTTCCAGGATGACAGCTTCATCTTCGGGACTGATGACCTGTACATTGCGGGCGACTTCAAAGGGAACCATTCCCGGACGGACCCAGGGGTCTGGCGCATGTTTCAGCCATTTTTCATCTTTGCCGTTGAAAGACCATTGAATATTATGGGGGAAGGTTCCCGGTGAGTCCGCAATGACGCCGGTTGTATTCATGAAGCCTTCGTCCAGCGCGTTGTGGTATAGGCCCATGGCATGGCCGATTTCATGGACTGCGGTCCGGAAATATGCTGTTGGGGTGTCGCCGAATAAACGATTTCGCACATCGCCCCATTTTTCATCATTAGGGATTTTCCAATGAGAGGCGATGGCGGCGCCTTCCCGGGGGATATTGTTGGAATCTGTGGCAAAGGCATCAAACATGATGCCTCGGCTTGTGGCATCCAGTCTGCGTACACACAGCAGGTGATACCGCCAGCGACTGTCGAGATCCCTTCTATCCCGACGCTGGATCATTTTTTTATGTAATTCAGCGTTGGACCAGGATTCTCCGTTGGGTTCCTTGACGTTGGGGTCGCTTTCATAAGCGTTCATGTCCCACTTTACAGTTTTAAAGACGCTGCGCCAGCTGACGTCGGTGCCATTGTCTGCCGGTTGAGGGGAGGCTTTATAGCGGTCGACTTCTACGGTGGCTTTACGCAGGTATTTGGACACCCAGCCCATGGTTATCCGGCCAAGGCGATTACCATTTTCATCCCTGAGGTCGCCTTCAAGGTACTTGGCATCAGCGGGATAGTTGTCGGGCGGTGTTTCAAAAACCATTTTGGCTTTACGGACAATTTTAGGGCCCCAACTGTGGTTGGTGGGATCATATTTATAGAGATCGAAACCCAACTTGAAACTGTTGCCGAAGGTGATTCCTTCGAGGATCTTGTTAATGCTCAGATAATAGCGGTATTTGTTGCGTTTGAAGATCGGAATGCCACAGCGCGGACTGGGGTCCTGGTTTTTGACCAGCCTTGATTTCTTGAAGTAAAATTTGGGATGATAATAGAGGTCCCCACTGGCGGTGACCCCGCTCTGGTGGCGTTCAACACGCAGGGTACCGTTAAAGTGGCTCCAGGTGGAGTTCAGCGGTTTAAACTGTAAAAAATAACAACCCTCTTTCAAGGAGTTGAAAATTCCCTGGGCAGGCAGCAGGGAGGAGGAAATCGGTTTAGTTAGATTTAAGTCGCTTCCATCAGATGCCTCATTGATTTCGGATGCGGTATCAGAAACTGAAATTAAGGACGGTAAGCTGGGGGATGAATGGGGATCGTTCGAGTTGGGCATTTGTTTCTCCTTTTATGCCTTAGGGGACGGGGAATTAAAGCAATTTAAAAGAACGCAGCTAACCAAGCTGAAAAAAACCGGGTTAAAACTAAGGAGTTACTGGGGAAATACTTGAAAAGGGCTAGGAAAACTGACTCTTAAGGAAAAGGACGCTCCGGAAAGAAAAATTATACAATTATATTAAATATTAGTCAATACTAAATTAACTTATGGTTGTGATTATGACGCAGAAATTCTCTAATCAGGCAAGTATCATGGGCCTTCAAGAAAGGGGGAGGCTTGTTCAGAATGAAGTCCGTGTTGGTTATGGCAGGAAATGTATATAAAAGCCTATAATTTTTCACCTTTGAGCAGCTTGGGCAATTTACCGACGGTGCCTCTGGCGTGACGCATGAAGAATTTTTTCAATGGCGGCAGTTCGCCGACCAGACTTAACCCGACCTGACGGGCCAGGCGCAGGGGCGCGATGTCATTGGAGAAGAACCGGGTCAGGCCATCCATCCCTAAGGCCAGGATATTATTATCGGTCCGGCGCCAGCGCACATAGCGCTCTAGGGTGAATTCAGAGCCCAGGTCACCGCCGAGCCGCTTGGCATCGACCAGCACTTCGGCCAGGGCGGCAATATCGCGCAGGCCCAGGTTAAAGCCCTGTCCGGCGATGGGGTGAATGCCGTGGGCAGCGTCGCCAATCAGGCAGAAGCGCTCGGCCAGGTAATCGTCGGCCAGTTGGGAGCTGAGCGGATAGGACCAGCGCCGTCCCATATGCGTGACCTCGCCGAGAAAGTCGCCGAATTTTTTGGCGAGCTCGGCATCGAAGGCGGCGTCGGACAGGCTCATTAGGCTTTTGGCCAGCTCTGGCGGCTCGCACCAGACGATGGACGACCGCTTGTCGCGCAACGGCAGGATGGCAAAGGGGCCACTGGGGTAAAACCGCTCGTAAGCGGTGCCGGCGTGGTCGATCTCATGCTGGACCGTGGTCACAATGGCGGTCTGGTTATAATCCCAATTTTGGACTTTGATGCCCATTCTCTCGCGCAGCGGCGATTGTCGGCCCTCAGCCGAAATAACCAGGGCGCAACTCAGGGTGCGGCCGCTGTTCAGGGTCAGATGGGCGGCCCCCGGACTGTGGGTCACGTCGGTGATATGGTCCGGGCTGATCAGGGTGATATTTTTTTCTTCTGCAAGGGCGTCAAACAGCCCGCTGCGCAGGTGGCGGACCTCGACCATCTGGCCCAGCGGCCCATCGCCCAGATCCTGTTCATCAAAATGCAGGAACAGCGGTGAATGGCCGTCGGTAATATGAATTTCATTGATCGGCTGGGCTTGATGCCCGATCCGGTCCCACAGGCCCAGGGTCTTCATCATCACATAGGGCGCATAGGAAATGGCATAGGACCGCCCATCAAATTCCTCGTTCAGGCTCGGGGCCAGATCGCTATATTCCACCAGGGCCACACTTAGGCCATTCTGGGCCAGGGCGCAGGCCAATGTCATGCCGACAACACCGCCGCCGGAAATAACCACATCAAATTGTTCAGACTTCATTTTTTTCATATGTCTTTTTACGCTTACAACCGAGCTACAGCAAACAAAATCATATGCCTAAATAATAGCCATTAATTTATTGTGATTAAATAATAGTCATATTGGAGAGTTTGCCTGTAGTCGAAAAGGGGGGAGTTTTTTAAATTACATCATTATTTCAGTGGCTTATATGAAAAAAATGAAATTGGCATGGCTCTTGAAAGGAGGGGAGGGACAGGTGACAAAAAAAGGAAGAAGCCAATGAAAATGATAACCGCCATCATCAAGCCGTTCAAGCTTGATGACGTGAGAGAGGCCCTTAATGAGGTGGGCGTGATGGGTCTCACCGTCAGTGAAGTGAAAGGCTACGGCCGCCAAAAGGGCCATTCGGAGATTTACCGGGGCGCCGAATATGAGGTGGCCTTCGTGCCCAAGCTCAAGCTGGAGCTGGCGATCCCCGACAGCCTTGTCGAGGCGGTCCGCGAGGCCCTGCGCAGCGCGGCCCATACCGGGAGCTTCGGTGACGGCAAGATATTTGAGGTCGAGCTGGACCACGCATTAAGAATAAGAACAGGTGAAATGGCTGATGAGGCCCTTTAGGAGTAAGATGATGAAGACACGACTTTTAACAACTGGCCTCCTGGCGGCGCTGTTCGCCCTGGGGACTACGGTGCCAGCGCAGGCGGCGGTCGATCCTGAGGTGGCCTATATCCTGAACAGCCTGCTGTTCCTGATCGGCGGGTTCCTGGTGATGTGGATGGCGGCCGGTTTCTGTATGCTGGAAGCCGGTCTGGTGCGGACCAAGAATGTGGCGACCATGTGCGTCAAGAATGTCGGCCTCTATGCCTTGGCCGGAATTCTCTATTTCCTGGTCGGTTATAACCTGATGTATGAAGGCGTGGACGGCGGTTTCATCGGCAGCTTTTCCCTGTGGGGGGCGAGTGAGACGGCAGCCAATGAGGCGATCAATGTGGAGGGTGGATATTCTTCGGCCTCTGACTGGTTCTTCCAGATGGTGTTTGTGGCGACGGCGGCGTCCATAGTCTCAGGCACAGTGGCCGAGCGGATCAAGATGTTCCCTTTCTTTGCCTTTGTCATCATTCTGACCGGGATTATTTACCCGATCCAGGGCGCCTGGACCTGGGGTGCGGGCTGGTTGAGTGAGATGGGCTTCAGTGACTTTGCCGGCTCGACCATCGTCCATTCCGTCGGCGGCTGGGCGGCCCTGACCGGGGCGATCATTCTGGGCGCGCGCAAAGGTAAATATGGCCTTAACGGCCAGGTGCGGCCGATCCCCGGGTCTTCCCTGACGCTGGCGACGCTCGGCACGTTCATCCTGTGGCTCGGCTGGTTCGGCTTTAACGGCGCGTCCCAGTTGGCGCTGGGCAGTGCCATTGATGCGGTCGCGGTATCGCAGATTTTTGCCAATACCAATATGGCGGCGGCAGGGGGTGTTGTGGCGTCCCTGTGCCTGACCAAGCTGTTCTATAACAAAGTTGACCTGACCATGGTCCTCAATGGCGCGTTGGCCGGGCTGGTGTCGATCACGGCCGAACCTTTGACCCCGACCATCGGTCAGGCGATCCTGATCGGGGCCGTCGGCGGAGCGTTAGTGGTCTTTGTGGTGCCGCTGCTGGACAAGCTGAAGATTGATGATGTGGTCGGCGCGATCCCGGTGCATCTGGTCTGTGGTATCTGGGGCACGCTGGCGGTGGTTCTGACCAATGACGGGGCCAGCCTGCTTAATCAGCTGATCGGGATCTCCGCCATCGGCGCCTTTGTCGGGATCACCAGCGCCATCGCCTGGCTCGGGCTGAAATATACCGTCGGCATCCGCATGAGCGAAGAAGACGAGCATAAAGGCGGCGATCTGGCTGAGCTCGGCATGGAAGCCTATCCGGAATTTGGCACCGGGTCGCAAAAGATCTAACGCTAAGCCAATACCGCAATAACCTTATCGTCCCCCGCTCTGTTGTTCAGGGCGGGGGATTTTTCCTGCCTAAATTTTACGCTTCTGCCTAACCCTTGACGCACCCCTGATTAAATTTTGATCAGCCCCTTTTTGAGAAATCGCAGAATTCTGCCAATGTGCACTTGGCATGTTTCTTGTAGTAGGCAAGGGGGTAAGTGATAAGCCATGAAAAGGAAGTGACGGTATGGAGGCCATGCAAAGCGGCTCTGACGTATTTTTTGTTTTGATCGGGGCCATTCTGGTCTTTGCCATGCATGCGGGATTTGCCTTTCTGGAAGTGGGCACCGTGCGCAAGAAAAACCAGGTCAACGCCCTGGTCAAGATCATCACCGACTTTGCCATTTCGGCCCTGGCCTATTTCTTCATTGGCTATACCGTGGCTTACGGTGTCAGCTTCCTGGCAAGTGCCAAGGAAATCAGTGGCGCGGGGGCTGATTTCGCCGACAACGGTTTTACCCTGGTGAAATTCTTCTTTCTAATGACCTTTGCCGCTGCCGTGCCGGCGATTATCTCGGGCGGTATTGCTGAGCGGGCTAAGTTTCATCCGCAACTGGTGGCCTCGGCGATTTTTGTCGGCCTGGTCTATCCTTTGTTTGAGGGCATGGTCTGGGGGACGCGCCTGGGGTTTCAGGATATGATGACCGATGTGTTCGGGGCGCCGTTTCATGATTTCGCCGGCTCAATTGTGGTTCATGCCATGGGCGGTTGGCTGGCGCTGGGCGCAGTGATCATGCTGGGCGCACGGCAGGGCCATTACCGGGCCAATGGCACAGTGGTCGGTATTCCGCCGTCCAATATTCCCTTTTTGGCGCTGGGGTCCTGGATCCTATGCATTGGCTGGTTCGGTTTTAACGTGATGAGTGCTCAGGCGGTTGCCGGGGCCAGTGGCCTGGTGGCGGTAAACAGCTTGATGGCCATGGTTGGCGGACTGCTGGCGGCGTCTGTGATGGGGCGCAATG
Organism: Alphaproteobacteria bacterium; assembly: GCA_002401455.1. Classification (GTDB taxonomy): domain Bacteria; phylum Pseudomonadota; class Alphaproteobacteria; order Sphingomonadales; family Emcibacteraceae; genus Paremcibacter. The sequence continues at coordinate 281,122 of NVTE01000003.1, forward strand.
ATCCGGGTTTTGTTCATAACGGTGCGCTGGCCGGTTTGGTGGCGGTCTGTGCCGGCTCTGACATCATGCATCCGATCGGGGCCTTGGTCACCGGGATTATTGCCGGGGTGATTTTTGTCAAGGCGTTCCTCTTTGTCCAGAATAAACTGAAGGTCGATGACGTGCTTGGTGTCTGGCCCCTCCATGGCCTGTGCGGCCTGTGGGGTGGCATCGCGGCGGGTATCTTTGGCATGGAAAGCCTGTGGGGCCTGGGCGGCGTATCCTTTATGTCACAGGTGGTCGGCTCCCTGATTGGGGCCGGTATAGGCGGCCTGTTTGGTTTCATAGTTTATGGCCTGCTGAAGAAAACGGTCGGCATTCGTTTAAGCGAAGAAGAAGAGTACATCGGGGCCGACCTGACTATTCATAAGATTTCAGCCTACCCGGAAGATGATTTCGGCCGCAGATAAACCGCAGATTAGAAGGCCGGTGATTTAGTGATAAATCAGGTCGTATTTTGCCAGGGAACAGGGTAAGGTCAGGCGATATTGCCCCTTACCTTAAACCTTGTTGAGACTATCTGTGACATTCAGCCGCTTTAAAAATCTGCCGCCCTATCCTTTTCCCCGCATGCGGTCTTTACTGGCGGGGATCACGCCCGAGGATACGTCAGCCGCCCTTAATATGTCGTTGGGGGAACCTCAGCATCAGGTGCCGTCCTTTGTCACTGATATCCTCCATGATCAGCGGGCAAGCTATAACAAATATCCGCCCGTGCAGGGAACGGAGGCCTGGCAGCAGGCGGTGTCCGGCTGGCTCATTCGGCGCAATGGCTTAAGCGCGGGCATGGTGGGGTCAGAAAACCTGGTGCCGCTCAATGGCAGCCGGGAGGGCTTGTTTTCCATCGGACTGGTGGCCATTGGTCGTCAGAAAAATGGCCAGATACCTCTGGTTCTGAGCCCCAATCCCTTTTATCAGCCCTATGCCGGGGCCGCGCAAAGTGCCGGAGCTGAAACTTTATATTTTTCTGGCGATGCGGCATTGGACGGTATGCCGGATTATGCGAGCCTGCCGGAAGACGTTCTGCGCCGGACCGCGCTGGCCTTTATCTGCAATCCGTCAAATCCGGAGGGTGGGCTGGCCAGTCGGGACTATCTGGCCCAGATGGTCGGGCTCGCCCGGAAATATGACTTTACCCTGGTTGGCGATGAATGTTATTCGGAAATTTATGATGACAAGCCGCCGGTGGGCTTGCTGGATGTCTGTGCGGAGCTGGTGCGGCGGGGGCTGGGAAATTCTGACAACCCGTTCCAGAATGTGGTGGTGTTTAATTCACTGTCCAAGCGGTCTAACCTGGCCGGGTTGCGGTCGGGTTTTATGGCCGGTGACCCGGATATTGTCCGGGAAACCCTGCGCATGCGGACGTACGGCGGCGCACCGTTGCCTCTTCCGGTTCAGGCGGCGAGCGCGGCAGCGTGGAATGATGAGGCTCATGTGGAGGCCAACCGGGCTTTGTATCGGCGGAAATTTGACCTGGCGGAGAGATATCTCGGTGGAAAATTCGACTTCACGCGACCGGCTGGCGGATTTTGTCTGTGGCTGAAGGTCGGCGACGGGGAGAAGGCCTGCCGGGAGCTGTGGCGGGCGGCGGGGATTAAGTGTCTGCCCGGGGTCTATCTGGCCCGTCCCGATGCCGATGGTCATAACGTCGGCATGCCCTATATTCGCCTTGTTCTCGTGCATGATGAGAAACTTCTGGAGCCCGCCCTTGAGAAGATTGCAATAACATTGTAAAAAGAAGACAATAGATCCAGAATATAGGACCATAACGATAGTGTCAGAACAGCAGGGACGCCAGATTGACGAGCAGACGTAAAAAGATAACAAAACAGACCAAACGCACCATTCTGCCCGAAGCAGTTTATAATTTCATGGTCAGTGGGAGCACCCGGCTGTGGGGGATTTCCCTGATTATTCTAAGCCTTGTGGCTTTTGTCTCCATGGCGGGATATTACCAGAATGACCCCAGTTGGCGGGTCGTGGGGCAGGAGGAGGTCGTAAACTGGCTGGGTCTGCCGGGAGCTTTTGTTGCCGATTTTCTGATCCAATCCCTGGGCCTTGCCGCCGTGGTTCTGGTGTTTCCCTTTGCCACCTGGGGCTGGCGAGTGATGACCCTGAAAGGGTTGCCGGTCCTGTGGCGCAACCTGATGATCTGGGTTGTCGGGGTCTTGTTGGCGGCTATTTCTGCGGCCTTCCTGCCCGTGGCTGATTTCTGGCCACTGCAGAACTTTGGCATGGGCGGTATTGTCGGTGACCGATTGTTTTTTCTGCTGAAACAACTGCTGTCGGATACGGGCATAATCTTTCTACCCTTTCTGTACGGCGCAATTTTCATCGGTGCGTTTCTGGTGACGGTGCCGGCCTTCCTTGGGCTGGAAAGATCAGAATGGGCGGCTATGGTCCGGGCTATTGTCTGGTGTTGCGTCAAAACGTGGCGCGTCTTGCGGACAAGCTATCTGTTCCTGAAAGAAAAGATGAGCGGCACAGACATTTCAGATGGAGCGATCGACACCCGCCCGAAAAAGAAGAAAAAACCCCGGGTCGAGCCGGTGGTGGACAGGGCTGAGGAGCCGTCGGCCAGAAAATCAATTCCTATTATCGATAGCAAGGTAAAAACCGGGCCCAAGAGCCGCCGGGAGGCCAAGGAGCGCGAGCCCATGTTTGACCTTGGCGGGGCGGATGAATTTGTCCTGCCGCCGCTTAATCTGCTGAGCAATGCCAAGCCGCTGGCCAAGCAGGACCGCCTGAGCAAGGATGCGTTGGAGCAAAATGCCCGGATGCTGGAATCGGTGCTCGATGATTTTGGTATCAAGGGCGAGATTGTCAAAGTTCGTCCGGGTCCTGTGATAACCCTCTATGAACTGGAGCCATCCCCGGGCACCAAATCCGCCCGGGTGATCAACCTTGCCGATGATATTGCCCGGTCCATGTGTGCCGATAGTGCCCGGGTGGCCGTGGTGCCCGGCAAGAATGCCATTGGTATTGAACTGCCCAACAGCAAGCGGGAAATTGTCGTCCTGAGGGAGCAGTTGGCCTCCAGTGCCTATGAAGAAAGCAAGGCCCGTCTGCCTTTTTGCATGGGCAAGGACATCGGCGGGGCAGCGGTTGTCGCCGACCTGGCCAGCATGCCCCATTTACTGGTGGCCGGAACCACCGGGTCTGGTAAATCAGTGGCGATCAACGTGATGATCCTGTCGCTGCTTTACAAGATGACGCCGGCGGAATGCCGGATGATCATGATCGACCCCAAGATGCTGGAACTGTCGATTTATGATGATATCCCCCATTTGCTAACCCCCGTGGTTACCGACCCGAGCCGGGCGGTTGTCGCCCTGAAATGGGCGGTGCGGGAGATGGAACAACGCTACAAGTCGCTGGCTAAATTGCAGGTGCGTAATATCGGGGCTTATAATGACCGCCTGGCGGAGGCTCGGAAAAGCGGCGAAGTCCTGGTTCATAAGGTTCAGACCGGTTTCGATCAGGAAAGTGGCGATCCGATTTATGAAGAAGAGGTCATTGACCTGACCCACCTGCCGATGATTGTCGTGATTGTCGATGAGATGGCCGACCTGATGCTGGTGGCGGGCAAGGATATTGAGGCCCTGATCCAACGTCTGGCCCAGATGGCCCGGGCCGCTGGCATTCATCTTGTCATGGCGACCCAGAGGCCGTCCGTCGATGTGATCACCGGTACCATCAAGGCCAACTTTCCGACCCGGGTCAGTTTCCAGGTAACGTCAAAAATTGACAGCCGGACTATTTTGGGTGAGCAGGGGGCCGAACAGCTGCTGGGTATGGGCGATATGCTCTATATGGCCGGCGGGGGACGCATTAAGCGGATCCATGGTCCCTTTGTCAGCGACGGCGAAGTGGAAAGGGTGGTCAATGACCTGAAGAAACAGGGCAAGCCGGATTATCTGGATAATCTCACCGAGGAACCGGATGAAGGGTTTGACAGTGCCTTCCTGCAGAATTCACAGATGACCCCGGGGGCGGGGAAATCATCCGGCGATGATCTCTATGACCGGGCGGTGGCGATTGTTGCCCGGGACAAAAAAGCCTCGACCAGCTATATTCAGCGTCAATTGTCCATCGGGTATAACCGGGCGGCCAATATCATTGAGAAAATGGAACGGGAAGGTGTAGTCAGCACCGCCAACCATGTGGGCAAGCGGGAAGTTCTGATTGAAGACCATGGCGGGGACTATGATTATTAGATATTTGTTGGCCAAAATTCTGCCCTGATTGGGGTTTAGTCTGTCCTTGTGGGTTGGGCAAAAGAAGACATAACATGAAGTATAATATGAAAAACAAACTATTTGGCCTTATCCTGTCCCTTTTTATCGGAACCCAAGGCATGGCCCTGGCAGATAATCCGACAAGCACTGACCCGGCTTCAAAATCTGATGGAAAAATCACTATAGAGCTGCCCAAGCCTGAAAATTCTGGCCCGGCCAAGACGCCCAGTAAAGCTGAAACCCTTGATAAAATTGCCAAAAGCCTGAATGCGATCCGTTCCCTGAAAGCTGATTTCATTCAGCGGGCCCCCGATGGCTCGGTGATGGAAGGGGTGTTATATCTGGAACGACCGGGCAAGCTGCGGTTTGATTATGGCAAGGATGCGCCATTTTTACTGGTCAGCAATGGCCGTCTGCTGACCTTTGTCGATTATGAGGTGAAACAGGTTAATCGCTGGCCGATCAAGAAAACGCCGCTGGGCATTCTGGTGGACGACGAGATCAAATTTGATTCAAAAATTGAAGTGCCTAATATTATCCGCTTTGCCGGTCTGCTTAAAGTACCGGTGATCGATCCGAAGCGTCAGGAATATGGTTATATCATCCTGATATTTGAGGAAAGCACCATGGAGCTGCGGGCCTGGGAAAGTGTTGACGCCCAGGGTTATACCACCCGGGTGGCGCTGGTTAATCCGGAATATAATGTGCCCATCGACAAGAAAATGTTCACCTACAAGGACCCCCGGCCAGGCAAACGCGGCCCGCGCCGCCGGTAATTTATAAAAGCGCGGGATATTGTGTAAAAAACAGTAATAAATTAACAAAAATCCCTTGAAAATTTCTAAATATTACCCATCTCTAATATGTAGTTCGGAACGAGCCGAGATGCGATCATTACTTCCTCAGATCGCTAGAGTGACGAACTATGGTGCAAGAGGTTTTCCCTCCCCCTTCCTCTTGTAAGTGCTAGATGCACAAAACTGCCCGGTCAGAATGCTGACCGGGCTTTTTTATGTCATTAGCCCTTGAGCAAAGGCGGTAATGTTCTATAACTCTGAACTATGGATGACGAAGAAATTGAAATTGATGCCCTTGAGGAATACCCGACCCTGGTTCTGGTCTCGCGCTTTGCCAAGCTGATCCCGCGCACGGATTGGTTTCGCTATGTGGGCGAGCCGCTGGAAAAGGACGTGGTCGACAAGGCCCGCACTTACCTGGATGCGCTGGGTTTTCCCGAAGCGACACCGGCGGAAGTCGAAAATTGGCAGGAAGCGGCCTTTTCCCTGGAAACCAATGACTGGAACAGCCCGTTCTGGGAAGTTGAACAGCAGCTTATGGCGGGGCTGACGGTAGAGGTCACCGACAATATTGATCCGCAGTTGCTGCAAATGGTGCTGGCCAATGTGACCAGTGTCGCGTCGGAATATGTCGGCGAAGGCGTGATGGCGGCGGCGGAACGCTGGGGCCTGGAAGACGAAGAACTGATGAAGGCCGCGATCGGCGAAGGCGTGCAGGCCTGTTATCAGGCGGCGCTGGTGATTGCCGCCGGCGTCGATGAGGAGCATCCCTTCACCCTGAAATTCCAGATGTATGAAACCGGCTGGTGGCCCCTGGGCGTGATGGGCAACACATTTAACATCTTCTAAGCTCGGGTAACATTTTCTAAATCAAAAAATAAACGAAAAAGGCAGGGTATGACTAAAATCAAGCTGGTGACATGGAATATCAATTCGGTTCGGGCGCGTATCGACCAGGTCGGCCAGCTGATGGAGGATTACAATCCCGATGTGATCTGCTTCCAGGAAACCAAGGTTCAGGACCATCAGTTCCCGGAGAAATATTTCACCGAGCGCGGCTACATTCATCATGCCATTGCCGGCCAGAAATCCTATAACGGCGTTGCGATCATGTCCCGGTTGCCGCTTGAAAATATCGACCGCCGTGACTGGTGCGGCAAGGGCGATGCCCGCCATATAGAAGCCAGCCTGCCCGGCGGCATCCGGCTGCATAATTTCTATGTGCCGGCCGGGGGTGACGAGCCCGATCCGGCGGTTAACGACAAATTCGCCCATAAGCTGGATTTTCTCGCCGAAATGACCGATTGGTCCCGGGGCTTACCCAAGGACAGCAAATATATCCTGGTCGGTGATCTGAATATTGCGCCCTATGAGAGCGATGTCTGGTCCCACAAGAAACTGCTTAAAGTGGTCAGCCACACACCGCTGGAATGTGAAAAACTGCTGACCCTGATGAAGGCTCATGACTGGTTTGATGTGATGCGCCATTTTGTCCCGGAACCGGAGCGTCTGTATAGCTGGTGGTCCTACCGGGCAAAAGACTGGCGCGCCGCCGATAAAGGCCGTCGTCTCGACCATGTCTGGACCAGTCCGGCGTTGAAAGATACCATGCACAGTATGGAAGTTCTGGAAGCGGCCCGGGCCTGGGTCAAGCCCTCGGACCACGCTCCGGTGATGATTGAATTTACGATTTAGCTTCTTGTTGCCTAAGCACAAACCGCTGGATTTTTCCGGTTTCGGTTTTCGGCAGGCTGTCCCTATATTCTATGGCGCGGGGGTATTTATAGGGCGCGAGTGTGCTTTTAATAAATTTTTGCAGCTCTGTAGTCAGGGCCTCGCTGGCGGTAAAATCATCGGCCAGGACAATGAAGGCTTTGACAATTTGGCCCCGGGCTTCATCGGGGGAGGCGACGACGGCACATTCGGCGACCGCCGCATGATCCATCAGGGCTTCCTCCACTTCCGGACCGCCAATGTTGTAGCCTGACGAGACAATCATGTCATCGTCCCGGGCCTGAAACCAGTAATAACCCTCTTCATCCATACGGTAGGCATCGCCGGTGACATTCCAGCCGTCCCGGACATAGGTGGCCTGACGGTCGTCGGCGAGATATTTGCAACCGGTCGGTCCCTTGATCGCCAGCCGTCCGACAGTCCCAGCGGGCAGGGGCTGGTCATCGGGCCCCAGGATGCAGGCTTGATAGCCGGTGATCGGTTTGCCGGTGGCGCCGGGCCGGATGTCGTCGCCGGTGGCGGACAGGAAGATATGGATCATCTCCGTCGCGCCGATGCCGTCAATCATCCGGATACCAGTAGCCTGTTCCCAGGCATGGAAGGTCGGTAGCGGCAGATGTTCGCCGGCGGAGACACAGGCGCGCAGGCACGACAGATCATAGTCGGCCACCTTGCCCAGCATCGCCCGGTAGGCGGTTGGGGCGGTAAAGCTCCACGTGGCCTGAAAGCGCACCAGGGCGTCGAGATAGATATCGGGGCTGCCGACTTCCAGCAGCACACTGGTCGCGCCGGCATGAAAAGGAAAAGCCACCAGCGCGCCGAGACCAAAGGTAAAGGCCAGCGGCGGGCTGCCGATGATCACATCATCCTGATTAATGCCCAGCAGCTTGTCGCCGACACAGTGACACATGGACATAATATCCTGATGGTAATGCATGGTGCCCTTGGGGTTGCCGGTGGTGCCGCTGGTGAAGGCGATCAGGGCGATATCTTTGGCAGAGGTGTCGACCGCGGTGAAGGTCACCGGTTTGTCGGCCATGCGGCTTTCCAGCTCTGCTCTTTCGTCATTATAGGTCAGGATGGTGGTCAGCACCGGGGCTGAGGTCTGGGCTTTCTCCAGTTCTGCTTTCAGCCGCCCGTCACACAGGGCAAAGGCGACTTCGGCCTTGGTGATCACCGGTATCAGGTCCCGGGCCCGGAGCAGGGGCATGGTGGAAACGGCAATGCCGCCGGCTTTCAGCACCGCAAACCAGCAGGCGACCATCATCGGATTATTGGCCGAGCGCAACAGCACCCGGTTGCCACTTTTCAGGCCCATATCGTCGACCAGGACATGGGCGACCTGGTTGGATTTCTCCAAAATATCCCGATAGGTCCAGCTGCCGTTCAGGGTCTGGATGGCGACCTTGTCGCCCCGGCCTTCGGCGATATTGCGGTCGAGCAATTCCACAGCCGCATTGAGGCGGTTCGGGTAGTTAAGGTCAGGTAGGTCGTGGATAAAGTCTGGCAGAGCGCCTGCGGCGGGCATGTTATCCGCGGCAAAATGATCGACGTAGGCGCTCGC
>NVTE01000008.1 GCA_002401455.1 Alphaproteobacteria bacterium
GGTCATTTATTCAATCTCCTTTAAAAAATAAACTTTTAGAATCTCTTAGTGTCATATGTACGCCAGATGGCAATTGGTTTCCATTATTTTATATGGGTATGACTACTTTATTTTAAAGATCATATTCTTTTATCATTTGGACAAAACTCTTTTTTTAAATGCTTAGGTCTCTAATTGTTTTCCATCCCCAATTGATATATGTTCGCCTCGCTTGATTCTATCAGTCAAACTATGATTTTTATGTGACAGGAAACACGATATGTCCCCCGAAACTCTTCAAGAAGAAATGCCTAAGGGCGAAAAATTATACGAAGGCAAAGCCAAAGTCCTTTTTAGGGGACCAGAAGAAGGCACCCTCATCCAATATTTCAAGGATGACGCCACCGCCTTCAATGCCCAGAAAAAAGGCACTATTACCGGTAAAGGCATTATCAATAACAAGATGACCGAACTGGTGATGAACCATCTGGAACGCATTGGCATCCCGACCCATTTCATAAAACGCATCAATGACCGCCAACAATTGGTCCGCGAAGTGGAAATTATTCCCCTTGAAGTTATCGTGCGAAATGTGGTTGCCGGCACCATGGCCAAACGGCTCGGCATCGAAGAAGGGACACCCCTTGAGCGTCCACTGATCGAATTTTCCCTGAAGGATGATGATTTAGGCGATCCGCTGATTGCCGAAGAACATATTCTGTCCCTGGACCTGGCTGACGATGAGGAATTGAGCGAAATTTTCGACATGACCCATCAGATCAACGATTTCCTGCGTGGTCTGTTCGCTGGCATTGGTATTGACCTGATTGATTTCAAACTGGAATATGGCCGCCTCTATGACGAAGAAGGTACTGGCTACAGCCTGATCCTTGCCGACGAATTCAGCCCGGACAATTGTCGTCTGTGGGACATGAAAACCGGTAAGAAGCTGGACAAGGACCGGTTCCTCCGGGATCTTGGCGGTGAAGTTGAAGCTTACCAGGAAGTGGCCCGCCGTCTTGGCATTTCCCTTGATACAGAAGAATAATTCTCTTTAGATAAAGAAAGGTCCATCGTGAAAGCACGTGTTCATATTACTTTAAAAAATGGCGTCCTCGACCCTCAGGGAAAAGCCATCCAGCACGCCCTCTCCGCCCTTGGTTTTGACGGCGTAGACGATGTAAGACAAGGCAAATATATTGAACTTGATTTGACCGAAACCGACAAGGATAAGGCCCAGTCTTCTGTGGAAGATATGTGCAAGAAGCTCCTGTCGAATACTGTCATTGAGAATTACTCAATCGAAATTGAATAACCTGTCCATAATCGGGATCTGCGTCCATGAAAACTGCTGTAATAGTATTTCCTGCCTCTAACTGTAGCCGYGATATGATCGTCGCRTTAGAGAAAATCACCGGCCACAAGCCCCATGTYATCTGGCATCAGGATGATGATATTCCTGATGTTGACCTGATCGCCCTGCCCGGTGGCTTCTCCTTTGGGGACTATCTGCGCTGCGGCGCCATGGCGGCCCGCTCACCAGTAACCCGTAAAGTCATCGAACATGCGGACCGGGGCGGCAATGTGATCGGCATCTGTAACGGCTTTCAGGTCCTGACCGAAACCGGTTTGCTGCCCGGGGCTCTGATGCGCAATGAAAGCCTGAAATTCGTCTGTAAGGATGTTAAGCTCAAGGTCGAGAATAGCGACACACCGTTCACCAATGCCTACGATCAGGGACAGGTCATCAATATCCCCCTCGCCCATCATGACGGCAATTATTTCACCGACGATGAGACCCTGAAGATGCTTGAAGACGAAGGCCGGGTTGTCTTCCGTTATGTCGATGATGCGGGGCAGGCGACCAAAACCGCCAACCCCAACGGTTCGCGCAATAACATTGCCGGCATTATCAGTCGGCGCAAGAATATCCTCGGCATGATGCCTCACCCCGAACGGCTGATCGAAACAGCTCAGGGCGGCACAGACGGCCTGGGTTTCTTCAAAAGCATGATCAACGCACTTAAGTAAGGTATCCCCATGACTTGGAATAATAACGTAGAAATTACCGATGCGCTGGTTAAGGAACATGGCCTGAGCGACGATGAATATGCCCTGTGCCTGAAAATCCTGGGCCGGACACCGACCCTGACCGAACTGGGTATCTTCTCTGTGATGTGGAGCGAACATTGTTCCTATAAATCCTCAAAACTCCATTTGAAAACCCTGCCGACCAAAGCCCCCTGGGTTATCCATGGTCCGGGTGAGAATGCCGGTGTTATCGACATTGGCGACAATCAGGCGATCATCTTTAAGATGGAAAGCCATAATCACCCGTCCTATATCGAACCGTACCAAGGTGCGGCGACCGGTGTTGGCGGCATCCTGCGTGATGTCTTCACCATGGGCGCCCGTCCCATCGCCAATATGAACGCCCTGCGCTTTGGCTCCCCTGACCACCCCAAGACCAAACATCTGCTCAGCGGTGTCGTCGACGGCATCGGCGGATACGGCAACTGCGTTGGGGTGCCGACGGTTGGCGGCGAAACAAACTTCCATCCGTCTTATGATGGCAATATCCTGGTTAACGCCATGACGGTTGGCCTGGCGGATCAGGATAAGATTTTCCTGTCTGCGGCCGCTGGTATCGGCAACCCGGTAATCTATGTGGGCTCCAAGACCGGCCGCGATGGCATTCACGGCGCGACCATGGCCTCAGCCGAATTTACCGAGGATACCGAAGAAAAACGCCCGACTGTTCAGGTCGGCGATCCCTTCACTGAAAAGCTGCTGATCGAAGCCTGTCTCGAGTTGATGTCCACCGATATGGTTGTCGCCATTCAGGATATGGGCGCGGCCGGCCTGACGTCATCTTCTGTTGAGATGGCCTCCGGTGGTGGCGTTGGCTTTGCCTTTAACCTTGATATGGTGCCCCAGCGCGAAGAAGGCATGACGCCCTATGAAATGATGCTGTCCGAAAGTCAGGAACGCATGCTGATCGTTCTGCACCCGGGCCGGGAAGCTGAAGCCAAAGCGATCTTTGACAAATGGGACCTGGATTTTGCCGTCATTGGCAAGATCACCGATACCGGCAACCTGACCCTGACCTTCAAGGGTGAAGTGGTCGCCGATATTCCGACCCAGCCGCTGGCGGATAATTCTCCGGAATATGACCGCCCATGGGTCAAGACAGAACCTAAAGCCGAACTGAAAAGCGCTGATATTGCGGCACCTGAAGACATGAAACAGGCCCTGCTAACCATGATTGGCTCGCCTAACCTCTGTTCCCGGGACTGGATCTGGCAGCAGTATGACCATCAGGTCATGGCCGACACCATTCAGAAACCGGGCGGTGATGCCGCCGTGGTCCGGGTTCACGGCACGGACAAGGCCATTGCCATCACCACCGACTGTACCCCGCGCTATTGTTACGCTGACCCGGTAGAGGGCGGCAAACAGGCGGTGGCGGAAACCTGGCGTAACCTGACAGCTGTTGGCGCAACGCCACTGGCGATCACCGACTGCCTGAATTTCGGCAACCCGGAGCGGCCTGAAATCATGGGCCAGTTTGTCGGCTGTATCGAAGGCATGCGCGAAGCCTGTCTGGTTCTGGACTACCCCGTGGTGTCCGGCAATGTGTCGCTGTATAATGAAACCAACGGCACCGGCATTCATCCGACCCCAGCCATTGGCGGTGTGGGCATTCTGAACCAATCCCATAAGATGATCACCATCGCACCTCAGAACGAAGGTGAAGTCCTGCTGCTGGTCGGTGAAACCAAGGGTCACCTTGGTGCCTCGCTCTATCTGGACGTCCTGGAAGGCCGGGAAGAAGGCGCACCGCCGCCCGTTGACCTGGCGACAGAGAAGAAAAACGGCGACTTTGTCCGGGCCCAGATTGACGGCGAGCAGATTGCAGCCTGTCATGACATTGCTGACGGTGGTCTTTATATCGCTCTGGCTGAAATGGTCATGGCCGCTAAAATCGGCATGACGGTCACGGTTGATATGGCTGATATTCCGGCGCACGCCTTTGCCTTTGGTGAAGATCAAGCGCGGTATATTCTGTCCGTTCCGGCGACAAATGTCGACGGGGTCCTGGCTGCGGCACAAAAATCCGAGGTCACAGTGCAGAATATCGGCAATACTGGCGGTGATCAGTTGACTTTAAACGCCATCGCCCCCATATCAGTTTCAGAACTGCTCAAGGCACATCAGGGCTGGATGGCAGACTATATGAGTATTGATTAATCAGGAGCCTTAAAAATGGCAATGGAAGCAGCAGAAATTGAGACAATGATCCGGGAGTCCATCCCAGACGCCAAAGTCACCATTCAGGACCTTAGGGGCGATGGCGACCATTATTCGGCATTGGTTATTTCTCAAGCCTTTGACGGCATCAGCCGAGTCAAGCAACATCAGATGGTCTATAAGGCCCTAAAGGGTAAAATGGGCGATGACCTTCATGCCCTGGCCCTTCAGACCTCCGTACCAGAATAAATTCAGAAATTAATTTCAGGAAAAGTAAATGACAAACCCCGTATTCACCCGTATCGAAGAAGACATCAAGAAAAGCGACGTTGTGCTCTACATGAAGGGCAGCCCCATGTTTCCACAATGTGGTTTCTCCGCCTCTGTTATCGAAGTGCTGAACCATTTTAAGGTTGATTTTGAAGCCTTTGACGTGCTGCAGGACCCTGCCCTGCGCGATGGCATCAAGGAATACAGCGAATGGCCGACCATTCCCCAGCTCTATGTCAAAGGCGAATTCGTCGGCGGCTGTGACATCATCCGCGAAATGGCGGCAAATGGTGAACTGATGGGCCTGTTCGAACAGAACGACATCAAACCGAAAGCCTAACCGCTAACGCAATGTTAAAACCCCGTCCGGCCTGTTGGCTGACGGGGTTTTTTTATGTCATTTCACCCGGCAAACCACTTTGGCAACCGACAGTCTTTTGCGCAGCCTGTTGCCGTCTTCCCTCAAATGCGCGACATCATAGGAGGCGACCTCCCCGGCCCCGCTAAGATCTGCCCTATAGGGTGTCTGCGCCAACAGGGAGGTGACGGTCTCCGGCAGGGAAGAATAGGACCGGCCGCGTCTGACAGAGCCAGCAATATGGACCCCGACCAGATGACCCTGCGCATTGAGCACCGGGCCGCCGCTGATACCGCCCAGGGACAGATTATGATCCGGCTGTCGGACTTTTTCAGCCCACACCAGAACGGATTCTTTTGTATTGCGCACCCCCCGGGTTTTGATGATCCGGCGACCGATCAGGCGGGAATAGACATTGCCCGGCTCGCCCCGAGGATAACCAAAATGAAAACCTTCCGAATTATAGCTTAACGCCTGATCTTCGACCTGGAACGGCGGGGCCCCGACGGCAGTCTTCAGAATGCTGACATCTGCGGTTGGATGCTGATAGGTCTCGATCACCCGGTAACCCTTGCGCGGGCTGATCAGGACCATCAAATCCGTACAGCCGGCAGTCACATGACGCGCCGTGCCCCAGACACCCTGTTCCGACAGCGAGAAAGCGGTGCCGGTGGAGATGCTGCCCTTGGGTTTTGCCTCAATATCAATAGGGACCATCCGGTCATGGCGGCTTTTCTGCTTCAGCACGCCCTGGCCTTCAGGCCTCAGCCCCTGTAAGGGTGGCAGGGCCTTCTCAGGTGCCTTGGGCTGATAGCGGATGGGCGGCACGGACCTGGTCCCCTCCTCTGGCAGAGAAGAGGCAATGGCGGTAAAAATAATGAAGATCGAAAGCCAGAGATAAAACTTGCTCATGAGCTAGTGTCCTTGAACCTAAACAGCAATCGCCGCCGCATTGATCATGGCCACGGAAATTTTCCCGGAAAACAACAGGATCGCCGGCCCGATCTCATCCCGTTCAATCCGACCACGTAGATCATCAATGATGAAATGGGCGGCGTAAAAGGCGATGACCTGAACCGTTAAGGCCACCAGGCCCCAGATGATAATATCCCAGTGGTTGACACTGCCCGCCAGGCACACCGCCAAGGGAATGGCCAGCCCGACGATCCCTGCCGACAAAGAGATCGCCGCAGAGACATTGCCCTGCTTAATCATGTCAATTTCACGGAAAGGGGTGATTTTCTCATAGATTATCACCGCCAGAACAAACATCGACAAGGTGATCAGAAAATGTAGAATGAATAAAGGAAACCCCGTTAGAAAACTCTCAATCACCGCTGCCATATCACACCCTTTGTCCTGATTATTCATTGGTGCAACTTTAACAGCTTCCCGAAAGAAACCATATTAAAATCATGCCGGGAAAAAATTTAAACGGGATTATAGCCAATGGTGACCAGATGTTGGGCAAAGATAAGGTCATGCTTTAAAATCCAGCCCAACAGCTCACTGCGCATTTCAATCAGACAGTCTTCCCAGTCCTTCAGACTTTGGGCCTGATTTTTAATTTCAATGACCCGGGCCAGAATTTTCTGATGACCAGCCTCATGATCATCTTCACCATACCCAAAGTCAGCCATGATTTTTATTTCGTCACCAAAATGCTGTTCTATCCGCTGACAAAACAGGTGCCATGTATGTTGACAGCCGGGGATATCTCCCGCCTCAAAGACATCAACCATGTCATTAAGAATTCTGACCAAATCCCGATGATCCGCATCAATTTTTTCATGACCGATATGAAAAGCCTTACTCAACTCAAATTTAATCACGCGGTATAGTCTCCATAAAAAAAGCTGCGCGACACATATATGCCGCACAGCTTAATAGATCATAAAAACACTTCAATGGTAAGAAGGTTTTTAAAAATTCTTAACGGGAATAAAATTCCACGATCAGGTTTGGTTCCATCTGAACTGGATAAGGAATTTCGTCCAGTGTTGGCATGCGTAGGAAAGTCACTTTCGTGCCGTCATTTTCCAGAGCCAGATATTCTGGAATATCACGCTCGTTGGAAGCAATGCCCTGAATAACCATAGGGATCTGACGTGATTTCTCACGGATCTCAACCACATCACCAGCTTTAACGCGGTAACTTGGGATATTCACTTTCTGGCCGTTGACAGTCACGTGACCGTGGTTGACGAACTGACGGGCAGAGAAGATGGTGGGAACGAATTTTGACCGGTAAACCAGCGCATCAAGACGACATTCCAGCAGACCAACCAGGAATGCACCTGTATCGCCACGCATTTTGTCGGCGTCTTTATAAACACGCTTGAACTGTTTTTCTGTAATATCGCCGTAGTAGCCTTTAAGCTTCTGTTTCGCGCGCAACTGAATACCATAGTCAGACAGTTTGCTGCGACGGCTCTGGCCGTGCTGGCCGGGGCCATATTCGCGGGAGTTCACTGGGGATTTAGGACGACCCCAGATGTTTTCGCCCATGCGGCGGTCAATTTTATATTTAGCTTGAGTACGTTTAGTCATTTTATAGAATCGCTTCTGTTAAATTGTTGATATCAGCGCCGTAAAGAAGGATATGCCCACCTTCACGCAACCCAAGATTTTCACCCGAGTCATTCACGATGGGCGGAATATAGTGCGCCCGGCCCGAAAGTCAATTGAAAAGGGCGATACGGCCCTATTCGTCATCATTTTCTTTGGCATTTTCTTTCGCCTGTGCATCAAGAGCGGCTTTTTCCGCAATCCAGCCCGGCCCGCCGCCGGTGGCCAGCGCCTTGACCACCCCGCGCAGGGTGCTGACTTCCTCAAGGGTCAGCTCGGACCGCTTGAAGATATTGCGCAGGTTCCGGGTCATGGTCGAGCGCCGTTGTTCATGGCGGAAATAACCGGCCTCGGTCAGTTCCCGCTCCATATGATCGTACAATCTATGAAGGTCTTCTGACGAGGCCGGGGTTGTGTCCAGTTGCGGGGTATATTCCTCCGGCTGATCGGTGCCGGTCTGGAACCACTCATAAGACATCAGGATCACCGCCTGGGCCAGGTTGATGGAGGCAAAGGCCGGATTAAGCGGCACGGAGACAATGGCATCGGCCAGCGCCACATCATCATTCTTCAGCCCGGCCTTCTCTGGCCCGAACAACAGGCCGACCTTCTGGCCACTGTCAGAATAGCCCCGCATGAGGGCGGCACATTTCCGCGGCGTGACCACAGTCTTGATCATATCGCGCCTACGGGCCGTGGTGGCATAAACATAATTCAGGTCGGCAATCGCCTCGGCCGTGGTGGCATAAACCCGGGCCTTATCCAGCACAATATCAGCCCCGGCGGCGGCGGGGATCGCGGCCGGATTGGGCCAGCCATCACGCGGTGCCACCAGACGCAGGTCGGTCAGGCCGAAATTATACATGGCCCGGACCGCCTTGCCGATATTCTCGCCCAATTGTGCCCCGATCAAAATGATCGCCGGGCCGTCCGGGTGAATGATTTCCTGCTCTGTACTGTTCGTGCCTGCCACTGTGGTCTCCTTTAAGCCCCGTCTTACAATAGAAACCAGATGATAACAATATCAATGGTGTGCCAAGGGCTGAAAATCGAATGAAGTTGAAAAAGGTGCATTAGAAGAATATAATAAATCCACAACCCTCTTGGTTGGGGAATTTATCGGAATTATCTTTGCCCTATCGTTGAGACAAGGTCTTTCCTCATCCTGAATTCCCGCTTCCGCGCCCCTGCGGACATCACACGTTAGGAGAAAATCATGGCCAATCACGTCTATAAAAAAGTCGAGCTTGTGGGAAGCTCTCCGGACTCCATTGAAGCGGCGATTGAGAGTGCCGTTCTGATGGCCGGAAAGTCCCTGAAAAACCTTGACTGGTTTGAAGTAATTGATACCCGGGGACAAATCAAAGACGGAAAAGTGGCCCATTACCAGGTCGAGATAAAGGTCGGCTTCCGCATTGAGGGTTAGCCTCCTGTCTGATTAGTCCAAAATAACGCCCTTCCCCTCCTCTCGATTGTCACCCTGAATTCAGTTCAGGGTCCATATCTCCCCCTGCTCAGTTGACGGACAGATGAATGCTGAACCAAGTTTCAACATGACGTGTCCGGGGAAGTGGATCATAGATTCGAGGGGTTGAAAAGTAATTGGTTATCAATGTGGTAAGTGTATACCCGTCCTGATTGGGGACTTTCTAAAAAATTGAAAATTATAAAGCAAATTTAGTTTACCATTGTGTCCTTAAGAGGCTGCTTTCGACGGTGATCTCGACCGATCGCCACCCTAAGCAGACGTTTGCGTTCTGACTCTTTTTCCTATTAAATCATTTTTTCGCGGTTCCCCAATTTAAGACTTTATCAAATGGAATATGATCCCCAATATCTTTGCCATGAAATTCAAAGGCTATATTAAAATCTTCATCAATAAGAAAATCCGCCGGGATTCTTGTCATATCACCACTTGGTATTCCGGGTAAAAACCCATTTTTTAAAGCTTTATATAACTTTGACATGGCGTCCATTGAGAATAAACCAGATACACTTGAGCTAACTCCATAGAGCTTATACAGATCCTGTTCTGGGTCACAGATTAGCGGGAAGTAGATATCTTGTTTTCCTACGTACTTTGCAGTGTTCTCTCTATCACTTTGAAAAACCGCTACCACCTGAATATTTAATTTATTAAATTCTTCTTTTCTTTTGATAATTTGATTAACCCTAAGATTACATAAGGGGCAACCGGAGTAGCGAAAGAAGGCTAACCATATTTTCTTTCCAGTTAAAGAAGATAGTTCAAAGTTATCTCCTGTGTGAAGTGTCGCAGAGAAGTTTGCAGCTTTTTTCATAATTTTATCCTTAGTTTAAATATGTTAATTTTTAGACACCTCAGATAGCTATTTGTGTCATGGCTATCCAATAACTATTGGTCTTTACTTGGGACTTATATAGTGTATTAATTATGCGCCGTAAATAAGCAATAATACATATTATGCATGCATTATTGCACCATCATTAAAGGTAAGAAATGAAAAACTGGGATGACATAAGAATTTTTTTAGCCGTTGCCCGTGAAGGTTCGATAAGACGCGCAGCAACAAGTTTAAAAATAAATCACTCAACAGTTTCCAGGCGGCTCTCAGCGTTTGAAGAAGAATTAAATGTTAGGTTTTTCGAGCGGATGTCCACAGGATATCTTTTAACTACCGCTGGTGAGGATCTATTGAGTATCGCACAAAATATAGAGGATAAGGTGGCGGTAGCGGACAGGAACTTACTTGGGCGAGATAACAGAATGTCTGGTACGTTGAAAGTTTCGTTACCTACAGCACTTAGCACATCAATATTGATTAAAGAATTTGCAACATTTTGTGACCTTTATCCTGATGTGGACTTGCAACTCATTCATTCCTACGAACTTGCTGATTTAGGTAAAAGAGATGCGGATGTCGCTATTCGTATTACCAACACTCCTCCAGAAACATTAATAGGCCGCAAAGTGGTGTCCATGTATAGCGCGGTTTATATTTCAAAAGAATACTGGCAAAAAATCAATGATGAAAATAACCCTACCACCCCTCGGTGGCTCTCTTGGTCAAAAAGAAGTGAAGAAGATTCTTATATCAAAGAAAGTATATTTCCAAATGCACCTCAATTAAATTTTACAACGAACCCTGACGCAATGAAAGCGTCGGTTAAAGCAGGTATAGGTATCTCAAGCCTGGCTTGCATGATTGGAGATGCGGACTCGGAATTGATGCGCCTTCCGCCTGGAATTGCTGCACATCATTTTGATGTTTGGGTATTAACACATAATGATCTTCGCCATACACTACGTATAAAAACGTTTATGGACTTCACAGTTAAAGTCTTGAAAAAATATAAAAATAGATTAGAGGGCGTAATAGAAGATACGGATCATTAACAATGATGTGATTTAAATTGAACATTCTATGTCCATAATATTGTAATTTTATAAAAGTCTGAATATCCGCTTTTGGCGACGATCTCAACTGGCCGAAAGCAGATATTCCCCCCCCCACCCCAAGGTTTTCACATATAGCGGATTTGGATTTTGAATCCGGGGGCGACTTCGGGGTATTCGTCGGTGCCGCTGATGAAACCCATCGCCTGATAAAACTCTATGGCCTTATTGCTCGACCATCTTCCGGCCCCAGCCGCCAACGGCAACATTTTCGCCTGCTTCTTCAGCGGTTCTCGGCGGGGCTCTGGATATTCATCAGCTTTTTAATATTATCGACTAACCTTAAAAACTCTTTTTCATCACCCGGTTTCATGTCCAAATCAGCAGTAACAGAAATCGCTATTGCCATCAGGGCGGACCATTCGTCACCTGTTATGGCCAAATCCTTATGGACAGACAGCATATCTTTGCCAATATAAAAACACGGGCCCCCGGTTATTTTACACATGTATTCTGCGGTTAGTTGTTTATCTCTGGCAACGACTTCTGCCGGGGCGCCACCTTCGGTAAACCTTGTAAATGCGGGGTCTGCATAGAAACCATCAATCAGGCCAGCGGAGAATTTTGCAATCACGTCATAGCCACCAATTCTGGTGTAGAGGGTATCATTTGCCACAGCAGGGACCGCAGAAAATGAAATCAAACTAACCGTCAACAGTGACATATAAACAAAGAGCTTTTTCATAACCTTTTCCTTAAATCTAAGATGTAAAATGTAATCATTATACATTACAGTTAGCTCATGTATATGAGACGTCAGTATTATACAGGACGTCTAAACCGATAGATTAAAACGGTTAAAAGAAAAGGGGTCTCCCCTAGCCCAAGGTTTTCCACATATAGCGGATCTGGATTTTGAAACCGGGGGCAACTTCGGGGTATTCGTCGGTCCCGCCGGTGAACCCCATGGCCTGATAAAACGCTATGGCGTTCTTGGTCGACCAGAGATATATCGCCCGTAAAGGCGTCCGGCTCAGGATATCTGCTTCCAGATGCGCGACCATCTTCCGGCCAAGGCCCCGGCCCTCACAGCCGGGCTTGATATAAACCGCATTGATCCGGGCATGGGTTGGCGCCTCGATCACCCGGTCGCCGATGGGATGCAGCTCAACCTTATCGGTCTGGCCCCAGCCGCCAACGGCAATGATCTCACCCTTGTCTTCGGTGACAAAGGCAAATTCTGGAATCCGGAAATGAAAGGCCGGATTGTCGTCCGCCACCCAGGCGGCAGTCGTCTCCGGCCCGTAAGCCTCTGCACATATGCCCGCGATGGAAATCTTCATGATCTCCTCAAACCGGGTTAAATCGGCATCCTGTGCAGGGCGAATGATCATTTCAGTGATTTGCCAAACGGGTTATCGCCTTTCCGCAGCAACAGGCGGATCGGCACCCCGGGCAGTTCAAAGTCCCAGCGCAGTTCGTTGAGCAGATAGCGCTCATAACTGCGGGCCACATCGGCTGTCCGGTTACAGAAGATGGCAAATGTCGGTGGCCGGGTTTTGACCTGGGTCATATAGCGCATCTTGATCCGGCGGCCTTTGACGGACGGATGAGGATGATAAGCCATGGTCGCGGCCAGCCATTTGTTCAGCTTGGCCGTACTGACCCGGCGGTTCCACATGCGGTAAGCATCAAACACGGCCGGCATCAGTTTATTGACCCCCTTGCCGGTGAGGGAGGAGATCGGCACCACGGGGATGCCTTTAATCTGTGGCAAGGAATGTTCCAGCGTATCCAGAATGTCTTTCATCACTTCCTGACGGTTTTCCATCAGGTCGTATTTATTAAGGGCGATCACCAAGGACCGGCCTTCCTGAACAATCAGGCTGGCAATGCTCAGGTCCTGTTTCTCGAACGGCATGGTCGCATCGATCATCAGGACCACGACCTCGGCAAAGTTCAGGGCGCGGATGGTATCGGCAACGGACAGCTTTTCCAGCTTCTCCATCACTTTTGATTTCCGGCGCAGACCCGCCGTATCAAACATGCGGATTTCCCGGTCTTCGTAAAAATAGGTCACGGCGATGGAATCCCGGGTCAGGCCGGCTTCGGGACCGGTGATCTGGCGTTCCTCGCCCAGCAGGTAATTGACCAGAGTCGATTTGCCCACATTGGGACGGCCAACGATGGCCATCTGCAGCGGCAGGCCGCTGTCGACTTCTGTCGCCTCGGCTTCTTCATCGCTGACTTCGCCCCTGATCGACACCGACTTGCTGATAACATCGTCGGACTCTTCTTCCACTTGCAGGTTATTATCCAGGATCACCTGGTCGAAAGCCTCGATCAGCTCGGACAGGCCTTCACCATGCTCGGCGGAAATGGCCACCGGATCGCCCAATCCTAATTTGTAGGATTCAAACAGACCCGCCTGGGCCGCACGGCCTTCGCATTTATTACACAGCAGGATCACCGGGGTACCGTCCTTGCGCAGGATATCGGCAAAGAATTTGTCCAGCGGGGTAACCCCGGCCCGGGCATCAATCATAAACAGGACAAAGTCGGATTCCTTGATGGCAATGTCCGTCTGCTGCCGCATACGGGTCGCGAGCTTGGTCTTGCCGTCTTCCTCAAGCCCCGCCGTATCAATGGCGGTGAATTCCATACCGCCCAGGCTGGCCTTGGCTTCCCGGCGATCACGGGTCACGCCCGGTGTATCGTCGACCAATGCCAGTCTTTTGCCCACAAGTCTGTTAAATAAAGTTGACTTGCCCACATTGGGGCGGCCAATCATTGCAACCTTAATTGCCATAGTAAATTCCAGTATACAGGCACGGCCAAAACCGGTGCCAAAATAATAATTGGCCCGTCTTAACGCAAAACGGGCCAAATTACAATAAGTCTAGTTATAAAGAGCGGCAGAGCCTAGCGCATGGCGACCAGTTCCGCATCCCGGGTCAGGAAATAAAGCGTCTCATTGACCACAATCGGGGACATCTCCATATCGTCCCCTAAATCCATACCGCTGATGAACGAGCCATCATAAGGTGATATAGCGACCGCATATCCGTGGGATGATGTGATAATCAACCGGTCCCCGGCCAGGGTCGGTCCGTGCCACAGAACGGATTCTTTCCGGCGGTCCGGGTCTTTAAATCTTTCAAGCTGACGCACCCAGCGCACCAGGCCTGTCCGGCGGGTGACGCAGACCACCTGGCCTTCAGGCGTCACCACATATATATATTCGCCAGCGACCCAGGGCGTATGCTGAGAGCCAATATTCTGTTCCCAGATACGAACGCCGCTGCGCAGGTCGATGGCGACCATGCGGCCACTATGGCTGATGGCATAGACCTTGCCGTCATAGACCACAGGGTGGCCATCAATATCACGTAAGGTCGACATGGCGGTCAGCCGACCCTGGGTATTCAGGGTATCGGACCACAGCACCCGGCCATTTTCCACCCGCATGGCATAAAGCTCGCCGGAGGAATAGGCCGCGATCACGGTGTTGCCAATGACGGCAGGGCTCGCCGCCCCGACCAGGCCGGCATTTTCCGAAATTCCTACTTCGCTCCACAGGATTTTTCCGTCGGCAGAATCCAGAGCATAGATCTGATTATCATGGGTCAGGGCAAACAGACGCCCGTCAGCATAAGTTGGCGCACCGCGCATGGGGATATTGAGCTTGGTCATCCAGATTTCTTCACCGGTCGCCTTGGACAAGGCCGCCACATGACCATAGCCATTGGTGATATAAAGAGCATCCGGGCCGGTCGTAATGCCGCCACCGTAGGAAATATTTTCAGTCTCGCCCTTTTCCGTGAAGGTCTTCTGCCAGATTTTCTTGCCGGTGTCAGCATTATAGGCGGATACTTTAGACATGGCATCCATGGCATAGATCACACCGTCGAGCACCACCGGCATGCTGATGATGCTGCGGCGGTTGTTGGAGGCGTCGCCAATACCCACTGACCATATTTTCTGAGGATTATTACCCAGGTTTAAATGCTGCATGACATGATGCTGATTGCCGCCGGCCTGGGGCCAATCCTTGTTGGTATAGGGGCGCGGAAGCTGAACCTGTAGATTGGCCAGTTCGGCATTTTCCGTCAACGTCTGTTCAAAAGTCAAAACCGGAATACGATCCCCGGTCAGTTTTTTGCTGTTTTTAGTCTCTTCTGATGATCCGCTACAGGCAACAAGGGCCCCACACATCACAGATATCATGACAAATTTCGACATCACTGTTTTTGATACTAATGACATAGGCTTACGCTCTGAAACCATATCAGGTCCATCCTTGATTATTATTCTATTACGGATTTAAAATCTTTTGCCCGGTTTTTGACATCCTGGGGTGCTTCCAGATCCTGTTCCAGCTGGGTTAGCAGTTGCTTGGCTTCTTCTGCGTTCCCCGCGCCCAGAGCCGACATTGCCATCAGTTCCTTAGCCATATATTTCCAGGCATTTCCTTCAATGGTCAGCGGCGCCAGACGGGATTTAATGTCATCATAGGAGGCCGTATCCAGGGCAATCATGGCTGCTTTCAGGCTGGCGAGATCCCGGTAAATTTTGTCCACGCCTGAAGCCTTCACCAACTTGTCGAGGGCAGCAACAGCCTTGTCATCATTGCCCTTTTCAAGCTCGATCTCAGCTTCTTTAAACGCCGCCAGGATTTGATAGCCGCCGACCTTAGTATCAGACAGAGCGGCCAGGTTTTTCAGCGCCTCATCCATGTCATTGGCGGTAACGCTCTGTTCCACCTTGCCATATTGATCCGCCACTTTCGCATAACGGCTTTCATTATAGTTCTTCAGGGTCACATTACCTGCCACGAACAGGACCGTCCCCACCAGAAAAGCCATCAGGTAGGGGCCATATTTTTTCCATATGCCAGTCAGCTGTTTATGGCGCAGGTCTTCGTCAACTTCGCGAATAAATTCTTCGGACAATCAATGCTCCTGTTATTGTCGTTTCCCTTTTAGCGGGATCAAAATATCTCTTTAAGCGGGACAAGATAGCGCGGGCTTGCCCAGAAGGCAATCCGGAAAAGCCTTCCTACCCCCGAAATTTGTCAGGATTTAGGCTTAAAGCCATAAGTATGCTCTTTAGCCGGAAAATCCCGGGCCTTAACATCACCTGCATACTGCTTTATGGCCCCATCAATGATCTGGCCAACCTCGGCATAGCGTTTGACGAATTTAGCATTGGACGGGAAATAGCCCAGCATGTCTTCGACTACCAGAATCTGGCCGTCACACTCAGCAGAGGCCCCGATGCCAATGGTGATAATATCCAGCTTTTTAGTGATTTCCACTGCCAGGGTTTCCGCAACCCCTTCGAGAACCACTGAAAAAGCCCCTGCCGCCTGAACCGCATAGGCATCTTCAATCATCAGGCTGCGTTCTTCCTGATTTCTGCCCTGGGTCCGGTAGCCGCCCATGACATGCACGGCCTGGGGCCGCAGACCAATATGGGCCATCACCGGGATATTGCGCTCGACCAGGAACTTTATGGTCTCGGCCATGGCCGCGCCGCCTTCCAGTTTAATCGCCGCACAGCCGGTTTCCCTGAGGGCCCGGGAGGCGTTCTGAAAGGCCTGTTCCTTTGATTCTTCAAAGGAACCAAAGGGCATATCCATCACCACCAGCGCTTTCTGAGAGCCGCGCATCACCGCCTTTGTATGCTCAATCATCGTATCAAGGGTCACCCCGATTGTGCTCTCCATACCATAAAGCACCATAGCCAGACTATCGCCCACCAGCAGGAAATCCACATACTGGTCAAGCTGAGACGCCATGGGGGCGGTATAGGCCGTCAGCGACACGACCGGACGCTCGCCCTTCAGTTTGATAATGTCCCGCAACGTATTGCGCCGAATTTTATTATCTGCATACATAGTCAACTCCTGATCTTTATTAACAAAGTCAGTCTCCCGTTACTCCCATTCAATGGTGCCCGGTGGTTTTGAAGTGATATCATAAACAATACGGTTTATGCCCCGGACTTCATTGATAATGCGGGTTGATACCCGGCTTAAAAACTCATGGTCAAAATGATAATAATCCGCCGTCATGCCGTCAGTAGACGTTACCGCCCGCAGCGCACAAACATAATCATAGGTCCGGGCATCGCCCATCACGCCAACGCTCCGTACCGGTAGCAGGACAGCGAAAGCCTGCCAAATCACATCATACAGACCGGCACTCTTGATTTCCTGCAGATAGATATCATCAGCCTTGCGCAAAATATCACATTTTTCCGGCGTAATGTCACCTGGAATACGGATCGCCAGACCCGGTCCAGGGAAAGGATGACGCTTGATGAAGCTGTCGGGCAGGCCAAGCTCACGGCCCAGTTCCCGGACTTCATCCTTGAACAGTTCCCGAAGAGGCTCAACCAGCTCCATATTCATCCGTTCCGGCAGGCCACCCACATTATGATGGGACTTGATGGTGACGCTGGGTCCGCCGGTGAAAGACACAGACTCGATCACATCCGGGTAAAGGGTGCCCTGGGCCAGGAAGTCTGCCCCACCAAGAGCCTTGGCTTCGCCGTCGAAGACATCAATGAACAGGCCGCCAATGATCTTGCGTTTCTGTTCCGGGTCAGTGACACCGGCCAGCTTGCCCAGGAACATTTCAGAGACGTCTTTATGAATAAGATTGATTTTATAGTGATTGCGGAACATTTCAATCACCTGCTCAGCCTCATTCAGGCGCATCAGGCCATGATCGACAAAGACACAGGTCAGCTGGTCGCCAATGGCTTCCTGAAGCAGAACCGCAACAACGGACGAATCCACGCCGCCGGACAGACCACAGATCACCCGGCCCGTGCCGACCTGTTTGCGAATGGCGGCAATGGCGGTGTCCTTGAAGGACGCCATGGTCCAGTCGCCAGCGAGGCCGACCACTTTATGAACAAAATTGGCAATGATTTTAGCGCCGTCAGGGGTATGAACCACCTCAGGATGGAATTGAACCGCGTAAAATTTCCGCGCCTCGTCCGCAATGGCAGCATAGGGCGCGTTACCACTGGTGGCGGTGACCACAAAACCTTCGGGCAGTTCAATCACTTTATCCCCGTGGCTCATCCAGACCTGATGGCTGGTGCCTGCGGCCCAGACCCCTTCAAACAGGGCGCAGTCCTGGGTAATGTCAATGAAGGCCCGGCCAAATTCTTTTTCTTCTGACACACCGACCTTGCCGCCGAGCTGCTCACACATGAGCTGTTCACCGTAACAGATGCCCAGAACCGGCACGCCCATGGTAAAGACTTCTTCCGGTGCCCGGGGGGATTCGATGCCTGTGACAGAACTCGGACCGCCGGACAGGATGATCCCGGCCGGATTATAATCTTCCAGCATCTCAGCCGCTTTGTTAAAGGGCACGATTTCGGAATAGACGCCGCTTTCCCGGACCCGACGGGCAATAAGCTGGGTGACCTGGGAGCCAAAATCGATAATTAGTATTTTATCTGTCATGTTGTTTTCTCTAATATGGCGACAAAAAAGCCATCGGTTCCGTGGCTATAGGGCGACAAGGCCAGACATTCCGGAATTGAGGACAGCGTCTTTAAATCAGTTCTGTTATAGCTCTCGGCATAGGGCACCAGTTTGGCATCCCCCTGGCCGCTGAGGAAGTCGGTAACCTGTTTTTCATTTTCATCGTCAAACAGGGAACAGGTCATGTAAATCATCCGTCCGCCCGGTTTGACAAAGCCCCAGCCCTCGGTCAGGAGATTTTTCTGAATTTTGCAATACTGCTGTAGCTTGTCTTCATCAAGACGCCACTTCAATTCCGGGTTTCGCCGCCAGACACCACTGCCGCTACAGGGCACATCAAGGATCACCCGGTCCATGCAATTGGTATATTCTGACAGGATTTTATCGCGTTTGCCGCCTGCCGTGTCCACATGGCGCCCTTGGAGAATCCGCACATTGGCCCGTTTGGCCCGGGGCTTGAGGTCCTTCATGCGATTAAAGTTATTATCAAAGGCATAAATCTGGCCTTTATTTTCCATATAGGCCGCTGCGGCCAGGGTCTTGCCCCCGGCCCCGGCACAGAGGTCCATGACCTGTTGCCCGGGTTTAATGTCAGAAATCTGTACCGCCAGTTGGGCGGCCTCATCCTGGATTTCAACCTGACCGCCTTTATAAAGCTCCCAGGCATCAATGCGCAGGTTATCGCTCAGAACCAGGGCTGCGTCCGCCCATTTGCCTTTGCTATAGTCGATCTCTTCCGATTTCAGGAAAGTCTCCACTTCAACCAGGGTCGCCTTACCCAGATTAACCCTGAGGTCAAAGGGGGCCCGGCCATTCAGGCTGTCCAGTTCGGCCACAAAATTTTCCGGGAAACGGCTTCGCAGCCGGTCCGTCAGCCAGACAGGGTAATTCTGCTCATGGTGCGCTTCTTTGGCATGGGGAGCCGCGAGGAAGGCAACCTCCTCTTCCGTGGTTTCGGCCGGAGCGTGATCCAGGCCTGTAAAATGCTCGGCACTGCTCAGGGACAGCATCATCATCCGGCGCATATCACCGGCCGAGACCTCTGATAAAAAGCCCCAGTTGCGGATGACCTGATAGACCATAGCGGTCACAGACCGCCGGTCCTTGGATCCGGCATAACGGCGGGTGCGAAAATATTTCCGGATCAGCACATCAGCCGCCGGACCATCATTGGACAGGCTTGCCGCCACTTGATCTAATATTTCAATAGCTGCCTGAACGCGGGCTGGTTCGATCATGGTATTTACTCTTTAAGAAGAAGGATAGTTGGGAGATTCCCGGGTGATGGCCACATCATGAACATGGCTTTCCCGCAGACCAGCGGTGGAAATCTTGACGAATTCGGCCCGCTCATGGAAATCAGTGATGGTGGCACTACCGGTATAGCCCATGGAGGCCCGAACACCGCCCACCAGTTGGTGAATCATATTGGCCACCTCACCCTTGAACGGCACCTGTCCCTCAATGCCTTCGGGCACCAGTTTCAGGTTATCGGTAATGTCTTCCTGGAAATAACGATCCGCAGATCCGCGCGCCATAGCCCCAAGCGACCCCATACCGCGGTAAGCTTTATAAGACCGGCCTTTATACAAGAACACTTCGCCGGGAGATTCAGCGGTTCCCGCCAGTAGAGAACCAATCATAACCGCGCTTGAACCAGCGGCCAGTGCCTTGGCAATATCGCCGGATGTTTTCAGGCCACCATCTGCGATGATCGGCACACCGACCTTATGGGCAACCTCGACGGCATCCATGATCGCGGTTAATTGCGGTACTCCGACGCCGGCAATAATCCGGGTGGTACAGATGGACCCCGGCCCAATACCAATCTTGACCGCGTCCGCCCCGGCATCAATCAGGGCCTTGGTGCCCGGTCCAGTCGCCACATTACCGCCGACAACCTGAACATTAGGATATATTTTTTTGATGTGCTCAATAGCCTTCAGAACGCCGCGGGAATGACCGTGGGCCGTATCGACCACCAGCATATCCACTCCGGCCGCGATCAGGGCTTCCGCCCGCTCAAAGCCATCAACGCCAACTGATGTCGCGGCACCAACCCGCAGTCGTCCGTCCAGATCTTTACTGGCATCTGGGTGCCGACGAGCCTTTTCAATATCCTTAACCGTGATGAGGCCAATACATGTATAGGCCTCATCAACCACAAGAATTTTCTCAATGCGGTATTTATGGAGCAGAAGCTTGGCTTCTTCCATGGTCACGCCCGGCTTGACGGTCACCAGATTTTCACTGGTCATCAGCTCCTTGACCGGCTGGCTCATATTGGTGGCAAAGCGCACATCCCGGTTGGTGATGATGCCCTGAAGCTTGCCGGTCTTTTCTTCGACCACCGGAATACCGGATATTTTTTGTTCCACCATCAGGTCGAGCGCGTCAGCCAGCGACTGGTTCGGATGAATGGTCAGCGGGTCGATGACCATGCCGGATTCAAATTTCTTGACCTTGCGTACTTCAGCGGCCTGTTCGGCAATCGACAAATTCTTATGGATAACCCCCATGCCGCCCAACTGGGCCATGGCAATGGCCATCGGCGATTCAGTCACCGTATCCATGGCCGCTGAAATCAACGGAATATTCAGCTTGATTTCTTTGGTCACATGGGTGCTTACGGTGACGTTGCCGGGCAGGACATTTGATTCCTGTGGCACAAGCAACACATCATCAAAAGTAAGGGCTTCACGGATATTCATTTCGACTCCAATTTCAGAAAGGGCAAAAAAAAATATCCCGCTGTTGTAATATATTTACATCAATATCAGGAAAGTTCGTTGCAAATAGCAGGTATTAACAAAAAGGTCAAAAAGAAAGCGTCAAAATTCTGCTTTTTTTAGCCATTATTTTTCTTAAAACCCTGAGCCACCAAATAGGTTTCCGCCGATTCCGGACGGCTGGCCGGGGGTTTGAAATGACGGACCGATTTGAAACAGGCTTTCATCTCCGCCAGCAGTTCCTGATCTGCGCCGCCCCGGAAAACTTTGGTAACAAAATTACCGCCCTCGCCCAATGTCTTTTTGGCAAAATCAAAGGCGACTTCAACCAGGGCTAATGTCCTGATATGATCGGTCTGCTGATGACCGGTGGTTGCGGCGGCCATATCGCTCATCACCAGATCAACCGGCCCGTCCAGAAGATCAAGTAATTTTGCTTCGGCCTCATCGGTGGTGAAATCCATCTCGAGAAAAGTCGCCCCGTCAAGCGGCGCGACCTCCAGCAAGTCAATACCGATCACCTTGGCCTTTTTACCGGCTTTTTTCAGCACGACCTGGGTCCAGCCACCAGGGGCCGCGCCCAAGTCAACAACGGACCGGGCCTTCCGAAGAAAGGAAAATTTCTCGTCAAGTTCCACCAGCTTATAAGCTGACCGCGCCCGGTAACCCTCCCGATTAGCCGCTTCAACGTAGGGGTCATTCAGCTGCCGTTGCAGCCAACGCACGGAAGAAATTTTCCGGCCGCGCGATGTCTTTACCCGGAACTTCTCGCCCCGGGTCAGTCCGCTGGCGCGGGTTACCCGTACCTTGCCTGTGCCGGTCAGTTTTGGTCTTTTAATCATTCTGCGGGTTCCCCGACTTTCGGTTTCATTGATTGACTGCCCGTATTCGTACGGCGAGGTCTATTACGTCGCCGTTTATTATTGCGCCGCCGGTTATTCTTTTTGCCCGGTTTAGGGCTATTCATCATATCAAGCAGCATACCTTCGCGGATGCCCCGGTCCGCCACCCGGATTTCCTCAATGGGCCATAGGTCCATAATGCTTTCCAGAATGGCACAGCCGGCGACCACAAGATCCGCCCGGTCTGAGCCGATGCTTTTCAGGGCGACCCGTTCTTCATAATTCAACAGAGACAGTTGTTGGCATAATTCCCGGATACGGGCTGACTTGACCGATGTGCCATCGACCCGGTTACGGTCATAATAATCAAGTTCCAGATGCATGGCCGTTAAGGTGGTGATGGTTCCAGATGTGCCCATGAGCTGGACTTGACCCTGCGCGACCAGGTCTTCCATATCATTTTTCTGCTCAAAGGACTTTATCGCGGACAGAATATCCTGGCGCATTTCGGCGTATCTGCTTTTGGAAACGGTTTCTTTAGTGCCATATTTTTCTGACAAATTGACCACACCAAAAGGAACCGATGTCCAGTCAATGATTTCCGGCATGCCATTGCCGCGGATTTTCACCCAGATCAGTTCCGTGCTGCCGCCGCCGATATCAAAAACTATTGCATTGGAAAATTTCCGGTCCAGCAGAGCCTTGCAGCCCATTACTGCGAGACGGGCCTCTTCCGCCGGATCGATAATATGCAACTTGATGCGGACTTCTTTCTCGACCCGTTCGATAAATTCGTCACAGTTGGTGGCCTCCCGGCAGGCCTGGGTGGCCACATTCCGGATATGGGTCACGCCCCGGCGCTTTATTTTGGCGACACAGATATCCAGCGCCTCAATGGTACGGTCGATGGCTTCCTTGGACAGGGTGCCGTTTTTGCTCAGGCCCTCACCGAGGCGGACAATACGGGAAAAGCTGTCGATGACCTTAAAACCATTCTCGGTTTTCTGGGCCACCAGAAGACGGCAATTATTAGTCCCAAGATCAATGGCACTATAGATTTGTTTAGCTGCTGGTTTCTGATTGTTATTTTTACGGCCAGAAGAATCCGGTTTTTTCTTCGACTTTTGCCAGCGAGGCCGCTTGTTCCTCCTGTTATTATCTGTCTGATTGTTTGTTTCGGTATTCATTGCCGTTTGGTACTCTATTAGATTACAATACCGCCAGTAATCAGGGGGTCTATGTTTTATATAGTGCTTGTTTAGCCAGTACCAACCAAAAAAGCTAAAAGTTTTTCTGGACGTAGTCAAAAAAATGATTATATAAGGCCGCACAGGATGTTTATATCCCCTGATCCGGAGTAGTTTAATGGTAGAACTATGGACTCTGACTCCGTCAATAGTGGTTCGAATCCACTCTCCGGATCCAATCCTCAAAAATTCCCCCAAATATAGATGCCAATCTCATAGCCTAGAGCTTCATCACCTAAATACACCCTGCTTGTCAGGGGCAAATCCCATAAGATTATTTAGAGTCCCCAAAAACATTTTATAATTTTGCCCCTTTGGCTTGCCATCAAATGTTGTATAAGATGTCATCAAAGGGAAAAATAAATCATAAATAGGGAAAACAAATGACCTCAACAGATAATACTGATGCGAAACCCCCAAAGGGTAATTTTTGGTTTAAAATACCACTTTGGAAACGTATTATTGGCGCTTTAATTTTAGGTGCTATCGTTGGCAGCATATGGGGTGAAGGTGCGGCTAACATCAAATGGATTGGCGACATATTCATTCGCCTGATCCGCATGATTGTTGTGCCGCTGGTCTTTGTTACCCTTGTCTCTGGCATTGTCGCCATGGGCGATCCTAAAAAACTAGGCTCCATCGGCCTTAAAACCATGAGCCTCTATCTGGGGACAACGGCGATCGCTATTATCATCGGCCTTGGGCTTGCCACCCTCTTTCAGCCCGGTGTCGGCATAGACATGATGGGCGCCACAGCAGAAACGCTGGCCCCCGTCATGCCCTTAAGTGAAAGATTAATGAATATTGTACCCAAAAATCCCGTTGCTGCCCTGGCAAATGGCGATATTTTGGCGGTGATATTTTTTGCTATTATCTTCGGCTGTGGAATTATGCTCGCGGGCGACAAAGGCAAAGCCATCGCCAATGTCATGGATAGCGCCACGGAAGTCATGTTAAAAATCATCCACATGATTATGGAAGTGGCGCCTTTTGGTGTTTTTGCCCTGATTGCCGCGACCACGGGCGCAAAAGGAGTTAGTGCCCTGGCTGATGTCATTCCGCTCGCCCTGACGCTGACGCTTGGTTTTGTTCTTCAAATGATCGTTACCCATGGCGGCATCATAAAATTCATGCTGAAATTACCCGCGACCCGCTTTTTCAAAGACATCATAGATGCGCAACTTATCGCATTTTCCACATCTTCAAGCAGTGCGACAATGCCTGTTACAATGGCCGTCGCTGAGCAAAACCTCGGGATCAAGACGCCTGTTGCCTCCAGTGTCATCCCCCTTGGCGCGACCATTAATATGGATGGCACAGGAATGTATGTGGGTGTTGTTGCTATTTTTGCCGCCCAGTCCTTTGGCATCGAGTTAAGCATCGTTGATTATGGCTTAATTGCTCTGACCACGACACTTGTCTCCATCGGCACCGCAGCCGTCCCCAGTGCCAGCCTGTTTCTTCTGGCCGCCGTGTTAGGTGTCATCGGGGTAAGTGGAGAGCAAACGGCTCTTGTTGTTGGCTTCTTGCTGCCCTTTGATCGTCCCCTTGATATGATGCGAACTGTGGTCAATGTTACCGGTGATTTGGCCGTGGCAACAGCTGTGGCAAAATCTGAAGACGAGTTTGATGAAAAAATCTTTAGAGCTGACCCTAAGGTTTAACCAATTCCAAAACCTTGAAAATAAATATCGTCGGGTGTTCCAATACCCGGCGATTTTTAATTGTTTCCCTCTTAGGCATTTTTTTTGTACAAGTGACTCATAAATGCGACCAGCGCCACACTTAAAAAAGTACCCATGATGTTTTACCTGATCGATAACTATGACAGCTTCACCTACAACCTGTATCATTATATGGGCGAAATCGGGGTTGAGGTCCAAGTCTTCCGTAATGATGCCATCACGGTTAAAGACATTCTGGCACACAAAGCCGCCGGGACGATTGAAGGTGTCGTGCTTTCACCCGGCCCCTGCACCCCGGATGTGGCCGGTATCTGCCTGGACCTGATCAAACAGGCCGCTGGCAGCCTACCGATCCTCGGGGTTTGCCTGGGTCATCAATCCATAGGCCAGGTTTACGGCGGCAAGGTCATCCGTGCGCCTTACCTGATGCACGGCAAGGTCAGTGATATCCACCATACCGGTAAAACCATCTTCACCGGCTTTGACACCCCCTACCGGGCCACCCGTTATCATTCCCTGATTGTCGAGCGGGACAGCCTGCCCGACTGCCTGGAAGTGACCGCCGAAACCGAAGACGGCCTGATCATGGGCCTGTCCCACAGGCAGCACCCGGTTCATGGGGTACAATTCCACCCAGAAAGCATCGAATCTGAAAATGGTCATGGCCTGCTGAAAAACTTTGTCGATATCGCCAAGGTCTTCAATAACAGTGGAAATAAGGCATCATGAGCCCCGACTTTAAAACTCTGATCAATAAAATTGCCTGTGGCCATGTCCTGACCCGGCAGGAGTCCCGTAGTGCCTTTAATTATATGATGAGCGGCGATGCCACCGGGGCCCAGATCGGGGCTTTTCTCATGGGACTGCGCCTGCGCGGCGAAACCATTGAAGAAATTACCGGTGCCGCCGAAGCCATGCGCGCCAAGGCCCGCTTCATTTCAGCCCCGGAAAATGCCGTTGATAACTGTGGCACCGGCGGCGATGGTGCCCATACTTATAATGTGTCGACAGCGGCAGCCATCGTCCTTGCCGCTTGCGGGGCCAGTGTCGCCAAACATGGCAACCGGGCCGTATCCTCTAAATCCGGCTCGGCAGACGTATTGGAAACTCTCGGCATTAATATCGACGCCGAGACGGAGGTGGTCGAGCGCTGTGTTGCCGAGATTGGCATCGGCTTTATGATGGCCACCCGCTATCACAGTGCCATGCGCCATGTGGGACCGTCCCGCACCTCGCTGGGGACCCGGACAATATTCAACCTTCTTGGCCCGCTTTCAAATCCGGCCGGCGCAAAATACCAGGTGATCGGTGTTTTCGACAAAAAATGGACCGCCCCCCTGGCTGAAGTCCTGGGCAAGCTTGGATCAAAACATGTCTGGGTCGTCCACGGCCACGATGGCCTTGATGAACTGAGCATTTCCGGCCCCTCAACGGTCTCTGAATACAAGGATGGCACCGTGATCTCGTTTGAGGTTACACCTGAAGATGCCGGCCTAAAACTCTTTCCCCTCTCAGAAATTCGCGGAGGAGATGCCAACCATAATGCTCGTGCCCTGACCGATGTCCTGAAGGGGGCGCGCAATGCCTACCGGGAAATTGTCCTGCTCAACTGTGCCGCGGCCCTGCTGGTCGCCGGCAAAGCCCATACCCTGAAACAGGGGGCGACCCTGGCGGCAAAAGCCATCGACAGCGGTGCCGCCCTGACAAAACTTGAACAATGGATCACCCTGTCACATGAGTAATATCCTCGACAAGATCGCCGCCGACAAACGCCGGCATGTGGCGGCCTGTAAAAAACGCGCCTCACTCGCCACCCTTGAACAACGGGCCAAAGACGCCTCACCGGTCCGGGGCTTTTATAACAGCCTGGCCCGGGCACAGCAGGACGGCCGTTTTGGCCTGATCACCGAAATCAAGAAAGCCAGCCCGAGCAAAGGCCTGATCCGCAAAGATTTCAACCCGCCGGAACTGGCCCGGGCTTACGAATCCGGCGGGGCCAGTTGCCTGTCCGTGCTGACCGATGTGCCCTATTTTCAGGGCAGTGATGGGTTTCTTATCACGGCCCGGTCGGCAACATCCCTGCCGGTGCTGCGCAAGGACTTCATGATTGACCCTTACCAAGTGATCGAAGCCCGGGCGCTGGGCGCCGACTGTATTTTATTGATCATGGCCATGCTCGACGACAGCCTGGCCGCTGAGCTGGAGCAGGTGGCCATAGAACAGGGCCTGGACGTACTGATCGAAACCCATGACGAAGCGGAAATGGACCGGGCGCTGAAGCTGAAAAGCAATCTTATCGGGGTAAATAACCGTAATCTAAAGACTTTTGAGGTTTCACTTGATGTCACCCTGCGCCTGGCAAGCATGGTCGGGCCGGAGCGGATGCTGATCAGTGAGAGCGGCATTTCCAGCCCTGACGACCTCGAGATGCTTCAAGAGAGAGCCGGCATCACCAGCTTCCTGATCGGCGAATCCCTGATGCGCCAGGCCGATGTCACCGCCGCCACCCGTCATTTATTAGGAGAAAAATAATGTCCAAACTGACCCACCTGGATGCTGACGGCAAGGCCCGCATGGTTGATGTATCCCTGAAAGCGGAAACCCACCGGAGAGCCGATGCCCGTGGACGGATCATCATGGCGCCGGAAACCCTGGCCCTAATCGAAGAGGGCGGCGTTAAGAAGGGCGATGTCTTTTCCGTTGCCCGCCTGGCCGGGATCATGGCGGCCAAGAAAACCGCCGACCTTATTCCGCTCTGTCATCCCCTTCCCCTACAAAATATTCAGGTCGAGCTGGAATGCAATCAGGCGGACAGCTGTGTCGAGATATTCGCCACCGCCAACCTTTACGGCCGCACTGGCATTGAAATGGAGGCCCTGAGCGCGGTCTCGGTCGCCGCCCTGACCATCTATGACATGTGCAAGGCCGTTGACCGGGCGATGCGGATTTCCGACATTCGCCTGACCCATAAGTCCGGCGGCAAGTCCGGTGAGTTTAACGCCGACTGAGACTAGAAATAAGGAAAAGTCCATGTCCCTGATGCCCGTTGACCAGGCCCTTGAGATTATCTCCCAGAGTTTTTCCCGCCTTGAGACGGAAAGCATTGCCTTGGCTCAGGCCCTGGGCCGGACAGCAGCAGAGGACCATCACGCCAAACTCACCCAGCCCCCCTTTGATGCCTCGGCCATGGATGGCTATGCGGTGCGGGCCGCGGATGTCGCAAAATGCCCCGTCGATCTGACCGTTATCGGCGAAGCCCCGGCGGGTCAGTCTTTTGATGGCACAGTCCAACCTGGCACCTGTATCCGGATATTCACTGGCGGCCCGGTGCCTAAGGGCGCTGACACCGTGATCATGCAGGAAAATACCGACCGCCTGGACGAGAGCACCGTCAGGATTATGACCGGCACCGAGCAGGGCCGCAATGTCCGTCCGGCGGGCAATGATTTTACCGAGGGTCAGATGCTAATCGCCGCCGGCACCGCCCTCACCTCCCGCCATATCGGCATGATGGCCGCGGCCAATATCGCCGTCGTCACCGTCACCCGCAGGCCGCGCATCGCCCTATTGTCCACCGGTGATGAGCTGGTCACCATCGGCGATCCTGTCGGACCGAACCAGATCATCAGCTCCAACACCCTGCTGCTATCGAGCCTAATTGTGGAGAATGGCGGCGAGGCCATCGACCTTGGCATTGCCCGGGATACGGTGGCTTCCCTGGAACAAAAGATTGCCCTGTTGAAGGCCACCGACAAGGTCGACCTGCTGATTACCATCGGCGGGGCCTCGGTCGGCGATCATGATCTGGTTCAGAAAGTCCTCGGCGACCATGGCCTGACAGTAATCTTCTGGAAGATTGCCATGCGGCCCGGTAAGCCAATGATCTTTGGCGACTTTAACGCCCTGCCCATGATCGGTCTGCCAGGCAATCCGGCCTCGGCCTATGTCTGTGCCGTCAATTTCATGCTGCCCGCCCTGCATATCATGCTGGGACGTCCTACCCCCGGCGCACCAAAGTCCATCGCCCTGCTGGCTCATGATCTTCCCGACAATGGGTCCCGGCAGAATTATATGCGGGCCCACTATCAGAATTTGGCCGATGGCAGCCGCATTGTCACCGCCACCCCTCGACAGGACAGCGCCAAACTCAGCACCCTGGCCCAGTCCAACTGCCTGTTGATCCGGCCGCCCCATGCCCCAAAAGCAGCGGCTGGTGAGCCAGTTGACATTCTGCTTCTGTTACCTTGACAAGAGAATAAAAATAGAACATAACTAAAACAAATAGGAACATATCCCATCAGGAGGCGTTAAATGCTCACTAAAAAACAGCACGACTTATTGCTATTCATCCATGAAAAACTTCAGGAAAATGGCGTTGCTCCCTCCTTTGATGAAATGAAAGATGCCCTGAATTTGAAATCCAAGTCGGGCATTCACCGGCTGATCGGGGCCTTGGAAGAACGTCAGTTCATCCGCCGCCTGCCCAACCGAGCCCGGGCACTGGAAATCATTCGCCTGCCCGACAGCGAGAATAACTCCCCCGAAAAAAGCAGCCAGGACAATCTGTTCACCCCTAATTTTGGCAAAAAGGAAGTTGTTGCCGACCCCAACACTGTCGAAATTCCCCTGCACGGCAGAATTGCCGCCGGCACACCGATTGAGGCCCTGGAACAGTTTGAAAACATACCGGTCCCCGCCGCCATGATCGGCCTTGGCAGCCATTACGCCCTTGAAATTGATGGTGATTCCATGATGGAAGCGGGTATTCTGGACGGAGACACCATCGTCATCCAGCGTTGTGACAGTGCCGAGAATGGCACCATCGTCGTTGCCCTGATCGATGAAGAGGAAGCAACCTTGAAAACCCTCTACAGAAAAGGCCCTGATGTAGCACTGGAACCCTCCAACCGCGACTTTGAGACCCAGACCTACCCCGCCAACCGCGTCAGGGTCCAGGGCCGCTTGGTCGGCCTGCTGCGGCAGTATTAGGAGACAAAACACCTCACTTTAAAACCCTCCCCCACTGTCACCCTGAACTCATTTCAGGATCCACCTATCCGACTGGTCATGACTTTTCCCGGAAAGGCCCACTCCTGAGGCCAACTTGGATGCTGAACCAAGTTTAACGTTGTCTTTTGAAATTTTGGCAAATGATAGAGGTAAGAAATATCATTCACCTCTCACCGTCTCCGGCTCCAGGGTCTGTCACCCCTACTTCCGGCGACGGTTTTTACTGTGATCCAGTCACCACTGTGCTCAGGCAGCCACAGGGCATGGCCGCCCTTGTGGTAGAAATCCCAACGGTCAATGACCAATCGCGCCGAGGGACAGTTGATCTCCACCGGTACCAGGCTGATCACCACCTGGGCATGGCGGCAATCTTCCGTTAACGCCAACTCATCCCTCACCAGAGCGATCAGGGTGTCCGGGCTTTTATGGGCCGGCCGGTACAGGCAGCTTAAACTGTCACAGGACATGGCCGTGTCCTCCCCCAAGTTGTCGCCGTTATAGGACCATTTCTCAGCCTTGGCCTGACCGTTGCGCTGAGCCCAGCGCGCGCGGGTCATCCGCCCAGCCCGGAGACTCGACAGGCTGATTTGATGATCGACATCACGAACCCCAATCAACCGCCCGCTGTTATCAATAAGGATATCCGGCTGGATCGTGAACAGAGCCGCGACAAAACCAACCAAGATCACCGGTAGTCCCATGGCCTGCCAACGGCTACGCCAGATAGAAAACCATAAAGCCCCGAGGCTCATCATCACCAGCGGCGCCAGCGCCATGGACGGGATCAGGCTGTAGGATCCCGGGGTTTCGGACACGGTTTTCGCAATGAGCATAATCAGCTCAAGGCCGTAAGACATGGGCACCAACGCCAGATCGCCCAGACCAAAGGGCGCCAGCACCAGATAGGCGACAATACAGGGCATGACCCAGGATGCCATCACCGGCATGGCCAGGAGATTGGCCACCAGGCCATATTGCACCAGCTTGTTAAAATGGAACAAGGCAAAGGGCGCGATGGCGACTTCAGCGACCAGAGTGGTGAACAGCATGGTACCGATATAGAAGCCAGTGCGCCTGATCCAACCCCGGCTCTGACCCGACAGGCGGTTCCAACGGATATTTATTTTCTCGTACGCCGCCACCAGGGCGACCACAGCAGAAAAAGACATCTGGAAGCTGACCGACAGAATCACCTCTGGCGTCAGCACCAGGATCACCATGGCGGCAATGGCCACTAGGCGCAGGGAGATGGCCTTGCGGTCGGTGAGCACGCCTAAGAACAGGATCAGGGCCATGATGAAGGCACGAACTGTTGGCGTCGAGCCGCCACTGAGCAGCACATAGACCACCCCGGCGCCGATGGCGATCACGGCGGCCCATTTTTTTATGGGATAGCGCAGGGTGAGATATTCTGACCGGGACAACAAGAACCGCGAGGAGAAAAACGCCGCGCCACAGAGCAATCCCATATGAAGTCCTGAGATGGCCAGGAAATGGGCCAGACCTGAATCACGCATATCTTCAACGACCTCTTTAGAGATGCCGGCGCGCAGGCCTGTGATCAATGCTGCCGCCATGCCGCCAGCATCACCGTCCAGGCTTGCCCGGATATCCTCCGCCGTCACCTGTCGCTGGCGGGTGGTCAGGCCCCAGGTGTCTGGTCCCTTTTCTAAAATCTCGGGCTTGCTAATAGCATAGCCGACGGCCCCAATGCCCTGAAACCAGATCTGGCGGGCATAGTCAAAGTCGCCGGGCATGGTCGGCGGTGGCGGCGGCAACAGGCCGGCGCGTATTCTTATCTTGTCCTCGGGTTGGGGCAGCTGGTCAAATTTCTGAACCTTGATCCTGATTTTATGGAGCGCCGGTCCCTCATAGCCCCAGGCCATTACCGGGTCGGACAGGACAATATGAAGCTTACCGGTACTATAATGGCGCACATCGGTGACCCGTCCCGTTATCATGCGGGGGCTCAGCTTCTTATCCAGCACCGGCGTCGCAAGCTGATGACTTCTGAGAGTCCCCGTTAAAAATCCCCCGGCGCTGAGCAAAAGGGCAATCAGTAACAACCGCATCAGGAAAAATCGCCAGAACAGAAACAACCCTACGGCGAGCCCAGCACAGGCTGAGATACCTATGATCAAGGTCGGTTCATAGGGGAACGAGAAATAACCCCCAATGCCCATGGCAAAAAATACCGGTGCCCAAAGCAACAGCCGGTCATGTTCCTGATATAGGGTTTCCTTGAGGTTATTGATTGCCTGTCCCCAGCCGACTTATGAGTGAAATATCCTTCAAATATAAAACATTTACCATATATTTTCGGTATTTTAGCATAACAGGCTTCCATTTTTGGGATATTTTTGCTAAAAACCAACCAACTAAAGGATATAAGTGTCCTTATCCATAAAGATATTCCCCTGCGCGGACGAAATGCATATATCCTATGCTCCTGTATCCGCACACTAGAACTATTGGAACATAATAGAGAAATGACGAAGAAAGTTATTACACGCTTCGCCCCGTCTCCTACGGGATTTTTGCATATCGGCGGGGCCAGAACGGCTCTTTTCAACTGGCTGTTTGCCCAGCACCATGGCGGCGAGTTCAAACTCCGCATTGAAGATACCGACCGCAAACGCCTGACTGAAGGTGCTGTTGAGGCTATTTATGATGGCATGCAATGGCTCGGACTGACCCATGACGGCGATGTTGTCAGCCAGTATGAGCGTCGGGATCGTCATAAGGAGATCGCTGACGAACTCCTGGCCCAGGGCAAAGCCTATCACTGTTATTGTTCCCCCGAAGAATTAAAAGAAATGCGCGAAACCGCCCGGGCCGAAGGTCGGTCTATGGGCTATGATGGTCGCTGGCGTGATCGGGAGCCGTCCGAGGCCCCTGAAGGGATCAAGCCGGTTGTCCGCTTCCGCTCCCCCAATGAGGGCGAGACCATCATCCGGGACCAGGTCCAGGGTGATGTCACCGTCGCCAATAAGCAGCTTGACGATATGATCCTGCTGCGGGCCGATGGTTCACCGACCTATATGTTGTCTGTGGTTGTTGACGATCATGATATGGGTGTCACCCATGTTATCCGCGGCGATGACCACCTGACCAATGCCGCGCGTCAGGCTCAGTTGATCCTTGCCATTGGCTGGGAGCTACCGGTCTATGCCCATATCCCGCTGATCCATGGGGCCGATGGAGCCAAACTGTCCAAGCGCCATGGTGCCCTTGGCGTTGAAGCTTACCGGGACTTAGGTTACCTGCCGACGGCCTTGAAGAATTATCTATTGCGGCTCGGTTGGGCCCACGGCGACGAAGAAACAATTTCCGAAGCCCAGGCCATCGAATGGTTCGGCCTTGACGGCATTGGCAAGTCGCCGTCCCGCTTTGACTTTACCAAGCTTGAGCATCTGAACGGTCAGTATATTCGCGAATTTGAGTCCAATGAGGGATTGATCGCCGTCTGTCGGCCCCTGATTGAAAAATCTCTGGACCGGCCCCTGACCGACGTCGAAGCCGCCCTGTTGCTTGGTGCCATGGATGAGTTCAAGACCCGAGCAAAGAATATCAATGATCTGGCCGACAGCACCTTGTTCCTGTTCGCTTCACGGCCACTGAATTTTATCCCCAAAGCCGTTAAAATCCTGTCCGATGACGCCAGAACTATCCTGACCGGTGCGGCGGAGGTCCTGGAAAAATCGACGGCATGGGACGTGGAAGCATTGGAAGCTGACATTAAGGCTTTTGCCGAAATAAAAGAATTGAAATTGGGTAAAGTTGCCCAACCCCTTAGGGCCGCATTGACCGGGAGCAATGTGTCTCCGGGAATTTTTGATATACTGGTTTGGCTGGGCAAAGAAGAAAGCCTGGCCAGGATTAAAGATCAAGCCATTTGATTTTACGTATATTCGTAAAATCTTAACAATAATAATGTAGGGATCATATGTCTCCCAAGCATTATTCAAAAGTGAAGTGAAACAGCGCAAAAAACCATATAACGATGCTGTTTCTAATGATGAATTTAGAAGAAAGGATGTGAATTTATGACAAAAAATGTATTTAACAAAAAACTCTTAGATGAGACGGCAACGCTGACTGTAGGCGGTAAAACTCTGGAATTACCCATCTATGCAGGCTCCGTAGGACCCAATGTCATTGATATCCGCAAACTATATGCTGAAACCGACATGTTTACCTATGATCCGGGCTTCACCTCCACAGCCAGTTGCGAATCCAGCATCACCTATATTGATGGTGACAAGGGTATCTTACTGTATCGCGGTTATCCCATTGATCAGTTGGCCGAGAAAAGTGATTTCATGGAAGTTGCCTATCTGTTGCTGAACGGTGAACTGCCCAATGCAGGGGAAAAGGACGATTTTGTTCATACCATCACCTACCACACCATGGTTCATGATCAGATGAACTCCCTGTTCAAAGGCTTTCGCCGCGATGCCCATCCCATGGCGATCATGGTTGGCGTGCTCGGGGCCATGTCTGCTTTCTATCATGACAGCTTGGATATTAACGATCCCGTGCAGCGCAAAATTGCCTCGCACCGCCTGATCGCTAAAATTCCGACCATTGCCGCTATGGCCTACAAATATTCCGTTGGTCAGCCTTTCGTCTATCCGCGCAATGACATGGGGTATGCCGAAAACTTCCTGCATATGACTTTTGGTGTTCCTCAGTGTGAAGAATATGAAGTCAACCCAATCCTGGCCAACGCCATGGATAAAATTTTCATTCTCCATGCGGATCATGAACAGAATGCCTCAACCTCTACTGTGCGTCTGGCAGGGTCATCGGGCGCGAATCCGTTTGCCTGTATTGCGGCGGGTATTGCCTCCCTCTGGGGTCCGGCTCATGGCGGTGCCAACGAAGCCTGTCTGCATATGCTCCAGGAAATCGGCACCGTAGACCGCATTCCTGAATTTATCGAGAAAGCCAAGAACAAAAATGACCCCTTCCGCCTGATGGGCTTTGGTCACCGGGTTTATAAAAACTTTGACCCCCGGGCACAGGTTCTGGCCAAAGCGGCCAAAGATGTGTTGGACGAGCTGGGTGTTAATGATCCTATGCTTGATGTGGCCCGTGAATTGGAACGCATTGCACTGGAAGATGATTATTTCATAGAAAAGAAACTCTACCCGAATGTGGATTTCTATTCCGGTATCATCCTGAAAGCCATGGGCTTCCCGACAGAAATGTTCACTGTCCTGTTCGCGCTTGCCAGAACAACCGGCTGGGTATCACAGTGGGGCGAAATGATTGAAGATCCAACTCAGAAGATTGGGCGGCCCCGTCAGCTGTTTACCGGCGACACACGTCGGGACTTTATCGATCTCAATAATCGGTAATAGCTGTAGACAGAATAGGAAAAAGCCCGGAGAGATCACTCACCGGGCTTTTTTCATGGCTAACGCTCAATACATTCGATCATATAGCCATCGGGGTCACACACAAGGGCCAGAACAGAGATCAATACTTTACTTCCACCATGGGTTTATGGGCAATACATGAATGTATTCAGCCCCCTGACCGTAAATAAAAAAAGACTGAACCACCCCTAAGGGAAGTTCAGTCTTTTTGAATAATTATTAAACCCAAAACCGGGGCTAAGGCTAGTCCTGCTTGTCAGCGATCATTGCGGTAAAGGTTGCCTCAGCGACCACTTTTCCGTTGACCTTGCCCTCACCCTTGAAACGCCATACCGGACCCCGGTGACGTTCTTTAGTGATATGAAGCTCAAGCCGATCCCCCGGCACAACCGGCTTCCTGAATTTCGCCCCATCAATCGACATAAAGTAAGCTAGTTTTTCGGCGGCTTCATCAGCCATACCCAGCATG
This sequence comes from Alphaproteobacteria bacterium, assembly GCA_002401455.1. Lineage (GTDB taxonomy): Bacteria > Pseudomonadota > Alphaproteobacteria > Sphingomonadales > Emcibacteraceae > Paremcibacter. The sequence continues at coordinate 35,676 of NVTE01000008.1, forward strand.
ACGAAAGCAGCCGCGGATTGTGCCATGGCTTCGACAATCAAGACACCAGGCATAACGGGTTTACCGGGAAAATGACCCTGAAAGAACGGCTCATTAATGGTGACACATTTAATGCCAACCGCAGACTCACCGGGTTTAATTTGCGTCAACTGGTCAATCAATAACATAGGATATCTGTGAGGGATCAATTCCATGATCCGCTCAACACCTATGGTTTCCAGTTCACTCATACTTTCTTCTGACATTTCAACTATCTTTTCTGTTGACGATCTAGCTTACTTAGCGGCCGTTGGGGATATTGGAAGCTCAACTTTGATGGTCGGCAGAACCGCATCAAGAGCCTCAATAACCTTTGTGGTCACATCCAAGCCAGCAGTTTTTTCAATCACCAGACTCACATCCATGATCATGGTTGCTTTATGCTCTTTCAGGATTTTCTGAAGAATAGGTTTTAGAGCCCGCTGTAATTCATTCTGCGCGTTACCCAAAGCAGTTTCAAGCTGACGGTTTTTGATCTGAACCTGACGCTGAACGGTAAGAACTTTATTCTGGAAATCCTTAACCTTGGCGTCATAAGATTCTTTAGGAAGAATAGACCGTTGAGATTTTAATGTGGTCTCTTCTTTTTTCAGATTTTTTTCCTGTTCGGCTATCTCCGCCTGAAATTTTGTTCGGATGGTATCAAGCTGATTTTGAATGTCTTTACCCGCAGCAGAATTAAATCTGACCATACGGCTGTCAATCACGGCGATGACAGCCGCAGGCAATGCCTCAGCCGCTGCTGCAACATGTGAAAAGGTTGAGAATGCGGAAGCAATAGCCACCATCGCAGTAATCTTGATTATCTTTTTCATATTAAAATCTTGTTCCGATGTTAAATTGGAAGAATTCTGTTTTATCGAACTTGTCAGACAGGATTGCCTTGGCAAAATCGACCCTAAAGGGACCAAATGGAGACATCCAGGTAAATCCAATACCTGCTGACACCCTTGGTTTTGGTGTATCTCCCACAATATTATGTGTTAAACCTGTGGCAGAATTAAACAACTCGTTCTGTGAGTCAATAGTAAATAACGCCCCAGCATCAACAAACATACTTGCCTCAATGCCAAGTTCCCGTGCTCCCGACCCCAGCGGGATATAGATCTCAAGCGAGCCCTTATAGAAAACATTGCCCCCAAGCGCATCAGTGGTTAAGTTATCCCGGGGTCCAATACCGGCCTGTTCAAACCCGCGCATGCGGGGATTACCCAGGAAGAAACGGTCATTAATCCGGATGTCCTGACCAAGACCCAGAATATGCCCGCCCTCTGCTTTAGCGCCGAAAATCCAGCGGCCATAGATGGGGATAAAATAGTTATAAGTCGCCTGTGTCCGGATATATTTCACATTACCACCCAGTCCAGCAAGGTCCTGGTTAAGGACGGCCCTGTGGCCCCGGTTAGGTTTTTGCCTGTTATCCAGGTTATCAAACGAAAGACCATAGCCAATGGATGACGTGGTAAATGTTCCCAGATTGGTGGTGGTGAAGGGACTCCGGCTGGCAAGAAACTGGTCTGGAATATCAATTTTATCCTGGCGCAGGTTATAGCGGCCACTCATCACGATATATTCAGTGACGGGAAAGGCAGTCCGAAGGCCCATGCCCAGAGAGACCTGCTCAAAGTTGGCCTCCCGGAAGCTGTTATCCCTGAAATAGATATCAACACCGGCGACCACGGGACGACCCAGGAAATAAGGTTCGGTAAAGCCGATATCCAGTTCCTTGCGTCGGCTGGAAATTCGACTTCCAAAGCGCAGGTCCTGGCCCCGGCCAAAAAGGTTTCTTTGGCGAATACTGAAATCAAACAGAAAACTTTCCGCACTGGAGAAGCCCGCGCCGACCGAGAGTTCCCCGGTAGCCTGCTCTTCAATGGTCACCTCAAGAATGGTTTTATCGTTTGTCGTTCCTTCAATCTGGTTGATCTCAACTTCCTTAAAGAATCCGAGAGATTTAATCCTGATTTCAGAGCGTTTCATTTTGGAAGAGTTATAGGAATCCCCCTCAATCAATCTCATTTCACGGCGGATCACCCGGTCATGGGTGAGCACATTGCCGCGAATTTCAACCCGTTCCACATAAACCCGGGGGGCCTTGTTGACGATATATGTAATATTAACCGTCTGTTTTTCACGGTCTCTCCGGATACGGGGCCGCACATTAACAAAGGCATAGCCCTTCAGTCCGGCAACATTGGTCAGATACTCAACGGTCTGGTCAATCAGCTCGGAGTTATACAGGTTTCCTTTGCGGGTAAACACCAGCATGCTGAGGACTTCAGACGCCAAATCGGGGATCTGGCTTTCGACGTCAATATCACCAAAATGATAAATAACGCCTTCTTCGATAGTATAGTTGATGAAGAAATTTTCTTTATTTGGGGCCAACTCTGTCACCGCAGAGGTAATACGGAAGTCAGCATAACCCTGGGAACGATAAAAATCTCTGAGCAACTGCTTATCAAAAGCCATTCTATCGGGGTCATAGGTATCATCAGAAGTGAGGAACTTCCACCACCGACTTTCCTTGGTTCGTACAATGGCCCGCAGGTCGTCATTATTATAGATGACATTGCCCATAAAGTTAATTTTACCGATACTACTTTTTGGGCCTTCGGTAATTTCAAACACCAGGTTTACCCGGTTCTGGTCCAGTTGAATCACCTTTGGTTCAATGCTGGCGGCAAACCGGCCACCGCGACGATAGATCTCCAGGAGACGCTGCACATCGGCCCGGACTTTTGACCGGGAAAATACAATACGCGGACGCAGATGAATTTCTTCATACAGCTTATCGGCTTTTTTGTATTTATTACCTTCGAAGACGATACGATTAATAATCGGGTTTTCTGCGATCTCAATGACCAGCACCTTTCCCGACCGACCAATTTTAACATCGGAGAACAACCCGGTATTGAACAGGGATTTCAGCGAACGGTCGACTTCTTTTTCATCATATACATCGCCCTTATGGACAAAAATATAGGATTTTACCGTCTCGACCTCAATCCGCTGGTTTCCCTGCACGACGATATCCGAGATAATATCACGGTCACCATAGGTAGACTGCTGAGCCTGTGCTCCGGAAACAACACCTAATGATGCTCCCAAAACAGACACAATCCAAAGAATCAAAACAATATAATTTTTATTTATGCGATTTAACAAAGAACCCGATCCCACTTATTTTTCCGCTTTTTTATAGTAGAAGCCACATTTTTACCAGTTAAATTTCAATATGTCATTGAAAGTAGCAAATATCATTAACCCAAGAATAAAGACTATGCCAATACGAAATCCAAATTCTTGCGTTCTTTCACTCAATTTCCGGCCCAATACCGCTTCAAAGCCATAAAACAGCAGATGACCGCCATCAAGCATTGGTATAGGGAATAAATTTATCATCCCCAGACTAATCGATACCAGCGCCATGACTCTAATCCAGTAATCAAGTCCCTTCTTAGCTGATTCACCGGCTATTTTTGCTATGCCGATGGGCCCGCTTAACTCTTTCACAGATCGAGTTCCAACAATCATCTGACGAATGCCGCGCAGTGACTGAACCACGATCACTCTGGTTTCCAGGACGCCAGCCCATAATGCCGAGCCAATATTATGTTCCTGAATAACTCTTTCAACAGAATTCTGCACCCCAATTTGATACAGTTCCAGCTGTTTCCCATTCTCATCCAGCACCGGCTCGCCGTCCCGACTGATCTTTGTCAACCTTGGCGTCAGAACCAGACTTATTGTTTCCTGTCCCCGGCTCACTTCAAGGTTTAGGCTTTCCCCGGCACTATAGAGAACCTCAATCCGCAAATCATTGAACCGCTTGATTTCACTGCCATCAACCCCAACAATGACATCACCAGATTGCAGCCCTGCTTCTTCTGCCGCACTACCTTCAACCACCTGAGAGACAACAGCGGGTGTATTTATCTGCCCATAAAGATAGAAAAATGTGGCCAGAATAAGAACAGCAAAGATTAAATTGGCGATTGGGCCAGCAAAAACAATCGCCGCCCTTTGATAGAGCTTTTTATGATGAAACGATACTTTTTTGTCTTCTTCCGACATTTCATCCAGACTGCCCGAGGGCGTGCTGGCCTCACTGGCATCGCCGAAAAATTTGACGTAACCACCCAGGGGAAAATAGCTGAATTTCCAGCGCGTGCCTTTTTTATCAGTCCGGCCCCATATTTCTGGGCCAAATCCGATGGAAAAGACGTCAACCTTAACTCCATTCAGCCGAGCAATGATAAAATGCCCCCATTCATGGACAAAAACCAAAATTGACAGCATGGCCAAAAAAGACGTGACATATATTACAGCGTTAATCAAACTATCCATGGGGGTCCTCTATAACCTTCCGATGATCTGTTGTGCGACCGCCCTCGCCTCTGCATCACTATCATGAAGCATTCTAAGGCAGGTTAAGGGTGCCGTCTGCAGGCGATTTAATGTTTCTTCGACAACACGGGCAATATCCAGAAAACCCAGGCGGTTGTCAAGGAAGGCATATACCGCCTCCTCATTGGCCGCATTAAGGATTGTTGGTGCCGTACCGCCCGTCTCCATTGCTTCTCTTACAATCCGAAGCGCCGGAAATCTGACCAAGTCAGGCTCCAGGAAATCCAGGCGTTTGAGCTCAACCAGATTTAATTTTTTCGCCGGCGTGGCAATCCGTTCTGGCCAGGCCAGGGTGTATGATATGGGAATCCTCATATCAGGCGAGCCAAGCTGCGCTAGCACAGACCCATCCACATAGGTGACCATGCTATGGATAACAGATTGAGGATGAACAATGATCTCAATCTGATCCTGCCGGACCGGGAACAGGTGATAGGCCTCAATCATTTCCAGACCCTTATTCATCATGGTTGCCGAATCAACAGAGATTTTTGCGCCCATATCCCAGTTTGGGTGCGCCACGGCCTGTGCCGGTGTAACGTGCCTCATCTCCTCCATACTGGAGTTGATAAACGGCCCGCCCGACGCGGTGAGCGTAATACAGTCGACAGTTTCCGGTTGGTCGAAATCAAAAACCTGAAAAATAGCATTATGTTCGGAATCCACCGGCAGCAACGTTGCCTTGTGATCCCTGACCTCCTGCATCATCAGGTCGCCGGCACAGACAAGGCATTCTTTATTGGCCAGGGCTACTGTCGCGCCCCGGCGAATGGCTGACAACGTCGGTCTCAGTCCGGCGGCCCCGACGATGGAGGCCATGACCCAATCAGAAGAAAGATGCGCCACCTCATCCAGCGCCTGCTGTCCGGCAGATACCTTAACATCTGTCCCGCTCAGGGCATTCTTTAAATCCTGGTAGCAGCTTTCATCCGCGATCACAGCATTTTTTGCTTTAAATTTTATCGCCTGTTCGGCGAGCTTGGCCACATTGCGGTTGGCGGTCAGGGCGACAATATCATAGGCCTCAGGATTGCGGCTGATCAGGTCAAGGGTACTGCAGCCCACAGACCCGGTGGACCCCAGTATGGTGACTGATTTGGACTCATGTGTTTTAACAGAAGGTGTCATAATCAAACTCCATGCCCCTACAGGTAAAGAAACAGGGCGACAGCGGGGGCGGCAAAGACCACCCCATCCACCCGGTCCATAATACCGCCATGTCCGGGAATAATCGCACCGGAATCCTTCACATCGAAATGCCGTTTCAGGGCCGATTCTGCTAAATCTCCGATCTGGCTCCAGATGGCAAGCCCAGCCGCGGCAGGTATCAAAAACATCATACGAAAACCCAAATCAAAATAATGCGCGGCAATCAGGCCGAAAACCACCGCCGTCACTGCGCCGCCGATTAATCCAGCCCAGGTCTTGTTCGGACTTATTTTCGGGCTCATCTTAGGGCCGCCAATGCTTTTGCCCACGAAATAAGCCCCGGTATCCATGGACCAGACAATAATCATCATCCACAGGACAATCCAGCCATCATGATTTTCTCTGATCCAAATCAGAGACAGAGCCGGCAGCAGGGCATAGGCTATTCCAAGCAGACCAAACTTAAGCTTCATCTTATAATATATACCGGCGACAATCAATAAACCAACTGGCACTAGATATATATACAGGTCGAAATATTCCGCCCGAATCAGGGAATAAACCAACAAAAGAACAAATATTGTCTGCAGGACAAAGACAGCATTAAAAGCTTTACCCTCACAAATGCCATTCCATTCATAAAGAATTAAAATCGTAAGAAGGATCACCAAACCATAATAAGCCGCACCACCCATCAAGATAATGGCAATGGCTATCGGCAGCATGACCAACGCCGACACCACACGCTGCAGTAAGCCGTTTTTTTTCTTTGGCGATTTCGAAGGGGATTGATAAGGATCAGTCATATATAATCAAGATCTCGCGCCATAACGCCGGTCACGACAACAATATTCCTGCACTGCCTGCTCCAAAACTTCCCGGTTAAAGTCGGGCCACAAAACATCAAGAAAGACAAATTCAGCATAGGCCAGTTGCCACAGAAGGAAATTACTGATCCTCTGTTCACCGCTTGTCCGAATGATCAGGTCCGGGTCCGGGATATTGGAGGTATGAAGATGGGCGGCAAAGATATCTTCGGTAAAATCTTCTGGCTCCATGTCACCGGCCTTGACCTTTTCTGCCAATTCCCTTGCCGCATCAATAATTTCCGCCCGGCCGCCGTAACTTAACGCCAGGGTCAGACATAACCTTGTATTCCCCAGCGTTTTCTTTTCTGCAGCATCAAGAAGCGCTCTGATATTTGAGCTGAGTTTGGCCCGGTTACCGATAAAAGCCAGGCGAATGTTCTTTTTATGAAGCTCATCCACTTCCTTGGTCAGATAGCGTTGAAGCAGTGACATCAGGTCATTCACTTCATCTTCCGGCCGGTTCCAGTTCTCAGATGAAAAAGCATACAGGGTCAGATATTTAATACCCAGATCAATGGCATCCTCGACACATCTACGCACCGCATCCGCACCGCGCTTATGGCCGGCAAATTTGGGCAGCATGCGTTTCTTGGCCCACCGCCCATTGCCATCCATAATGATCGCCACATGGGTCGGTGGATCCAGTTGTTTGCTTTTTTTCTTGGAAGAAAACTCCTCCTTAACCAACAACATGGGCCAGATGTTCTCCTTATACCTGCATAATTTCTTTTTCTTTGGCTTCGGTCAAATGATCAATTTCCTTGATCATTTCGTCGGTCAGGTCCTGAATATTGTCAGCATAACCCTTTTGCTCATCCTTACTCATTTCATGGCCTTTTTCCAACCTTTTGATGGTATCCATGCCATCCCGGCGCACATTACGCACGGCAATCCGACCATGTTCAGCATACTTACCACAAATCTTGGTCAGTTCCTTACGACGTTCTTCATTCAATTCCGGGATCGGAATACGTAATGTCTGACCGTCAACAACCGGGTTCAGGCCTAGTCCGGCATTACGAATAGCTTTTTCAGTTGCCGCGACCATGGTTTTGTCCCAAACGCTAACGCTGATCATACGGGACTCGGGTGTCGAAACTGTGGCCACCTGTGTTAGGGGCATTTTAGAGCCATAGGCATCGACCATCACCGGGTCCATCATATTCACTGACGCCCGCCCAGTTCTCAGACCGACAAACTCAGACTTCAGGTTTTCAATGGCCCCCAGCATCCGGCGCCGTAGATCTTTAAGATCGATATCAGATGACATTTTTATTCACTCCTTGCAAATGATTGTAAATTCGCCTTCACCGCACATCACGCGGGCAAATTCACCATGTTTATGAATTGAGAAAACAACAATCGGAATATCGTTCTCACGGGCCAGCGCAATGGCTGACGTATCCATAACTTTCAGGTTTTTGGTCAATACTGTCTGATAATCCAGAGTATCATATTTCGTCGCATCGGGGTTTGTTTTGGGGTCGGCTGTATAAACGCCGTCAACCTGGGTGCCTTTGAGAAGCCCATCACAGCTCATTTCGGCCGCCCGAAGGGCTGCCGCTGTATCGGTGGTAAAGAAGGGATTACCCGTGCCCGCAGCAAAGACCACAACCCGGCCCTTTTCCATATGGCGGATCGCTTTACGGCGAATGTAAGGCTCACAGACAGACGCAATGGGGAAAGCCGACTGAACCCGGCTATCGACGCCTTCCTGCTCCAGGGCATTCTGGATCGCGATAGAATTCATCACGGTCGCCAGCATACCCATATGGTCGGCAGATGTCCGATCAATTCCACTGGCAACCCCGGTCATGCCTCTGAAAATATTGCCGGCCCCGACAACCAGACAAACCTGCACGCCTAATTCCTGGACGGTTTTAATTTCGGCCGCGATTCGCCGGACCATTTTGGGGTCGATGCCATATTCCTGATCGCCCATCAGGGCCTCACCGGATAGTTTCAGCAAAACGCGTTTATACTTGGGGGTTTTCGTCATTTTTACCTTATATTTTTTATGTCAGGCACACCTGTTTTCAGGCCCACTGAGCATCCCTTTAAAAAGTTATAGGGCAGAATATACAATTCGGGCCCAAATGCGAATAAACTTTTACATTAATTCACACATGAGCCCGAACTTAAGAATTATTTACTGACCGCTGCAGCTACTTCAGCAGCAAAATCATCTTCTGCTTTTTCGATTCCGGCACCAAGCTCAAGACGGGTGTAACCCACAAGCTTAATTTCTGTACCAGCTTCTTTAGCGGCATTCGCCACGACTTTGGAAACCTTGGTTTCGCCGTCGATGATGAACGTCTGCTCAGAGAAGACAACTTCCTGATAGAATTTAGCCATCCGGCCAACAATCATTTTTTCAATGATATTATCAGGCTTGCCTGATTCACGGGCCTGTTCAACCAGAACATTACGTTCCCGCTCAACCGCTGCCGGATCAAGGTCTTCTACGGTCAGTGCCTGAGGGGCAGTCGCCGCCACATGCATCGCCAGCTGTTTACCAAGAGCGGTCAATGTCGCTTCATCCGCAGAGGATTCAAGCGCCACCAATACCGCAATTTTACCAAGGCCAGGAGCCACAGAGTTATGAATGTATGTTGCTACAACACCCTGCTTAACAGAAAGGCCAATTGACTGACGGAAATTCATGTTTTCACCGATGGTGCCAACAGATTTAACAATTTCGTCTTTCACGCTACGACCGGTGCCGGGATAATCCGCCGCCAGGGTCGCGTCATAATCGCCGCCATTGGCCAGGGCCACATCAGCAACATTTTTAACGATTGCCTGGAACGCATCATTGCGGGCAACGAAGTCAGTTTCGGAGTTAACCTCAACCGCAACAGATTGTGTACCAGAGGACGCCACACAGACAAGACCTTCAGCCGCAACACGGCTGGACTTCTTGGCCGCTTTCGCGATACCTTTCAGACGAAGCCAATCCATGGCATTTTCGACGTTGCCGTCATTTTCTTTGAGGGCGTTTTTACAATCCATCATGCCTGCGCCGGATTTCTCACGCAGTTCTTTAACAAGAGCAGCAGTAATCTGAGCCATCATTTTTCCTTACATCTTATGAGAATAACTGCAGGCCCCAGAGCTTATCCGCCCGGAACCTGCATTCATTAAAATTACTTCGCAGCTTCAGCTTCGACAGCAGGAGCTTTTTCAGTAGGAGCTTTTTCAGCAACAACTTCTTCGGCTACAACTGATTCAACAACAGGAGCCGCATCAACAGCAGCACCAATGTCGATACCTTTATCAGTCATTTCCTGCTGAATGCCGTCCAGAACAGCGCCGGATACCAGATCACAATAAAGCTGGATCGCACGGGTCGCGTCATCATTACCCGGGATCGGGAATGTGATGTTGTCAGGATTACAGTTGGTATCCAGGATCGCAACAACGGGAATGCCCAGTTTGTTGGCTTCGTGGATGGCCAGCTCTTCTTTGTTGGTATCGATAACGAACAGAACATTTGGAATGCCGCCCATATCTTTAATACCACCAAGAGCCCGCTCCAGTTTGTCACGCTCACGTGTCATCTGCAGCAATTCTTTTTTGGTCAGGCCAACAGAATCTTCGGACAATTTCGTATCAAGTTCTTTCAAACGACTGATAGATTTGGAGATTGTCTGCCAGTTAGTCATCATACCACCGAGCCAGCGGTGATTGACATAATACTGACCACAACGTTTAGCAGCTTCGGCGATAGGGCCGGATGCCTGACGTTTGGTCCCAACGAACAATACACGACCGCCGGACGCGGTAACGTCACGGATAACTTCCAGCGCACGGTGCAGCAATGGAACGGTGAGGGACAGGTTGATGATATGTACTTTGTTGCGGGCACCAAAGATGTATTCTTTCATCTTTGGGTTCCAACGGTGGGATTGATGTCCAAAATGGACTCCAGCTTCAAGAAGCTGACGCATTGAAAAACTTGGCACTGCCATAGTATATTTCCTTTTTTTCCGGTTAAACCTCCGCAGGGTGTGGCCCCAAAGTACTGAAACTCAGTGGGACACCGGAAAGTCTTTCTCAATATGAGGAGATTAACTTAAATCCTGCGTGTGAAGTAGGCGCGTAATACCGCCCTTTGACCTAAAGATCAAGGCATTTCTGCATTCGCACCAAGATTAACCCTCAGCCTTTTTTCAGGTCAATGGCCGCCCGGGTCCGGCTCTGGTCCACATCGTCATATCCGGCGTCGGCCGGAATCTTTCGGAACCGCAATTTCTCGCCGACAATCACCTCTGGCGTGACGGTGACAATCGTCCGTTCCGCCAACAATTTCAGGGCCTCAGCCACTGATTTTGCCTGCCCCAGCATCTTCAGGTTCATCATGGTCGGGAACATCAACACGCCGTCGGATTCCTCGACCAGGGTCATGGGATGCATCCATTCGACCTCGGTAATCTCGTGGCCGTCCGGGCTCGGCAACTGGCCCTCCGGCGCGACACAGAGGAAAAAGCGGGTATCAAACCGGATTGGATAAGCTGTCGGTGTAATCCAATGGGCAAAGGGCAGGCAATCGCTCATATCCAGCGTCACCCCGGACCGCTCCAGAAACTCCGCCAGAGTGATCTTGCGGCTCAGGAAATCAGGTCGGTAGGTCACGTCCAGGGTTTTACGGCCCCCTTCCCCGATCGGTTTCCCGTCCAGGGTGCCGATGACCAGACCGGTTTCCTCGAACACTTCGCGCAGAGCAGCATAGCGCAGGCCCCGGAACTCTTCCCCGATACCATCCAGGGAGGCCTTCTGGTCGCGCTCTTCCAAAGCCTTATCCGCCGGGTCCAGCTTGCCACCCGGAAAGACATATGCCCCGCCGGCAAACTTGATGTTCTTATGGCGCTTAACCATCAGGATTTGCAGGGTGCCATGAACAGCATGCGCCGCCCCGTCCCGAATAATCAGAACAGAAGCAGAATCCCGCGGTGTTGTAACGTTATCGGTCATAGATACTTTTACTTACTTTCATTTTTACTTTGTCGGCCTTAGGGGTAGTCCCGCTTCCCTCTTATCGTCATTCCCCCCGCTGAAGATTAGAAACAAATTTCATCATTTCGCAAACGGTCGTACAAATCTTCATTTATTCGTTTAACTTCAAAGCAAACTTCTTCAATGCCTTCTTCATATCCCTTAATATATGTATCATCAGCACTTTCGCTGCAAGACGTTAGTAGAATGGCTAATAATAAAATTGATGCAAACTTCATTTGCAATTTCACCCTATATCTCTCTCGCATCCATGACGCCTTTCATGGTTACCAGGGCGCGGCGGATGTCGGGGGAGACTTTGTATTTGTCTTTCAGTTCGATCTCAATGTCATAATCATTCTTGCCGTCATGGTCGTCGGTGTATTTGACCTTGAAGGTGATAAATCCGCGGCCGCCTTTATGTTTTTCTAGCACCTCACAGATCGGTTTTATCGAGGTGGCATCGGTCAGGTAGATTTCCATCCCCTTGGCCGAGTTGGCCGCGACCACTTCGATAGCGGCAAAGGATTGGGCCGTCACGCGCAAGCCTTTTTCCGGATGGATCGACACCTCGACCGTGGCGATGATTGAGCTGCCCATCTGCAGAATCTCATCCGCACTGTCCAGCAGTTCGGAAAAGACCATGCATTCCCAGCCACCATGGGCGTCGGAAAAGCCGATGAAAGCAAAATTCTTGCCGCGCTTGTTTTTCATCACCCGGATGCTCTGGATGGTGCCGGCCAGCCGCACCGTGCCGCCGCCCTGGGCTTTGCGCTCCAGTTCGGTTGAGGGCAGGATTTTCTGCCGCTCCAGAATCTTCAGGTAGGCATCAAGCGGATGAGCCGACAGGTAAAAGCCGATCGCGGCCATCTCATGGGTCAGCCGGTCAATCAGCTGCCAGTCCGGCAGGTCCGGCAACACCATGGTCTGCTCATCGGCTACATCGCCGAACAGGTTAACCTGGCTGCTGTTACGCTGAACCGTGGCCGCATTGGCGTGGCTCAGGATCAGCTCGACCGAAGCCAGCATCTGGGCCCGGTTCGGGTTCAGGCTGTCAAAGGCCCCGGCCTTGATCAAGTTTTCCAGCGCCCGCTTGTTGATATTTTTGGTATCGAGCCGGTTACAGAAGTCGGCAATATCCTTGAAGGGACCATTCTTATCCCGCTCGGCAATCAGCTCTTCCATGGCCCCGACCCCGACATTCTTCAGCGCCGAGAGACCGTAGCGAACCCCGCGCAGAATGCCGTCCGACATGGCCCCGCACAGATTGTCGGTATCTTCCTTGTCCGGGATCACCTCGACCGAGAATTCCACCTGAGATTTATTGATGTCAGGCGGCAGGACGTCAATGCCCAAACTGACCACGTCCTGCTTGAAGATCGCCAGCTTGTCGGTATTGGTCAGGTCGAGCGACATGATCGCCGCCATGAACTCGACCGTATAATTGGCTTTCAGGTAAGCGGTATGGAATGACACCAGGGCATAGGCTGCGGCATGACTTTTGTTGAAACCATACCCGGCGAATTTCGCCACCTGGTCAAAGATGCTCGCCGCCTGTTTCGGGTTCACGCCTTTTTTGTCGGCCCCATCCTGAAACCTGGTGCGCTGGATATCCATTTCCGCCGCGATTTTCTTGCCCATGGCGCGGCGCAGAAGATCCGCCTCGCCCAGGGAATAATCCGCCAGAATCTGGGCAATCTGCATCACCTGCTCCTGATAAATGATCACGCCGTAAGTTTCGGTCAGGATGCCTTCCAGCAGCGGATGCAGGTAATCGGGGTCTTCCTCGCCATGTTTACAGGCAATATAGCGCGGGATATTCTCCATGGGGCCCGGACGGTACAGGGCAACCACCGCGATGATATCCTCGAAACAATCGGGCTTCAGCTGAAGCAGCACATTCTGCATGCCGCTACTTTCCAGCTGGAAGACGCCGGTGGTTTTGCCACTGCTGAACAGCTCATAGCTCGGCCCATCGTCAAGGGCGACCTCCTCCAGATTAACCGCGATACCACGCAGGGCAATATGCTCCACCGCCTTAGCCAGCACGGTCAGGGTTTTCAGGCCCAGAAAGTCAAATTTCACCAACCCGGCGCGTTCGACAAATTTCATATTGAACTGGGTCACCGGCATGTCGGACTTGGGATCACGGTACAGCGGCACCAATTGGTCCAATGGCCGATCACCGATCACCACCCCGGCGGCATGGGTCGAGGCATGACGGAACAGGCCTTCCAGCTGCAGCGCCATTTCAATCAGGCGGGCGGTGGCGGCGTCATTATCGCGCTCAAACCGCAGCTTGGGCTCGCTTTCCAGCGCCTCACCCAAGGTCATGGGGTTGGCCGGATTGGCCGGGATAAGTTTGGACAGCCGGTCAACCTGACCGTAGGGCATCTGCAGCACCCGGCCCACATCGCGGATCACCGCCTTGGCCTGGAGCTTCCCGAAGGTGATGATCTGGGCGACCTGGGAATGGCCGTATTTATCCTGAACATATTTGATCACCCGTTCCCGCTTATCCTGACAGAAGTCAATATCAAAGTCGGGCATGGACACCCGCTCAGGATTAAGGAACCGCTCAAACAGCAGGCCAAAGCGCAGCGGGTCAAGATCGGTAATCATCAGCACCCAGGCAACCACGGACCCGGCACCGGACCCACGGCCCGGACCCACCGGGATATTCTCGGCCTTGGACCATTGGATAAAGTCGGCAACAATCAGGAAATAGCCCGGAAATCCCATCTTAATAATGATATCCAGCTCAAATTCCAGCCGCTCCCAGTAAGGTTTGGCGAGCTCCTCCCGCTTGGCTGGGTCGGTTTCACCGTGATAGACATGCTGTTCCAACCGCTGTTTCAGGCCAACTTCGGACAGTTCCGCCAGCGAGACATCTTCACTCTTGTCGCCGTCCACATACCCGGGCAGGATCGGATCAAGCTCCCGCACCTTAAAGGCACAGCGCTGGGCAATAACCACCGTATTCAGGATCGCTTCGGGCAGATCGCTGAACAATTCGGTCATTTCCGCCGGGGACTTGAAATAATGCTCAGGCGTCAGCTTGCGCCGGTCATCCTGCTCGACATAATTACCGCCGGCAATACACAGCAGCGCATCATGAGCCAGGTGCATTTTCCGGTCGGCGAAGAACACCTGATTGGTGGCGACCAGCGGAATGTCATACTGATAGGCCATCTCGAGGAAGGCCGCTTCGGTCTGAATTTCCGGGGCCATGCCGTGACGCAGGATTTCCATATACAGCCGGTTCGGGAACAGGCCGGTCAGTTTTTTCAGCACCTCTTCCGCCTGTTGCCGGGAGGTCGCCCCGCCGATCTGCAGATATTTTCCCACCGGACCCTCCGGACCACCGGTCAGACAGATGATATCATCGGTCTTGCCTTCCAGGTCGGCGAGCGTGATTTGCGGGGTCTCGGACGGTTCACTTTCCAGATGGGCTTTGCTGACCAGGGACATCAGGTTCTGATAGCCGGGCTCCGTCTGGGCCAGCAAAACCAACCACCCGGGCTCTGGGGTTTTGAACGAGCGGGCGTCCTGTTCGATCTCATGACGGATCGCCAGGCTGCAACCAATAATCGGCTGAATACCGCCCCCGGGCAAGGCCAGCGACGCTTCCATAACGCCAAACATATTATTGGTGTCGGTAATCGCCACCGCCGGCATATCATTGGCCGTGCACAGCTTGGCCAGTGCTTTGACATGGATTGCCCCTTCGGACAGGGAATAGGCTGAATGCAGCCTGAGATGAATAAATTCCGCCGTCGTCATATGCTACCGCCAGGCCCCTATAATTGCCGCCATTACAAAAAGTTCCATTACATATTGACCGACATAAATCGCATACAGGCGAAAACTCCGGTTCTCAAACGCCATCTGCGGCCCGAGCATACTGGCCATAATACCAATAGCAATCAGGCCTGCCAGGGCCAGAGATTGAATAAAATCAAGGCCCGCCAGCAGGATAATCACCGCCAGGGTAAAAGCCGTCACCAGACCAAGGGCTGCAGACAGCATCATCGGGATCGCCGGGGAGCCCAGGTCCTCGCCCTTTTTACCGGCATTCTCCCGCCACAGGCGGCCAAACAGAAACGGGCTATACCACAGGCCGCCGACCATGAATTTGGCCACCGCCGCCAGCAGAACTGCCCCCATATTGATCTGTGAAATATCCATTGTTCACTCCCAGAAAACCAAGATTAACTTACATCAAGATTTAGCTCAACAATCCGTTATGCAGTGTAACACAGCGATCCATTTTCCGCGCCAGCTCTTTATTATGGGTCGCGATCAGCGCCGATATGCCTTCTTCCCGGGACAGACGCAGCAATTCGTTCATGATGCCGTTGCCGGTCTCTTCATCCAAGTTGCCCGTGGGTTCATCAGCCAGCAATATTTTAGGCTTACCGACAAGCGCCCGGGCGATGGCCACCCGCTGCTGCTCACCGCCGGACAGCTCAGACGGACGATGATCCGCCCGTGCCGCGATGCCCATCTTATCCAGAATTTCCATGGCCCTTTTCCGGGCGGTTGTTTTACCAACTCCGGCAATCATTTGGGGCAGAATAACATTTTCAAGGGCGGTGAATTCCGGCAAAAGGTGATGGAACTGATAGATAAAGCTGACATCTTCCCGGCGGATGCGGGTCCGCTTGTTATCGGACAGGTGACTGCATTCCCGGCCATCAATGATCACTTCGCCTTCGCGGATACCATCAAGAAGACCGGCGATCTGCAGCAGGGTCGTCTTGCCGGAGCCCGAGGTACCGACCAGGGTCACAACCTCGCCCTTATGCAGGGTAAAATTCGCCCCCTTAAGGATATGCAGGTCTTTGCCACCCTGAATAAAATGGCGGTGGATATTTTTCAAATCCAGAATTATGTCGCTCATCATATCCCCCTATTCATACCGTAAAGACTGGACCGGATCGACCTTGGCTGCCCGCCAGGCCGGCAGCAAAGTCGCGAGAAAACTTAGGCCCAGCCCGACAAAAACCACGACCATAACTTCGTTTGCTTCGACAATCGCCGGCACCTCGGACAGGAACCGCACTTCGCCGTCCCACAGGCTCATGCCGGTCATGCGCTCGATAAAATCAAGAATTTCCTGGACGTTATAGGCAATGGCCAGACCGGCCAGAGTGCCCAGAGTCGTGCCCAGGATGCCGATACAGGACCCGACAATAAAGAATATCCGCATGATCGAACCACTGGTCACCCCCATGGTGCGCAGGATCGCCACATCGCGGGTTTTATTCTTCACCATCATGATCATAGTCGAGATGATATTAAACACCGCAATCAGGATGATAAACGACAAGATAATGAACATCACGTTGCGTTCCACCTGCAGGGCATTGAAAAAGCTACTGTTCAATATCCGCCAGTCAATGAGCCGTCCGCCCCGGCTGAGTTCATTAACCGCCGACTGAACCTCGACAAACATGTCAGTGATCATATCGGGATGGGTCAGGCTGATCTCCAGCGCGCCGATCTGATCATCATACTGAAAATAATTCTGGGCCTGCTTCAGCGGCATGAAGAAATAGCTGGTGTCGTAATTATACTCCCCGACCTCAAAGACCGCCATGACCTTATAACTGGCGATGCGGGGGATGGTGCCAAAAGGCGTTATCCGACCGCGCGGGGTCACCAAAGTCACCAAGTCACCCGGCACCAGATCATATTTTTCAGATAGGCGCTGGCCAATGATAATGTCATTCTCGCCCTGACCAAACTTCTCCAGAGCCCCCTGCCTGATATTATCTGAGATAAGAGTCATCTGGGCCAAATCATCGGCGCGCACACCCCGCACCAACGCCGGCACGCTGTTGCTGCCAAAGGTCGCCAGCGCGTGACCTTCAATGATCGGCAGCACTTTGACTACATTGTCAATTTTCTTCAGCCGGGTCACCACATCGTCATAATCGCTCATACGGCCGCCGGCGGGCTGATACAACATATGGCCGTTAAAGCCGATAACCTTGCTGAGCAATTCCTCCCGAAAACCATTCATCACCGACATGGTGACAATCAGCACCATGACCCCGATAGCAATCCCCAATAGGGAAAACAGCGCCACAAGCGTGACAAAACCTTCATTACTTCTGATCTTCAGATACCTGAAAGCCACCATCCGTTCATGAGCGCTGAACATATTTTATTTCCCCAGTTTGAGCAGAGCGTCTTCAAGGGTCATTTCTTCTCTGTCCCCTGTCGCCCGGTTTTTCACTTCGACCACACCATTTTTCAGGCCACGCGGCCCAATAATCAGCTGCCACGGCAAACCGGCTAGGTCCATGTCGGCGAATTTGCCGCCAGCACCCATATTGCGGTCATCATACAAGACGTCAACACCAGCAGCCGTCAGTTTGCCGTAAATATCATCACAGGCGGCGGTGCAGGCGTCATCCTTGATCCGCAGATTTATCAGACCGACTTTATAAGGTGCCACGGCTTCCGGCCAGATGATGCCATTGTCATCATGGTTGGCCTCAATCAGGGCCCCGACCAGGCGGGAAACCCCAATACCGTAAGACCCCATTTCAACCGGAATCAGCTTGCCGTCAGGTCCGGCGACCTTGGCATTCATGCTTTCGGAATATTTGGTACCAAAGAAGAAAATATGGCCGATCTCAATACCCTTAGCCGTGCGCAGGTCTTCTGCAGGCACCGGACAATTATCCGGATCATGCTTTTCCTCTTCCATGGCATAAAGGCTCTGCAGCTTTTCAATGGTTTCCGGGTCGATGTCGCCGGTCAGGCTGGCCAGCTCGAAACTTTCAATCGCCTTGTCATAATAGAGCGTGCTTTCGCCGGTTTCGGCCAGAATCTGGAATTCATGGCTCAGGTCACCACCGATGGCCCCGGTATCGGCGCGCACAGGGATCGCCACCAGACCCAGACGGGCAAAAGTGCGTAAGTAAGCCACATACATTTTATTATAGGAAATGCGTCCGGCTTCCGGGGAGATGTCAAAGCTGTAGTTATCCTTCATCAGGAATTCACGGCCCCGCATGATGCCAAAGCGCGGGCGGATTTCATCGCGGAATTTCCACTGAATATGATAGAGCATTTTCGGCAGGTCTTTATAGGTCTTGATATCACCGCGGAACAGGTCGGTGACCATTTCCTCATTGGTCGGGCCATAGAGCATTTCCCGGCCATGGCGGTCGGTGATCCGCAGCATTTCCTTGCCATAGGCTTCATAGCGACCACTTTCCTGCCACAGGTCTGCGGACTGAATGGTCGGCATCAGGATTTCCTGGGCCCCGGCCCGGTCCTGCTCTTCGCGGACGATCTGTTCAATCTTGCGCAATACCCGAAGTCCCAGCGGCAACCAGATATAAATCCCGGCGCTGGTTTGACGGATCAGCCCGGCCCGCAGCATCAACCGGTGAGACGTCACCTGGGCTTCGGCGGGGTTTTCTTTAAGCGTGGGCATAAAGCATGAGGAAAGACGCATAATAATAACCTTAAAAAATCAAATAATAATGTTTTTATAACCGTGTCCCCCCGCTATTACCAGTTCGTTTACGGCTGTTTCCTGCTTTTCTTGCAAAATTCGGTCAACTCTATTTGATGCTGGCTGGCCAGAGGTTTGCCGTCCAGCGTCACCTGACCCTGTTTTATCTCTATCCGGCCCAGGTTTATTCGTCCCTCCAGACCCGGATGATCCTGAAACTGTTGCTGAGTATCTGCGCTGCGCCTGGATTCCTTTGCCACATCAAGAATCAGCTGAAAAGAAATTTTATCCTTGAGGCCTAAATCAAGCGCTGGCGACAAATCCGCCGGCGCAACCGGCCTGCCCCTTACATCAACACCAGGTTTATAAGAAACGTCATCTGTCGGAATATGACGGGTTAATATCCGACAGGAGTCAACAGAGACATAAAGAGTCTCCGCCGCTGAAACGCTTGATACAATTAACAAATTATTAACCATTAACGTTGCAAAAATACCACGCCACATTATATAACCTCCTAATATCCTCACTATTCAAGTGCTTAACCAATATCTCATATGTGTGTGTTTTATGCAACAGATGAAGAAAATTTGACGCAAAAGTGATTTTTGTTGATGACAGAAAGAAAAAGCTCGACTAATGTCTCATTCGAACGTGAGGCCCAAGTTTCGGGAGGGAAGTCTACACCACTACACCACGTCGAATATAAAAATTAAATAATAAAATTAAATAATAATAATCGACTAAAGAAAAATAATTATGAAAAAAGCAAGACCTTCTGGTCTTGCTTTTTTTATGTCTTTTGGCGAACTGACGGGGAAATATCAATAACCGGCCGCCTGTCCATCTTTCCTCATTTCGGAAGCAGCTTTATAAACCCCTTGGCTTTCATCCCACAGGATCATTTGGTAGCCGCCGTAACCGCCCTTGCCAACCTTAACAGAATGCCCCCGCCGGCGCAGCTCCTCCACCACACCCATTTTTATCCCGGACTCCACATTCAAAACCCCACCATCGGTCATAATTTCACCGGTGGGCTGACTTGAGCCATCATGACGGTAGCGGGCCACATCCCCAGCCTCCTGAACATTCATGCCAAAATCGATCATATTGGTGATAATCTGGGCATGGCCCTGCGGCTGCATACCGCCCCCCATCAGGCCAAAACTCATTAGCGGCTTGCCATCTTTCATGACAAAGGCCGGAATGATCGTATGAAAAGGCCTTTTCCCCGGAGCATAGACATTGGGATGGCCTTTCTTAAGGGTGAACAACTCTCCCCGGTCCTGAAGCATAAATCCCAGACCATCGGGAACTAGGCCAGACCCCATGCCCCGGTAATTGCTTTGTATGAGGCTGACCATCATGCCGTCTTTATCCGCCACTGTAAGATAAATGGTATCGCCATTCCGCAAAACATCGGGGTCAGGGTAGGCAACCTTCTGGATGACCTTATTCATATCTATCAGCGCCCGACGTTCCGCAGCATAATCTTTTGACAACAGGCGCTCAATCGGGGCGGTGTAATAGGCAGGGTCAGCATAAAATCTGGCCCGGTCCTCAAAGGCAAGCTTTTTCGATTCCGCATGAACATGCAAATAGTCGGCACTGTTATGGCCCATGGCCTTCAGATCAAAACCTTCCAGGATATTAAGCTGTTGCAGGGCGGCGATGCCCTGACCGTTGGGCGGCAGCTCAAAAACATCATAACCTCGGTAGTTCACCGACTGCGGCTCCACCCAGTCGCTGTGATGGGCCGCCAGGTCTTCTTTGCGTAGATAACCGCCAATGCGTTTCATATAGGCGTCAATGGTATCGGCAATCGCCCCTTTATAAAAGGCGTCCCGGCCGCCTTCCGCGATCAGCGACAAGGTGTGTGCCAGATCAGGATTCTTGAAAAGCTGCCCTTCTATGGGGGCCTGACCGTCGGGAAAGTAGGTTTTAAGGAAATTTTCGGTTTCTTCTACCCCAGAGTCAGGGTCAAGAAACCGTTCCCCAGCAATCTTCATATAATGGGCGATTAGCTGAGTGAGCGGAACCCCTTCCCGGGCATAGGAAATTGCCGGAGCAAGATTCTGTTTCATGGACAATTTGCCAAATTTACCATGCAACTCAAACCAGCCATCCACAGTGCCCGGCACCGATACCGGCAACGCGCCATAGGGCGGAATTGTTGTCCGGTCCCGTTTGTCCAATTCAGCCGCCAGGTCGTCGTAGCTCATGCCCATTGGCGAGCGACCTGATCCGTTCAGGCCATATAGCCTTTTCGTCTCAGGGTCCCAGACAATGGCAAAAATATCGCCGCCAATGCCGTTTCCGGTCGGTTCCATCAGGCCAATGGCCGCATTGGCCGCGATGGCCGCATCAACCGCTGACCCGCCTTTTTTTAGAATATCCAGTGCCACCTGGGTCGCCAGAGGGATGCTGGTTGCCGCCATACCGTTTTTCGCTATTACCTGAGACCGGCTGGCAAACCCAGCCCCCACATTACGATCCCCCCGGTGGGAGGTGGGCCAGTTGTCATCGGCCCTCACGTCAGTCACTCCAGTCATACAACACCCTATGAATAAAAATGTAAAAACAACAGATTTCATCTCCCGCTCCCTAAGTTTGTTCTGGATATTTATTTGCTTCCGTCCAGAATGAATTGCCGGACATTCACCGCCAGTTTTTCCAGAGACGGATGATGAAGGTACATCATATGCCCCGCTTCAAAATAATCCATGACGATCCGGTTCTGGTCCATACCATATTGGGCCATGGTATATTCCGTGCCAAAGAAAGGCGTCGCCATATCATAATAGCCATTGGCCACATAAACCCGCAGGTCTTTATTCTGACGCATGCCCCGGGCCACATAATGGCCAAATGCCGGATAGCCGCCAGTCCACTGCTTGCCCTGTTTCCAGTTCCATTTCTGACCTGGTTTAGAGCTTAAGACTTCATAGCGTTCTTCCCGCTCCAGGTTCAGGTCCTGGGCGAAATAATCATTGACCGCCGCGGTATAGGCGGCACTGATGCCATACCCCGACGGGTCGGCCTCAATATATTCCCCGGCATCATCTTCTTCGACCCCAGTATAGCGACCATCTAGCCGGCCCACGACCTTACCCTGATCCCTCAGTAGTTCTTTCATGAAACGAATTTCATTGACCCGAAGCCGGGTATTTTTCAGATACCCCTCACTTAATCCGGTATAAAGGCTCAGTTTTGCCGTGACATTTTTTCTCTCTTCTTCCGTCAGGCGATTGCCCTTCAGCAGGGCGACAGAATAGTCATTTATGGCAAAATTCCGGGCTTCCTCGATGAAACTATCCAGGCTGCGGCCGGTTTTGTCGACCTTGCCATGATACCAGGCCACCGCCGCATATGTCGGCAGAAAGCTGACATAAGGGGCATCATTAGCCGACGCCCCATCAACAGACTGAAAATCCAGAATGGATGATATCAGAATCAGGCCGTTCAGGGCCATACTGTTATAACCCTGCTGCAATTCCTTGACCAAAGCGGCGGTACGGGTTGTGCCGTAACTTTCGCCGCCAACATATTTTGGCGAATTCCAGCGTTTGTTTTTGGTGACATACCGCTGGATGAACTGGGCGATGGATTTAGCATCTTCATTCAGACCCCAGAAATCCTTGCCCTCACCCTTGCCGATAACCCGGGAATAACCGGTCCCCACAGGGTCAATAAAGACCAGGTCGGTGACATCCAGAAGGCTGAGAGGATTATCAACCACATCATAGGGCGCGGCTCCGGCATTCATGGCATCGCTGGGTACATCAACTCTTTTGGGGCCAAAAACCCCCATATGAAGCCAGAGAGAAGCCGAGCCCGGCCCGCCATTAAACATGAACGTTACCGGACGGGTCCGCGAATCCTTCACACCGTCTTTGGTATAAGCAATGGAAAAGATGTTGGCGACCGCCTCACCTTTGTCATTTTTGAGATGCGTATCCCCCGCGGTCACGGTATATTTTACCGTCTGGCCATTAAATTTACCGGTGTGTTTGCTGACCGAAGTTAGAATTTCAGGAACCTTAGCCTCCGGCTCTTTTTTCTTCTCTTCTGCATAAGATAACTGCAGCAGGGGTAAGGCAAAGACCCCAACGATGACAAATATTTTTACCAGATATCTCATACTATCCCCTGAAATGAGTTATAATTATTCTATTACCGGCAGACAGTCTGGCAAATATTGCAATCCGATGCAAGCATCACGTGTAACGGCTTACTCCAGTCTTTCAACCAAAGCCTCAAAACCGGCGGCCTTGGCAAAGTCTGCGGCGGTTCTGAGATCATCTGATTTTACCGTAATATCCGCGCCGGAAGCCAGCAGCATATCCACCACCGGTGCATTGCCCAGGCTGGCCGCCGCCATCAGGGGGGTATAGCCCCCGGCCTGGGCCACATTTGGTTTAGCTCCTGCCTTTAACAACAGGCTGACAATAGCCCCCTGTCCAGAAATGCAGGCACTGTGCAGAGGCCGCAGGTCTGACGGATTGTTCACATGAATATTGACATTAGCACCCTTCTCAACCAGCAAACCAACGGTCTCCAGCGCACCGAAAAAACATGCCAGATGTAACGCGGTAAACCCGTCACCACTATACTGATCAATGTCTAAGGTTGGAACGAGAATATCAAGAAGCTTATCGTGATGGTTTAGGGCGGCAAGGTCAAACATGTCCAGCTCAGGTTCGCACTCAAGGAGTGCTACTGTCAGCTCATGTTTCGCCAGATACAGGGTAAACAGAACCGCCGATAGCCCATCTGAACTGCGACTTGCGGCCAGGGTCTTGTCCTTGGCTAGTATCTCCCGAAGCTTCGCTTCATCAGCAACGTCAATCGCCTTGAATAAATCATCTCGTGACATGTGTTTTCCCTCTTCTAATATTGCCAGTCTAATATTGGTAGTCTAATATTGATAGTCAACCATACCCTGTCGGGCCAGCTCATCGGCCTTTTCATTGCCCGGATCACCGGCGTGACCCTTAACCCATTTCCAGGTGACATCATGACGCTCGACTGCCCCCTCGAGGGCCTGCCACAGCTCAGCATTCTTGACCGGTTTACGGTTGGCTGTCCGCCAGCCATTCTTTTTCCAGTTATGTATCCATTTGGTAATGCCGTCCTTGACATAGACACTATCGGTATACAGCGTGACCTGACATGGGCCTTTCAGAGACTTCAGCCCTTCGATGGCGGCGGTCAGCTCCATCTGGTTATTGGTGGTT
This sequence comes from Alphaproteobacteria bacterium, assembly GCA_002401455.1. GTDB lineage: Bacteria > Pseudomonadota > Alphaproteobacteria > Sphingomonadales > Emcibacteraceae > Paremcibacter. The sequence goes on from NVTE01000008.1 coordinate 59,852, forward strand.
TCCTTCATGCCGCCGGTCAGTTCCTTGTCATGTCCGCCCGATAGAAGCCACGCGCCCCATCCGCCGGGCCCCGGGTTACCCGAACAGGCGCCGTCGGTGTAGATAGTCACTATTTTCATAAATCAAGTCCATATTCTGACGGGCTTTTCACAGCCCGATGAAATTTCAGTTTTGTAATATATTCCGCCGGGTCCTTGACCTGAACCAACGCCCCTTTCACCTGATTGAGCCAGTCATATAACCGGGACAGCAGAAATCGAAACGCCGCCCCCCGGCATAGGATCGACAGCACATCCATTTCTGTTGAGGACAAGGGCCTCTCCTGGGTATAGCCGCGCAACAACCGGCTGGCCTTGGTGATATTAAAGGCACCATCCGGCTCAAAACACCAGGCATTCAGGCAGATCGCCACGTCATAGGCCAGGATGTCATTGCAGGCAAAATAATAATCGATCAGCCCCGACAGTTCGCCCCCGAGGAAAAAGACATTATCGGGAAACAAGTCCGCATGAATGATACCTTCGGGCAGGCCCTTGGGCCAGTTTTCCTTCAGGAAAGCCATCTCATCCTGGAGCAGGTCTTTCAGTCCGGCCCCGGCCTCATCGGCACGGTCCTCACAATGACGGAGCAATTCTTCCCAGCCCGCCACAGACAGGGCATTTTTCCGGCTTAGGGTAAAATCGGACGCCGCCCAATGCATGCGCGCAATTTCCTGGCCCAACTGGTAACAATGCTCCGGTCCCGGCCTGTTAACCGACAGACCGGCCAGAAAGCTGATCAGCGCCGCCGGACGGTCACAGAGGGTTTTCAGGATCACACCTTCCCGGTCCCGCACCGGTGTCGCGCAATTGGTGCCCTTATGGACAAGGTGATCCATCAGTCCGAGGAAAAAGGGCAAATCATCCGGATTAACCCGCTTTTCATAGAGGGTCAGGATATAAAAGCCCTTGGTGGTTTGCAGAATGTAATTGGAATTCTCAACCCCTTCGGCGATGCCTTTGAGGGAAATAACCTCCCCCTCGTCATAGTCTGCCATAAAGTCGGCAATGGCCGAAGAGTTAACCTGAGTATAAACAGCCATAAATTACGCGTCTTTCAACAAAATGGACGGTAATTTGAACTGGACATTCTCTTCGACCGTCATCACGGTTTCCAGATTGATCGTGAAGCGTTCCTTAAACGCTGCAATCACTTCCTCCACCAAAACTTCCGGTGCCGAAGCCCCGGCTGATATGCCAATATTTTCCACGCCCTCGAGCCAATCCCAGTCAATATCCCCGGCCCGCTGAATCAACATCGCCATACAGCCCTCCCGGTTGGCAACTTCCACCAGTCGTTTTGAGTTTGAGCTGTTGGGTGCCCCGATGATCAGAACGGCCTCCGCCTTTTCAGCCAGAACCTTGACGGCGCCCTGACGGTTTGTGGTGGCGTAACAGATATCTTCCTTTTTCGGATCTTTGATCGTGGGGAATTTTTCTTTCAACGCGCCAATGATATCAGCGGTATCATCCAGCGACAATGTGGTCTGGGTGATATAGGCGATATTGTCGGTATTCTCCAATTCCAGTTTGGCCACATCCTCCGGTGTTTCCACCAGCTTAATCCGGCCGTCACCAACCTGCCCCATGGTGCCAACCACTTCCGCATGCCCTGCATGGCCGATCATGATGATCTCGGAGCCGGATTTTTCATGACGTTCCGCCTCCCGGTGCACCTTGCTCACCAGCGGACAGGTGGCATCCAGATACAGCATCTGACGACGGCGGGCTTCGGCAGGTACGGACTTTGGCACCCCATGAGCGGAGAAGATCACCGGTACATTTTCCGGCACTTCATCCAGCTCATCGACAAAGATGGCCCCGCGCTTTTTAAGCCCCTCGACGACAAATTTATTATGGACAATTTCATGACGCACATAGACCGGTGCGCCGTATTTCTCCAAAGCCACTTCAACGATCTGAATCGCCCGGTCAACCCCGGCGCAAAAGCCCCGGGGGTTTGCAATATAAACATTCATATTTTTAAGACTATTGTCCATTTCCAAATTCACCCATACAAGAAACACATAATACATAAGCATGGTTCGGGTCGTTCAAATGGCTAAAGATCGACAGGCTTTTCAGAACCTTTGCCGCCAGGATATCCTGAGGGCTGGTTGAGCGGGCCATCAGTATTTTGCCAAGCCCGGCATTACGCTCCATCAATTCCGACATCAGCTTAACGTCCCAGGGAACAGCATCCTGCCAGAAACTAATTTTATAGTCTTCCAGTTCGGCCATGGCCGCCACAGACTTCACCGCATCTTCAAAAGTCCCGAGTTTATCCACAAGGCCAATCTCCAGGGCTTGATTACCGGTCCAGACCCGACCCTGGGCGATGGCATGAACCTGATCCACGGTCATACCCCGGCCTTCGGCGACAATATTCAGAAAACGGTCATAGCCATTTTCAATGGTTCTTTGAAAGATAGCCTTGACCTTTTCAGGCAGCGGTTTGCTGAGGCCAGCAACAGATAGCGGGGTGGTCCCGACCCCGTCCGTATTGATCCCAATGGCTGACAGGGTGCCTTCAAAATTGGGGATGACACCAAAGATACCGATTGATCCGGTTATCGTGGTTGGTGCAGCCCAAATCTCGTCCGCGTTGGCAGAAATCCAGTAGCCGCCTGAGGCCGCAAGCGACCCCATGGACACCACAACCGGCTTACCTGCTTTTTTCAGCAGCAAAACTTCCTGCCGGATAATTTCAGAAGCATAGGCACTGCCGCCCGGGCTGTTGACCCGAAGAATAACCGCCTTCACTTTATCATTCAGACGGGCTTCGCGCAGGTGCCGGGACACGGTATCGCCCCCTGCTTCCCCCGCTGGCTGTGACCCATCCTTGATCGTGCCATTGGCATAGACCACCGCAATCATATTCTTTGGCGGGATAATGCCATTGGCATTTGCCGCGAGGTAGGCATGATAACCAATTGATTTATCCTGAAGGTCCGCAATGTCTGTGCCCAGTTTTTCGGCGACAAACTCCCGCCACTGTTCTCGGGTTTTCAGGCCATCCACCAGATTATAGCTGACCGCAAGCTCTGCCAGGTCACCGTTCACCCCACCCAGGTCATTAACGACCTGATCAAAACTGGCAAGAAATTTATCTTTCTCAAGGTTACGGCCCTGGACGATGCTGGCGGTATATTCTGACCACAGGTCACCCATCAATGCCAGGCTGGCTTCTTTTGCCGCCGGTGACATATCGCCGCGAATGAAAGGCTCCATGGCGGACTTGTATTTACCAACCCGGAACAATTGAACCTCAACCTTAATTTTATCAAGAAAGTCCTTGAAGTAATTCTGGTAAGAACTGTAGCCATACATCAAAACCGCCCCGTAAGGATTGAGGTAAACTTCATCGGCATAGGAGGCAATCAGATAACCCGACTGGCTAAAATTATTGCCATAAGTATAAATTTTCTTGCCGGCTTCCTTAAAGCGAGACATGGCATCGCCAATATAATGCAGCTTGGATGGTAGGCTGCCAGCTAACCTGTCCACATTGATGATCATCATGGTGATTCTGTCATCTTCTGCGGCCATATCAATGGCCTTGATCACCTGCCGCAGGATGGTCTGGCGCTTGACCTCGCCCCCGGTCATGGCCTGCAACGGTGATTGGTTATAGGTTTTCTGTTCCTGTATCACGCCATCAAGGGACACCACAAGCGCGCCTTGTTCTGGCACGGGGACTTTGTCCCCATTGAATAGGGACATACCGAGGAGCACCACCAGGCCAATAAACAACAGGGTACCCACAGCAGATTGGAATTTTCGGAAATAGGTCCAAAATAGGCCAAGTGCTTTCCAGATCGACGAAAATATCACTTTTATAATGCTCATTGATATAGGCTTTCTCATAATTAATTGAGGGATAGTTTAATAATAAACCGCTCCATTTAGTCCATTTATCGCAGATATTTCATCCTTAATCAATTGCTTATGACCCGGCTATTCTTTTCACCCTACTTGGCCGTTGACTCTGTCGTTGACTCTGGCCTCATAAAGATTATTATGGCGGCCATGCTAACAGACCTTGCGGGAGAGACTGGTTAGCCCAGCGCCGAAGGAGCAACCGCCCCGGAAACTCTCAGGCAACAGGGACCGCAGGATAATATAGCACTCTGGAAAGCGGGTTCTTCTTATGAACTCCACCGACGGGGTAAGTTGTGTCTAACACAATCAAATCTCTCAGGTATCCATGACAGAGGGGGCACCAACAGCACGGGTTTGCGTGCTGATTGTGCTTGTTCTGGAGAAATATATGAGTGCCCCTGATAGTAACCTTCTGAAAACTCCTCTCTTTAATCTGCATGAAGAACTCGGCGGCAAAATGGTCGGCTTCGCCGGTTATGCCATGCCCGTGCAATACCCGCTTGGGGTCATGGGGGAGCATAATCATACCCGGGCCGCTGCCGGTCTTTTTGATGTCTCCCATATGGGACAAGTGGTCATTATGGGACCAGATTCCAGTTCGACTCCGGATCGCTGGCTTGAAACATTGGTCCCCGGCAATATTGTCGACCTGAAGGTCAACAGTATCCGCTACAGCATGTTCACCAATGACCAGGGCGGCATCATGGATGACCTGATGATCACCAAGCGGGAGAATGACCTGTTCCTGGTGGTCAATGCCGCCTGTAAAGAACAGGACATTGCCCATATGCGCCGCCATCTGCCAGAGGGCTATAACCTGACCGAGCTCACCGACCGCGCTCTGGTTGCTCTGCAGGGTCCCAAGGCGGCGGAAGTACTGGCCCGTTTAGCTTCAGGGGCTGATGAAATGGATTTTATGTCCTACGCCGAAGTCACCATCTGTGGTGCCGCGTGTTATATCAGCCGCTCCGGCTATACCGGCGAAGATGGCCATGAAATATCCATTCCGGCTGATAAAGCCGAGGACGTCTGCCGCGCACTTCTGGCAGAAGAAGAAGTTGAAGCCATCGGCCTTGGCGCCCGGGACAGCCTGCGTCTTGAAGCCGGATTATGCCTATATGGCCATGACCTGACACCGGAGACAACTCCGGTTGAAGCCTCCCTGCTGTGGTCGATCGGCAAACGCCGCCGCGCGGAAGGCGGCTTCCCCGGTGACAAGATCATCCTGGAGCAGATCGCCAACAAGAATTATACCCAGAAACGGATCGGCATCCTGCCCACCGGCCGCGCCCCGGCCCGGGAAGGTACCGTCATCCTCAATAAGGACGGCGTGGAGATTGGCAAGGTCACCAGTGGCGGCTATGGCCCGACTTTTGGTGGCCCGGTCGCCATGGGCTATGTCAGCCCGGAATTTGCCGCCGTGGATACGGAAATATTTCTTTCCGTTCGCAGCAAACAGCTACCCGCACGGGTCGCAAAGACACCCTTTGTCCCCCAAAGATATTTTAGAAAAACTGTATAAAAGATAGGTAGATCATTATGACAACATATTATTCAGAAGAACATGAGTGGATTTCCGTGGACGGCGACACCGGCACCGTTGGCATCACTGACTATGCCCAAAATGCCCTCGGCGACATTGTCTTTATCGAAGTCCCCGAAGTCGGCACCGACTATGCCAAGGGCGATGAAATTGCCGTAGTTGAATCCGTCAAGGCCGCCAGTGAAATCTATGCCCCCCTCGGCGGCGAAGTCACTGCGATCAATGAGGCCCTCGAAGACGAGCCGGCCCTGGTCAATGCCAAGGCCGAGACCGACGGATGGTTCTATAAAGTGAAAATTTCCACTACCGGTGACCTGGAAGGCCTGATGGACGCGGCCGCCTACAAGACCTTTACCGCAGGATTAGAATAAGATGCGTTATCTCCCCCTTAGCCCCACGGACCGGCAGGAAATGCTGGCGAAGATCGGGGTCGATCATGTCAACGACCTGTTCCGGGATGTGCCTGCGTCAGCCCTGCTGAAAAACCATGTGGATCTGCCGCTTCATAAGTCGGAAATGGAAGTCGATCGGGATTTCCGTGCCATGGCCGAGAAGAATATCCCGGCCAGCGCCCACCCTTTCTTCTGTGGTGCCGGGGCCTACCGTCATTATGTGCCCAGCAGTGTTGATTACCTGATCCAGCGCGGGGAATTCCTCACCGCCTATACGCCGTATCAGCCGGAAATTTCTCAGGGGACTTTGCAGACTCTGTTTGAATTCCAGACTCAAGTTGCCCAGATCACCGGCATGGACGTGGCCAATGCCTCCATGTATGACGGCTCGACCGCTTGCGGCGAAGCCGTGCTCATGGCCAGGCGCGCCAGCCGCAAGAAAAAAGCCATCCTGTCCGGCAGCCTGCATCCGCAATATATTGACGTGGTCCGGAGCGCAACCAAATATACCGACGATGTGACCGTGATCAATCAGGTAGGGACCTATCGCGTCGATGACCTGATCGCTCAGATTGATGATCAGACAAGCTGTGTCGTGGTCCAGAACCCGGACTTTTTCGGCAATCTGCAGGATTACACCCCATTGGCCGAAGCCCTCCATGCCCGCAAAGCTCTGCTGGTCGTGGTCGTGACCGAGGTCGTGTCCCTGGGGGCGGTGCGCTCACCCGGTTCCATGGGCGCAGACATCGTGGTTGGCGAAGGCCAGAGCCTGGGCAATGGCCTGAGTTTCGGCGGTCCTTACGTTGGCCTGCTCGCCACCCGTCAGAAACTTGTCCGGACCATGCCCGGCCGGGTCTGCGGCCAGACTGTCGATGCTGACGGCAAGCGCGGCTTTGTCCTGACCCTGTCGACCCGGGAACAACATATCCGCCGGGAAAAAGCCACCAGCAACATCTGTACCAATGCGGGCCTGTGTACGCTGGCTTTTACCATTCACATGACCCTGCTCGGTGAAAAAGGCTTCCGCCATCTGGCGCGCCTGAACCATTCCAAGGCGGTAAAACTGGCCGATAAACTGTCCGCCGTTGATGGTATTAAGGTGCTCAACGATAGCTTCTTCAATGAATTCACCATTGAGCTGCCCATTGATGCCGCCGAAGCCGTGGAAGCACTGGCCGATGTGGAAATCTTGGGCGGGGTTCCCGTCTCCAGGCTCTATCCCGATAATCCGGCACTGAAAAACCTGCTGCTCATTGCCGCAACTGAAACCGTAACAGACGACGATATGGACCGGTTGGTCAGCGAATTGAAGGACCTGATAAATGCTTAATAAACAAGGACGTCAGACCGACATCTCCACCGCCGCCAACTTATCCCGCAGCAGCCTCGCCACCTTTAGCGGCAACCATGGTCTGGAACAGGACGAACTGCTGATCTATGAAATCGGCGATAGTGAGCGCACCGGCGTTGACCTGGAAGAGGTCGAAGAGTTTGAAGCCCGACTGGGCGGCATCACCCGCGACAATGAAATCGGCCTGGCCGGTCTTAGTGAGCCCGAAACCATGCGCCATTATACCCGCCTGAGCCGGAAGAACTTTGCCATTGATATGGGACTGTATCCGCTCGGTTCCTGTACCATGAAGCATAATCCACGGCTCAATGAAAAAGTCGCCCGCCTGCCCGGCCTGAGCGATATTCATCCGCTCCAGCCCCTGTCCACTGTTCAGGGTGCGCTGGAAGTGATGGACAATCTGGCCCATTGGCTGAAAGTCCTGACCGGTATGCCGGCCATTGCCATGTCGCCCAAAGCCGGGGCCCACGGTGAGCTCTGTGGTCTGATGGCCATTCGGGCCGCCCTGGACAAGCGGGGCGAGAACCGGTCCATTGTTCTGGCCCCGGAATCCGCCCATGGTACCAACCCGGCGACGGCAAGTCTGTGCGGCTATAAAGTCAAAGCCATTCCGGCGACCGAAGATGGCCATGTCGACTTGGCCGCCCTGAAAGAGGCCCTCGGCCCCGATGTGGCGGCGATCATGCTGACCAACCCCAATACCTGTGGTTTGTTTGAGCGGGAAGTCATTGAAATTGCCGAAGCGGTTCACGCCATCGGCGGTTATTTCTATTGCGACGGGGCCAATTTCAACGCCATTGTCGGCAAGGTTCGCCCCGGCGACCTGGGCGTTGATGCCATGCATATCAACCTGCATAAAACCTTCTCCACTCCCCACGGCGGCGGCGGTCCTGGTGCCGGTCCCGTGGTCCTGTCAGAAGCCCTCGCCCCGTTCGCGCCGGTGCCTTACGTTGTCCACGGCGAAGACGGTTTTGAGCTGGTCGAGCATGTCTCGGCCGAGTCCGACAGCTTTGGCCGCATGACGGCATTTCATGGTCAGATGGGCATGAATGTCCGCGCCCTGGCCTTCATGATGTCCCACGGCGCAGACGGCCTGGCCCGGGTTGCCGAAGACAGTGTGCTCAATGCCAACTATGTCATGGCCTCACTCCAGGATGTCATGACCGTCAGCTTTGAGGGTCCCTGCATGCATGAATGCCTGTTTGATGACCGTTTCCTGGCCGGTACTGGCGTGGCCACTCTGGATTTTGCCAAGGCCATGATCGATGAGGGCTATCACCCCATGACCATGTATTTCCCCCTGGTGGTCCACGGCGCCATGCTGATCGAGCCGACCGAAAGCGAAAGCAAACAGTCCCTCGACCAGTTCATTGGCACCCTGCGTCATCTGGTGGCCGAGGCCAAGTCGGGCAATACTGAGTTGTTCACGGGTGCGCCCTATTGTGCCCCGCTCAGACGGCTGGATGAAACCCTGGCCGCCCGCAAGCCTGTGCTGCGCTGGACCAAGCCTGAATAGGGTTGGCGCCATAAAATTTTTACAGGGAGCCGGAGACTATCCGGCTCCCTTTTTTATTCCCTATGGGGATAAACTGCTCTACCATGCCCCCTGAATTATAATATCTGTGTTTTGTGGGAAAATTTATGAATAAATTTTTGAAAGTTACCGGGGCGATGCTGTTCTTTGTCGTCATGGTTTTTGGCGTCATTATCGCCTTTAATCTGGAACAGGTTCACCGGCTTCATGCGGCTATGACCCTGTTTGAAAAAGACAAGATCGTCTATAACTTCACCCATATGGAAGAGTTATTCCTGACCAACCCGGTCAAACGCGCCGGCCCCGTCTTTAGCTTTGGCCAGGCCCCGGGCGCGTTACCGGAAAATTTCACCTACAAGGGCCAGACCATTGACACAAATGAGTTTCTGGAGCGGCGGGCGACCACCGCCCTGTTGGTGATCAAGGATGATGACATCAACTTTGAAAACTATTATCAGGGCATGAAGGACACCGACCTGCGCATTTCATGGTCCATGGCCAAATCCTTCACCGTGACCCTGTTCGGCATTGCGGTCCATGACGGTCTGATCGACATTAATGCCCCCGTAGAACAATATCTACCGGAAATGACGGGCACCGGTTACGCCGGCGTTCCCATCCGGGATGTGCTGCAAATGTCATCAGGTGTGCTGTGGAATGAGGATTACGCCGACTTTTATTCCGACATCAACCGCATGGGCCGGATTCTCGCTGTTGGCGGCTCCCTTGATGAGTTCACCACCACCCTGACCGCCGAAAAGCCTTCGGGCCAGGAATTCCATTATGTCTCCATGGACACCCATATCATCAGCATGATTGTTCGGCGGGTGACAGGCAAAAGCCTGATTGAGCTGGTCGAACAGAATATCTGGTCCAGGATCGGCATGGAGGCTGATGCCAACTGGATTACCGATTCTAAAGGGGTTGAGTTTGCCCTCGGCGGCCTCAATGTGCGGACTCGCGACTATGCCCGCTTTGGCCGGCTGTACCTGAACAATGGCAACTGGAACGGCGAACAGATTGTACCAGCCGCCTGGGTCAAGGCCGTGACCACACCGTCCTCGGCCCATAATCAACCCGGACCCAATAAGTTTGGCTACGGTTTTCAGTGGTGGCTCGGTCCCGATGCCCGTCCCGGCGAATTCCTCGCCGTTGGGGTTTACGGCCAGTTCATCTATATCAACCAGCCGGAAAATATCGTCATCGTCAAGAATTCAGCCGACCGGCATTTCATGAATAAAATCGGCTCCAAACATGAAGCAGTATCTTTCTTCCGCGCCATAACCGATAAATTGCATTAGAAACGCGTTAGAGTTCCAAACAACAAAAGGCGGCCTCCGTAATCCGGGGCCGCCTTAATCGTATCATAGCCTCCCGGAATGCCCACATTTCCCGGCCGTCGATGTTATTTAACCTGGAAAGTCACCGTCCCCCAGTCAGACTGATAATCGGCATCGGGGTCAGTAATTTTTTCCATATGGATCAGGGAAATATACCAGTTACCGGGTTTTTGAATCTTGAACGTCGCCCGGCCATTAGCGTCTGTGCGCAGTTTATAGGCATTCAGGTGGCCCCCACTGGTATCATGGCCATGAAACCCTTCATAGCTAACATAAACTAACTGAGAGGCGATAGGCTTGCCCTCAAACAGAACCTGGAAGCCAAGATCATCATTCACGTTCAGGTCAGTGGGATTTTCATTGACCAGAATTTCAATGGGATAGCCCAGGTTTTTCTTGTAATCATCCGTGCGCGTGTCACCCACCTGGAAAATAGTCCGGACATGTTTGGAATAACGCTCACGCACTTGCTTGAGGGTATTATTTTTCTCAAAATCTTTCAGGGTATCAAGGATACCGTCATGCTTGAGATAGCCGGTAAAATCTTCGATCGACAGAGTGATAGTCGCGGCATTGGTCGATACACCCGCCACATAAGTCCCGGCCTCAGCGGTTTTGATGTTCAGAAATGAGATATTGTTGCTATCAAACCATTGATCATTTGAGGGATGTGTTGTTGTGCCATTATGGACAAAACTGACATCATTCATCCGGTCTCGACCAACGGAATTGGCACTTTTATCGAAGGTTCCTGTGAACAACTGAAGAAAACTGTTCGTGTTGGGGGCCAGGGTGTAGTCATTCGCCTTGAGAAACATCTCATGGGCCGAGGCCGGTCCGGTTGACGCCACGATGATAGAACTGCATATGACGGCGTTTAATAGAAATTTTTTCATTATCTTTTTCCTCTGCAAAACTAACTCTTAAGATTAAAATACGACCCCCAATCAACACTGCCAGACATTACATCCCCCTGGCCTCACCAGCTGTATAGACAAGCTTGGTTGGACCATGCCCACATATTCCGGGCCTGTCAATATTAAACCTATCGTGCATCGGTTTTTATCTGGGAATTTTATCGACCTGAATTTCAAGAAGAGAACCAATATACCGGGCCAAAAAAAAACGGCCTCCGCAAAGGGGGCCGTCTTATTCATACGCTCAGACTTTAGTTTATCTTCGGCGTTTCCGCGCGAGGCCAAGTCCCATCAAACCCAGGCCCAGAAGGGCCATGGGGGCTGGCTCAGGGAGAGTAACTTCATCTTTTGCGGCAGGAGCAACATAAGCAAAATTCCTTAACGCCGCATTATAGGCACCGACACCAGTCGTGGCCTCATTGCTCCAGGCACTTTCAGTGCCCCGATCAGGTGCCCCAGCACTAATAAAGGCAATCTCACCTTCACCAACAGTCCGTATACTCCACTGACATCCGCCAGGAACAGAACTTGCGGCAACACATACAGTTTCTGAACCCAAGCCATACAGGGTATCCCAATCATTCCAGATTGCTCCTAAAGGCAATATTCCCTGAATATCAAACACCCCGGTAGAAAGGCTGTTTTCCCCTGTGACAGGACCAGGATTGCGCAACCCTCCCCAGTCTGTACTAGACGTTCCACCCAAGAAAGTGACCAGGTAATAATCCGGGGGACTGGCGATTGCATCATGACCAGTTACAAAAACCCTTCCCCCAGCGATAACATACGCCATCAAGTCGGTAAACTGAGCAGCATCATGGATATTTCCTGACCCAGAACCCGACGCATTCCAAAAAATTGAATCATAGATACTGAGATCACCGATCAGATCAGTGTTGATAGCCGTGGTGCTATCATAACCCCCCGTCAGAGACGTCACCGAATGGCCATCCCCCGTCAGAACGGTCGCAATAGAATCATCGCCGTTAAGAACATCATGAACATAAAGGATCGTTGAAGCCTGTACTGCCCCACTGATACAGAGTAATGATACCCCTAATATCAGGCCAAAAAATCTTTTTCCCAAAACAAACTCCCAAAAACCAACCTAAACAGCACAAATATTATTTATACTTATCTAATTATTATACGTCCAAAATCCTGGAAAACAGCAGAATCTGTATTCTGTAATTTCTCCTCATAAAGCATACTGGAAAAATTGTAAAGAAATCCAAAATATTGCCCGATAATTTAATACTTTTACATGAAAAACTCTTCACCTGATGTGCTTCTTCTGCCGATAGCTTAAGGCTTCAGAGATATTGAATTTGCTGATGTCGGCCCGGTCTTCAAGATCGGCCAGGGTGCGGGCAACACGCAGAATGCGGTGATAGCCGCGAGCCGTCAGTTTCATGACCTCAATGGCCTGGGACAGGATTTCCTTACCGGCTTTATCCAGGCTGGCCACCGCCTCCAATGCCTCCCCGTCCACTTCCGCATTACAGCGCACTTTGTCTAGTCCCATGGTCTGGTATCTATCGGTCTGGATCTGGCGGGCGGCCATCACCCGGGCGGCCACATCCGCGCTGCCTTCGCTTGGGGTTGGCAGGGTCAGGTCACGGGCACTGACCGCCGGAACCTCAATATGAATATCAAAGCGGTCCATCATGGGTCCAGATATTTTCGATTGGTAATCCACGGCGCAGCGGGGTGCCCGACTACAGGCTTGGGCCGGATCATCCAGATAGCCACAACGACAAGGGTTCATGGCCGCCACTAGCTGAAAACGGGCCGGATAGGTGACATGACGGTTGGCCCGGGCGACCACTGCCTCGCCGGTTTCGATGGGCTGGCGCAGGCTGTCGAGTACATTGCGGTGAAATTCTGGTAGTTCATCAAGGAACAATATCCCCCGGTGGGCCAGGGAAATCTCGCCCGGCCTGGCCTTCATTCCGCCACCAACCAGCGCCGCCATGGAGGCCGAATGATGGGGATTACGAAAGGGACGGGTTCGAGTGATCCGTCCCCCGGTCAAATGGCCTGAGATCGAAGCGATCATACTGACTTCAAGCACCTCTTCCGGGGTCATCGGTGGTAATATTCCCGGAAGGCGCGCTGCCAGCATGGACTTGCCCGACCCTGGCGGCCCGACCATGCACAGGTTATGGTTTATTTAACCGGAAGGGTTCTTATTTAACTTCTGGTGTTCGATTATATCCCCCATAATACGATCCCATTCAATCCCACCCCCAACGTCATCCGCCTCAACCATTCGTGCCAACTGGATCAGGGAGTATCCAAGAGCTTCCTCGCCGTGTTCCTTTATGATCTGATGGGCAGTGATTTTGATTTTGTCATCTTGAATAACTCATTCTCCCGCGTTGTATTCCTGAGTAATGCAGTCCCTACTCCGAGACCTGTAGTTATACCTCAGGTTAAAATACCTGATTTGTCCTTAATGATCGTATGTTCTTGTGAATTGGCATGCCGCATCCCTTGAGTATTTCCTTCACAAGTTTAATGGGATATTTAACATGTAGAAACTCACCTTCGTTTGAACATCTAAGACGAACTTGTCGGAAATACTTCCCGCTAGAAACCGGTACAGTCGCCATGGCCTCCCACTGTTCTGCCTCGTCATAAATTGTAACGATATTCATTAAAGTAGTATTCTTCGATATTGATACTGATTTCTTAAGAATTTCAGCATCGGTTTTTACAGCCTCCTTACCGTCCAAGTTGGCCAAAGATGGAATAACTATAAGATCGTCTCTAGCACTGTCTTCATCAACAAACCTGCAATACATATTGTCTTCATGGTAGAACAACTTGACTAAACATCTATCAAATCCGAAACGATAAGAATCTCCACTTTCTTTATGGACAGTCCAGAAAAGGTACAAGATATCATCTACTTTATTAAAACCTCCGCCATCTGCCCACATCGTTTCAAGTGCGCCTCCCCAACTATTATCTAAACCATAACCGCTTTGCATTTGTAGAGCCGTCAAACTTCCAGACAAAGATTTTGCTAAACCAACAATATCCTCGCCACTCTTTATATCTTGGGAAATATTTAATGAGCTTCCAGATACATAGTGACCGATATGCCCCAAATAATCTCCGGCACCACTTCCAGCATAATTGATTTCTCCGAACCCCGGCATGTCCATAGTATCGACACCATGGCAACTACAGACACCTTGGGTTCCCTCCATACACATGAGAATGACGCTTGTATTAGCTCCCAATTTCGAACTTAACTCATCATCGTCACATAATAAAAGCGGAGGCATATACTTAGCCTTTTCACATAATAGCTCATGAAATTCTTTTATTTCGCTCAAACTTCCTGCCCATGCAAAAGCAACTTGCGGGGTTACTATTACCAATTTCTGAACTAATTTAGTCACATAGATAGTACAGTTTCCGCCATTTACTTTTCGTCGAACAGGCAACTTGACTTCATTTTCTGCTTTATCAACTCGACACGTTATCAATGCATCTCCATGGAAAATCGGCGTTCCACCCAAATTATAATTAATAATTATGGTCACTTGAAGTCCTTATAAATCTGTGTCAGCTATCGGCTCAAAGCGCCATCCAGTACCTTAGCCAGCCGCACAGCAGCCTGCTTCAATCGCCTTTTTATCACCTCAAGGTTCTTGTGTTGATACTGAGCGGACAAGAATACTTTTCCCTGAGGTTTCCGGCAGGTACCTTGGTCGTCCTCGCAGTACTTTGTGCTGGACCTCCTGACTATTTTCAGGGACTCTCTAGCCCACGTCTTGGCCCCACTAGTCGCCCATGTTGTCGGGGCGTCCTCTTTGATCTCTGCGAGCAACTCCGCAACCAGCTGGGCCTCTGTGGCCTTTGACTTATTGATGATACACTTGTCCCAAACTGAATGAATGTTATTGCAGCCGGGGTAGCCCGACACAGACACCTTATTACCCCCAAGGTCATCCTTAAAGGACACATGCAGAGGCTGGTGGATATCTCCTAGCCAATGCCCGAGGAACATAGCGGCCTGAGCTTTTATCCAATCATCGCCGCCGTTCTCCAATTCATCAGAGTGATGCTTAACACCCCAGACAACACAGGCCTCGTTGCAGTCCTCATCGGTTACCTTGGTAGCATCACGGGCCACATTGACATAATGCCACCTCTTAAATTCTTTGTACTCTGACCACCGTTTAATAGCATCCGGCCAGACACATGAAGAAGCATAAGAAACCGCATCATCCTGCCCCTTCCTCTGGTAGGCATTCAGTGCCTTCTTGTGGTTTGCAGGTATACTTGAGAGGAGCGTATCAATCTTGGCCTGTGTGGTGGGACTGCTAAGCTGATAGGCCATCTCACAGACTATCCTGTGTCCTTTTTGGCTGAGGGCCTGTGCGTTGGAAATACTGACAACAAGAGTAATTATGGAAAGTAGATACTTCATGTATCATTCCCCTTTTGTTTGAATTGCAGATAGTTTCGCAGATTCCCCCGCCAGTTGCAAACAAGTTTATAGAGGCATTCTGCTCACCGCTGGCAAGGATGTTATCGCCACTGCTTAGTGATGGGTTTCGATCACAGTTCCCTCAGATGACCCGCTGTACGCAAACAGGTCCCTCAGCTTACCTGAGCTATCTATCAGTGAGATTTCATCACCGCCGTTATTCAGGCTCATAGCTTGTCCATTCCGAACGAGAGATAACTGCATACCTGGGGGGAGCGAATGGCTGGCATTTAGTTCCCATGTTAGTCCAGCGGCATCTCTCAGCACCCAACCTTCTAACGAGATGATATTTGTAGTGTTGTTCACAAGTACGACCACTTCTAAATCCTTATCTGAACCCACCGGATTTGGCAGAACGCTTGCTATCAAAACACCCCCAGCACCACTTATGGCCTGTGTCACAGGTGGATCAATAAGAAATTCAATGCTAGTGGCACCATTGCGGTAAGAGACAGTGAAGGTACCTTTGGTTTGGTCTACATCTATCTGAATCGTTCCCTCAAAGTCTCTCGGATCAAGATCAGCGATAAACATATCTGGCACATTCCCACCAGTAGCGCCTACCTTTATTAATTTATTCGTTTGGAAGATTGTAGGGGTGGGGTTAAGTCCCTCCAGTGTATCAAGAGTTACCTGCCGTGGATGGCGATGCCCCCCATGGTCACCGTTGGAGATTACAACGACCTGAGGTAACATTACGTCCAAGAAGGCCTTGTCGGAGCTTGTATGTGACCCGTGATGATTGCCTTGGTAAACATCGACGTTCTTTACAACATTGGTTGCAGCAATCTTCTGTTCGATTGGACTATGAATGTCGCCGCCTACAAACATAGAAAAGTTTCCGTACTCAATAAGCAAGGATGCACTGAGATCATTTTCATCATCAGTTGTTAGGGGGTGATTATCTCCGAGGACAGCACCGCTGGAAGAGATTGTCGTTATCTTCATGTCGGCATCCAGCTTTATCAGCGTCCCCGGTACTAAGACAATAGCATCTTCACCAACGGAGGTCTGATACTCGTCAAACCGATCACCAGCTTCATCTTCTTTGTGGCCACGGTCATATGCCTGAATGACGGGAATACCGGCTGCAACGACTTCATCAATGCCTCCATAGTGATCTTCATGGTAATGCGTTGTGACGTAATGGTCTATCCGGTTAAGCCCCTCAGCTTGCATAACAGCAACGATTTGGCGGCCCCTGCCATTACCCCCGCTGTCTATGAGCAGGGTGCGCCCATTGGGAGCGACTATCAGCGTTGCATCACCTTGGTTTACGTCGATATGGAATACTTTCAGTGTTTGCGCTGATGCAGCAAAGCAGTAAAATGTGAAAATACAAGCCAACAGATAACGCATTATCCTTCTCCCTATCAGGTATACATCCTGTGGAATATATCATACAGAATTAAACAACCATAACGTTATTGTTGAATACCCTCTGGGCGGACGCTAAAATATTCAAAAGTAGGAGGGTAAAGGGATAAACCAGAAGTGGGACAAGGCCCCCTCATGATTTCTAGCAATAGTCATGAAGTGGCCAAGCCGATACGGGCTGGTCTCAACTTTATTGGGAAGCCACTAAGCCTGAGGTTCACTTTCTATAAACTGTAATCCTCGGGGAAGAGCCTTGCCAAGAAGGCTTTGTTTCTTGCTTTGGCATCTAGGAGCAACTTATCAAAGGTGATTACTTCTATGTATGCTCTCAAATTTTTATGAAATTTAAAGTAACCTCTATGATCCCAAGTCTCCTCGAAGTCTTCATGTTCCAAAATTTTTGTAAAACTCGGGTCGCGGTCTGCCACAATATAAATGATTGCGGGAATTTTCTTGTCCACTTCTATGGTGCGGCCGTTTTCCGTTTTTAACGATCCCTGCTCGCGAATGTAATGGAGAGTGTCATAAACCTGCTGTACGGGGTTATCTTGCCTCGTGTAGCCACTTCGTCCAGGCCGTTTAAACTCAACCATAATCAGATGTCCAGAGGAGACATCCTCCCCAGTAGACCAAATACCGCAATCCTCGTAACAAAGGATATCAGTTACTTTCTCACCTTTCTGTCTACTCTTACCTGCTAAAGTCCGGTCGGAAGAAATGTAATTTACGAAGGATAGGCGATCATCAACAAGCCAAAGGTTGTGCCCGCTGTAATCCACCGTTTCATTGCTTTTGAAGCGAGGAAAGATAAGTTCGTGTACTGTATCTTCGTATGGGTACTTTCCAGTATCGTCTTGGTATCCCCGTAACTCTTCAAAAACTTCAAGAACCGATTTTCTTAATGCGACATATTTCGCCAATTCATTTTTGTTATGCTCTGATGATTTTATGTAATACTCGTGCGCGCGCTTACCTGTATCCGGATCACGCAGATTCTTGATCAGTTCTCCCTTCATAGCTCGTAAGCGGCCTTCTACACGTGCTTTTTCCAAAGACAAACGTTCTTGAATACTGTTCTTATCTCTGTCACTGAACCTTAACTTCTGCAGGAACTCTGACAGAGACGAGTCGGATAACGCAGTCTTTAAATCCGGATTGTCTATAAGAAGCTGTTTGATGATTATCTGTTGTTTATCGCGGATTTGATCAAACTTCTCTTGTTCTTCGGCGACAATCAGTCCCTTAACTTCTCGCATGATGAAATCGATGTCTTTTGGGTGAAGGTCAAAATTTGTCCTTTCAGCGTTTAGTCGTTCTTCCAGCAAGGGGCCTTCCACACATCCTATCAGAATAAGGGCCGTGCCATTATCGTCCTGCAGCTTTATGTTTCCTAACATCTGTGTAATATCGCGAGCTTCCCCAACTCCCCTACCATGGGCGAGTAAGGATATTATGTGAGGTGAGGCCCCCTTCTTTTTGACGCGCATAAGTGAGGCTTGGAGTTGATGAGTAGAACCATCATTCAAATTTACTGTTATCGTATGCGGGTCACCGCTTGTGTGAAGTATTTCTGTAAAAGCCAACCCCAGATTTACTACGTTTTCGCCATCCTGCAGGACGAGCTCTGGCATTGAACTTTGGGCAAACTGACTGAAAAAGTGAGCCAACAGCAGTTCAGATATGGTTTCCGTTGAAAGTGAGGCGTGGCGCAGGAAGTGCTCATTAAAGTTTTGAAGCCTTACGGTCGTACCTGTCTCTAAAATGTCCTGTGCGAAATCACCTGCCTTCTCTTTGATTTCATTGCCGTAATCCGTGCAGAATTCAAAAGTCCTTGTCGTGAACTCATTATTTTCATTAATAAAGTTAGAATGATAGAATATCCGCGCAAATACTTTGTGACCAATAATTCTCCCGAAACCGCGTCCGCCACGCTTTAAGTTATGATCAGTGTATGGGGTTCGAAAGGCGAGGTAATTTTCCTCGTTCAATCCGACACCATCGTCGTCAATCACAAACTCTGTGATAAAACCGTTAAGGTCCCGCATTACCGATACTTTAATCTTACCGTCATAGGGGTGTTCAGTGCCATTTTTTGCTTCGATTGCTTGCCGCGCGTTTTGTACCGCCTCAAAAACTGGTAGTAGTGCATTCTTTTTATGTGCTGAGGCCAGCGAAATTCTGTTTAGTAATGCAGATAAATCTACTGGCATAAAACCTGTCATAAAAATTCCCATCATTGTACGTCTACTATCAAAGGCTGTGTAACCTTGAATTTATTATAACAATGATTACCCTAAGTTTAAGGTTGTGGCAAAAACTTTATTTAACTCACGCGTTGTGAAGATAATGTGGTGCTGGTAAAAATACACATAATTTTCTGAAGCCCTTATCATAACACCGGCCCGTCAGGTTTCCCCCCGTACCCCCTCAGGATATCCGGCAGGCCCCTAACACCCGATCAGCCAACATTCAAAGCCTCCGTTTTCTCACCAGTAGGTAGCCGCTCATATTAAGCCGTGTTGGAGAAGATAACAGGGTGTACGGTTAACCCCTCTGAAACTGACCCGCTGAACCCCGCAGGAAACCTCAATGTGATCTGGCTGGGTAACCTGTACGTTAATCAGGTGGTTGTGGTATGGGTTGATACCATCTATTAATATGATTATGACTGAGGATGTTTCTCGAAACTAAAAGGGGGTCATAGATGGCTATCAATGCTCGAAACGCGACAGCTGCCGATTTTGATAAAGCAGCGCAGCAGAAAGCTAATTCTACATGGAGTTGGCTAATATTCGCTGGCATTATTTATTATTTCTTCGATTGGTGGGCAATCATCCCCGGACTTCTTATGCTTTTGAATGGAGTTCAGAGTGTAAGCGCCACCTTACAAGCCCGGCACCTGAGAAAAGGAACTTACAAGATTCCCAATCCGAATAACGGTGCGCCTGATGGGGATGCCAGCAACATGTAGGCGTTTTATTGCTTACTCTGGAACAGCATCCCGAAGACCTGTACATCCTGCGGTTTGACCTCAAGTTCCTCAAGTGTCCCGTTGCGCCATGCGGTGAAGACCTTAACAAGCTGGATGGTTAACTGTGTGGCGTTTGCAGTTTCTGACTTGGTGGCGATGAATACCGCCTGTTCTTCTGTGAGGAAATAGGCTTTGGCAGGTCGTCCGCCCTTGCTCCCTGCGGTTCGCGCCACCGTGGAGCAAACCTCCCCAAACTCACTAAGGGTTTCGTCCCAGCGTGTAATTAATTTACGAATATCACGGGGCCTATCGAAGCCCAAAGCCTCCGCAAGTGTCAGGTCCATTACTCTGGGTTCCCCTTGGTGATGATTCGGTTAGGGCCATGTCACACGTATGTCACAAGGGGTTCGCAAACCCGCACTATCCTTGTGTTGTTGGATGATTATTAATCTGTTTGCATCTAAAGGCATGATATATCTAGATAAATTAATTATAGGGAAAAACCGATTCAAAACAGTGGGTTGAATCAAATGGACGCTATGTATCAAAAAAAGCCATTGACAGAGATTCCATGAGGATTCATGCTTTAGAGGCTTTCAGAGATGAAGGGCGGGGCTGATAGCTTGGTCCCATTGTATTGGAAATTATTAATCACAGGAATTTATATTATGTTTATTAGCAATCGTTTTATTGGTGAAATCTTCATTGAACACGAATGTGCCTTGCCCCTCCAAATGAACCGATTTGAAATAGCCAAGGTTAGTGAAACTTATTACATCAGGATAGGCAGTGTAGGCATCCATTGGGATACACCTAGTGTGTTCAAAAGGGTCCCTGATATGTCAAGAATGCCCTTTTTCTCAAGGTGGTAAGGATAATCATTCGGGGTGTTCTGGCTACCATCAGTGCGCCATTTCCACATTAAGGGGATTGTTTTGTGAGGATGAATAAAAAGAAACGTGTGGCCATTTACCTTCGGGTTTCCACCAGCGAACAGACCACCGAAAACCAGCAGAGAGACTTGCAGACTATCGTAAATCAGCAGGGGTGGGACTTGGTACAGACTTTTGAAGATCATGGGGTCAGTGGAGCAAAGGGACGGGATAAACGCCCTGCTTATGATGAGATGCTGAAAGCCGCTACCCGCAGAGAGTTTGACCTGATTATGGCTTGGAGCGTGGATAGGCTCGGGAGGTCGCTGCAAGGCCTGCTCGGCTTCATGGAGGAACTTAATTCCCTTGGAGTGGACTTGTTTCTCCACCAGCAGGCCCTGGACACCTCAACGCCAGCAGGCAAGGCCATGTTCCAGATGTGCGGGGTTTTCGCTGAGTTTGAACGGTCAATGATTCAGGAGCGCGTTAAGGCTGGCTTGCAACGTGCCAAGGCGAACGGTAAGAGGCTCGGCAGAAGACCAGTGGGGGCGGATAAAGAAGACCTGATACGTTCTTTACGTGCGCAGGGCATGGGCATCCATAAGGTCGCCAAGGCTGCTCAGGTAGGCGTGAGTGTCGTTCAGAGGGTTATAAGCCAGTAACGAAACTGCCAATTCAAGCTTATCGCACATAAGGGGAAAAGACTATGAACTGGAAAGTATTTTATGATGCTAATTTGGCTTGCACGGAAGTCGATAGCCATATGAAGTCTATGGAGGTAAGGGCCTTGTTACTGATCTACCGCTACCCCGGCATACTTCAGTCAGAGGTCCGGGCCAAATTGCAAATCCACCCCGCGCGAATGAATCGGATGGCCACACATCTCAGTGATGTTAACTACAAATCAGCTAAGCGAGAATGTTTAGGCTTGATAACCCTGCATGAGGTTGCTGATGACCGGAGGTGCAAAGGGCTTTCCCTGACAGCCAAAGGAATGGCAATGATCCACAAAATGGAACGAACGATGAAGGCAGCGGAATAAGGTACATAACCCAGCTAGTCTAGTCGTTTGGGGACTACTGAGGAAAGGGGTAAACGGTCTGCTCCGAACCAACGAGGTGATCACCCACACTTTCACCGCAGGCACCGAAGGCCCCCACAAGATACGCACAGTGACACTTAAAGATGCCCCGTGGTTCGTGGCTAAGGATGTCGTGGATATTCTGGGCCTATGGCCGAGCGAGTACCGCCGCTTGGATGCTATGGAGAAATGCTTGTTGCGTCGAACGCAACTTGGGATGAAAGCAGGGAGAGCCATGACGGGCATCTCTGAAAGCGGCCTTTACACTTTAATCCTTCGTTCTAATAAACCCCAAGCGGTACCTTTCCAAGATTGGGTAACTCAAGAAGTCCTGCCGAGCATTAGGAAGACCGGGGGTTAGGTTAGGCTACGCCTCATAAATTCGGAAGGTTCCCCGATAAGACCTGTGAATCAGCCGCCTGTCCTATCCGTCTACAAGCAACACAGCCGTCTTTAACGCTGCCCAAGCCCCATTAGGCAGTAGGCTAAAACCTAGGCTAGACCTCACAAAACCGCAAGGTTCCCCCATAAGAGATAGCGCGTTTCATTTTCTCTGTCCGCTCGTGTCTCTACTGTTGCTCAGGCTTCTGTAGGAACTTCCCGGCCCCCTCAGCACTCATATCCATGAAAGGGACGACGACATAATATAATGACCCCACCCACTGGCGACTTGAACTATTCTCGTCCCTTCGATCAATTCATATGGTCAGATCACCATCAAGTTAACATGTTCACCGACAGGCTCTACAACGACTTTCTGGCATACAAGCAGTACCAGCGAAAACCCGGAAAGGTCACCGAGCTGAAACCCAAAGGCACCCTCAAGGTACTTTGCTTGAACCTCTTCACCGCATGGCAGGTTTCACTTGATTTATTCACGGCATTGTCATGCAACACAGTCGATTATTCACGCAGTTCCCGTTACCGGAACACACTCATCACTTCCAGCTTTCTATTCCCGATCCTTGATTTTCTTCTGGATGCTGGCCTCTTGGTTTTATTCAGGGGCTATTGGGATAATGTGAAGAAGGAAGGGAAAGTAACACGTATCAGAGCCACGACAAAGCTCATGCAAATGATGGTCAATGAATATCAGATCACAGGGGATATGATCGAAAGGCACCCCAATTCAGAAACAATCATACTCAAAGATAAGGATAAGAAATACAAAGAATATAAAGACACCAAAACAACAATATTAATGAGGCAGAACCTCGCAGCCATTAATCAGGCACTTGCCAACACCAGCATAACCCTGAACGCACCTCCTGACATCGAAAGGGAAATCCATGAGATATTAAAACAAGATACCCTGGCTAATCGGAAGAACAACCAAGGCGGCTTGGACTTCTCGCGCAAACATCTGAAACGTATCTTTAACAATGCCAGCTTTGAACATGGCGGACGCTTCTATGGCGGCTGGTGGCAATCGGTGCCTAACCGGAGACTGAAAGGACGCCAGTACGTAACCATCGACAATGAAGAAACGATAGAAATTGATTATGGCGGAATGCAGATCATGCTGCTTTACCATAGCCAAGGGCAGGATATTCCCCAGACAGACCCTTATGATCTGGCTGGATATCTTGAAGGCGTCGATAGGTATTCCATTAAGAAAGCCTTCTTCCACCTGATATTCGGGCAACATGACCCCAGAACCATACACCACCTCTCCAAACCCAATGACGTAACATTACCAAAAGGAATAACCTATGCGGACCTGCTGAATTCCCTGCTGGATAAACACAGGATTATTGAAGCCTGTTTTCAAGCCCCTGACATTGCCACCCAATTACAATATCAAGATTCAGTGATAGCTGAGGAGGTAATGCTGGCTTTACTTGATCAGGATATTATTGCCTTACCCATCCACGATAGTTTTATTGTGCAGATGAAATATAGGGATCAACTAAAACAAGCCATGACTGATGTGTTTAATAAATATGTCGGTGTTGAACCCATCCTGAAAGAGGGCTGACATGCTTACTCTACCTCATGTTATTATCTAATGATGATAATGATATAAGCATACTTTCTCCCTCACCTGCATAACCAGTAGCTACCTAAAGAATAACCAACAGGTACACCTACCACCACCTCTCTCCTTACTAAGCAGGATAAGGAATTAAACAATACCGTTAAGCAATTAGCATCCGAAACCCACCACTGACCAGCCATATATTTGGCTCATTATCACCCCTACCCAACATCGACACAGCCGCACCTTGTAGGCGCATAGAACATCAATTCAAACACTGGTGTTTGTGACCTTGTATGGCTTTGCTGTGTCAGCACCCAAACCTTTAAAGAAAGAAAACAAATGTACAAACCACAACGCATCGATAACGCCTTTTCTGCTTTAGATGAAGACAAACGAAAAGTCTTCCTCATTCCTTTGGGGGGAGATTTAACCAACCAAAAGTTTGCAAAAGTATTTGAGGATGATTTGGAAACAGTATTAGATGATGACTTCTCAACCGACTGGTACCTTTGCAACGAAGACGGACATGAGGTGCCTTACGCTCGGTTCGCCTCGATCAATGAAAAATATATCAAGCCAGTGGCGGAATTGATCATGCAACCCTGCAAGTCTCAATTTATTGGATACTTCGACGGCAATCGTCTTAATTTACGGCGTGACAATCTCTACCTCAAAGAAAATAACTCCTAACTCCAGCACATTAGTGACCAATTTCACCGATCATATACTCACACCTCCTCCAATAACGACATAGCGGCACACCAAGGCTTATAGGACTCCACCTGTGGGCCTTTTGTGTGTCTGGCCTGTTGCTCGTCCTGTGGTGTCTTCGGTGTCCTATTGCCCCTTTAAAAGCCACGAAAGGCTCTCAATGCAAAACTACAAAATGAAACGTAAACCTATCCACACATATGATATTGACCGACAGCCTATCGTGCTGATCCCTCTCGGCGGTAAATGTGTCTCCGGGCAATTCGCGAAGCTCCTCGAAGAAGACTACAACGATCTGCTTTCAAAAGGTTATTCACCAAATTGGTGTGTTAATGAAGATGGCTCTGGAAGAAATCAATATGTAACCCTTTATTGCAGAATAACTCGCACTCAGACCACAATATCCCGGCTTATCATTGAGCCAACAAAGCGCCAAGTTATTCGGTATTACGATGGCAACAGTCTGAACCTCCGCCGTGACAATCTTTATCTCGAAGACCGCAAAAAACACATCCAGAAAGTACTTGGAAAACATAATGACTGATAACAACTTCAAACCCATCGTACTCAAATCACAGCAGGAACATTCTGGCACCCCACAGGAGCCTGAGGCATTTGTACCGCTTGTCAGAGGTCAAGTGTATGCACCTCCCCAAAAAGCGGGAGAGGAATTCAAGCCCATCCTACTCCGTTCACAGCAGGCCCAACAGGAACCTCAGGAAGACCGGCAGGGCGACGAGAAAGGCTTTCTAGGTGCAGCAGTAGACACTCTCCAAAGTATCGGCAGCGACATTCTGACGGGTGTTCGCCGCGCTGGCCAGAACATCGGGACGGACCTGATAGAGGGCGGGGCTGAAACCCTCCATGCGCTCGGTGCCGGATCGGATGAAGCCATGACATCATTTCGGGACAAGATTGATAATGTACGCAAAGTAATGCGCTCTATGTCCGATGGTGATCTAACTAATTATGTGGATGACCAAGGCAATATTGATCTGGACCGCTTACTTGAAGACAAGAAGGACGGAACGGTTACCGAGGGCATCCTTGGGGAAGTCGTTCAGTTGTCTCCGGTGGGCATAGGTGCCTTCAAGGCCCTCACTGCGGTTGGTGTCACCACTTTAAAGGCGGGTGTAGCAGCAGAAGCCTTGGCAATGGCTTTCTCCACTAATCCCGATGATGAAATTATAGCCAACCTTCTCCCGGAAGATGGTGATAGCACCTTTGCACATACAATCCGCGATGTCCTTGCAACTGACCCGAATGATCCTGATTGGGTGAATAGGGCTAGGAAGTCTATTGAAGTCCTGGGACTTGGTTATGCTGGGGAAAAACTTATCTCTGGCCTTCGGGCAGCAGCAGCGCGGAGGGCTAATAAGGTAGATGGCGATGATGTCCCCACAGAGTCCACTGAGGCCCCGCTGAGTCCAGAAAGCGACCTATCTGCACCTACCACCCCTGAGGATGCTCCCGTGACTTCTGCGAGTCCTGAGGGCCTTGTTCAAGGTAGCCCTGAGAAAGTCTTCAATGATTTCCAGAAGGCAATGAATGATGTCAGTGGCGAAGCTGCACATGGTAAAGACGTATTTCAGACAACTCCCCTAAATATGTCCAAGGTAAAGACTTCTGATGATGTCAAACATATCATGGAGAGTATGGCTCGTCTTGCAGATGATAAGGTTTTAGCTGATTGGAGTGATATTCAGACACTCGCAGAGTCTACTCGTCTTGCTAATGAGTTACTTCTGGACCCTGATGATGTCCTGAACACCGTGGAGGGTATGGCTTTTGGTTCTAGAGAACACACAGCCTACCTTTTGGCTGCTAAGAAAATATCCATTGGTCAACATGAGGCCACGCGGGATTCAATCAGTAGAGTTCTTTCTGATGGGACCGATGAGGCCCTGCAAGAATTCCATGAAAAGATCATACTTGCAATCAAGACTGATAACATGATCAAACAAGTCCAAAGATCAGGGGCTAGGATGACCAGCGCAGGCCGAATTGAACTTGATGGTGCCAAGAACATCTCTAATCTTGAAGATATTGATTTATCGGCACTGGCAGACCCTACACCCGAAGCCCTCAGAAAACTTGCTGGCCAACTTGAAGTGATCCCACCGGAGAACCTGCCAGCGTGGAAACGTATCTTTAACCGCATCTCTACTTCAAAGAAGTGGGACATTACCAACGAGTTCTTTATCAACGCTATCCTCTCAGGACCAAAGACACACCTTGTGAACTTCCTGTCGAACACCACGGAAACCTTCATGAAACCGCTGGAAACCATTGCTGGCGGGGCGTTAACTGGTAATAAACAGGTGATGGCTGATGGTATAAATCAGTATCTAGGGATCGCTTACTCCCTCAAAGACAGCATAAGGCTCATGAAGGCCGCTGCTGTTAAAGGAGAGGCTGTCCTTGACCCTCTGTCTCGTACCGATGAAGCTGCTCAGATTAGTGCCATGGGTGAAAGCCGCCTTGCGAAAGCATTGCGGTTACCCACACGCGCCTTGCTGACCTCTGATGAGTTATTCAAGCAGGTCAACTATCGGTCCAAGCTGTTCTCTATGGGGATGGCAAAGGCACCGTCTGACCTTGCGAGGAAAGAGCGGGTTCAGTGGGCTTTGGAATACGTCAGTAAAGGCATTGACCCTAAGACAGGTAAGGCCGTGAATAAGGAGGCCCTGCAACACGCTAGGGAAGCCACGTTCACCGAGGAACTCCGCAAGGGAACCCTCAGCCGTACCATTCAGGATGCCTCCAATAAACATCCAGCTTTGAAATCAATCATCCCGTTCATCCGAACACCTACCAATCTGATTAAACACCAGTTTCGGCGGGTGCCGGGTATCGGGCTGCTGTCTAAACAGATGAGCGATGACATAGCTGCTGGTGGAGCGCGGAGGGCTGCTGCAATTGGCAAGCAAGCTGTTGGTGGTGTCTTCACCGCTACCGGATTTATGCTGGCCTTTAATGGGCAGATCACTGGATCAGGACCAACTAACCCCACCACTAGGGCGAAACTCATGGAAACCGGATGGCAACCTTACGCCTTCAAGGTGACCAATGACGATGGCTCTGTTGAGTATGTCTCATACAAACGAGGTGATCCCCGCCTAATGATCTTCGGTGTCATGGCTGATGCTGTCGGTATCATGGGGAACCTTGGGGATGACGAGCAGGCTGAACTTGGTGCTGCTATCCTCTATTCCGTTTCACAGAACCTATCTAATAAGACGTACTTCAAAGGTATCGCTGATGCTTCTGATGCTCTTATCGGTGGTGATGTACGGACCATCAAGAGGTTCTTGGGTCAACAGTTAGTGGGCCACACGGTCCCCTTCAGTTCAGCCATGCGGCAGACCAATCAAGACCCTTATCTACGTGAGGTGAGGAGCCTTGTTGATCATTACGCCAATGCTATCCCCGGCTGGTCTTCCACCTTGGAACCCCGCAGGAATGTGATGGGGGAACCTATCATGAACCCTGCTGGTGTTGGGCTGAGTAAGCTCAATCCTTTCCATGGGACTAAGTGGAAGAATGATGTCGTCTATGAGGAACTCGCAAAGTTCGGAGGGACCATCAAGAACCCACCTACCAAGAAGGGCGGAGTAGACCTGCTTGAACTGAAAAACAAGAAAGGTCAGACCGCCTATGATCGGTGGTTGGAGGTTGTCTCCACGATCACCATCGGGACCAAAGGGACACTCAAGGAGTCACTGGAAAGTGTTGTGACATCCGACAGGTACCTGAGGGAACTTGATGACCCTGATGAGGACTACAACGGCTCGAGGCGTTCTCAGATACTTGGGGAAATCGGCAGGTATCGTGAAAGAGCCTACAAGACCCTGATGAAAGAGTTCCCGGACATCCGAGAGGGCCAGCGGGACAACCGCAAGGACCTCATGATGAAACGTCTGGGGTTCCGGGATTATCGGGAGTAAGCCATACTTTCTTATTCAATGACAAGGAGGGCCTCAGGGTTCTCCCTGCTTCTTCAAACCTAAGCGGTTGCCCTCACTAAACAAACACTGCCAATTTTATAACTTTTTCCTTTACATCGGACTTTATTGCCATGTATCGTTTTGAATATATTAGACCGCCGAACTTATTGGTCATCGAATTTCTTAGATAATGACAAAAAACATGGTTAGACCCTTGAAATTCACAAAGTTATTACTATTTTCATATGGTCTATTTTACAGGGAATAATACAAGGGGACATAGCATGGCACTCAGTAATAAAGCTTTATTTTTTCAACACGTTTCAGGTAATAGAGTTCCGATTAATCAATTGGGTAATATTCCTCAACTGGCTTTAGCCCATGCATTTATACATAGGGCCATAGCATTTTCAACAACACTTCCAACTGATGATTTTCCTCTGAAGAATTTCCCAACATTTCCATATGAAAAGTTAGAAACTGAGGGGAAAAACCCAATTACCGCGGCTATTTTCCAGCTGGACCAATTTTTCAATACCCTAGATGCAGAGACATTTCACGAACGGAATATTAGCGGGGTGAGAACCGTGGTATTAGACAATAATTGGCGAGAGAGAATACGCTCCTATATTCAACATATTCGCACTGAGATCGATGGCGCAGAGATGGAGCCTAGAATGAAAGAATCGATCATTGGAAAATTAAACCAGTTTTCAGCGGACATTGAACGTGGAAGAACCAGACTTGATTCTTGTATTGATGTATTTCTTAGATTAACTGCAGCAGCAGGACAAGGCGCAAGAAACCTAAGGCCCGCATTGAAATTAATACAAAATTGCAGTGGAGGCATGGAAAACTTGTTTGATGAACAACAGCAAGCAGGAACCGCCGCTCCAAAATTGCCATCCCCAGATAGCTTTGGCCTTATCGAAAACCACAGCGATGAGCCAGCGGCAAATGATACTGACACCTCGGCCCTTGCTTAGTAAATTTATATTATTACCAGTGAAACACCTACCTACACATCAGAATAAGTTAACCTCACACATCCGTTTTGGCTCGGATTCAATCGGCCAACAAACCGTGACTAGTAAACTAGTCCCCACCAAAAACTATGACGGAAAACAAGCCTTTATCATTAGGCCTGCCCGAAAGACAATATAAAAAATCTTAGATGAATGTGCGTGTAATTTTTGTGGTTCACATGTTTTAAATCTACTATCGAACTAGCTTAAAACGATCGCGCTCTAGCAAGGGATATAGCTTTAATCTTCTTGATCATCATATGATTCAATTCCAAACAAACAGCATCTTGTGGCACGCCATTAACTACCAGAGAGGACCCAGCAGTCAACATCCCCTCACCAACCCCAATCACTCTGTGAACATCTTCAGCATCCTTAAACTTCACATCAATAACACCGAAAGCTCCCACTGCACCGCTCAACGAGAACGTAATTCTTTCAAAGGTCTTCTTTAGAAGTTGATTGAGTCGGCTCCTCTCCAAGGCTGCCTTTTCATCATTCTCAATTATGCTGTTCAATTGCATCTCGGCCCACTTGCGGAGTACATTGGAATTATCTTCAACGCTTCTTTCAAGGGACTGTGATTTTTCCTTCCTGAGCCTGAGGTTGTCCTCAAGGGCTGGCAGTTCGGCATTAAGCTGCCCCACAGTGACCTCTAACGTATCAAACTTGGTCTTTAAGGCCATAGAGTCAGGCCTGTCCAGTAACAAGTCCAGTACAGCATCTAGCTTCTTCTGGGCCTCTTTAAGTCCCTCGGTCTTAATCAGAATATCATCTTCCAACAACATTATTGCCTTTGCCAAGCTGTCATGTGCTTCTGGCAACAACACACCGAAATCTAGCTCTTTAACACCGTTCATAATGAATGCCTGTGTATTAAAGTAACGCCATGATTTGCTCTGACAATCACCTACTTTTCTTCTGCGGTTTGAGCATATCAAATAAACATCACCCTTCCCCTTATCTACATAGTTCATGGTCCCACCACACTCCCCACAGAAACATAAGCCCGATAAAACATTGGTGTGCCGTTGTCCTTGACGACCTACTGGAATCTTGCGGGACCTCCTCATCTCAGTTGCTTTTAAGAACAAGACCTCATCAATGACTGCGGGGAAATAGTTCTCAATGACATTACCAACAGGCTCACGCACACGGCGACCACTGGCCTCAATTCTCCTCATTGGTTGATAACGCCCAACGGTTGCCTCATTTGCTAATATCTTCTGGACATATGAACTGTGCCACCCCTCTGCCCGTCCAAACGTTGGTATTTGTTCTGTGTTGAATGTTCCGGCAATAGCACCTTTCCCCATACCGCTGATAGTGAGATCAAAAATCCTTCTAACTACTGTGGCCCTTTCAGGTATCAAAGTGAACTTTTGGGTTTCTTCATCTAGAACCATCCAAGCTGGGCAGATACGTGTCAGGAGTTTCCCGTTATCCTCTGCCGCTTTCCTTTTAGCTTCCCATGCTGCTTTCAACCTTTTGGACTTTGTGAGGGACTCCTCATGCGCCCTAAACATGATGCTGAGGGAAATCAGCAAGTCACCAAAGTTCTCGTTAATGCTATCCTTGGTGTACAGCTTGTTATCCGTGAGGGTTACAATATTGATCCCACTTTGAAGGATAGAACTAAATTGGGTGAATGCGTCATGAACACTCTCCCTGGACAACCTGTCCAAACTTTCAACAAGTAAATAGGAACCTTGAGCGACCTGCCCACTTTGGACTGCCTCTAAGAATGTCCCAAGAGCAGCGTTCTTGTTCTTTCCTCTAAACGCTGAAACGCCCAAGTCTTGGAACTTTAAATGGTCATCAAGTTCAAGGCCGTGCCTATTTGCGTAATCAATGCTAAGGTCAACTTGTCGCCTATGGCTGTCGCCCTTCATTTGTTCCGGGGTAGAGAACCGGAGATAACTGTATGCTTTTTTCATGTAGCAACACTAGAGGAAGTTTTGCGGGTAAACAAGCCTCAATATGCACAGATTATGACCACCGGCCGCAACAATCTCCAACGCCCGTTTGGCGGTTTCCTGACCCTTAATATCCCGCAGGTCCAGAAAATCCCCGCACTCCTCGGCAAGGATAGCTTTAGGCGGGTTCAGCAGCTGGCTGCCTTTCAGGTGGTTAATCAGGCTCAGTAGATTTTCAGCTGCGATAACCTCCACCTCACCGGCCCAGGCCGCCTCGCCCCCGGATGCCGCCGCACAGATCAGGCCACAGTCCAGTTCCGCCGCCTTCAGCGCGGCGGGCAGAACCCCCGGAACCGCTTGGATGGCACCGTCCAGTCCCAGTTCCCCCAATACAAGGTAACCTTGCACCGTATCGCTGGCCACGGCAGCCATGGCCACCAGCAGTCCCAGGGCAATGGCCAGGTCATAATGGCTCCCTTCCTTGGGTAGGTCCGCCGGGGCCAGATTGACGGTTATTCTTTTGGGTGGCAGGGCAAGGCCAATGGCGCCAAGGGCCGCTCTCACCCGTTCCCGGGATTCAGCCACCGCCTTATCCGGCAGACCAACGATGGTAAAGGAGGGTAATCCGGAGGCAATCTGCACCTGTACATCAACGGTCCGGGCTTCGATCCCGACGAAAGCAACTGTCCCGATATGTGCAACCATCCCCCATCCTTTTATTTATCAAGTTGTATGATGTCTATGGTACAACCTAACCTGAAATGACGGCAAAAAAAAGCCCTGATTTCAGAGACTGTTTCAGGGACTTCTTCTATTGAGGGCTAATAGAGGGGATAATTAAATCCAGTAGAAAGCCGCAACCGAATTTTTTCTGTCGCCTCTGGTCCCTCTTTCCGGACCGTTTTCGACACATTGGCCATCAGCACATTTTTCAATAACAATTTCCTGCTGGCTACATTTACCATTTGAGGTATATTTTGACTGAGGCAGGAAAACTCTGTAAGAAAATGTCGCGACCTGACTTTCAAGGGCGTTCACTTTCAACTCAGCTTTTTGCAACTGCTGCTCAAGATTAGCCATAATTTCTTCTTTGAGTACCTGAGGAATGGTCACTTTCTGAGCAATTTCCTCAATGGTTTCTCTTAATTGGTCAATTGAGTCTGAATTAACATCAATCAGTCTCTCGAAATGCTCTAATTTCAATTCCTCCAAAGCAATCTGGGCGTGCTTCAACGCCTCACCATTCACCCATTCACCAGTGTCCATAATGATCTTGAATTCTTTATTCAAAGAAATTTTAAAATCAATATCTTCTGGTAACTCTTTCGTGAAGAAGGCCATTTTCAGGCTTTCGGGAGGGGTTCGTTCGGCGAATACGGGGTTTTTGGGGGACATAGTGGATTTATCCACAATGAAATTCTGAGATATGGCAGCCGCGCCGCCAAGCATCACCACCAGCCCTAAAGCAGTGCCGGATAACTTTAAAAGCAATGACTTATAGCTTCCCTTTTCCACGTGATACCTCGCCTTTAATTTCCATCCTTGCCTAACTATGTCAGAAAAACGACAAAATTAAGACAACTGAATACTTTGCATACACGAAATTGCATATATTTGCAATTGTCCCAACCATCTAAAATAACTTTTAGAAATATCTTTTAGAAATATCTGGCAAGCCTGATCTGAACGAAATCATCCCGGGATTGAAGGTAGACAGGATCAGTCATAGGGACGCCCAGGAAAAACCGGGCATCCAAGGTCACTTTCCAGTTATCCCCGATCCGGCGGCTGCCTTCCACATTGACAAATTTTGCCGATGTATCAAGGTCAAATATCGCCCCGACCAGAACTTCCGTACTGTCGATATCATTTGCCGCCCAACGCATGCCCATAAACAGATCATCCTCAAAGGGTGTGGTTGCCTGCCCGCCCCGGTCATCATAGAGATATTCCGCCAGAATTCCGATATCTGATGCGCCGTCGCCAAGTCCATAGAAGGTATATTCGATCCCGCCCGCCATGGCCCAGAAATCCCGATCCATTTCCGGCCCTGAAACGGGTCCAGATCCCGTGCGGCGAATGGCCTCAAACTTAACCAGAACATCGTCAAATGTTGCCTGCACATCAAGGCCGGTCTGGCCAATCAGATTATAGTGGGGAATCAGAACCGCATTACCCGCACCGTCGTTTCCGACCACCAAGTCCACGTCACGGTTGGTGCCCCTGAAATGATACAGACCCACGTCAAAATTGCCGATGACATGAGACCAGCGCACAGCCCAGTCCGTATGCCATTTACCAGAGCCCGCCTGATATTCCGTCTGGCTATAATCAACAGCCAGCGGTGGGCTGAACCGCCCTTTTTGGCCCGGAAAACGCAGTTCCCGGAAATAGGTCATGATATAAGCGGAAAACACGCCGTAATTGCTGTCATAGGAAAGACTTGCCATGGGTTGACCCAGTTTGTCTTCCTGATCAATATCCTCCAGGTTATCATCCTGATTAAGAATATCTACAAGATGACTGGATTCCGTCACCCCCCAGAAGACCGTATCAATGCCCACTGTCATCTGCCAGCGATCCCGGGTTCCGGTCCATTTCAATTCCCGGATATCAAAATGGCTGCGGTCACTGTCATTAACATCAACCCGGCCAAAGGACCGGAATATAATTTGAGAACTGCTGGTATCAGACACATATTCCAACAGAGGTTCCACCGCAAAAGACACCGTCCAGTCTTTTGGTTGAGAGTTGAAACTTGACTGGGTAAAGCCCCGGCCTTCGATCTCAACATAACCGGATAGGGTAAAATTACTCTCCCCGGTGACCATTTCATCATAGGATTCCACCTCCTGAGAACGGCGGGGTGTTTGGGACACCACCGGAGCGGAAGAGGTCTCATCACCTATGGTCGTCAAAACAACGGGGATAACTTCAGGCATGTCAGCAGGGGCCAGAGAAGGAAAAGGAGAAGGCTCAACTGGCGCAGTTGTTAGCGGCGCAGTCAACGTCACCTGCCGCGACCATTCCGCAGACGAGACGGCCTTTAAATCAAACACCAGCCTGTATTGCCGGCCATGATCCGGATTCAGGGAAAAGTTGTTAGCGACGGTGGCCGCTTTGCGCAGTTTAAGTCTCATGCGCGCGGACCCGTCATTGTCTTCCATGGTGATTTTATCGAGCAGCCCGATGACTGCCACTTTTTTGGTCAGGGCCTTCACCGCTTCCCTGGAC
Organism: Alphaproteobacteria bacterium; assembly: GCA_002401455.1. GTDB lineage: Bacteria > Pseudomonadota > Alphaproteobacteria > Sphingomonadales > Emcibacteraceae > Paremcibacter. Next base: position 94,471 of record NVTE01000008.1, read on the forward strand.
GGGGTTTTCCGGAAATCAATGATGATCTCTTTTGGGCTGTCCAGATAGGTGATGTCATAAAAGGCAACCTCATTGACTTCAAGAACCACACGGGTTTTGTCCGGATGCAGTCCCGTTCTCACATCAAGAATAGTCACATCGGCCTGAACCGGCATCACAGATAAAGCCAAAACCGCCGACGCCAACAGGTAACTTTTCAGCCCCCGCACGCGGCGAACATCAGCTTTTTGATTATGTCGTAATTTGTGTGGCACCTCGCCCTCTCTTACAGCTGTTTACGATTCATTCGTTATTATTGGCAAATAAACATCTAGAAGGGCCTAATAATTGATCCAGTTTTACGATCTATTGAGGCATTTTTTTCTAAAATTGTAAGTATAATACTACTGTATTTACAGGACGTTCTATCCTTCCTTACCCTTTTGTTAACCATAAAATTTTACCATGATAAAATAAAGCAAAAAGCCCGGCCTTAATGACCGGGCTGGTAAAAACTACAGAGACTCAGGGGAGTCAGGGGTTATTTTGCTGTCTTTAATCGGCTCTTAGAAAAGTCATTTTCCCGTAGGCCTGTCTGAAAATCAAAACGACTCCAAATAAGCCAGGTTTTCTTACCTGTGATAATATTCTCCATAAACAGATTCCCCGGCCGCCAAAACTTATCCAGATATAATTTATAATCTGATAATTTAAGAACCTTGAACAAGTCCCCACGACGGTTATAAAATTCAGTTTTTATATTCCTGTATTCCTCGGTATCAATCCAGGTTATCAACTTGGTATACCCCGATTTTGCATACTGGGGATAATATTCAAGAACAAAGCAGGTCAGGTCACCACAAGGCTCATCGCGCAACCATTTATAGCTATATTTCCCCACTTCCCGCGATGACATATCTTCATAGGCAAATTCACTGCCCATGAACGGACCGGATTTATTGCTCGAGGATATTCTCTTGATCCGGCCCAGTGCTGGCAGGTAGATCCACTGATCATCGGGGTCAAGGACCTTGGAATGGGTCAAGAAGGCGGTGCCTTTAACATCCCGGGGGCTGTCAAAGATCACCAATGACTTATCGCCAACCGCAGAATCGGTCACTTCAAAGGTCTTGATTTTTAGTCTCCGACGGCTTTCCCGGCCCTGGCGATTGCTGAGCACCATTTCCAGCTTCGCAACGCTATCCTTGAAACCTTCATCCCTTCTGTCCGCTTCTACGGCAATGGCCAGGCCCTTTTCTTCAGGGGTTTCAGCCAGAAGGGTCTGGGGCAAGACAAATCCTGCCACGAATAAACAAACGGATACCGTCCGGATCATCTTAAACATTTACTTTTTCCTTTTTCTTATCAACATACAGGAGTAATACCGGTAACAATAAAAAATCCGTCACCAAAGCCACCGCAATAATCATCGCCGTCAACGCGCCCATCTTTGAATTCATAGCAAAATTTGACAACATCAAGGAACTGAAGCCCACGATCAACACCAGGGACGACACCCAGAGCGCCATGCCAACCATGGAGAAAGCATAGCGAACCGCATCTTCGGCATGAAGACCTTTCTCCCGCTTACCCCGCAGATATTTGCTCAAAAAATGTACCGTGCAATCAACGATCAGACCCAATGCCGTGGCCGTGACACCCGCAGCAAACATACCCAGTTCCCCATTGATCACCGCCCATATGCCAAAGGCAACAACAGCCGGAATAAGATTGGGGATCAGGCTGATACTGCCCAGTTTGATACTTCGCAAGGCGACCACCAGACACAGGGAGATCAGGATAAAGGCAATTCCGGTTCCCCAGAACATGCTGTCAAAAGTTCGCTTGGTCAGGAAGGCAAAAATCAGATTAACGCTGGTCGCGCCCGGCGACTGCATCTCCGGCGGCGCATTATCCCGCAGCCAATCCTCAGCCCGGAATTTCAGGGACTTCATCTGGTTACTATTGATATTACTCAGGATAGCCGTCAAGCGAGTGGATGATTTCCCCACATCAATCTGATTATTAAGGTCAAGTCCGTAAGGCAAGGACATTTCATAAAGCAGCAGATATTGCGCCGCCAGTTCCCGCCGGTCCGGTAATTTATAAAAGTCCGGATCATCGCCGTTCATATTCATATTCAGGCGTTTCATCACATCGGTGAAGGTCAGAACATGCCTGACTTCCGGCTGGGCCCTGAACCAATCAGAATATGCGTCCAGTTTGGTGAGATATTCCGGGTTTGATATGCCCCCGTCCTCTCCGGATGGCACAGAAATCTCAAGGGTGTAAGCCCCAGTCAGGTTAGCCATAAGGAAATCAGCATCCTTGCGGAATTGGACGTTTGTGCTGAAAAATTCAATGAATTTATCATTATAAACCAACTTGGGCAGCATGGCGACAGACAGGAAGATCACAGTCAGCGACCCCATCAGAATATATTTCCGATGACGCATGACCCATTCAACATAGCGGGACATAAAACTGTCTTCGTATTTTTTATGTCCTCGAGGGGTCATGGGAATGATCGTCATCAAGGCCGGTAAGAGGGTGATCGACAGGAACCAGGCGGCCGTCACCCCAAAGGCGGAAATGTTCCCCATTTCACGGAACGGGGGGCTGTCATTAAAATTAAGGCTCAGGAAACCGATGACCGTGGTTAAGGAGGTCAGGAACACAGGCTGCATATTAATCCGCAGGCTTTCCACCGTCGCTGTTTTGCGGTCCTTGCCCTTACCCAGTTCTGAAAAATAGGTCATCAGCAGATGAATACTGTCGGCAACTGATATGGTTAGAATAATGACAAAAGAATTCACCGACGCAGTATTCAACCCCCAGCCAATATGGCCGGTAATGCCAATGGCCGTAATCACCGAGAGAAAGACCACCGTCATCGCACTTAACATGCCTGCAATAGACCGGGTGAACACCAGGATTGTTAGCGCCAATAAGACATACATGAGCGGAAACAACGTGGTCATATCATTTTGCGCCGCTTCGGCGAAGCTATTGGACAACATGACAACGCCGCCAAGAGCTACATGAATATCAGGGTTTTCAGCACGAATTAAAGCCGCCATTTCCCGGACCGGTTTGACAATTTTCTTGAGCGTGCTTTCCTGAGTATCGGGAATTTCAACGGTGATGACCACCTGTGTCGTCCGGCCATCTGCGGCAATCAACCGGTTGACCAGGGTAGGTTCAGAGAGAGACACTTGCCGGATCAGGGCCAGCTGTTCAGGCCCCAGGCTTTCCGGATTCCCCACCAGGTCCTCAACAATCATATCATCCTGTTCCGCCCGTGTATGCTGGTAATTAGCAATGGAATCGACGCGAATGGTATAGGGTATTTGCCAGGAATTTTCGGTAATCTCCTGAATCAAGCCCAGGAATTTTTTATTATAAACATCACCTGTATTTGGTTTTAGAATGAACGATATGGTATCGACCTTGGTATAGGTCTGCTCCAGGTCATCCTGTGCCGCCAATTGAGGATTATCCGGTCCGAAAAATACCCGGTAATCACTGGAGAAATAGATATTCTTTGCACCAAACCCGGCCAGAAAAACAATAATGAGGGAAGCAAGCAACACCAACCAGGGCCGGCGAACAACAAATTTACCGTAAGATACTACAGGGTTTTCAGACACATTCGGGTTCCATCATTGTTTAATTTACGCAATGTTAACACAGAAAACATTAATGTCAAAAACTAGTTAGGTGAAAGTTTAGAGAAACCTTCTGAACAAATTATAAGCTGAATTCCACAAAAAAGAGCGCCTCTCCAAAACACATTTTCAGTCAATTTAAATTGATAACTTCCCTACCAGACAATCTTCTCTATACCGTCAAACTCAATGGTTCCGCCATCGTCAAAGACAATGGTTCCCGAAGAATCATCAGACAAGAGCATTTCGTTCAGGTCTTCATCGGTGGATGAAATGGTTGATCCATCATCCAGGGTCAGGGTCCAGCCCTGTTGGGAATCTGACCCGGAAAAACCGTCCAACTGAATGACATCGGTCCAGCCGCCACCCTCGCCGCCCTGAACTACATTCCAGTCCTGATCCAGTCCCATGACGAAGGTATCATGGCCATCACCGCCGGAAAGCTGGTCGGCCCCTGTGCCTACCGTGATGACATCATTACCGCTGCCGGCATCTATATTGCTGCCGCCATCGCCAACAGAAATAATGTCATTGCCGCTGCCGGTGGTAATCGTATCAAAACCGGTACCCGCCGTAATTTCATTATGGCCGTCTCCGGCATTAATTTGGCTGTTGCCCTCGCCGGTATTAATCACATCATTGCCACTGCCCGTGGTCACATTATCATAGCCGGACCCTAAGGTGATGGTATTGTCGCCGTCTCCGGCATTGACCGTATTGGAGCTGCTGCCGGTGGCCGTAATCTGATCATCTCCAGCCCCTGAATTTATCGTGCTGCCACCGCCGCCGACATTAATTACATCATTGCCGCTGCCCGCCGTCACATTATCATAGCCCTCGCCAGCGATAATTTTATTGTCACCGTCCCCGGCATTAATCTGGCTGTTGCCCTCACCGGTATCAATATAATCATTCCCTGATCCAGTGGTGACATTATCCCAGCCATCCCCCCCGATGTAAGCTGTGTCATAAGTGACCTGACCAGACAGGCTATCCTGCAGCTCTGTTTCTGTTAAGGTTCCGTCGTTGAACTGGAAATTTTCAACCCCCGACACCGTATCAGAGCCATCGGTACCTTCGCCATTATGGCTGATCACATAACTGCCGTCAGGAAGCTGGTCAATGGTATAATCCGCCCGGTTTCCACTGAAAACCGCCGTGTCGCTGCCGTTACCCCCGATCAGGATATCATCACCGGAACCGCCAATAAGCACATCATCATGCTTGCCGCCATCAAGGACATCATCACCGGACCCGCCATAAAGAGTGTCACCCTGGTTCCCCCCATATAGGGTATCATTACCAGACCCGCCGTACAGGCTGTCATGTCCTGTTCCGCCATCTATCGTATCATCCCCACTACCCCCGAAAACAATATCATTGAGGCTTCCAGCTGACAGGTTATCGTCACCGGCACCGCCATCAACATAATCCCTGACCCCGTTGCCGCCACCAATGACGTCATCCCCATCGGTCCCCGGCGTAACCGTATAACCACCGGGAACATCCGGTGCCGCATCTTCATCACCTGAATCCGTTACCTCTTCGACAATATCCACTGCAATAGCAGAAGTTGTTGTGGCATATTCCCCGTTACTGCCTTCGGTTGAGGTCGCCGTAACCTGCAGGTTAAAATCAGCCGTGCCTTCCAGGGGAGTTACCGTCAAGTCATTAAGGCTCCAGGTCGAAACATTAACCGAATTATTATCCGAAGTGGCCGTAAAACTATGACCATTGCCATCACTTAAAATCGCTCCATCCGGGATGGCGGATATTTCCAAACTCAAGGATTCTGAACCATCTGTGTCAGATAAGCTGGCCACAATATCAGGAAGGTCTATGACTGCCCCAGACGCCCCAGATGCAGCCCATTCGGTTTCATAGGAATCTTCAATATTAAGGTTATCAATATATGCCCCACGGCCATTGTGCGCGCCATCGCCCGTGTACTTTATTTCAACACGCACAGGGCTGCCGTCACCTGTAAAGCTATATTCATGTGCAGACCAATCAGTATCCGAGGCACCAATTCCAGATCCCGATATTTCCTCAACCTTTACTCCGTTTATCCAGACTTCCACCTGCGAAACATCTTCATTATATCCGGGTCGCGGGGAAAAATCGAAACTGAACGTATATTCATGCCCCTCTTCGGTTTCCACATTTTGATAGATATTCATGGTATCTGGGTGGTTACCACTCGTATCCTTATTCAACTCGAGATATTGTTCTCCTTCAGACGCCGTATAGCCCGAATTTCCTTGGTTCTCCGACCATACCTCAAATGCGCCTGAATCCGTACTCCAGTCGCCCAGGGTATCATTCATATAAAACCCGCTTGTACTCGTTTGTGTACCAGCGGTAATTGAGGCATCTTCAAATCCTGAATCTGTACTTGTGGAAACTATTAACTTAGCTTCTAAGGTTGGGGCATCGGCTACCGCCGTCACATCCAGGCTTGCCGTCGCGGAAGAGGTGCTGCTGCCGTCAGAGACCGTGAAGCTTAAGGACACGTCATTGCCACTATAATCGGCCTTGGGGGTAAAGCTATAGTTGCCGCCGCCAAGGTCCGTCACCGTGCCATAAGCCGCATCAACCGAGACCGCCGTGATACTCAGATCATCGCCGTCCACATCAGATGAGTTGGCCAGAAGCTCAGCCGCCGTGAAGCTGACACTGGTATCTTCCAGGGTCGCGCCAAGATCAACATTGCCGGCAATCGGACCGTCATTGACCGCCGTCACCTCAAGGCTGACCGAACCGGTGTCGGTGGCTGTGCCGTCGCTCAGGCTATAGCTGAAACTGTCGCTGCCGGTAAAATCCGTCGCCGGCGTATAGGTGAATGTTCCGTCGGCCAGAAGCTCAACCGTGCCGCCCTCCGCCGTGGTCAGAGTTTCCGCAACCACCGTCAGGACATCGCCGTCCACATCCGTGTCATTGCCGAGAACAGAACCGCTGAGGTCCGTATCCTCAGCCCCGGTGAAGCTGTCATCGCCGGCCACCGGACCGTCATTGACCGCCGTCACATCCAGGCTTGCCGTCGCGGAAGAGGTGCTGCTGCCGTCAGAGACCGTGAAGCTTAAGGACACGTCA
>NVTE01000015.1 GCA_002401455.1 Alphaproteobacteria bacterium
TTCCTTGCTATACCGATTTTTAAGGTTTGGCACGGCATCAATCCAGCCATGTTCTTCTGCCGTCACAAAAGTCATATTCATTGTCACAATTTCATTGTGGAGCGTTTTCTGTGCTGGTACTTTCCACGAGCGCGGCTCGCCGGTATTTTTATCAATCTGTGTTTCATCCCAATCTTCTGGCTTAGTCATACGATGAACACGGTAATTCTGGCCAATGCCTTTTTCAATCTCACCCAGATACATATGCCCCATAAAGGGGAGAATGTGTAGCCGTAGACGAGCTTTGTGGCCCTCTACCCATTTCGGACTCCGCCGACCTGCCGTAAGAGCTTCATATTCGGACGTGAATAATTCAGCAGCTTGCCCGAATGTTTTGCCACTACTCAGTTCGCCGTGTCGAGCCTTACCTCTTAGATCGATGTACCAGTCCTCGGCAACATCTTTTGCCTCTGCGAGACTTTTCTTCTTTGTGCTCGTTCGACGCTCTTTTCCACTAATGTAAGTTGACGCGTGCCAACTGCCATTTTCAACCCGACGGTATAACCTAACTTTCTCTCCTAAAATTCGATGTATTTGCATGGTATTGTCTCTCACTTTTTGCATGATCAGATCTGTGCGTTTTTGTGTGAGCCTTGTGCGACACCTAAATAGGGTATAACAAAGGCCAATTCATGTCAAATAAGGGGTATGAACAAACAAAAAAAGGCAGCTAACTCAAAGAGTTAACTGCCTAATGTTTGGTTGCGGGGGTAGGATTTGAACCTACGACCTTCAGGTTATGAGCCTGATAGATATGCAGTTAAGTCACTATAATTAAACGATAATATTTTCTCTAAAAAATTAATGTGCTAGAAACTGTGCTAGGTCGCGCGTTTTTCAAATACAAAATACAATTCAGAAAAATAATTACTTCTGTTCAATCCTATTTTAAGGGCTTGTAAAAGAAACGGCCTCTTCTCCCGTTATAATTTATCATAAAACAGGCCTGGCATCCATCGCGAAGCAAGGGCTGAAGGAAATGCTAGCCACAAGGGGCCACCACATTGACTCTAAAATCACCTATTTTCACCATTCTGGAGGAAATTCAAGTCTCTTAAGTCATTGAAAAATACCATTATAGAATTTGAAAATTTCTGAATTTATTGGCTGAAACCAGTTAATTTGACAGCCCTCTCCAGCTTAATTCAGGTGCCATGGACGACTTTTTGTTAGGCAAAACTCTTACCATCCCTGACAACGGGGCCAGATATCGGCCACCACTTGATTGCCGTCGATGATATGATAGCAACTATGGGCCGCCGCCGTCATACAGGCATGATTGGGCAGGATCCGCAACAATGTCCCAATGGGGAAATCGTCAAAATTTATCTCCCCTGCGAGGGACGTAATCATGCCATGCTCCTGATTGGCAGCTTCAACTATCAGGTTGGGAATAAGTTTCCCATCGTCGGCAGAACAGACCAGCCCGAACAGGCGATCCTGTTTTTGGTGAGCCGTTCCCCGGTCCTTGGACAGGGCCATTCCGCCCGCATCAATGATAAGCCGGTTTTGGTTCTTTTTATGACCAATCACCATGGTCAAAACGCTAAGGGCAATGTCATCAATATCACAGACCCCAAGACCTGCCTGAAATAAATCCTGAAAAACAAATACCCCCGCCCGGACTTCAGTTACGCCGGTCAAGTCATCAGCAAAGCGCGCTGTCGGTGTCGACCCGGCGCTGACAATTCGGGAATAAATTCCACTTTGTTGGGTATATTTTACCGCCTGAACCACTGCATCCCGCTCAATATGGGAATGTTTCCGGATGGCTTCTGTGGTTTCGCAATTATAGGATTCCCCCGCATGGGTCATAAAACCCATAAAATTACTCGCCGAACTGCCCTCCAAAAGGCCAGCGATGTCCAAAATCTGTGGGTCATCCGGAGACAGGCCTGCCCGGTGCATATCGCAGTCAATTTCGATTAAAACATCAAATATGACTTGATGGGTCACACCATAGTCAACAAGCGACTGCGCCACGTCAAGGCTATCAAGGATCAACCGGATTCCAGCCCCCGCCTCAATCAGTTTTTTTACCCGGCCCAGTTTTGCGGGCACAATCCCTACGGCATACATAATATCCGTGAAGCCGCCCTCGAAAAAATATTCTGCTTCCCGTAGCGTCGACACCGTAATAGGGCCGGTCCCACCCTCAAACAGAAGCTTGATAATTTCCACGGATTTGGTGGTCTTCACATGCGGCCTTAATGAAACGCCCAAAGAAGTCAGATGGTTTTTCATCCTGTGAATATTAGTCAACATCTTGGCCCGGTCGACAATCAGACAAGGCGTTTGCAGGTCTTGAAATTTATCTTTTCGCATCAGGGCTATCCTGCGGCTATCGCGTCAATTTCCAAAAGCGCCCCATAATGCAAACCCGGTGTCGGCACGACAATGCGGGCCGGCCTGTGTGAGCCAAGCATTTCCGAATACACCTTGTTTACCGCAGGCCAAAGGCCGATATCCACAATATAGATATTGACCTTCAGCAACCGATCTGCCGAACTGCCCGCCGCGTCAACAATGGCCAGGATGTTACCAAGGCAACGTCGGGTCTGGACCTCAATATCGCCGGCTTCCTCATTGGACATATCCGGCCCTCGGCCCAACTGTCCCGACACATATATCACCCCTGCATGGTGCGTCGCTTGCGCATAATGACCCAGGGGGCGGCTTGCTTTCTCTGTTTCAATAATTTTTACATTCTGGGACATTATGCATCCCCCGCCCGAGGCCAAACGCGGGGAAACAATTCACCAGAAAAAGGCTGACCATTTTCAAGGGTTATGGGGGGAACGGTTTCCATTACTTTTTTATTATCTAAAAAAGTTCCTGGACGATTGTCAAAGGTGGCGTCATCGCCCAAATAGCGCAGGGCAAGCCCGCGACGACGGCCGGTTTTTGATTTGTTGCCGGAAGCATAATGCAAGGTCAGAGGGTGATGGATGAGGACGTCACCGGGCTCCATGTCCCAACAGAGAATTTCATGTTGATCTCTTTCCGCTTCTATATCTGGCAGCGGTTCCAGTCCCGCTTTTGCGTAAATATCCGCAAAACCCGATTTATCCGAGAAGGCATGGGGAGCATAAAGTTTGCCCCACTTGTGCGACCCTTTGACATAAACCACGACACCGGATTCTTCATTCGCGGGATCAAAAGGCACCCAGATCGATATCACCTGCTTACCTCTTACCGGCCAATAGGATAAATCCTGATGCCATGGGGTTGGCTCTTCTGTGTTCGGTTCTTTCACCAGCAGTTGATCATAAAAGAAGTTTAAACATTTGGCATCCATCACTTGAGCGGCCAATTCCGGCAGGGGAGACTCCTGCATAAACGCTTTAAAATCCGGATCACGGCGCCATAGAAAAAAATCACCGTAATAGCGGCCTTGCTTCCCCTCAGGAGTATATTCCAAGGAGGCACTTCCCGGGTTATTGAGAATCCGTTCAACAGCTTCCCTCATGACCTCAATCCATTCCATAGGCAACACGCCACGAAGCACCGCGGCCCCGTCCCGTTCATAGGCTGAAATTTCTTCAGATGTTATATTCCGCGAAAGACTGCTCGCCAGTGATCTATCCATTTTCATCTCCTCCGTTTTTAAGAATCCAAACTATACACAACTTTTCCCAGGATCAATATAGAGCCCCATACTGTGGATGCCATCACCGCTGCTGCGCGGTGCTAAATATTGCCTCAATCTCCATTGTTGCCGCAATCAGTTGGCGGCCAACCCCACCTAGATTAGCTGTTATGGCAACAGTGACCTGCGTTTCGGGAACCAGTAAGAGCATCGCTACGGCACCAGATGAGGTACCGCTATGCCATATTAACTGGCGGTCTTGGAACAAGTCAATCAGATGACCATACAGCTCAGGTGGAATCCGGTCTTTTCGATCTTCTAAAAATTTAGTCATATCGACAAACCAACCCAGGCCATATCCCGTTGACCTGCCATCAGTGGTAACTTGCGAAGAAAACAGGAGCTCCCTTGAGGCTGAATTAAGAAAGCTGTCATTGACCAATGCATGGCCAAATTTTGCAAGGTCACGGCTCGTTGATAACATGCCGCCGCCAGCGAACTTATAACTATTGTCTGTATAGGGCGCATTGATGAGGGCCCCATTGTTATCTTTTACATACTGCCGGGCTCTGCCGGGAATCACCAGGTTGACATCATCCTGAACAGTATGCTTCATGACCAAAGGCTGCCACAGGTAATATGCTAAAAATTCTGGGAATTCCCGCTCAAAGGCAGCCTCGGCCACCGCGCTTAAGAGGTTATACCCATAACTGCTATAATGGTACTCAGAACCGGGGACAGAGATTAAGGGGTCGTTCTGAAAGAGATTCAAACTGGACAATACAGTGTCAAAATGCTGGAAAACATATTTTTCGCTATCCGTTTTATAGTGCCTTACACCCCCGAGGTGCCCGCCGAGTTGGCGCAGGGTGATGACATGTTTCTTTTGGGGAAAACTCGGAAGATATTCCCGGATATCGGCGTCCAGGTCTACTGTTCCTTGTTCCCCCGCCTTAACAAGGGCCGTGGCTGTCATTGATTTAGAGAGGCTGCCGACCCGCATAAGAGTATCCGGCGTTACCTGAATATCATTCTCCAAATCAGCCAAACCGAACCCTTGCGACCATGTCTCCGTAGGGCCAACCATAACCGTAATCGATAAACCGGGGATCCCTGTTTGGTGAATCAATTTATCGATAACTGCCTGTGCCTGAACCACCTCATCCGACGGAGATGACCAGGCAAAAGGCGTAATGAATATTTGGATGACAAAAACCCAAAAAACCCGGTTGGCTCTAAATTTTACGAACACCACTAAACACTCCTCTGTACCTTTGTCGGTCTAAAATAATAAATACTCCCCACCCCAAGATAGAGCAGGGCGACGCCGCCCATAGCAGGCGTCTGTACCACCAAAACCCCCAGAAAAACCAGTGAGATCACTGCGGAGGCCAGGGAGAAAAATATCAGGAAGAGGGGGGATAACTTAAAACGGGATTGCGCGTACTGCTCCGGCAACACTTTCGGCATGCGCAGGACAGCCAGACTGGTCAAAATCTGGGTAATCATGAGCCCGACAACGGCCACCTGAGCATATTGCACAATGTTATTGCCAGACATCACGCCCAAAATTGCCAGAGTTCCGATCACCAGAATGGCGGCGACGGGGGTTCCTCGCGACGGGTGAATTTTAGCCAGAACGCGGGGAAACAAGCCCTCAACCGCCCCTTTATAAAGATCTCGACTTAAGCCCATCATGATGCCGTTAATGGATGTGGCAGCAGCAAACAAGGCACCGATCCAAATAATATTGACCAAGAAGGGCGAGAGATATTGTTGTGCTGCCGCGACAACAGGCGTTTGCGTTTTCCCCAGATCCTGCCACGGCATCATCTGAGACAACGACAAGGGAACCAGAGTATAGGTTAAGATGACAACGATAAAACTGATCGCAATGGCCAGGGGAATATTACGCCCCGGATTTTTAATTTCACCGGCGATTTCGGCAACAACCAGTATCCCAGCATAAGAAAAATATGCCGTGGCGGCCGCCAGGAAAACGCCCTGATACCCAAAAGGTAATAAAGGCTCCAGCAAAGTGCTATCACCATAAATAATCCCAGTGCCCGAAAAGAGAAGCAACGCCAGCAGAAACAAAACAACCATGATATTTTGCGCCGCACCGGCGACAGCCATACCGAGACAGTTTGTCAGAACAAATACAGCTATGCTGGCGAAGGCGATCCACTGGACATCGAGCCCTGTGAGGGCCAGAGATAAATATCGCGCGAACCCCATCGCAATCAGGGGAACCGCCAGGACGGCTAGTGACAGAACGACCCAAAGATAGATAAAGCCCAGAAAAGGCGACAGCGCGCCCTTGATCAGAACATAACCCCCGCCGCTGGTCGGAAAGGCACTGCCAACCTGTGCGATGACAAAACAATAGAAAAGAGCAGGAACCCCGGCAAGCAGATAGGCCAGGAACACGCCCGGCCCGACAATAGCCGATAACTCGCCAGGTAAGATAAAAATTGTCGCCCCCACCACATACCCGATAATWATAAAAATCGCTGTGGGCAGGTTAATTTTTCTTTTCAGGTCATCTTTCATCATAATCCTTCACAYATTCTCARGGGAYACAGACTTCATTCARAGCGTCCCATATTGTCTCTACGATYACGTCCATTTCGGCTTCGCTAATGATAAAATGCGGGGCAATCARAATGATGTCCCTCACGTCCCCYGTACCRCCAAAATAGACGAAGCAATTTCTGTKCAGGCAGGCTTTGACWATATTWAMAGTTATGGCATCGGWCTGCGGRTAAAGYTCCARAGTGTCKCRGTTTTTAACAATCTCGACGGCATATAARAAGCCTTTGCCMCGCACTTGRGCAACATGGGGRTGGGCCTCCAACCGCCTGATTTTTTTCTCAAAAAGGCCGGACATATCTGCGACCCGWTCCGATAAGTGYTCGCGCTGGAGAATTTCAAGAACTTTTGCCGATGTGGCACAGGCGGCCGGGTGGGCRCCGTACGTATGATACATGGCCTGCATGCCCGCATCGCTCAGRCGCTGGCAAAARGCCTCTGAAGTCGCCACCGCYGAAATGGTGGCATATCCCCCGCTGAGCCCTTTGCCAAGGACCAGRATATCTGGCGTGATCYCCCAGTGGTCAACGCCAAAGCGCTTGCCSGTTCGGCCAAAACCCGTCATCACCTCGTCGGCGATTAAGAGGATATTGTGYCGGCGACARATCTCTKCAATTTTCGGCCAATARTCATCCGGCGGCACCAATGCGCCCCCACTGGCCCCKACGATCGGTTCGGCGATGAAGGCCGCGATGGTGTCTTCACCTTCCTGCRCGATTRTTTTTYCCAGCTCGTCCGCACACTCCGTCCGGCAACTGGCAAGTTTTTTGCCTAACGGGCAGCGCAGGCAGTAACATGCCGCGATATGAGGAACATCCATCAGCATGGGCTCGAACTCCCGACGTCGCCCCGCATGTCCCCCGACCGATAGTCCCGCCAAAGAGGTGCCATGATAGGAAATATCCCGGCCGATCACCTTCCATCGGTCTGGTCTACCGCACGCCAATTGATACTGCCGGGCTAGTCTGACCGCATTATCTACCGCCTCGGAACCGCTGCCCATAAAACTGACTTTAGTTAAATCCCCCGGCAACCAATGATCCCGCAATAGTGTCACCAGCTCCTCGCGTTCTTCGGTGTGGAAGGGCGGCAGGGTATAGCTTATATTGGTCATCGACTTTGCGGCMGCTTCGGCCACTTCGGACCTGCCCCAACCAATATTACCGACCGCCGCACCTGCGCTGGCATCGAGAATTTTTTGTCCGCTCTCGGTATAGAGGTACACGCCCTCTGCTTTTACGATTTTAAGYTTGTCGATTTGCKCGASACCRAAGGGAATATAAGGCCATGCCGKTGAATTYTTATCYYTCATTTTTYAGMTCCTCGGCCAAATCACGCCCTTTTGCATTACCGATAAAGGCAGATGTTTTATGGGTTCTTTTGATAACAAYYCCGACGGCMCGGGGGGAGACYACACCATTTTTCACCGCAAACTCCCCATTCACCAAGAGATGCCGRATRCCTTTGGAATATCTCAGCGGATGGGCCCAGGTGGATTGATCAATGATTTCATTKGSRTYAAACACAACCACATCAGCTATTTTTCCGACGGCAAGGCGACCACGRTCTGAAAAYCCCARAAARTCCGCCTGCTGGGACGTCATCTTGGTGATGGCCTGTTCCAGRGTCAGYAAATTCAGGTCTCTRACATATTTYCCCAGWACTCTGGCAAACGTCCCGGTKGARCGAGGATGCTGCCGCGAACTGCTGTGCTCATTGATATATTTGCCATCACTGACAATCATGTTCCATGGCTGTACCAGCAACATGCGCACGTCCTGTTCGTCTACACCGCCGAGCGTGATGCGAATTTCATGCCGTGCCGACATGACAAGTTCAGATATCATGTCAAAACCACTCTGGTTCTTACCCTGGGCAATCTCCGACAGATATTGGCCCTCATACTCAGGGTAATCTTGGCTATGGGTGATGCGGATACAGTCGTAACCCGTTGCCTTAAGCCAGGAAAAACCGCCGTTGATCCCATTCTCACTCGCCTGACGAATGATTTCACGGTGTTCGGGACGCTGCAGCAATTCTTTGAGATCAGTCCCGGGGAGCGATGGTGGACGCAGAAATACATCCCTCAGGAAGACGGTTTTTGCGCCATCATAGGGGTATTGATCGGACACGACATTCTGCCCCCGCTCCCGGGCCTTATCCACCATGTCAATTATCGTCTTTGTATTGCCAGAATTACTCAGACACACCGCTTTAACATGGGCAATTTTCGCGGCAACACCCGCCGCTAAACCAATGTCAATTACTTCCTGGTCCGAGGCAATCAAGGCGCGGGCAGGGTCTCTGACATGAGAGTCATAAATACCGCCAAAATCAGAGACAACCTTACTAAGTTCTATGATTTCATTCGTTTCACTGTAACTTCCCGGATCATACATCAGGCCTGTCGAGAACCCCACCGCCCCCATCTTCATGCCGTCGCGCACCAGACCCTTCATGCGGTTAAGTTCATGTTCATCAGGTTTCCGCCGCTGATTATCCGCCATAACCTGTTGGCGGATACCATTATGTCCGACATAAAAACCAACATTGGTGCCCATACCCTGCTGCTGAAGCCGATCTAACATGTTCCTTAACGTCTGGGGTGAATAATCTCCGTCAGCGCCAAATACAATGGTGGTTACCCCTTGGGTAAGGGCGCTTTCATTAAGGCGATTTTTGCGGCTAACCATATATTTTGCAGTATGGCTGTGACCGTCAATAAAACCAGGCGCAACGATCATCCCCCGGGCATCGATACGCTGTTTGGCTCTGATCTTCTTTTTGCTACCGATGAAGACAATACGGTTGCCCCTTATGGCGATATCTGCCGCATAACGCGGCCCGCCATTGCCGTCGACAATCTGGCCGTTGATAATGGCAATATCGGCATCAATCATCACCTGCCCGCCAAAGGCACTCACGGCATTGAACCACAAGAAACATAGAAAAATAAGGGAAGATTTCATCATATTTTCCTCAGGCTCTATCAAATAATAARAGGGAAAGMAGGGCSCGCTGCCGRCCGAGATAAGCCTCACWGGGGTCRAACCATTCCCGGTCRCTGTGCAGRCCACCRCCCTGGCCGCCAGCMCCCAACATWATCGCCGRTATGCCAAGGTTCATWGGGACATTGGCATCACTRCTGCCGCTTATATAGTGCGTKTCCAGGCCCAGTTGGTCWGCAGCCCTCACRGCACTTGTCACCAAGGMATCGCTTKTTTCGGTCTGTCCACAGGGACGGTCCCCAATAACTGYTGTGYGATAAGTAAGGKGGTGTTTCTCATCACTGGYCCTGTCATTAACGCTGGCGACMCCCTCTGCGACGGCAACCAGAAATTCGTTTTCCAGCGCCTCTAACTGGACACTGTCTTCTGAGCGCAGGTCCATTTCRAACGTGGCCGTTTCAGGAATCACATTGACGCTGACSCCACCTGACAARACACCGACATTAAACGTWGTTTTCGGGTGTTCCGGCACAATAATYCGGTCTATTCTAGYTATAATTTCYGCCACTGCYGACAGGGGATTTAAGGTACCAAAGTCAAGATAACTGTGACCGCCGCACCCCTTGATRTCCACCCTGAAGCGTTTGCTTCCCATCGCGCGATGAACAATATGTTCGTGGCCCTGACTGTCCAGAGCAATAAACGCTTTTGTCGAGGCAAGCACGTCTTTGTCCTCCAGAAGCGATTTCACCCCGCGCAAATCSCCGAGACCTTCTTCCCCAACGGTTGCCACGAACAACAGATCGTCCTSGGTTTCAATGTCGGCATGGTTCATRGCTTCAACTAACGCCACCATTGCCATCAGCCCCAAACTGTTATCAACAATACTGGGGCCCAACAGYCGMCCATTTTTAAGCACTACCTTAAAGTCGGTCGTGGCGGGAAACGCAGCATCAAGATGTGCGGCTATTACAATCAAATTMCCCTTGTCCGCCCGCCCTGSACGAAGGGCCCTGACGTTTCCGGCATGATCAATRKTGAYGTGTAAATTGAGGTCTCTCAGCTGCTGCGCCATAAATTCGGCACGCTTTTTTTCAGCGCARTAAGKSGCGGGAATTTCAGCAATCTTAATTTGCAAATCCAGATGTTGGTATTGRAATTCCTCYAAATAATCGAGGGCTGAGCGCCAGTTCTCATGCATTATATTCTGTCCAGGTGATKTGGTTTTAGGGATTAAGGNAAAAAAAGGGGGCGCTCAAAGGCCGCGCCCCCAGCCGTAGAAAAAACCAATTCCAAACTAGAAATTATAGATAACTTCTATGCCGTARGTGCGGGGATCACCGACACTATATTGCAGAGARCCCGGGGCAAAGGTGCCGCTGCCATAGGCCCGGCCATGGGTGTATTTTTCTTTAAACAGATTACGGACCCAACCCACKACCCGGATACCWGCATCGGTGTTTTCCACACCTATGCGGGCATTTACCAATGTGCGGCCCTCATTTGTCAATTCAGYRGTATTGGCCTGATCAGAGAAACTGCTCGACCGATAGCTGATTTCACCGCGCATCAATAAATCCCAGTTATCCCTAATGGGCCGCGTGTATTGTGCGGTAAAGGCCATGGTATTCTTGGGCGACARMAYAAGTGTATTGCCCGTGTAATCCACATCATTYTGYGCATCGATCAGGAAATCTTTATATTCGGCATCGACATAACCATAACTGGCCGTGATATCCAGMCCCTCGGCGAGGCGGGCGGTTAATTCCACTTCRAAACCAAGACTTTCGGCCTTACCGGCATTACTGGTCCGGAAGAAAAATAACCCATTCTCWCCRACCAACCGCTGATTTACCTGCAAATCCGTATARTCCATATAGAAGACAGATGCGTTCAGGCGCACGCGATTAYYCAACAACATGGTCTTGGCGCCAATTTCATAACTATCAACAAATTCCGGCGCAAACTCWGGCACCGARCCATCATCATTGGCRAAATCAAAATCAAACGCATTAAATCCGCCGGACTTGAAGCCCCGRGCATARGTGAAATAGGTATGAAYRTCRTCAGTCATATCATAAGMGACACTGAMCATCGGCGAYACGACGCCTCTGCTTATATCGGCTAATTTTACCGCAGGATCAATAGGCGAAACAATRACAAARTCAGGTAACACRCTRTAATTAATAGAYTTTTTTTCCTGAGTATATCGAAKTCCCGCCGTTACAGTCAGTTTATCCGTCACCTGGTAATGGCCCTGACCAAAAAAGGCATARCTTTCATTATCAATTTTSGGYAACAGTTTACTGAYRCTTGGCCCMGGGAACGAGCCTAAAGGYGCCCCGCCAAAAGCAGASACAGAAAARGCATCAACACCRACKRTCGCKGTCGGTTCAGCATCAAGRTTCATTTTAAAATAATAGGCYCCAACCACATAYTCGAACCGGTCTCCCGTACCCGAACTRTACCGGATTTCCTGACTAAACTGATCTTGRTCTTCKATTATGCCCGTACCAAAAACATCAAAGGGACTGACATCACTGGTTTGGAAATTGTCCCAGGTAAATTCGCGGTAGGCTGTAATGGAGGTCAGCGTACCATGGTCAAACGACCAGTTGACGTCCAGAGATCCGCCCCATACATCGCGGTCCTGGTGGGAACTCGGCGCATCGGCAATTTTGTAGTCATACGGATCATTGGGAATATACATGGGGTGACCCGGCACGACATTAAACGGCCCTTGGGCAAACATGGGAGAGACAATCGCGAGTTCACCCGCCCCCTGGTTCGTTCTGTCTTTAGCCGCATCCCCCCGAAGCATAATTTCCACATTGTCGCTAGGCTGAAACAGTAAGCTAAAGCGGCCATTGATATTGTCGGCATCATTATTGTCTGGACCGGCCAGATTTTCAAGATAGCCATCCCGCTTTTCCAGTTGCCCGGAAACCCTCAGCAGGAGTTTATCACGCACGATTGGTCCACTTAAGCTACCGGCAACGAGAACATTATTATAGTTACCATAGTTCAGCATTACTTTGCCTTCGAATTCTTCGCTGGGCCGTTTGGTAATCATGTTAATGGCGCCGGCGATGACATTCTTGCCATAAAGAGTGCCCTGTGGGCCCCGAAGTACCTCAAYSCGTTCAACATCAAAAATACCTGTGTTAATTGTCGTCGGTCGCCCCATATAGACCCCATCCACATAAACACCCGCAGCYTGATCCACACCGATATTATTGGCATCAGATACGATACCCCTGATGGTTATCTGGGTCGCCCTGATAGAGGAATTAGTGTTGAAATTGACGTTAGGGATAAAGTCGGTAAAATTYTCAAAACGGGTYGCCCCWGTGTCTTTCAAATAGTCCGCTGTGAAGGCCGTCATGGACACGGGCACATCCTGCATACTTTCCGAACGCCTYTGGGCGGTAACAACAATCTCTTCAAGTGTTAATGCTGCGTCTYCTGCGGCACKGGCAAATTCGGGGCTCATTAGGCTCAAGCCTGAAATCATGCCAATCGTCACAGGAAGCACTCTCAACCGGTTTTTCATGTTAAAAACTCCATTATTATTCATTWTATTCCTCCACATTTGNAAAATTATAYTTATCGAAAATCAAAYTTMGTAATATCGGCGTTTAATAAATAGGCACTCAACGCCAGCTCCACTTTGTCGGCGAAAGCCCTGCTCTTCTTGTTATAGGTATTAGTCAAYACAATGACGCTGAGYTGTTGTTCCGGGAAGTAGGACACTATGCTGGARAAYCCATTTATCCCCCCAGGATGCATTATCGCCTCATGGCYATCCCGGAGAGGKGCYGCAAGTCCTAARGCATAGTTCATCGGCAGTRTTTTACCGTTGTTCAGCTTTCCAGGTGTTGTCAATTTTTTATACGCKGATTTCCCCAGMAACTGAGGGCCGTTATGAAGACGGCGGGTCCACTTGAAKAGRTCTGTTACCGTTGAGGATAACGCACCGGCRGAAAAGGGAACGCTCATACTCAACGCGTTGGCATTTAACAATTTTCCATCTTTTACCTTGTATCCCCGTGCACGATTGTCGACTATTTCTTCAAAATTTGTGTAAGATGAGMGGGTCATTTCGGCCGGGGCCATCAGATGRGTTTCAATATATTCCYCGTAACTCAGACCGCTAACTTTTTCTATAATCATCCCGGCCAAATAATAACCGGCATTGGAATAGTTCCAGCTGGTCCCCGGAGCRAATTCCAGGGGCTCATTTTTGAAAAATGCRGTCATTTCCTCATGACTGAGRTCCARCCGATACTCCCCATCATTGACCAATCTTCCCGGRGCCATTTTGCTATCRGTGTASCCCACTCGAATATAGTTTTTAATYCCACTGGTGTGATAAAGGAGATKAGMAATRGTTATTKTTTTACCCTGTGTCGGGTAATCGGGTAAAAACTTGGTAATGTCATCCTTGAGGCTGAGCTTGCCTTGTTCTTCAAGCTGCAAAATGGCAACAGAGGTAAATTGTTTRGTGAGRGASCCTATCTGRTAAACCGTWTCAACTTTACTMGCCGTCTTATTTTCCAAATYGGCGTAACCATAGGCTTTAGCAAATAGAATATCATCTCCCTTCGCCACAAGGATGCTCAGCCCGGCAGCGGGCGCGGCTTTCAGGGCGGTTTCGGCATAATGATCAACCCATGCAAAAATTTCCCGGGTATTTTTGCTCCCCACTTCCAAGTCAAGGGCCATAACGTTAAACATTGTTGCGCCGGATAATACCGCCGCACCCAGAGCCGTTCTAATAAAGTTTTTGAGATTTAGCACAAATTTACTCCTGTTCTTTCTTATGTTTGGTTGACCCCGTTGCCCCGACCGGAAGGTCAACATATGACAGATGGCTACGGTTTCTATGTATCTGGATAACTGGCGTACCGGAGTCTGGTATTCTTTCAAATACCGAGGCATCATGACCAGCTATGGCAATGCGAATGCGATGCCCTGCTTTAACCAACACCGAAGTGGTGATCAGCCCAATCTGCAATTCGGTAATTTCTCCGACTTCTAACAGTTCGGCATCCTGACGTTTGAAGCTGTGATAGGGACCTTCATTGTAATAGGGCGGTGTTTCGGTCGACAGTTTGCGGTGGCGAGCCCTCAGGATACCCTCGGTGATGTAGGTCACCGAGCCGTCCGGGGCCACATCCTCCAGATAGACATGAAAAGCACCATCACTATGGCTGGAGTCCACGTGAAGGGTCACCACGGGCGCGCCGGTAATTTCCATATCCTCTGATAGGGGGGCGCTGTCGTATACCATCAGCTTTTTATCCTGCTCAGCACGGTCAGAATAAATGATGTCGCGACTGCCACTCAGATTGGCGAGCCATCGATTTTGGGAACCTGTCGTCGCGCTAAAGTCAATCTGATAGCGATCACTTGCCCCGTTTTCTGCGGGAAGGTCATCTGTTAAACTGTGATTATTCCCCAGATATAAGCGACGCTTTTCAATGCCGCGTGGTGGCCAGATATCCGTTGTCTTCCATACGTCCTCGCCCATGGTATAATAACGAATTTCAGATTTCACAGGAACTGGCGTCTCTGCTTGGAGAAAGTTATCTAAAAACGAAATACGATCCTTATATTGCTGCAGACGACTGGGTTCCGGGGCCGCATCAACGGGCCGATAAGGGTCAGCATTTTTACCGCCCCCGTGATTAAACGGCGCAATCACCAACTGCTGCGGATTGGAGAAACTATTATAACGCGCAATCGCCCCGTCAACTGTTGCCGCATCCAGCCAACTCACCCATACCTGCATGGGCACGTTGGACCCGCTGATCTCTTTTTTGTGGCCCGCGGGGAAGCTATCTCTGATCGTCCAGCCACCCATGGAATCATCGACGTAAATTAAAGACTTAAGGGTGGCTTCAATATCATAGTTGTCGCGGTTACGGACGACCTCGGCAAGCTGACGCCCGCCTGTGTCGCTATCAACGGGCTTGATACCCTTAAACCAGGTTTTGGTGAGCATACAACGAAGTCCTGCCTTCCCCTGACAGACGTCGTTGCTGTCACTATAATGATTGCCCGCCCCCCAATGCCGGACAAAGCCTGAGGCCAGCACGCCGCCGGGCCTGATCAGGCCGGTATAGGCATCAAAATCACTAAAGAGCGGCAAAACCACTTTGACAGCGGGGTGAGAATTAACGGTCAGCATTTCCGATGTGGTGCCGACGTAGGAAACGCCAAAGGCACCAACTTTTCCGTTGGACCAACTCTGCTGGACAAGCCAATCGACGACTTCTGCCATATCAACGACTTCATCCGGAGCGATTTCGGCCATCCGTTTTCCAGATGAGGCCCCACTGCCCCGCGCATCTACGAGGACCAGCGCATATCCCGCATTGTTAAAAAGCTGCACCATAGGGTGGACCCCCTCCAGCCCAAGGCCCAGCGCAATACGACGCATAAATCCGGTTTCCTGCGCCCGTATATAACGGGTAGACCGGAATAAAGCGGGGACCTTTTGGTCTTGCTTGAGGTTAGCCGGCAACCAGACATCCACCGCAATTTTAACGCCGTCTCGCATAGTAATATAATGGGCGCTATTTCGTTTGTGTCCTGACGGTGTCAATTGACTCTCCGGAGTAACAGAAAAATAGCCAAAAAAGAGAACAGAAACCATGACCGCCAGCATTGACAGAGCGATCCTCTTTACCCATTTTTTAAGTGTGCCTATCTGTTTCATTTATACTGACCTAGCCATTTCTCTATCAAAATTTGCTCCCTATTAAATTGGATGTTTTTGGCGAACAGATTGTTAATATAGGGAGACATTTACCCCCTGTCTCCGCAGTTTATAAACCGATCATATAAAAACACACTTTAACCAGTAAAAATAAAAACGCCTCTCAAATAGGCTTTTCAAAGCCAAAATAAACGATTTATAACATGTATTTAGACATATATTTACAAAAAGCAATATGCTGAATAGCCAACAAATATTCAAAAATTTAATGCTGGTTTATAAACCGAGTATCAATGCAAAAACTTTAGGAGTAGTTTTTCTCATCGGCTTCTGAGAATGACCAAAAACAGAATTTTGTGACCTTCGTCTGGTCTCTTTTCAAGTCACTAAAGGAAATGAAAATATGTTCAGCCAAACCCCTCCTGTCTCCAAACTTTGTGATAGTGAATCGATTGAACAGGTCGCGCTTACTGACCGTGTTCCTTTTAACCATACATATGCATTATTGCGGCATAGCGCCGATAAATTCACCGACCGGATTGCGTTGCGTTTTACCCCGAATGACCGATCTGCGGACCGACCATTTGCCCTCACCTTTACTAAAATAACAAAGTGACCCCCAATGTCAGCGATCAAACAAAAACTGATTAAAGCTAGTGCTATCATCGTCATTATCGTAAGTGCCCTTGTTTTCGCCACTTATCTGGCCCTGAAAACATCGTTACCTGATTACGACCAAAAATTATCCCTCACTGAACTGGATAAAGACGTCGAAATTATTCGTGACCAGAATGCCATCCCGCACATCTTTGCGGCCAATCTGGCGGATGCCTATTTTGGATTGGGCTTTGCTCATGCCCAGGATCGCTTGTGGCAGCTGGAACTTACCCGCGCGGCCAGTAACGGAAGACTATCTGAGATATTTGGCGCGGCAACGTTGCCAGTTGATAAGCTGACCCGTACTGTTGATAGCGCGAAGGTCGCCCGGCTCAGCCTGGAGCGTATGACAGATGAAACCAAACAGCATTTTCAACGTTATGTGGACGGGATCAACAGTTATATCACCCATAGATCCGGACTACTTCCGCCAGAGTTTTTGCTATTCTCTGTCGAACCTACGCCCTGGACTTTGGAAGATACGGCAAAAATATTTGCTCTTGTCGGGCTCGGTGCCGACAACTGGCAACAAGAGCTCAAACGGGCGGCCATGCAACAGCATTTATCTGATGCTCAAATTGATACATTATTTCCCGCTTACCCCACTGATGGCCCGGTAACCCATAGCGAATATAACGCGCCGTCACCAAAAACAGGCCAAGCTCAAAGCCAGGTATCTCTTCTGGAATTACCCTATTTAAAAGAACTGACAGAGCTGACGGACCATCCTTTGATCGCGGGCTACCCTGCCTCCAACACCTGGGTCATTGACGGGAGCTTAACAAAAAGCGGCAAACCCCTTCTGGCTTCAGACCCCCACGGGCCGATCAAGGCGCCAGCCGATTATTATCTGGCTCATCTGAGTGGTCCCACCTTTGACATAACCGGTGTGGGTTATGTGGGGATGCCGGTTTTCGCCATCGGCCATAACCGCC
>NVTE01000009.1 GCA_002401455.1 Alphaproteobacteria bacterium
ATTCCATGAACCTGGAAGCGGTCAATACTTACGAAGGCACCCATGACATCCATGCCCTGATCCTGGGCCGGATGCAAACCGGCATCAGTGCATTCTGATGGCAGGTGGCGCGCTCTCCCATATCAAGGTCCTCGATCTTAGTCGAATCCTTGCCGGCCCTTGGTCGACCCAGTTACTGGGCGACCTCGGGGCTGAGGTGATCAAAGTGGAACGCCCAGGCGTCGGGGATGATACCCGCACCTGGGGCCCGCCCTTTGTTGTTAATGGCGATGGGACCCCGGGAGACGCGGGTTATTTCCTCTGCGCCAACCGCAACAAGCAGAGCCTGCAGATTGATATCACTTCGGAAGAGGGCCAGGCGGAAATCCGCGCCCTGGTTAAAACCGCTGACATTGTGGTGGAGAATTACAAAGTCGGCGGCCTGAAGAAATATGGTCTGGATTATGACAGCTTAAGTCTGATCAATCCGGGCCTGATTTATTGTTCGATCACCGGCTTTGGCCAGACCGGCCCCTATGCAAACCGTCCGGGCTATGACTTCCTGATTCAGGCCATGGGCGGCATGATGAGCATCACCGGCGAAAAAGACGGGGTTGCCGGTGCCGGACCCCAGAAGGTCGGGGTTGCGGTCGCCGATATCATGACCGGCATGTATGCCACCGTCGGGATCCTCGCCGCCCTCGCCCACCGGGACCGGACGGGAGAGGGACAATATATTGACCTCGCCCTCCTCGACTGTCAGATGGCGATGCTGGCCAATCAGAATATGAATTATCTGGTCGGCGGTCAGTCACCGGAACGCATGGGCAATGCCCATCCCAATATTGTGCCGTACCAAGTGTTTGAGACCTCTGATGGTCACCTGATCCTGGCGATCGGCAATGACGGACAATTTCGCCGCTTTGCCGAATTAAACGACCAGGACTGGGCTGATGATCCGCGCTTTGCCACCAATCCGGCCCGGGTGAAAAACCGGGATGAACTGGTGACGCAGATGGGCGCAGTGATGCAGGGCAAATCGACCGCCCAGTGGATCGACATCCTTGAGCAGCATACTGTGCCCTGTGGTCCGGTCAACACCATCGAGCAGGCCTTCCAGGACCCGCAGGTGATCCACCGGGGCATGCAGCGGGAGATCATCCGTGAGGACGGTGTCATCATCCCGACGGTGAGCAATCCGCTGAAGTTTTCCAAGACTCCGGTGCGCTATGACCTGGCCCCGCCGCGCCTGAAAAAATAACGGCCTAATGAGAGATGAGTATCAGACATGAGTAATGCAGCAGCGCCGGACCAGAAACAGGTGGTCTATATCGAAACACTGGCCCGGCAATTGGTCCGCCGTTTTGGCAGGGCCCACTCCCTGGAGATTTGCCGGAATAACCAGTGGGGCAAGGTTCTGGACTTCATCGAACAGAACCACAACCAACTAAACCGCCCCAGCTCAAGAAAGACCGGCGTTTAGGCCTGAGGGGGGCTGGAAGTTTTAGGGGCATGTCGGCAGCGGCTGCGTGGGGTCAAAGGACGTTGCGTCAGTTATACAGGCCGGTGACGCCCTCCCCATGATTTTGAGTAGTTTAATAAATTATGTATTGCATCCCTATACTTTCATACTAACATTTAAAAATACCACTTCCGACATGGTTTTTTAGAAAATTGAAAAATATACAATGCCGCCTTTATGTGAAATTAATAGTTCACGATCTCCATCGCCATTTGATATTTCCTTCAAACAAATAGATTGGTTGCGAGGAATAAAGTGAAGAGCACCGTATAGTTTATGTCCATTTTCAAAAACTGAACTATCTAAGAAAATATCTGATGAAATGAGTTTACATCCCTTAACTTTATCAAAACCATCGAACTCAAACACATAAGCTCTGCCGTTATACCCATTATGAAGATTGTTAATCCTCTCCTCATAAACAGGTGCATCAAAAATGGCCTGTTCTCTTGGAACAAGTTCCATAATTCTATCTTCTATTGGTGTTTGCAATAAGATATATGTTGAAAAAGAGGCCCAAACAAAAACCGTTAGAACTAATAAATACTTCATAGCTCTTTGCATTTATCTTCTCCCTCTGCATAAAGTCAGATTATGATCCCTCATTATTTAAAGCTACCGCAAGAGTCCGCTGTGGGTTCTAAATGCGGCCGCGCAATAAAATTAATCGATAGAATGGAATTAATCAAGGATCGCGTAAAAAGAGTGTTTTGTGGCTTATCAGGAAGGGGGTAGGAACTATTCCTACTTTGTGGCATACTCATGGCTAACGAAAGGATTTTAAGTCATGTCACAACCCAAAAAATCTTATGTCGTCGGTCATCATTATGAAAGCTTTATCTCGCGTCAAATCACCGGCGGACGGTTCAATAATGCCAGTGAAGTCGTTCGGGCAGGATTACGAATGCTGGAAGATTATGAAACACGCCTAGGCGATATTCGTGCCCTGACCGATGCCGCTGATGACGATATAGCGGCAAAGAATTACACAGTTTATCCTAAAACTGGTGATCTGGCCGATGAGGTTATTAAGCGGGGAATTTGAAGGCCGTTAATTTCTATTGTTCCCGGCCCTCACCCCCATAAGACCCGCTAGAATTTTATCGTGACACCAGCATAGACCGAGCGTGGCTTGCCGGGGAAATAACGCTCATCGGTGAAGATGGTATAATCGGCCCGCTCGGCATAGGTCGCATTGGTCAGGTTCATCACCCGCAGGAAAAAGCCATAATTATTTGACAGGGCGATCTCGGCCCGCAGGTTCAGATAATCATGACCGTCATATTTATGCAGGTTCTCCGGGTCGAGGTAATAGGACCCCATACGCACCCATTCAAGTTCGGCCTTGACCTTGTCGGTCGGCTGCCACATGACCTGTAGGCTGCCGAAGTGGCGGGGCGCGGTGTCAATGTCATTGCCGTTCAGGTTGACGCCGCGGCTGATATAATCAAAGGTATAGCGGTGACGGGCAAAGCTGATATTACCCCGGACACTCAGGCTCTCGCTCAAGGCGATCTTGACCATGACATCGGCGCCCAGATGGTCGGAGGTGCCGTTGTCGACATTAAAAAACGCGCTGTCCCGGAAGATATAATTGTCTTTCTTCATGGCATAGACCGCGACATTATAGCTCAGCCGGTCCTGCTGGCCCCGGAAGCCCAGCTCAATGCTTTTCAGGTTAACTTTGCCGAGATCGGCCGTCTGCTGTGCCCGTTGCAGGCGGTAAAGTTCCGTCGCCTGGGGTGCCCGGAACCCATGACCCAGATTAAGGTAGGCATCATGGTTGTCATGATATTTATACAGCAGGCCGAGCTTGGGCGAAATGCTGGTGAAATCATTCTTGCCGCTCTCCGGCCGACTGTAACGACAGCCGCCAAAGCCACAGGTGGTGCCGTCTTCCCGGGTGCGGCCCGAGACCATGTTATTGCTATAGTCATAGCTCATATATTCCAGCCGGGCACCGGCCAGCAGGTGCAGTTTCGCACTGATCGCCCAGTCGCCCTGAAGGAAGGCCGCCGCCATGACGCTGTCGACATCATAGTCATAGTGTTTGCCGGTCGGGATCGTCGCCTGCAGGAAGGCCGAACCCTGGGTCGGGCTGTCCTGGGTCTGTTTTAGGGAGCCACTGGTATATTCAAGGTCGGCCCCGACGATGATCTCAAGATCACTGCCCTCGTTAAAATAGACCCCATTTTGCAGGCCAAAGCTGGTCTGTTTATTTTCTTCCAGCGGTTGGCCGGGCAGGAAATGCATCAGGAATTCCATGTCCAGCAGCCGGAAATAAGGTGTCATCTGCCAGCGGACATTCTCACTGATACTCCGGGAAAAACGCGACCAATAGCGCAGGGACTTGGCCTTGCGAAAGGCTTCCGGGTTGGGGTTGCTTTTCGCCAGGTCCTCGTCTTTATAGGCATCGAGCCCGGTGATATAGCCGGCGGTTTCCTGATCCAGGTTGGTCAGGGTCAGATTCGAGGCCACGGTCCAGACCCCACCCGCATAGTCATGACGCAGGCTGATCTTCTGCTGATCATAGCCGGACTGGTCCCGGTAACCGCCGTCATGGGTGATCGTCGCCTGAAGCAACAGTCCCTGTTTTTTGCCGGTCACGCCTTTGGAGAAATTAAAGCGCAGGAAGTCATTGGCCCCGCCCTCAAAACTGAGACGACCCGCGTCGGTGGTCGCCGCCGGGGTGATGACATTGACAATACCGTGCAGGGCGTTGGAGCCATAAAGCGCCGACCCCGGCCCCTTGGTGATCTCAACCCGGGTTGCCTGTTCGGTGAAGACTTCAAACAACTCGTTGACGTTACAGAACCCAGCCGACCGCAGCGCGATGCCGTCCTGAGCCATCAGGAAAGCCCCGCAAGCGCCCGCACCGGTGAAGATCGGCGAGCGAATAGAAGCCAGATATTCCTGACCGTCATTGCGGGCGAAATTAACCCCGGCAACCCGAACCGCCAGTTCACTGAAATGGCTCGCCTTGACTGTTTCCAGTTCCGCTTGTCCGATCAGGGCCAGATTACCGCTCTGTCCGGACAGGGGCTTGTCGCTCCTGCTGGTGGTGGACACCACTTCTTCCAGATCAGTCTCCGCTGCATAAGCCCCCGGTCCGGCAAGCGCTACTGTCACCAGCAGGCCTGCCGCATATACTTTGCTTCTGTTCACTGTATTTTAGTCCTCTTTGGTCCCTTGGGACGCTTTTAATCGTTGCGCCCGCGTTATGACATACTGACGAATATCTTCCAGCTGTTCCGTGCTCAGCTGGTCCTTGAAAGACACCATGCCGTTATCTTTCAGAATACCGTCCTGGGTAATATCAAACCAGGTGTCATCGTGCAAGGCCAGCGTATAACGCAAGTCGGGCAGAACCCCGGCGCTGACGGCTTTATCGCCGTGACAGCTGCTGCAAAAACGATGGAACAGGGCATTACCATTGGCCGCCTGTTTGTCATCACCATTACCCACGGGCGGCTCTGGCAGATCAGGCTCGACATATTTCCAGTCGGGCAGCTTGTCAGTCCCGCCGAGCTTGAAGGTCAGAATCCGGCTGTTGTTGCTGACCCTGCCCGATTTCAACGCCGCTTCCCCGGCCAGCAGCGGGAACACGCCGCCCCACCCGGCCAGGATGGTGACATATTGCTCGCCGTCAACACTGAAGGTAATCGGCGAGGCCACGATACCGGTCTGGGCCGGGAACGACCACAGCTTGTCGCCATTTTCTGAATTATAGGCAACAAAATAGCCGGCCGCATTGCCCTGGAACAGGACCTTGCCCTTGGTATTGAGCAGACCGCCATTCCACGGTCCGGGATGCTGGACGCGCCATAGTTCTTTCTGAGCCACCGGGTCCCAGGCCGAGATATGACCCTTGATCATGGACATGACCTGATCTCTGGCCGTCTTGTCATCAGGCATTGAGGCCGCGGCCATATCGATGCCCAGATTGATCCCCGGACGGATGGCCTTGAAATCTTTATCCGGGGCATAGAGGAAAGGCACTTCCTGGGCCGGGATATAGACGATTTTGCTGTTGGGGTTATAGGACATCGGGTGCCAGTTATGGGCACCAAGTGGATTGGGGAACGCCAGCCACGGGCTATCATAATAGCGGGCTCTGGGGTCTTCCACCGGACGACCTGTCTCCATGTCAATATGACTGGCCCAGTTAACGTCGACATAATTTTCCGCCGACAGCAGCTCACCGGTTTCCCGGTCGAGCACATAAAAGAAGCCATTCTTCGGCGCCTGCATCAGCACCTTGCGGGCTTTGCCGGCGATCTCCAGATCAGCAAGAATCATATGCTGGGTCGCGGTATAGTCCCACATTTCACCGGGCGTCGTCTGATAATGCCAGACATATTCGCCGGTGTCAGGCCGCAGGGCCAGAATCGAGGACAGATAGAGATTGTCGCCGCCGCCCGGGCTGCGCAATTCCTGATTCCACGGGGAGCCATTGCCCACGCCAACATACAGCAGGTCCAGGTCCGCATCATAGGCCATGGAGTCCCAGACGGTGCCGCCACCGCCCAATTTCCACCATTCGCCGTTCCAGGTTTTGGCCGCCGTCTCCAAGGCCGGAGTCTCAAAGCCATCCGCCGGATTGCCCGGGACGGTGTAAAAGCGCCAGACCTGCTCTCCGGTAAGGGCATCATAAGCCCCGACATAACCGCGGACGCCAAACTCTGCGCCGCCGTTGCCGATGATCACTTTGCCTTTAACGATGCGCGGGGCACCGGTGATGCTATAGGGGTATTTCTGGTCAATGGTCATGACGTCCCAGATTTTTTCACCCGTCTTGGCGTCCAGGGCAATCAGCCGGCCATCGAGGGTGCCGACATAAACCTTGCCCTGCCAGACGGCAACGCCCCGGTTGACCACATCGCAACAGGCGTTGACCGCCCATTCGCCGGGGACTTCCGGATTAAATTCCCACAACAGTTCTCCGGTGACCGCATTCAGGGCATAGACCCGACTCCAGGAGCCAGTGACATACATCACACCGTCGATGACGATGGGGGTCGCTTCCAGGCCCCGGTGCGTGTCGAAATCATAATGCCAGTCCAGCCCCAGATCCTTGACGTTTTTGTCGGTGATCTGATCGAGGGGACTATAACGCTGCTCATCATAAGTCCGGCCATGGGCGAGCCAGTTCTGAGGCTCCTGATCGGCGGCAAGAATCCGCTGATCGCTGGCGGTGGCGGCGCTGAGGTCAGCCACTTGGGCGTCCACTTGTGCATCCTGGCTACAGGCGGCAAGAAATGAGGCGGTGATGAGGGGAAGAATCAGTCTGTAAAGGTTCATGGGAATATCTTTACTGTTAGAATGAAGTTATCAAAAAAAGAACCTCCGGGTAGAGCGGGAACTCCCACCCGGAGGCATTGCGTCTGAGTTAGTAACTCATACGCAACGTCAGGTACCATTCACGGGGACGGGCATATGTGCCTTCCGTGAAACCAACACCCGGCTGGTTAAAGCCAGAGATCAGGTATTTTTCGTCAGAGAGGTTACGACCACCCAGAATCAGTTCCCACTGCTCGCCCGGATGTGAATAGGTCACCGCCGCATTGAACAGGTGAAGCGCAGGCTGGGTCAGCTCTGGTGTATTCTCAGCATTGTTGTAGATCGTGCTGTTATAGTTCCAGTCACCGTGCACCATCAACGTGCCTTCATTGTCCAGATCGACAGTATATTCAACCCCAACGGTGGAGGAGAATTCCGGCGTATTAGCAAATTTGCTGGCGAGACTGATGGTCGCGAAGGGATCGCTGATCTCAACATATTTGGCATCGGTATAAGCCAGACCAACGGTCAGGACCAGATTATCGGTCGCCATGGCCTGCAGCTCAAGTTCTGCGCCTTTGATTTCCGCTTTACCGGCATTGACAGTGATCGGCGTGATGCCTTCCTGGTTAACCACCTGAAGATTGGAATAGTCGGTATAATAAGCCGCACCATTCAAGCGGACACGGCCATCGGCCAGGTCGGACTTGAAGCCCACTTCATAGGCCCATACTTTTTCAGGCTTGAACGGACGAGCCGCTGGTTGCGGATCAACTGTCCGGCCGGTGAAGCCGCCAGACTTGAAGCCTTTGGACACGGACACATAGGTGAAGAGGTTATCATTCCAGCGATATTCAACCCCAATACGCGGGGAGGTATCGGTGATGTCCAGCTCTGCGGTATCATCCGGCACCAGCATGGCACCAGAAACCGTTTCAATATGAACCGGACGATAATCCTTGTTTTCCTTAGTATAGCGAATACCGGCTGTGATGCTCAAGTCATCGGTGATGCTATAGGAGGCCTGACCAAAGGCGGCATAACTTACATTGTTAACGATGTTCAACTCGTCAAGACTCAGGAACGGCAGACCGCCCAGAGGGACAAACACGTTATCCCGGCCACTTTCTTCGAAGTAATACAGACCCGCGAGCCATTTCAACTTGCCGTCCATGGACAGACCGGTAAGCTGCAGTTCCTGAGTGAACTGGCTGTGCTCATACAGGTTAGAGGTATGGTCGATGGTGACCGGTGAGTTATCCCCGTCCCGGCCAAACTCTGCGTCGAGCTTGCGATAGGCGGTGATCGACTTGAAGTCTACGTTGTCATTGACGGCATAATCCAAAGTTAAAGCGATCCCGAACAGATCGAGGTTGGAGAAATTCGGACCTGTGCCATAAGTGGTAAAGGGGTCATCGGTCAGGAACCGGTCATCATAGGGTGTGCGATCATTGAGCGGGTTTGCATCCCCGTTCAGGTTAAAGGCCGGGCCACAGGCTTCAACCGGGATCGCCCCGGCGATACAGCCATTGTAAAGACCAGCAAGCTGGGTCGCTCCCGGATAGACATTGAGCAATTTTGACACGGCTGAATGGGCGCGCGAACGGGTCGCATCAACGATCAAAGTTGCCTGCAACCGGTCCGTGGCATTCAGCTGGAAGATACCTTTAGCGGTGAAGGTGTTTTCATCACCCAGCTCCGTGTTCTGTCCAATGGCTTGATCTGGATAAGAAATATCCGGACCATGCTCACCGGTGAACGGGATACGTTTGGCATAACCGTCCCGGTTCTTGGTGGAGAAGCTCAAGGAAGACAGCAATTTGTCTTCGATCAGGGGAATATCTGCGGTCATACGCAAGTCACGACGGTTATAGCTGCCGATAGTGGCGTCAGCCTTAAGGGCGAATTCCTCACCCGGCATGGCGGACACGATATTGATCGCGCCACCGATGGTGTTCCGGCCAAACAGGGTACCCTGAGGACCTTTCAGCACTTCGATGCGCTGCAGGTTGAGCAAGTCAACGATGCCGCCAACAGAACGCGCCACATAGACACCGTCCACATAAAGGCCCACGCCCGGGTCAATGGTCAGCAGGAAGTCAGACTGGCCAATGCCACGAATGAAGGTCGTGATGGACGCGGAACTACCGGTCAGGGCCGAGGTGAAGTCCATGATCAGGCTCGGGGTGTAGTCGCCGATCTCGGAAATATTGCTCAGGCCTTTTTTCTGCAGGGAATCGGCGGTGAAGGCGGAAACCGCAATTGGCACATCCTGAAGGCTCTCGGAAACTTTCCGGGCGGTGATGACAATCTCTTCAAGACCGACTGATTTCTCTTCAGCAGCGAAAGTGCTTGAGGTCATGAGGCCGGTGGCCAGAAGGCTCGTCGACAAGACCATCATCGAGGTCGACTTTAAATTTAGGTTTAAAAACTTGTGCATTAAAAATACTCCCTATACATGCATTATGGCCGGCCTTTACCTAAGACCAGCCTATTTGTTAATCAGTCTCAAAATGGCATAGATCAACCGCCGCTACTCCACTGAGAGCGCACAAAAAAGTTATCTGAAAGAGAAAAAATCTGAATTTCCAAGGATATTAGTTAAGACTGACCTTGGCTTCATTACGGAAGGCGCGGGGTGAAGCCCCATATTTATCCTTAAATACCCGGGAAAAATGGGTCATACTATTAAAGCCCCAGGTAAAGGCTATATCGGTGATCTTCTGATGAGAGACACTATGGTCTTGAAACTGCTGGGCACATTCCTCCAGCCGACGATTTAGCATATATTGGCCGACAGTTTCACGGTTCCTGGCAAACTCGGCAAAAATTTGGTGCAGATAACGGGGCGTAATTTTAAAAATTTCGGCAATTTTTGTCGGAGATAAATCCGGATCACAGAGGTTATAATCAATGAAGCGCAGGATGTGCAGATACCGCTCCCGCCGGATGGAATTGGGCGAGATGACCGTATTTCTTGCCCCCTGAAATGAGGTGACCAGAAGATCAAGAATGCTGTTGGCCAGTTGCCGATTAATAGCATCGGTGGTCGGCGCGTTACCCTGGGTCCAGAAACCGCGCAGCATCTGCGACAACAGGCCGCTGATATCCCGCTGGCCGGAAAACTTATAGCCAACCATATCTTCCGGGTTGGCAATCCGTTCCAGAAGGGCGTCACAGGGTATCCGCATGACCCCCATGGCGATCGGATCATCAAAGTCAACACTATAGGGAGAACTGCTGTCGACCAGGGTAAAGTCCCCGGCATCGAGGCAAACCTCTTTCCCGCGCTGGGTCGTCAGGCTTTTATTGGCCAGCTGCAAATGAAGTAGAAACACTTTGTCTTTTGCCTTGGCGGCATGGTGTTTGGTATGGGTCACTTTCGAGCTTGTGGTCTGAACCCGGGCATAGGTTAAATCCCCCAGTGGCACTGAGACAAGTTCGGCATTAATATCATCATTGACAGCGAAATCCGTTACCAGATCCGTGAAGGCCTCACAAATGGCATCATTCCAATATTCCCGCCGCAGTTTTGGCGCTAGTCCCTTTGTCGAAAATACGTCCATTCCTCTGTCATTCCCATTGATACATGGCCAAATTATACATGACCAGGAATGGCATCAGAGATACCATTCATGTGACTTATTTTATTTGCTTTCCCTTATCGCCTCCCCAAGTGACGTTTATGGATGTTATTATATCCAAATAATAAACACAAAACTTATCTGAGAGGGAACAGGGTTTTTCTCATCAAGACGGGGGGGGGTAATTTCGATTGTCAAAAACCAACCCTAACGGTTTTCTTTCATCAGGCGGCCTTTTTCCCGGTTCCAGTCGCGCTCTTTTTCCGTCGCCCGCTTGTCATGGGATTTTTTTCCGCTGGCTAGGCCGATCTTGACCTTAACCCGGTTCTTGGCATTGAAATAGATCGACAGCGGCACCAGGGTCTTGCCCTTGCGCTGAATGGCGGCGGCAATCTTGTTGACCTCACGCCGATGGAGCAATAATTTACGGGGACGACGGGCTTCATGATTGAAGCGGTTGCCCATCGCATATTCCTTGATATAGGCATTGATCAGGAAGATCTCGCCCATCTTGGCCTCGGCAAAGGCATCGGTAATATTGACCTCGCCGGCCCGCAGGGATTTCACTTCGGTGCCGGTCAGCACAATCCCGGCCTCAAAATCCTCCTCGATAAAATAATTATAACGGGCCTTGCGATTGAGCGCGATGGTCCGGCTGCCGCTCTTTGATTTATCCTCGGTTTTTGATTTTGATTTTGATTTTGCCATGTCTTAGGTCAGCAATCCAGCTTTGACCATGGCGGCCCGGATCAGGTCTTTGGTCTCCTCAGAAATCGCTACCATCGGCAGGCGCATCTCCGCCGAACAAATGCCCAACAGTTCCATGGCATATTTCACTGGACCCGGATTTGGTTCAACAAACAAGGCATCATGAAGGTCGGTCAGCCGGTCCTGAATCTCGAGCGCAGCCTTGAAATCACCGGCCAGGCACAGATTCTGAAAATCAGATACCAATTTTGGTGCCACGTTCGAGGCCACTGAAATACAGCCAACCCCGCCGTGGGCATTGAAGCCGAGCGCAGTCTGGTCTTCGCCGGACAATTGAATGAAGTCTTCGCCCATGGCCACCCGCTGTAGCGGCACCCGGGCCACATTACCCGTCGCATCCTTGACCCCGACAACATTTTTCAGCTCGCGAAAACAGCGGGCCATGGTGTCCACAGACATGTCAACCACTGACCGGCCGGGGATATTATAGATCACCAGCGGTAGATCGACCGCGTCATTCAGAGCTTTGAAATGCTGAAACAGGCCTTCCTGATTGGGCTTGTTGTAATAGGGCATGGCGATCAGGGCCGCATCGGCCCCCGCGTCCTTGGCATGTTGAAGCAGGCTGATGGCTTCACTGGTAGAGTTTGATCCGCAGCCAGCAATGACCGGTACCCGTCCCGCTGTCTCCTCGATGCAGATTTCCGTGACCCGGTTATGCTCCTCATGATTAAGGGTCGGCGATTCTCCGGTCGTACCGCAGGGCACCAGGCCATGGGTCCCCTGTTCAATCTGCCAGTTCACCAGCGCCCGAAACGCCTTCTCATCAACCTGTCCATTGGCGAACGGGGTAACAAGGGCAGTAATCGATCCTCTTAACATAGGGGAACTCCTTAAATATTTGAATTTTATGCAGGCAAAATAGTCTGCCTTTGAGCCGACTGCAAGCCATGAATTGACAAAGGAGACGCTTTATTTACTTAAGGTGCCTTTTGGGCAAAAAAAAGGCGGGAAAAACCTCCCGCCTGATCTCTTTATATAGGAACTGAATAAAGGGCCTTAGTTCCGGTCGCCCATTTTATGCATTTTTTTCATTTTATGCATTTTTGTGGCCCGGTCCTCCTTATTCAGAACCCCGTCATCATTATGGTCCATGCGGATGAAATTGCGGTCACCCTTGGCCTCGAATTCAGCCTTGGAAATCTTGCCATCGCCATTGGCATCCATTTTATCGAAATGTTTCTGGACTTTTTTCTGCTTGGCCAACTCTTTGGCTTTTTGGTGCTGCTCCTTCATATTCTTTTGAAAGACAGCAAATTCCGCCGCGTCCAGACTGCCATCGCGATTTTTATCCGCGCCGGAGAAATTCTGGTCGTGGAAAGCCTTGAATTCAGCCTTATCGACAGTGCCGTCGGCATTGGCATCCATCAGTTTCAGCATCATATGGTGCTTGCCTTTCATATCCATATCCATTTTGTGCTTCATATGCATGCCGCCTTCGGCAGTTGCCACCGCAGAAAACGACACCGCCATTAGGGAAGCCAAAGCGATAAGTGGTAATTTTTTCATTTCTATTCTCCAATAATATTTGGTTTTTTGATCAAAAACCCCTCTACCCGAAGAATAATACGCCGGGACAGGGAAAACCCTACGGTATTTTTTCCTATTCAAGGATTATTTCGGTGGAGAACTCTCGTTTTCCACCCGCCGGACTGATCTGACCATGAATAGGACCAACAGACACAGACCCGCCATGAAATAATAGGTCTGGCCGCCAAATACATCATACAGGGGACCCGAAAGCAACATCACGAGCCCCAATGCCATCCCCATAGGGACCGAACTATAGAGCGACTGGGCAGTGGTGAAATATTTATCCGGCACCCGGGTCGACAGATAATACATGGCGACCAGATGGGATGCGCCGTAGGTCAGGCCGTGAAAGGTCTGGACAATGACCAGCAACGGTAAGGAGGAGGTCTGGGCCAGCACTATCCAGCGCACAGCTCCAAAGGCGGCAATGATCGCCAGCAGATACATGGGCCGAACTCGGCTAACAAGCCGCCCCCCAAAGATAAACACCAGGACTTCGGCCACCACCCCGATGGCCCACAAGACCCCGATGGCCCCATTATCCAGTCCCTGGGTCGCCCAGTGAATACTGCCCATGACATAAACAAAGCCGTGGCTCATCTGAATCAGACTGAGCACCACAAGGAACATGATAAACGGTCGGCTGGTCAGCAAGAACTTCAGCGGAGAGAGACCCTCCGCCCCCTGCTCGGTGTGAAGAGGAGCAGGTTTCCGCTCCTCTCGGGGCAGAAAGAAGACGGCAAAAAAGGTGATCACCAGACTGCCCAAACAAAAATACAGAAAATTGTCGTAACCAAAATGATCCAGGTACTTGCCAAACAAAACCGAGACGAGGACAAACACGATCGAGCCCACAGATCGCACCCGGCCATATTGCAGGCCATATTTATCACAGGTCCGGACCGCATAGCTTTCCATCAGGGGAGACATGGCACTGAGCGCAACTGAAAACAGCAAAGTCACCAGGACAAAATGGGAGAAACTGCTGATGAAGAAATAACCGACAAAGAAAAAGGACGCCAACGCCTGAAGCACCATCATTGGCCGGCGCACGGTGCCCCATTTGTCACATAACTGGGCAATGAAGGGTGAGGATAATACCTTCAGAAGCGATGGAAACCCCAGCAGAAAACCAATTTCACCGGGCGACATTCCGACCTTGGCCAACCACAATGCCCAAAAGGGCAGGACGATGCCCACATAGAGAAAAAAGCCGCTATAGACCCCGGCCACCTTATAGGCCACCGGCTTTCTAAAACTGCTGATATTTTCTTTCTGGGTCATTTAAATACGGGCCTATTAACTATCTGAGGACAGAACTAGGCCCTTATTATAAGCTCTTAGTCAACGCTTTTCTTCTGCCACCAGTCGGCCGACTTTACCCGGCGGCGGCGGTTATATTTGTCATCCAGCCACAGGGCCAGCTTCCGGAACCGCCCCCCGGCCAGCTTTTGCCAGACCCGGTTATACCATTTGCTATAATCGCGATTATAGGGACAAACCCGTATACAAATGGAACAATCCGTATTCTGGTTGACCCAGAATTTAAAACATTTCTCCGCATCCGTTGACCATTTGACAACGCCTTTCAGGTTAGAGCGATTAAACATCAGATCGGACGGAGCCTCAAAGCTAATGGCCTTGGGGGGACAACCCTTGGCACAGCGATTGCAGATATCGCAAAACGCCTTAACCCCGAAGCTTTTCGGTTTGTCATGAACCAGCGGCATGTCGGTAAAAATTTTACCCAGCCGAAGTCGCGCGCCAAATTCCGGGGTAATCAGCAGGCTATGACGCCCGCCTTCGCCCAGCCCCGCCTGAACCGCCAGCGGCACCGCCAGGGCACTGTCATTCATGGTGGCATAGGCCCGGTAACCCAGATTACGGATATATTGTGTGATCGTCAACAGGGTCACACAATCATTAGTATAGCCCATTCCCGTCGCCGATCCAGCCAGAGCTGACGGCACCGTTGCCGTCAGGTCCTTATCCATGGCCTCCCCCGTGACAATGACATTGGGCAGGTCGTTGGGAATATCTAGCGGCTTACATTTTCCCTTGGTGTCATATATCCCGTCATACATCCAGCGCTCATCATAGGCACATATACCCACCAGATCGGCCCCGGCAAAGGCGGCAACCTTGCGAATATCATTGGTTGCTTGTTCGGAAGAATCAAATTCATAGGGCTCGTGCCAGCCATCATCATGGGATGTAAAATGATCGTGAAATCCTTCCTTCCGGCCATCCTTCTGTTCCCGCAGCACATTGCAGACATGCCAGGCCGCGTTCCGCAAGGCATAGTCACGCTGACTGAAACCATCTGATTTCCGGGCCTTGGCATTGGGCATGTAATAGCCCTGATAAAAATCCATCACCTTCTGGCTTGAGACATCATCATCCCACAGGGCCCGACAAAAAACATCATCCCGCTGGCTGAATTTCTCGAATGTTTCCAGAACCTCGATTCCAGTCAGATCATCAATATCACGACGATAATCAAAATAATTTTTTCGTTCCGACGCTTTTTCGGCTATAGAAGAGTCTGCTACTTTTGCACTCGCACTCATATCAATCTTTCTGATATATAATAAGGAGGTAAGGGATGGCACATATCATAGCAGAATACTGTTTGTTATCAAACATCTTTCTGCAACAATATGATATAATACGATTTATTCATTTATACAGGGGATGTAGTGTGAAAAAAAAAGAGTTAAGTTATGGTATGCTGGATAGAATGGTCGGCCTGGAACTGCGTAAGGCCCAGATGCTGGCCCGCCAGACTTTTCTGGACCTGTTGAAGGGGCACATCCTGCCCGGGCATTTCACTATCCTGGTCCTGATCGCCAATAACCCGGGACAAAGCCAAAGCCGTATTGCCGAAGCGGCAGGGTTTGACCGCTCCACGCTGGTACCGGTCCTGAAGCAATTTGAAAAAGACGGCTTGATCGAAAGGGTAGCGGCCCGCAATGACCGTCGGTCAAAAACCATGACCATCACGGCCAAAGGAAAGAAGCTCATTAAAAAATTTAATGACGACATCAAAAGGCTGGAAGATCGGCTGGTTGAGGGCCTGGGCCAGGAAAAACATGCCCAGCTTTCGGACCTCCTGATCCAGTTCCAGCACTTGCTTCAAAGCTGGACAAAAAAAGACGGCGATTAAGAGTCGATTTAAAGGCCAGAGATTAAATAGAGGTCTGATAGAGAATATCTTCCAGGTCCCGGCACGGCATCTTCAGAACCCTAATGGTCAGGGTGTAAGAAAATCCGGCCCGGCACATACTGGCCAATTCTTTTTCCATCAACTCTGCCCCATCATGACGGATACTGAAGGCCCCGAATCTTCTTTTGCGGGCATATTTCACCGCTGCCAGAAAATCCATATCCTCATATTGTTCCGCCAGAGCCTCCAACACCTCTGCCACCAGGTCGGCCGCCACCCCCTTGGCCTGTAATTTCTGGCCAACCTTCATTTTTGAATTGCCGCTGCGAATCAGGGATCGGGCCCGGGCCTCAGCATATTGCCGGTCATTGACAAGATTTTGCTGCACCGCCTTGTGCACGATATCGTCAATCCAGTCCTTAGCCTGTGGCATGAGGGCTTGTGTGTCCGAGCCTTCCTCGTCCGATAACCGTCGCCGGGCTTTACGGCCCAGAACCTCCCGCAGGTTTTTTTCCGTGGTTGCAAATCTTTGCAGGTAGTTATAGGTTGCTCTCACCAGATAATCCCGCGTCAAGACCGGCCTTTTTGATTTTCCTTCTCTCATAACAGTACAATATCAGACTCACATGACAGATAACAGAGCCCCCAGTCACTTTATTTACCTTGCCCTGCTCGCCCTCTTCTGGGGCAGTGCTTTCATGTTTGTAAAAATCTCTCTGGACAGCATATCACCGCTGACATTGTCCGCCAGCCGCATCGCTATCGGTGCTATTGTCTTAACCCTCATTACGCTGAAAATGGGTGAGAAACTTCCCCAGGACCGGGGCCAGTGGCTGCTCTGTGCCATTATCGGCATCATTGGCAACGTCATTCCCTTTTTTCTGCTCAACTGGAGCATACAATTTGTCGATAGCTCTCTGGCCGCCATATGCATGTCCCTGTCCCCGCTTTTTACCATAACGCTGGCCCATTATATGACCCACGATGAGAAATTCAGTGCCAATAAACTGATCGGCATCATTTTCGGCGTTCTCGGTGTGGCCAGCCTTTTTTATGGCACCATGGTCGAGGTCGCCACCTCCACGACACTTCTTCTGGCTTTATCCGGCCTGCTGGCAACGGCCTTTTTCTATGCCCTGGCCGGGGTGCTGGTAAAAAGGCTGAAAAACAAGAATCCCCTGAGCACCTCCTCCGCCATGCTGATCTCCGCCGCCGTGATTACCATTCCCCTGGCCCTGATCTTTGAGACCCCCTGGACCCTCACCCCCACAGCACCGGCGGTATATTCCGTTCTGATATTGGGTGTTTTTGCCACCGGAATCGCGGCCCTTATCCTGTTTCACCTGACCCATCTGGCGGGGGCGACTTTTGTCTCTTACGGCACCTACCTGATTCCCCTGGTGGGCATGACCGCCGGATATATCTGGCTGAATGAGCCCCTGACAACAACCTATCTTGTCTCGGTTTCATTCATTTTCACTGGAATATTTCTGGCTGAGAAAAGAACAAAAAAGCCTAAGTTAAAACCAACAAACAAGAAATAAGTTGGAAATTCACTCAACAACCTCTAAAATGCTCCAAAAGTTAACGGACGATTAAAAATAAAACTTGCGATACTGAGCGACAAAATGTATCGAAGCTGAAATAAATTGGACAGGGAGGCACGCAACTATTGTTGGCGTCCTGTTGTACTGGTGGATGTTTCCACGGGAAAATACAAGTGATTTTGAACATACATGCGTGAACCAATTCCAACACATGACACGACCCTTCCGCGCAGGCTTGCTGATTTTGGCACCCTGTTGGAAGCTATCGAATATGCAGCCAAAGGCATCCGGGGCCTGAATTTTTATTCCCCCCGCGGCGAACTGGAAACCAGCATCAGCTTTAAGGAAATCGCGAAGAAGTCCCAGGAGATCGGTCGGCGCTTCATCCATTTCGGCATCAAAAAAGGCTCCCGCGTGGCCCTGATTGCCGAAACCAATGATGAATTTGTCTGTTATTTCATCGGCTGCCAATATGCCGGTCTGTTGCCGGTCCCCCTGCCCCTGCCAACCTCTTTCGGCGGCCGCGAAGGCTATACCGCCCAACTGAACCAGCAAATGAAAAGCTGTGGCGCCCGGGTCGCCATTTCCGCGTCCTATATGCTGCCGTTACTGGATGAGGCCACATCGGGCCTGAAAAAAATGAAATTTGTCGGCACCTCCGACACCTTCGAAGCCCAGGCATCCCTGAAAGAGATCAAGAATGTCGCCCTGCCGGAAGCCCATCCGGAAGACCTGGCCTATCTGCAATATTCATCAGGCAGCACCCGCTTTCCCCATGGCGTGGCCGTAACCCATAAATCCTTGCTGGCCAACTGCCACGGCATTGGCAACGAAGGCATGGACCTGACAGAAGATGACCGGGTTGTTTCCTGGCTGCCCTTCTATCATGATATGGGCCTGGTCGGCACCCTGCTGGCCCCCATCGCCAATCAGGTGACCACCGACTATCTGGCGACCGAGGCCTTTGCCCGCCGTCCCCTGCAGTGGCTCAAGCTGATTTCAAAAAATAAGGGCACCCTGGCCTATAGCCCGACCTTTGGCTATGACATCTGCGCCCGTCGCGCCAGCCCGACCAAAATCGCCGACCTGGATTTATCCAGCTGGCGGGTGGCCGGTATTGGCGGCGACATGATCCGGTCCGATGTCCTGACCAATTTCCAGGACACCTTCAAGGACGTTGGTTTCCGACACACAACCTTTGTACCAAGCTATGGCCTGGCGGAATGCACCCTGGCGGTCAGCTTCGCCCGCAAGAATACCGGCTTTGAAATTGACCTGATCGATGAAAAAGTTCTGACTGGCGAAAAAAAATTCCTGAAAGAAGCCAAGGTCAATGGCAACGGGGTTAATTATCGCAATGTGGTCAATTGTGGCATCCCCATCGCTGAATATGAACTTGAAATTCGCGATGACAATAATATCGACCTCGGCGAATATCAGATTGGCCGGGTTTGTGTGCGCGGAACCAGCGTCATGGTCGGCTATTTCGAGGACCCCGAGGCCACCGACAGCTGCCTGTCCGAAGACAGATGGCTCGATACCGGCGACATGGGTTATATGAAAGAAGGCGCGCTCTATATCATTGGCCGGGTCAAAGACCTGATCATTATCAATGGCAAAAACCATTGGCCCCAGGATATTGAATGGGCTGTCGAACAGTTGGACGACCTGCGCAGCGGCGATACCGCGGCCGTATCCATTCCCGGTGAACGGGATGAGGAGATCCCGGCCATTCTGGTACAATGCCGCACCCGGGACGCCGCAGAACGCACCGCCATGGAAAATAAAATCAAGGACACCGTTCATAACATGATCGGCATTTCTCCGGTTGTTGCCTTAATTCCACCGCGCTCTCTGCCCCGCACCTCCTCCGGTAAATTAAGCCGAGTGAAAGCCAGAAAGCAATATCTGGCCGGCGACCTGGTTTTTAATTCCTGAACAGTTAATCTAATTATTGACGGATCAACCATCCAGACGGTAACCTGCTCCCACAGAGGTGCCCTAAAGGAGTGCCAACAAGGGATGCTCAAAGTCATATGACAAAAATAGCCGCCGTTACCGGTGCCACCGGATTTGTCGGGACACATCTGGTGCGCGACCTGATCGCCCAGGGTTTTCAGGTCCGGGCTCTGACCCGCAGGCCCCAGCCCCCAACCGACAATATCACCTGGATCGAAGGCGACCTGGACAATCTGCCTGCCCTTGGAAAACTTATCAAGACGGCGGATGTCCTGTTTCATGTGGCCGGTCTGGTCAAGGCCCGCCAACCCCAGGAATTCGACCGGGTCAACAGCCTGAGCGTCCAGACCCTACTCACCGTCATCCATAAATCCACTGCCCAACCGCATTTTATCCTGCTGTCCTCCCTGGCCGCCCGGGAAAGACATCTGTCGAGCTATGCCCAGAGCAAACGCCGGGGCGAAGAAATCCTGATCGATC
Source organism: Alphaproteobacteria bacterium (assembly GCA_002401455.1). Lineage (GTDB taxonomy): Bacteria > Pseudomonadota > Alphaproteobacteria > Sphingomonadales > Emcibacteraceae > Paremcibacter. The sequence continues at coordinate 19,819 of NVTE01000009.1, forward strand.
AGGCACAAGACCTGCCCTGGACCATCCTGCGGCCGCCGGGAATTTATGGCCCCCACGACATGGAGACCCTGAAAATATTCAAGGCGGTTACCTGTCGAATCACCCCGCTCCCCGGGGGCGCTAACAACCGGGCCTCCTGGATTTATGCCCCGGATCTCGCCCGTGCCATGATCGCCGTCGCCCAGAATCAGGCCTGTTTTGGACAAATTCTGGATGTGGACGATGGCACCCCAGAGGGCTACTCCAATCAGGACATGTATGAAACAGCCGCAAACATACTGGATATCAGAGCTTTTCAAGTGGTTATTCCCAAATTTATCCTGAAATTTATCGCCCATATCAATGTCTTATTTTCGACATTATTCGGCTATACCCCCATGGTCACACCCGATAAAGTTAATGAATTATGTTACCCGGACTGGATATGTCGGGGACCACATGTTATGAGAATGACAAACTGGAAACCGGAAACAGACCTGAAACAGGGGTTTGAAAAAACCTTGAAATGGTATAAAGACCATAATTTAGTATAGTGTACCGAGAGCGGTTTCAATTTTGCAGCACAGATGTTGCAAGTTTGGTTCTGGCCATAATGCGGATGGAAAAATGTATGACCCAAAGCGTCGATGAAATTTTTGAGCAGATTTGCGCGCTCATCAAGCCCTTCAATAATAAGAATGTTCCCCTGAACAAAGACACCGTCTTCAGTGTCGATCTGGAGCTTGATTCCCTAACCGTCATGGATCTTCTGTCTGAAATTGAAGACGAGTTTGATATCACTGTCCCCCTCAATATGCTTCCTGACCTGGAAACAATTGGCCAATTCACCCAAGCCGTACAGAAATTGCTGAGCGAATAATGACCCTTGATCTTTTTGATAAATTTGACCCGATCCTGAAGGATTACAACAGCCTGCCCGACGGGGCTGCCAATCCTTTCACCGTCAGCATGGAAAAAGTTCTGTCGCCGACGACCGCCATTATCAATGGCCGGGAAACCATCCTTGCCGGCACCAATAATTATATGGGCATGACCTTTAATGCGGAATGTATCGCCGCCGCCCAAGAAGCCTTAAGCACCCAGGGCACTGGCACCACCGGTTCGCGAGTCCTCAATGGCACCTATAACAGCCATAAGCAACTGGAAACCACCCTGAAAGAATTCTACGGTACCGACCATGCCATCGTTTTTTCCACCGGGTATCAGGCCAATCTCGGCGTTATCTCCACCCTGGCCGGGCCTAAAGACTATGTGGTCATTGATGCCGACAGTCATGCCAGCATTTATGACGGCTGTGCCATGGGCAACGCCACCGTCGTCCGTTTCAAGCATAATAACCCGGAAAATCTTGATAAACGTCTGACCCGTATCCGCCGGGATGACCCGGAAGCCGGCATTCTGGTGGTGCTCGAAGGCGTCTATAGCATGCTCGGTGATCAGGCTCCCCTGAAAGAACTGACCAGAATTTCCAAAGATCACAAGGCCTATGTCCTGGTGGACGAAGCCCATTCCATTGGTGTCTTCGGCGAAACCGGTCGCGGTGTCGCCCAGGAACAGGGCGTTGAGGATCAGGTCGACTTCATCATCGGTACTTTCAGCAAGAGCGTCGGCACCATTGGCGGCTATTGTGTCTCCAACCATCCGAAATTCGAGGCCCTGCGCCTGGTCTGCCGACCCTATATCTTCACCGCCTCTCTGCCGCCGTCTGTGGTCGCCTCGGCCACTAAGGCCCTGGAACTGATTGCCAGCACCAATCTGCGCAGCAAACTGCTGGATAATTCCAGGAAGCTCAACAAAGGGCTGAAATCAATCGGGTTTACCATGGGCACCACCGGGGAAAGCCCCATCGCCGCCATCATCGTCGACGACCAGAATACCGCCATTGCTTTCTGGGGCGAAATGCTCAAGGAAGGCGTTTATGTCAATCTGGCCCTGCCGCCAGCAACGCCAAACCGCCTCAATCTGATGCGCTGCAGCCTGTCTGCCGCTCATACTTTTGAGCAGATTGACTTTATGCTGGAAAAATTCGAATTGGTCGGCAAAAAACTGGGCCTGATCCAGGAAGTCTCCGCCCGGGCCACAGCTTAACCTGGCCCTAGCTTAATCTGATGAATTTCAGGCGCTCTGTCACGGTCACGAACAGTTCACCGGCCTCATCGGCCTCATAATAACTGCCGTCGAGGACAAATGGAGTCTCCAGCACAATCCGCGCATGCTGAATCTCGGCAATGATATTGCCCGCGTGATCTATGCCGTCATAATTGCCCCGCAGCATAAGCTTGCCGGTTTCCAGAACCGCCTGGGGTGTATTTTCAACACTGATGAAATGCGCTTTATCCTGACGGTGCCCCAAGGTGTGCTCTGTGCCCCCCTTTGGTCCGATAGAGATGCCCCAGAAGGCCTGATCAAGAGTGGTGATCAGGACCATGAAAAAATGCCCGACAACGGCGCCCCGCTGATTGCGGTTAATGCGGATGGCCTCGTCAAGGCTGAACTTTCCCAGGGCGCTGCGGTAGGCCTTCTGAATCAATGCGATGACATTCAGCCCGGTGCGCATGCGGTACAGAAAACCACGGGCGGATATTTTACCCTGGAATACTCTTTTTCGCTTGATGATATCGCCAGCGCAAAAGAAAAGCCCATACAGATACCCAATCCCTCTGACCCCCTCAAGCTTGATCAGGGGATATTCTGTCACCCGGGTCAGCAAATCGCCCTTTTGATGATGCGCCAAAAGGGTTTTCAGGGCGAGGTGGGGTTCGGTCTGGTTTGCACCAAGATTACCGGCGACGATATTATTGTCGCCCGCTGGCAGGATGGCCAGGGGAATATCCATCTTCTTCAACATCTCTTTTTCAATGATATGTTCAAAGATGGCAGAGGTAAGGGCCCGGTCGCCGACGATTACAATCGCCTCGACCTCCGCCTGCTGAAACCGGGTCAGGGCTTCGGCAATATCCTTATGCTTTTCGACCTCATAATGGAAGATGCCCGATCCGTTGGCGATGACGGCACGAATCCTGTCCATCTCCCCGGTCCCTTTAAATGAGGACGGACTGCTTAAAATAGCGATAATTCCCAACTGCACTTCCATTGTTTTAGTATAAGTGTTTTATTATTTAATATTACTTATTATTTTTGGCCTCATAAAAACCATAAAATCCATTCATGAGGTAAAAAAATATTTTCTTTTGACTATATTATTCTATACCAAAAGCTATTAGTTTGAAATTAGGCTAAATCAAGATTAAAAGCGACTTAATGCTGAAAAAAATTGATATATATATATTACGGCAAATAATTGTCCCCCTGTTCGTAACGCTCGGCATATCGGCGCTGCTGCTATTGCTTGAAAAAATGCTCAGTCTGTTTGATTTTGTTATCAATCAGGGCGGACCGATTGATATTGTCTGGCGCATGCTGGGCAATCTGATGCCCCAGTATCTGACCCTGGTCCTGCCCCTGTCCATGTTTCTGGGGGTATTGCTGGCGGTCCGCAAATTTGCACTCAACAGCGAACTGGACGCCATGCTGGCGGCGGGCATGAGCCTCAACCGGCTGATCGTATCGTGCATTTATATCGCCGTCATCCTGCTGATCGTCAATGTCATCGTGGTCGGCTTTGTCCAGCCCTATAGCCGTTATACCTATCAGGGTCTGGTCTTTGACATCCGAAGCGGGGCCCTGGGGGCCAGCATCAAGGCCGGAGAATTTACCTCGCTGGGCAATGGCCTGACCCTGCGGATCGAAGAATCCCGGGATTCAGGCCGGGAACTGATTGATATTTTCGCCCAGAAAGAATCCGCCGACGGCCGCATTCAGTCCATCAGCGCCAAAAAAGGCAACTTTTTTATCTCGCCCGACAAACGCTATATGATCCTCAGGCTCTATGATGGAACTCTGATTGACCTGGACATCACCCAAAGCCGCCCCAGTATTGTTAATTTTGATTTGCATGACCTGCCACTGGCCGTACCCAATTTCGCCACCTTCCGGGAGCGGGGCGAAGAAGCCAAGGAAATGACCATCCTTGAACTGTGGCAGGCACGCAACAGTGATGACCCGGAGATCATTGCCATGATCCATTCCCGCACCGCCCGTGCTCTCTCGATATTGATTGTTCCGTTTCTGGCGGTCCCGCTCGGGCTGGTGGCCAAACGGTCCGGCCGGGCACTTGGCATTACGGTCGGGGTTGTCATTCTGCTGATTTACCACAAAATTCTGGAATTTGGCCTGGGATTTTCCGCCACCGGGGATGTTTCTCCCTGGCTGGTGATCTGGCTGCCGACGCTGTTGCTGATCCTACTCACCGCCCGATTATATTACATTGGGACCTACAAAGTCGGCGGCCTGCCGCTGAGAAGGATTGAAATTATCTACGAAGTAACAGTCGATGCCATAAGCCGCATGATCAACCGGTTACGGGCGGTAAATTAAGATGGAAAGATTTCTCAAATATTCCAGCCACCTGGGAGGGATCATTAATCCGGGTAGTATGGACATCTATGTGGCCAAACTGTTTGCCAGCCGCTATATTTTTATTCTGTGTGGGCTGGTGGCGACGCTGCAAATGCTCGACTTATTGTCAGAATCTGATAATATTCTGGCCGGAGAAGGCGCGGTTTACACAGACCTTTGGCGTTATGTTACCTTAAGAACCCCAACCTTACTCTCGCTGTTCTCGCCCTTTGTCGCCCTGCTATCTGCCATCATGTGCCTGGCCGGCCTCAATGTGCACAGCGAAATTATCATCATGAAAACCGCCGGCTGGTCGGCGTTCAGAATTATCACACCCATGATCATGGTATCCCTGTTGATCGGCGCCCTGCATTTTGTCTTCACCGAGACCGTGACCATCGGGGCCAAGGCGGAGCTTCGCAACTGGAAAGAAAATAAATATGCCACTGACCTGCCCCCGGCACCGGATACAGTCTATGATACCTGGGTCAATGATGGCAATAACCTGATCAAGGCGGAAAGTGCCAGCCGCAACGGCAGCATCCTGCTACTGGACAAGGTCACCCAGTATATCCGGGATAAAGACCTGCGCATCACATCCCTAATCAAGGCTGATTTTGCCGTCTACCGCGATGGAAAGTGGACCATGTTTGAGGTCAGGGAATTTGACATCCGGACCCTGAAAGTGACCCCCATGGAAAATCTGGTCTGGGAAACGGGCATTCTGCCGGAACGGTTCATCGCCCTGGCCCTCAAGCCGGATCAGGTGAATTTGCAACGGCTCAGGACCGCCATTACTCAGCTCAAGAAAGAAGGCCACAATACCGCAGGCTTTGAAACCATGCTCTATCAAAAATTTGTCTCACCCCTCAGCACCTTGCTGATGCCCCTTCTGGCGGGCTTGGCAGCTTTCGGACTGCATCGGGGCGGTGGACTGTTCGCCCGTATTGCCCTGACCGGAGCTATGGGTTTTGGCTATTTTGTTATCAACAACCTGTTTGTCGCCCTCGGTCAGTATGGCGCGGTGCCCCCGCTGGTTGGTGCCTGGTTGCCCTTTTTACTATTTTTCCTCACCGGCCTGTCTTTCATCCTGCTCACAGAAGAATAACTCAGATTAAGAGACCTCATATGACGACACCAATCACCATCAAAGAAGTGACCAGCAAACAGGACCTGAAGCGGTTCGTCACATTGCCCTGGAGCCTCTATAAAGACGACCCCAACTGGGTTGCCCCCCTGGTCATGGAACGGATGGAGGTCCTGGACCAGAAGAAGAACCCTTATTTTGAACATGCCCGGGCCAAACTGTGGCTCGCGCTCAAAGACGGGGTGGTTGTCGGCCGGATCACGGCACAGATTGATGAGCTTGTGGAACAACGGCATCAGGAGAAAATTGGCCATTTCGGCTTTTTTGAATGCATCAATGACCAGAAGGCCGCCGGGGCGCTGCTGGACACCGCCATGGCTTGGCTGAAAAGTGACGGCCGGACCAAGGTGATCGGCCCCTTCAGCCTGTCGATCAATGAAGAAGCCGGCATGCTGGTCGACGGATTTGATACCCCGCCCAGCCTGATGATGAATCACGCCCTGCCCTATTACCAGGACCTGATGTCTGCCTACGGTATGGAGAAAATCAAGGACCTCTGGGCCTATTACCTGAGATTTGACAAGGACGTATTGCCCCCGACCATCAATAAACTGATCAAGCGCAGCATGCGGGATGGCAAAGTCCGACTGCGTAAGATCAATATGAAAAATTATGAACAGGATATGAAAACCATCCTCGATATCTTTAACGATGCCTGGTCGGAAAACTGGATGGCCCTGCCCTTCACCGATGCCGAACTGGCCAAAACAATCAAGGATTTGAAACTTCTAATCAGGCCGAATTTCACCTATATTGCCGAATATGACGGCGTGCCCATGGCCATGATGGTGACCCTGCCCAACCTCAATGAAATTATTGCGGATCTCGACGGAAAATTACTCCCCCTTGGCATCTTCAAGCTATTGTGGCGGCTGAAAGTGAACCCGACCTATAAAACCGTACGGGTGCCCCTGATGGGGGTCCGGAAAGAATTCCAGAATACCGTTGTCGGCGGGGCCATGGCCTTTGCCCTGATAGAGGAATGCCGCCAGCAGGCGGAAAAGGCCGGCTGCACCCACGCGGAGCTGTCCTGGGTCCTGGAAGACAACACCCGCCTGACAAAAATGCTCGAGACCATCGGCTGCTGGCGCTACAAAAATTACCGCATGTACACAAAAGAACTGTGAACAGACATATTCCTGCCCCATATGCCTGCCAATGTGGCCCTATTGAAACTATAAAATACACCAATTACCGGACCAGAATATATGCCTGAAGATCAGATGACACCCCCAAAAAAAACATTGTTCCAGCGGATGAAAACCTATTTCATCACCGGCCTTGTCGTCGCCTCACCTGTGGGGATCACCATCTATCTGGCTCTGGCGTTCATTGACCTGATTGACCGCAACGTCAAACCCCTGATCCCCGATGCCTATAACCCCGAAACCTATCTGCCCTTCCCCCTGCCGGGCCTGGGCCTGGTGTTTCTGTTTTTGATGCTGACAGTGCTCGGATTTTTTGCCGCCAATTTTCTCGGCAAATATCTGATCCGGGTCGGCGAGCGACTGCTCAACCGCATGCCGGTAATCCGTAGCGTTTATAACACCCTGAAGCAAATTTTCGAGACCGTAATTTCCGAAAATAAAGGCAGTTTTCAGGAAGTGGTGCTGATCGAATATCCGCGCAAGGACCTGTGGGCCATCGCCTTCATCTCCGGGGAAAATACCGGAGAAATACAGGAAAAGCTGAGCCATGACGTGGTCAATGTCTTCCTGCCGACAACGCCAAATCCCACATCGGGCTTTCTGTTATTTGTGCCCCGGAAAGATATTATCCGGCTCGACATGAGCCCCGATGAGGGGGCAAAATATGTCATCTCAGCCGGCTTGGTCGACCCCAGCAACCTGCCCCGAAAAGAAGACTGAAGCTCCTCAGCCTGAAGTCAGGTATTTAACCCCTTCGTCCCGTTCAAACAGATACAGCAGAACCCGCAGCGCCCGGCCACGGTCACTGTTCAGGTCCGGGTCTTTTTCCAGGATCAGCCGGGCATCATCCCGGGCCATGGCGATCAGAGGACCATGCTCCTCAATACTGGCGACCCGGAAGTCAGGCATACCGCTTTGCCGGGTGCCGAGCAATTCTCCGGCCCCGCGCAGGCGCAGGTCCTCTTCGGCGATCAGGAAACCGTCATCGGTCTCCCGCATGATTTTCAGACGGGCTTTTGCCGCCTCACCCTTTAAGGCACCATAGAGTAGTAAACAGGTGGATTTTTCCATCCCCCGCCCGACCCGGCCGCGCAACTGGTGTAATTGGGACAGGCCAAATCTTTCCGCATGCTCAATCACCATGATGCTGGCCTCGGGTACATCGACTCCGACCTCAACCACGGTGGTCGCTACCAGCACAGAAATCTCGCCCCGGACAAAATGGTCCATGACCGCATCTTTTTCTTTCGCCTTCATCTTGCCGTGAACCAGCCCGACCCGGGGGCCGAAAATCTGTTCCAAATGGCGAAAGCGCTCTTCTGCTGCCGCCAAGTCCAGCACCTCGGACTCTTCGACCAGCGGGCAGATCCAGAAGGCCCGGGTGCCAGCGTCCACCGCCCGGCGAATGCCCTGAACCACATCATCAAGCCGGTTCAGGGGCACGACCCGGGTATCAATGGCTTTGCGTCCCGGTGGTTTTTCTGTCAGCTGCGAGACATCCATATCGCCGTACGCGGTCAGGGTCAGGGTCCGGGGAATCGGCGTCGCGGTCATGGCCAACACATCCATGGTCGTGCCCGGCCGCCCCTTGGCCGACAGGGCCATGCGCTGCTCAACCCCGAATCGGTGCTGCTCATCGATGACCGCAAACCCCAGGTCATGATAGTGGACATCTTTCTGGAACAGGGCATGGGTGCCGACCAGAATGTCAATCTTGCCCGCCTGCAGATCGTCCAGCAGCAGGGCCCGGGCCTTGCCCTTGTCCCGGCCGGTCAGGATCGCGACCCGCACTTCCATGCCTGTCGTCATCTGGCACAGGCCGGCATAATGCTGACGGGCTAATATTTCGGTCGGTGCGATCATCGCCGCCTGGACCCCGTTGCCGACCGCCACCAGCATAGCCAGCAGCGCGACCACGGTCTTGCCGCTGCCCACATCGCCCTGCAGCAGGCGCATCATGGCAAAAGGCTGGGCCAGGTCCTGTTCAATCTCCGCCCCACTGCGCACCTGGGCCCCGGTCAACTGATAGGGCAGGTTATCCAAAAGCTGTTGTTTCAGGGGACCCTTGGCGATCAGGGACCGGCCTTTTTTCTTTTGATTCTGCCGGCGCATGATCTCCAGCGCCAGCTGGTTGGCCAGAAATTCATCATAGGCCAGCCGGGTCCGGGCCAGGCTAGCCGCCAACAGGTCCGCCGGGCTTTCTGGCTGATGGGCATTTTTCATGGCCTCAATCCAGCTGGGCCAGCCTTCCCGTTTCAGCAAGGGCGCATCCTGCCATTCGGGCAGGTCGACCAAACGGTCAAGGGCACCCCGGACAATCTTGGCCATGACCTTGCCACTGATGCCGGCGGTCAGCGGATAGACCGGCTCGACCCCGGGAATCTGGCCCCGCTGTTCCGGCAGCAGCATATAGTCCGGGTGGGTCATTTGAAGCTGGGAATTATAGACCTCGACCCGGCCACTGATCAGGCGCAGCTCGCCCTCGGGCAGTTGGCGCTGGATATAGTCGCCCTTGACATGAAAAAAGATCAGCTGCAATTTGCCCGTATCATCATGGCACCAGACCCGGTAGGGCCGCTTGCTGCCCCGGGGTGGAATATCATGGTCATCGATGGTCACCTCAACCGTGACGATCTGGTCATAGGTGATATCGGTCAGCGCCGGACTGGCACTGCGGTCGATGATATCCACCGGCAAATGCCAGAATAGGTCCAGCACCCGGCGGCCGATGATTTTCTCCAGCAGGGTAGCAATCCGCCCGCCGACACCGGGCAGACTGATCGTATCGGCAAAAAAGGGATATAATATTTCTGGACGCATGCGTTTATATTTGATTCATGTTGCTATTTTTCCTATCACTACCCTAAACCTTTAACCCTGAACCCACAATAGATTGTAGCAGCTATGCCCTCATTTGATGCCCCCGGCTTTATCGAACCCGCTATCGACGACAGCGAGTCCCTCGTGATTCGCCGCAAACGGCTGAAATTCAGAAGCCAGCACCGGGGCATCAAGGAAGCTGATATCCTGCTGGGCCATTTCGCCGACCGCCATGTGGACGGACTCAGTGTGCCGCAACTGGACCGCTATGAGAATCTGCTGCGCGAACCGGACCTGAAAATTGTCGCCTGGATCACCAAGGACGCCCCGGCTCCGGAACATTTACAGAATGATGTTATGGACATGCTACAAGCCCTCGATTACCTCAAGATTATCACGTGAATAAAACCGAGCAATTCATAAACGCCGAGGTGCCGCTGCAGGTGGCGTCCACGCCCGAGGGCATGGACGCGCTGTTCCTGGCCCAACTGCTGAATCCTGGCAAGTCTTCTGAAGGGCCAAATACCCTGCTGCATATTGCCCGTGATGATCACCGCATGAGCAACCTGGCCGACCTGGTGGCCTTCTTCTCGCCGGAGACTGAAATCCTCACCTTCCCGGCCTGGGACTGCCTGCCTTATGACCGGGTATCACCCAATCCCGACATCAGCGCCAGCCGTATGGCGACCCTGAGCCGTCTGGTCTGGGACCCGGCACCAACGACAACCAAACGGCTGGTCCTGACCACCATCAATGCCGCCACCCAGATGATCCCGGAGCGCGACTCCCTCCGTAACCTGTCCTTCTCCGCCAAGGTCGGCGACCAGCTTGATGTGGAAAAGATGGCGGCATTTCTCAGCCGCAATGGTTACGCCCGGTCCAGCACCGTCATGGAGCATGGCGATTTTGCCATTCGCGGCGGCCTGATTGATATCTTCCCCGCCGGCCAGGAAACCCCGGTCCGCATCGACCTGTGGGGCGACACCATCGACGTGATCCGGCGCTTTGACCCGATCAGCCAGCGCACCGCCGACAAGATCGACGACATCTCGCTGGTGCCCATGAGCGAGGTGATCCTGGACGAGGACAGCATCCGCCGCTTTCGCGGGGCCTATGTGCGGGAATTCGGCACGGTTCTCAACCAGGACCCGCTGTATGAGGCGGTCAAGGAAGGCCGCAAGCATCAGGGCATGGAACATTGGCTGCCCTATTTTCATTATAAGCTCGAAACCCTGTTTGACTATCTGCCCGGCTGTCCGGTCAGCATGGACCATCTGACCACAGAGGCCTTCGCCGACCGCCTGACCGCCATCAAGGACTATTACCAGTCCCGGAAAGACGCCTACAGTCAATCGAGCAAGAGATCTGGCAAGGGCGCGGCCACCAACCTGTCGAGCTATAAACCGCTGCCGCCGGAAAAATTATACCTGACCGCCGACCAGTGGCAGACCTGGTGCGAAGCCCGGAAAATTCATCAGTTCACCAGCTTCCGCGCCCCCCCCGCCACCAATCATATGGAGCTGGACGGCAAGGTCGGCCGGGATTTTGCCCCCGAACGCCATGACCCGAAACAGAATGTCTATGACGCCCTGCGCCAGCATTGTGTCAAGCTGCAGGGCCAGGGCAGACAGGTCCTGATCGCCTCCTATAGTGCCGGATCACAGAACCGGCTGGCCCTGGTGCTGAAAGAGCACGGCATGGCCAACCATCTGGAGCTGGACAGTTGGGCCCAGGTTAAATCTGGGCGGCAAAACCTGGCACCGGGCACCATCGGCCTGATCGTCCTGCCGCTGGAACATGGCTTTGACACCGGAGATCTGGTGATCATCGCCGAGCAGGATATCCTCGGCGATCGCCTGGTGCGCAAGGTCCGCAAATCCCGCAAGGCAGAAAATTTCATCAGCGAAGCCTCGGCCATCACCCCCGGCGACCTGGTGGTCCATCTGGACCACGGCATCGGCCGTTATGAGGGCCTGCTCACCATTGACGTGAGTGGCGCGGCCCATGACTGTGTCCACCTGACCTATCACGGCGGCGACAAGCTTTATGTGCCGGTGGAAAATATCGAAATCCTCAGCCGCTATGGCTCCGAGGGCAGCGACGGCCAGCTGGACAAGCTGGGCGGTGTCGCCTGGCAGGGTCGTAAAGCCAAGCTGAAAATGCGCATCCGGGATATGGCCGACCAGTTAATCAAGGTTGCCGCCCAACGGGCCCTGCGCAAAGGGGCCGTCATTCTGCCACCCGAAGGCCTATATGATGAATTCTGCGCCCGCTTCCCCTATACGGAAACCGATGACCAGTTGCGCTCCATCGCCGATGTGATCAAAGACCTGGGCAGTGGCAAGCCCATGGACCGGCTAATCTGTGGTGATGTGGGCTTTGGTAAAACCGAAATTGCCCTGCGCACGGCGTTTCTGGCGGTCATGGAGGGCTATCAGGTGGCGGTCATCGCCCCAACCACCCTGCTGGCCCGTCAGCATTTTAAGACCTTTACTGATCGCTTCCAAGGCCTGCCGGTGAAAATCGGCCATCTGTCCCGGCTGGTGCCGTCCAAAATCCAGAAGTTGACCAAGGACGAGATGGAAAGGGGCACCTGCGAGATCGTCATCGGCACCCATGCCCTGCTCAGCAAAACCATTCGTTTCAAGAACCTGGGCATGATCATCATTGATGAGGAACAGCATTTTGGCGTGGTCCATAAAGAACGCCTGAAAAAGATGAAACATGACGTTCATGTGCTGACCCTGACCGCGACCCCGATCCCGCGCACCCTGCAGCTGGCCATGAGTGGCATGCGCGGCCTGAGCCTGATTGCGACCCCGCCGGTGGACCGGTTGGCGATCCGGACCTTTGTCCTGCCCATGGACAGCCTGGTGATCCGCGAAGCCCTGATGCGGGAACATTACCGGGGCGGCCAAAGTTTTTACGTCTGTCCCCGGGTCGCCGACCTGAAGGAAATTGAAGATTTCCTGAAAGAACATGTACCCGAAGTCAAGGCTGTCACCGCCCACGGCCAGATGCCCCCGACCCAGATCGAGGACATCATGAATGCTTTCTATGACGGCAAATATGATGTGCTGATTTCCACCACCATCGTCGAATCGGGTCTGGATATTCCGACCGCCAATACCATGGTCATTCACCGGGCGGATATGTTCGGTCTGGCCCAGCTCTATCAGTTGCGCGGCCGGGTTGGTCGCTCGAAAATCCGCGCCTATGCCTATCTGACCCTGGAACCGCGCCGCCTGCCGACGCCCCAGGCGGAAAAACGCCTGCAGGTCCTGCAGACCCTGGACACCCTGGGCGCGGGCTTCAGCCTGGCCAGTCATGACCTTGATATCCGCGGCGCCGGCAACCTGCTGGGCGAAGAACAGTCGGGCCATATCAAGGAAGTCGGCATGGAGCTCTATCAGCAGATGCTGGAAGAAGCCGTGGCCCAGGCCCGGACCGGCATCACCGATGAAGAAATCGACGGCGTCTGGTCGCCCCAGATCAATGTGGGGGCCACGGTGCTGATACCTGAAAGCTATGTGCCCGACCTGAACCTGCGCATGTCGCTCTACCGACGGCTGGCCGACCTCAGCAACCGTCAGGAAATTGATGGCTTTGGTGCCGAACTGATTGACCGCTTTGGTGACCTGCCCGAGGAGGTGGAGCATCTGCTGAAAATCATCCTGATCAAGCATTTCTGCCGCCTGGCCGGGATTGAGAAAATCGAAACCGGCCCCAAGGGCGCCATTGTCACCTTCCGCAAATCAAAATTTGCCAATCCGGCCGGTCTGGTTGAGTTCATCAGCGCCCAGTCCACGGTCACCAAGCTGCGCTCTGATCACCGGCTGGTCTATGTCCGCAAATGGGCGAAGATTGAGAATCGGCTGCAGGGATCCCTGAACCTGGCCCATGCCTTAGCTAAGGCGGCGGAAATTTAGGGCCATGACATAGATACAATCTTTATCTTTTATTAAGCCATTATTAGACTTGCCCCCCTATAGTTCAGGGAATCAGGTCAGAGGACCGCATTCCAGGGAAAGAACATAATGTTCAAGGCGCTGCAGACAAGTGTATCAGGCTTAATTGCTTCCAGCACCCGCTTAAACGTGGCGGCGAGCAATATCGTCAATGCCCGTGTCGCCTCCTCCCCCAAGGGCACCACCGGCCCCCGGCAGACCTTCAGGGCAGGTTACAGCCCCCAGCGGGTGGCCCAAACCACCACAGCCGGCGGCGGCGTCCGGGCCACCGGGGCCCCGGTATCCCCGGCCAGCCTGTCCGTCTATGATCCGACCTCGCCTTTTGCCAATGAACAGGGCGCGGTTGATATGCCCAATGTCTCCCTGCCCGTTGAAATTTCAGAATTGAGAAGAGCCCGCCATGCCTATGAGGCCAATGCCAAGGTCATAAAAACTCTGGATGATACCTTCAAAACTCTCCTGAAAATTTAGCAGATATTAATCTCTCCCCCCTATAATGACACGGTCTATCTGAGTACGGCTTATGACCGACCTATGTCTTTCTTCTAGTTGCCAATGATTTTATTATTTTATACACTTTCAGATCAGCGCCTTTGGGCGCCTTAAGGGCTCTTAAAGCCAATAATGACTAGGGATTAGATCAATTAAGTCGGAATTTACACATAAAAAAATCCTCATCGTTGATGATGATGTTTTTTTAGCAAAAATCACCCGGTCCATCCTTGAGATGTTTGAGGTCTCCTCCGTGCGCCTTGCCGCCAGCAATGCTGAGGCGATCCTCTTATTGGATAATCACAGATTTGATTGTATTTTTGTCGACAATATGATGAGCGAGAAAAATGGCCTGGACCTGACCCGACATATTCGCGGGTCAGAAGAGCAGCCAAATCAAAAATCCGCTATTATTCTCTGCACCGCCTTCACCGGGCTGAAGTCGATTATTCAAGCAAGGGACGCCGGGGTAACCGAGATTTTGGCCAAGCCGGTATCCCCGGACCAGATTATGGAAAAATTGGGCAATGCCCTCTTCAGTCAGCGCAATTTTATTGATACCGATGTCTATGCCGGACCCGACCGCCGACGTCGCATGCGGGGGGCTTTTAGCACCAATGAGCGGCGCAAGGAAAACCCCGCCCCCAGCACAGAGGAAGCCGACAAAAATGAGGATGGCGTCCCTCAGGATCAAAAGAGAGCTTAAATGGTGATGAATAATTATACCCCCCAACAGCAAAAGATGCTGCGCCAGGCTCAGGCCGTCATTGATGACGCGAGTGATACCTATGATGAAATATTAAAGGCCCATATTCGGGACTTGAAAGAATCACTGGCCGAAGGAAACCTGACTGAGTCCTGTCGGGTCTGCTACCGCATCCAGACCCAGGCCACCACATTTGGCTGGCCCCTGGCCTCCGAGATCGCCGGCTGGTTCAAAAGGCTGCTGAATAGCCAACAGGACAAGGGGCTGGATTCTGCCATCAACGGTTTATTCCTCGACAGTTTAGACATCCTCATCACAGAAGACCTGAAATCCGACTCCCAAGCTGCCATCAAACTCTGCCTTCACATCGAGTCTGAACTGAAAGCCACAGAAAGTCCTTAACATGAGCCAGAAAGGACCGGCTTTATTCGTAGTGCAACGCCTGAATATGGTCCGGCTCTTCATCATTTTACGTCTCCGATTCTATACTCGGACACCCCTTAACAGACTGCACAGTTTTTTAGAACCACCTTAAAGTTAATGAACCAGCCCCCCCCCTGGACAGGTGTTTGCTTGACTTTGTTATTGAGAACAATATCTTGGTCATATTAGCTGAGCAGATAGGATTGTATAATCCGCTTTGTTGTAATGATGTCAGGGATATATAATATTGTGAGATTTGAATTTAACAATTCACCGTGGAAGATTGCCAATCCACAGCAAAAGAGATTTCTGGGAAAAGCCATTCCCCCGTTGCCCAATATGCCGAAGGAGGTTGCCCCTCCCGTTTTCTGGACTTGTACGCCGCCGTTTTACCAAAATGTAAATCTCATCTGCATCAGCCATAATCTGGGCGAGGATGAGAAAATAAATCTATATTATCTTCAGCATTATTCACCAGAAGATAAAGAAAATACCTTTCATTTCCTCAATGGGCTTTCACATCCTATTCACGTCCTTAATTCAAAAATATCTCTTATTCTTGCCCCCGAACATATTCTGGATTATCTCTGCTTTTTTTGCTTTTTTGTTCATGGTGAATCAGGCCCGTTTTATGTTTTGCGGAACAGAGAAGACCCCGCAATCCCGCAATCCATATGGGCGGGAGATTTTTTCGGTTGTGATTCCCTGAATGATTTATTCAGAGAACCCTGTGTCACGGTTGCCAATCCTGAAGGAAGCACCCGATATTCTACCTTAATATATTACAGCAACGTGCTATCCATAGCCGACTTTTCTATTCAGCCCGATGGTATGATTATGATGGAAGAAAGTGAAAGCCTCCTTTCTGACCTGCCGTTTACCCTAAATATTTCCCTAAAAATTTAAAAAGGAACGACCCGTGACACGAAAAGTATCAAGCAGTTTACCGGATCAGGGATTATTGGTTGGCTGGTCACTGGAAACGGTCGCCCGTCAGAAAATATTTGGCTTTCATTCGGAACGGGATTATCAGAAACCAAGCCAGTTTCTGGAACCTATTCTTCAGGAGGAAGAAGGTCATCTGATAACCATCGCCCCCACGGGCACAGGAAAGGGCGTAAGCTCCATCATTCCTGCCTTGCTGCGCTACCCCGGCCCAATCGTTGTTATCGACCCAAAGGGTGAGAATTACGCGGTAACCGCCCGCAGGCGTCGGGAAATGGGACAAAAAGTTGTGGTATTAGACCCGTTTGAAATAACCGATGCCTCCCGTCTGGACAGGGCAAGATTTAACCCGCTGGATTTTATTTCCCCAACGTCCGATAGCCTCATTGAAGATACGGAAATGCTCGCCGCCATACTGGCAGGGGAAGAATTGGCAACCGCCCGCGAGGTCTTCTGGCCACGAATGGGCTATCAGTTGATCGTTTTTATTATTCTTTATCAATTCAGAACACTTCCGCCGGAAAAATGGACCCTGCTGGAGACCCGACGAATCATTGGTCAAGGGCCGGAAGCCTTGGGCAAAATTGGTGAGGAGGTCATGAAAGGAAATGATGAAATATTAAAAAGTCAGGCTGGTCTGGTCTTAAATCCTGCTGACAGCACTGTTGGCGGTTACTGGGCCCATGCCCAGTCTATGTTGAGCTTTCTCAAAGGCCGCCTGCTTGAGAAGAACCTGATTAAGTCAACCTTTTCACTGGATGACATTGTTGAAAACAAACCAATCACGCTATATCTGGTGATCCCGCCTGAAAAACTCACATCACATAAGGCCTTGATGCGATTATGGTTGAGTACAATTGTCTCTGCCATCAGTTGCCGAACAATTCGTCCAAAAACACCAACGTTGATGATATTGGATGAGGCCGCCCAGCTTGGCCATATGCCTCAAATCGAAGACGCCATCACCCTGTTGAGAGGATACGGCGTGAAAGTGTGGAGTTTCTGGCAGGACCTGTCACAAATAAAAAAACTCTATCCCGTCAGTTGGGAAACCATCCTTAACAACTGTGCCGTACAACAATTTTTTGGCCAGACGACGGAACTTGCGGCCCGGGCAGTCCATGATGTGAGCGGCTATGGCTCAGCGGGAGAAATCCGACGCCTTGACCGTAGCGAAATGGTATTAAGTATCGGCGGGGACAGTCCTGTCATTGTGCAAAAGCCAAATTATCTGGAGGATGAGCCCTTCAAAGGTTTATTTGACCAAAACCCTTTTTACCGTGATGCAGAAGACGTCAAACAGATCGGACGGTCTCAACGTATTTTCCGACGCCATGACCCGTTAGCCAAATTGAGGCGACAGGGACCACGAAAAGGCCGAACCGGAACCTCTTATCCCTCAATAACCAGAGAGGCGGATCTGGACCGCCGTCTGCATAGTCATCCGATTTCTGCTGAACGCTGGCAAGAGGTCCCCGAGGATGAGAAGGCATCCCTTTTGGAACAAGTGGAGCAACTCTATTGGATGCCTTATTTTTCCGATGGGGAGAATGTGACCCTGCGGTGCTGGCAGCCGCCCTTTTATCAGGACGCCTGGCATTTTGAACTTCGGCTCGAAATTGATGGCCAGACAAAATTTGGATATTTTCTGATACAGGAAGATAAAATATATCCCTTCACCGGCGGCGAGATGGAGATCATAGAATTAAACAATGAGCTAACCTTAGATTTAAGGCCGAAACATATTGCCGACTATCTGGCCTTTTACTGTGCAAACTACATCAGTCCCTACGGGCGGTTATTTTTAGTGGACCATCCCGATGAACTGGTTTTAGTTGAGGATGTGGATAAAGCCTATTATCAGGCCATCTGTGACGAGCTTAAGGAACCCCATGTCCTTGAGGTACGCAAAAATTCCGAGGGCATAACGGATTACTACCGGGTGAATGCGACGGTCCTGTGTGGGGATACCCTGTCCCGTATTACCTTTGGCGTTCATACGTCAGGATGTGTGGACATGGACGAAATAGAAGTCCTCTTTGCAGAAGTTCCAACCCTCAGCCAAAATTTTCTTAGAATCGCCGACCTGATCTGGCGGGAGAAAGCCGACACGAATAATACCGTTTAGGGACCAGAATTTACTCCCTGCATTACTTAAAAGATGTCAGATTTTTCCTGATTTGCGCGGCATCCAGAGGTTTGTCGATGGCATCCAAAAATGCGGCGTAGAGGTCTGTCACCACGGCAAGTTTTGGTCTAGAGGTATTTTTATCTTTATAGATGTTATCATAGCTCAGCACAATCAGACCCAGAGCCAAGTCCGGCTTCCCCATCCTGAAATGCAACCATCCTAGCCGGGCTTTCGAAATTTCCAGTGCAAAAACATAATCGCCTTTATTTTCCTCTGAAAATCGGTCAATTGCCGCTTGAATATGCGTTAAGGCCTGATCATAATTCCCTATTTCACAATGGGCGAAACCCAGTTTGCTGCGCAAATAAGCGACACTGATTATGGAAAGTTCACCCTTCTTTTCATAGGCCTGCATAGCTTTCTCACAGATGGCTATGGCGTCATCAAATCGTTTTTGGAGATTCAAATTATGGACAAGACTATCAAGAAGAGTAAGGCTAGTTTCATGATCATATCCCAATTCCTCGCCATATAACGCGTAGGATTCTCTGATATTCTCTTCTGATTCTTCTATAAGTCCCTGATTTTCCAAACAATTTGCCAAGTTCCACAATAGTTTAGCACGCCACTGAATTCCTAGGACCTCACGCGCCTTGCCACTCCCCAGAAGGTAATTCAATAACGGTATCGCATCTATCCAACGCTGTTGTTCCATGAGGTTGTCGGAGAGTCTAATAACAGCAAAAAGGGTGTTTTTATGACCAACCCCAACAGCCTCTGTTGACTGCTCTATGGACTTATGATGATATTTTTCTGCCTCCAGATATCTTTTTTGGTGATCAAGGTTGATCGCCAGTTCTCGCGTTGTCCAGATGACAAACTCTTCCTCAGGCTGTTCTTCCTGATCAAAAATCTGAAAAGACCGTCGACAATATTTCTCAGCAACTTCATATTGTCCCAAATTCTGATGAATGGTTGCAAGACGGTTTAACTGACGAAGACAATTGCGGTGATTAAGGCCATTGGCCTTCTCGGCATGGTGTAAACTGTTTAAATAAAAGGACTCTGCGACTTTATACTTCTCCTGATGAAAAAGTGATTCTGCAAGAAAAAAGTCCAGATCAACCGCGTCACCTTCTGAGATATCGATGTCTATTTTCATCATTTTCCGGAAAAGGTTTTCACTGTCGGCGTGTTTACCTTGAGGAGTCAGGCTAAGGGCTAATCTAAATATGGCCCAATAGATTCTGTCGGGCTGTTCGGCAAAAAAATCTTCACATGTGGCCAGAGCTTTTCTGAATAATATCTCTGCCTCACCATATCTTTCCTGCTCACAAAGAAATTCGCCATGATCGAATTGGGACATTATTGATCCCGTGCCGTTTTTAATTGATCTGCTGCCGTTTTTATTCTCCGCTTTGTCAACAACAGCTAAAAGGCGATTGTAATAATCTTCTGCTTCTTCCAGCCGTTCCACTTTCTGCAACAGCTTGGCAAATAGATAAAGATGATTTACAGTATTTTCATGGTCCGGACCGTATTTTTTTTCAAAGATAGCAAGGCTTTCCCGCAGAAGTTCTTCGCCCTCATCATACTTCCCAAGCTTGATAACATTGATTGCTAAATTTAATATAGATTGCGATGTTCCGGCATGCTCCCGACCAAAAACACCTTCACCAATGCGCAGGCTTTCGCGGAATCTAATTTCGGCACTTTTAATCTTTCCAAGCGCGACCAGGGTATGGGCCACAAGACTGTTCGCATCTGCCATTTTATCACTCTCAGGGCCATAAAGACGTTTGATTTTCTCTTCATAATCCTTACTGATCGCGAAAGATTCCTCATATTTCCCAAGCGCAGAAACCGCTTGTGAGAGATAATTTTGAGCTTTGAGAAGTTTGGGATGGGTTTCTTCAACCACCCCCTGTAATATTTCCATACTTTGTCTGAACAGACTTTCTGCTTCTCCATATTTTTCTTGATCATACAAACAATCTGCAAGATCAATCAGCAAAACGCCCCCAGCGTAGGAGGTCAATTTATTTTGACTCTCAATGACTTTAAAACTACGTCTTAAATCATTTTCTGCCTCCAGATAATCACACATAGCATTTAAAGCGATACCACGCGCCTGCAGGGCCTTCGCCAACAGCATATCGTCCCCTAGTCCTTGGGCAAGCTCTACGGCTTGTTCGGCAAATTTTTTCATTAGTGAATAATCAGAGTCCATTCCTGCGGCTCTTACATTTAAACAGAAACCTATAATACGGACCTTTTGAGACTCACTAACCTCTCTTTCCATCAGGTGACTTTCCAATGTCCCCAGGACGGTTTTCAACATGTAGAAATTATACTCCCCCTCGAAAAATTCCATCGCCCGCAAAATGGGCTGGAAATATTGACTATCATTGAGCGCGATCGCCTGTTGAATCGCCTGCTCCAAGGCAGAAATAGTTTCATCAGAGAGATGCATTTCTTCGGATGATCTGAATTGACCCAAAAAATACTCAACATAGAACTTATGGCTTTCGCGCTTCTCATCATCGGAAATAAGGCTGCTAACAACATCACGAACCAAACCGTTCAAGGTATAAAAACCCGCCATATCCGCGATAGGAGAGAAAATAGACAGTTCTACAATATCGTTGAATTCCCCGTCCGGAATGCCAATTTTAAATCGCCCGATTACAGCTTCTGCAATCTTTTTATTGAAACGATCAAGGGGGGACAGGCGAATAAGCAGCCATTTCATGCGTTCATCATAATCCCGGATAAAACGGGTAACCAGTTCATGTGTGATGGCATTGCGGCCACTGCCCTCTACTTTGAAATCATCCGGAACCGGTGGTTGCTGCGTATTGTATTTTAAATGCAGATAATGGTCCGCATGAAGGTCCAATAAAAAAGGATGCGCCGTTGCGATGGTATCGCCCGCATCTTTTATACTGGCACTCTTTACGATCTCCGCCCGGATGTCTTGTTCTTCAATGGGGATTAGGCTCAAGAAATGATCGGCATCCTCCGCCGCCAACCCGTCCAAGGCATGATGAGCATCCACCATATCTTCGGTCCAGTCGTCATCCAGTACGGCCCAATGGAGCTTCTCCCGCGAGAAAAACACAAACAGGGCGTTCTTGACCAACATGACCAATTCTTTAATGGCGCTATCCACAGGATGTTTTCTTAATTTCAGATTTGTCGGCTGGTCTTTCCACAGAATCTCATATTCATCAATGAAGATAACAATCTTCTGTTTCGCTTCCTGTAGCCCCTGAAAGCCACCGGCCACCCGTGCGTTTTGGTAACGCCTGAGGTCCTGCGCCAGAAAATAGGGCAATAACTCTTCCACCTCCGAGCCCGGGATGATGTCTACACTATTGGGCTTTTGCAACCTGGAAAGTTCAGCAAATAATTTTTGCGTAATTATCCGGTTGCCCTTTTTAACGACCCATCGTCCGCCTTTGGCCAGTAATGCGCCGACACCGGGCAGTCCGGCAAAAAGTTCAACAACCAAATCTCCACCCGCTTCGGCCACATTGGCGAAAAAATCTTCCCCCCGTGCGAACAGTCTTTTGACCTTGTCCGGTTGGGCTTGCTCGGCAAAGGATTTTTCCCAAAAAACCGCAAAAGCAATGTCAAACATGGCAAAGCTGATGTCATGCCTTTTGGCAAAATTATTGCGTAACCGCAGCATAACTTCCCACGCGGCGGCCTGGGCATTACCCCGCAGGTCAACATGGGCGGAGATAACATCGGCAAAGAGGTCTTTATCTTCGGGTTTAATATGTTTCAGGGATAAATTTAAGGCTTTGCACAGGGCCGTTTTCCCCTGACCGCCAACACCGTGATAAACAAGAATCTTAACTTTATCTCCCTTTATCTCAGCCAGCCGTTCGCGAAATAATTTGCGCGGCCCTTCCCGGTCAGTAAAGAGGTCCTCTGCCGGTGGTTTTTTATCTCGTGTGAGATACTTGGAACGTGGCGGCATACTCTCCTCTTTTTCCTGAATAATGTCTTCTAGAAACTTATTGCATGAAGCAAGGGGCTGCAAGTGTTAATAAAGCGCCATTGCTTTTGATATTGTCTATGCCGTTGATCCAGATGAACCATATATGGTTCGGGTGGCCAAGACAGCGATCAACTGGGGCTATACCAATTGGAAGGGTATGACCTTTGGGCTGATTTTCGCTGCCGCCTTTCTGGCATTTCTATTATTATTGCTAAAATGGGGACGGTCACGTAATCCGATACTCAACAGTCTTAAGGGGCTGGTGACGGGTGTCCCGTTATGCGTTTGTGTCAACTGCACGATGCCGATTGCGTTTGATGTGATTGTGGTGGCCACCCTGATTGCTATTGGGATGCCGGTTGGGTTGGCCATGACCCTGCTGTTTTCACTGGATATTTTCAATATTTATCCTGCCATGGTCATTGGGCAGTATATCTCCCGCAAGCTTTCGCTTTTTTTGCTGGTAAGCGTGGGGAGTGGGGCGAGTGACCGGGATTGAACCGGCGACTTCCAGAATCACAATCTGGCGCTCTAACCAACTGAGCTACACCCGCCACAGGTTTGAGTGACGTTCTTTTACGTCCAGTTGGTCACAGGGTCAAGAGAAGATTTTACCTTTTTCACTAATCCCCCCCACCGGCCCTTGCACACACCCCTGTCGACCCTGAAAATTCCCATGAAAGAATCCCCGCCCAGCTCATCTGCATAATTTTTAATCAGCCCCCGCCTATTTATTAGGCATTTTTCATCTTTGTGCCCGCCAGAAACCCCTCTCGCCCTTGCATTTTATAAGTTTCCTCTCCGCCCCGGAATTGGCACGAAAAATGCTTATAAAGATGATGTACCGCCACATGAAATTTAGATTAATGAGACAGGTGTCCCAAAAATTATGAAAAAAATCGAAGCCATCATCAAACCGTTCAAACTGGATGAAGTCAAAGAAGCCCTGCATGAGGTCGGCCTGTCGGGCATTACCGTCACCGAAGCCAAGGGATTTGGCCGCCAGAAAGGCCATACCGAGCTGTATCGGGGGGCTGAATATGTCGTTGACTTCCTGCCCAAGGTTAAGATTGAAATCGTGCTCAGCGATGACCTTGTCGACCGGGCCATTGAGGCCATCCAGACCGCGGCCAAAACCGGCCGCATCGGCGATGGCAAGATTTTTCTCAGCAATATTGAAGAAGCCATTCGCATTCGCACCGGGGAAACCGGCGACGATGCGATCTAACTGACCCCTAAACCTCTTTTTGTACCCATACCAATCAGGAAACCAGAAATATGTCAGATATTAATACCGTCCTTGAAATGATCAAAGATAAAGACATTGCCTTCATCGACCTCCGTTTTACGGACCCGAAAGGCAAATGGCACCATCTTACCATGGATTCCAGCGTCTTTGATGAGGACATGCTCGAAGAAGGCGTGATGTTCGACGGCTCCTCCATTGCCGGCTGGAAGGCGATCAATGACTCCGACATGATCTTGATGCCCGACCCGACCAACATCACCATGGACCCCTTCATGGACCAGCCAACAATGGTGCTGTTCTGCTCAATCCTGGAACCAGCCACCGGTGAGGGCTATGTCCGTGACCCCCGCTCCACCGCCCAACGTGCCGAAGAATATCTGAAATACACCGGCATTGGCGACACCGCCTATTTCGGTCCTGAGCCTGAATTCTTCATGTTTGATGATGTCAAATTCAACGTGGATTATAACAGCGCCGGCTATACCCTCGACGATATCGAAGGCCCGTATAACTCAAACCGTCAGGAAGAGTTTGGCAACCAGGGTCACCGTCCCGGCGTTAAAGGCGGCTATTTTCCGGTTGCCCCGGTCGACACCTGTTCCAACATCCGCGGCGAAATGGTTACCATCATGAAAGAGCTTGGCCTGCCCATGGACAAACATCACCATGAAGTTGCCCCGTCCCAGCATGAGCTTGGTATGATGTTCGGCACCCTGGTCCAGACCGCTGACCGGGTTCAGATCAATAAATATGTCACGCATCAGGTGGCCCATGAGCATGGCAAGACCGCAACCTTCATGCCTAAGCCCATCGCCGAAGACAATGGCTCCGGCATGCATGTCCATATGTCCATATGGAGTGACGGAAATCCGCTGTTCGCCGGCAGTTCTTATGCTGACCTGTCCGAAACCGCGCTCTATTACATTGGTGGCATTATCAAGCATGCCAAGGCCCTGAACGCCTTCACCAACCCATCCACCAACAGCTACAAGCGCCTGGTGCCCGGATTTGAAGCCCCGGTCCTGCTGGCCTATTCCGCCCGCAACCGTTCAGCATCCTGTCGGATTCCCTACAGCACAAGCCCGAAAGGTAAACGGATTGAAGTGCGGTTCCCTGATCCGACCGCCAACCCGTACCTCGCCTTCGCAGCCATGCTGATGGCTGGCTTGGACGGCATTGAGAATAAAATCCACCCGGGCGATGCCATGGATAAAGATCTGTACGCCCTGCCACCAGAAGAACTGAAAGAAGTTCCGACCGTCGCCGCCTCCCTCGAAGAAGCCCTGGCCGCCCTGGATGCGGACCGTGAGTTCCTGAAAAAAGGCGATGTCTTCTCCGATGACCAGATCGATTCCTATATCGTCCTGAAACAGGAAGATATTGACGTGGTTCGCGTGCTGCCTCATCCGGCAGAATTTAAACTTTACTATTCTGCCTAATCCATTTAATAAAACCACCTGATGAACCTCAGCCCCTTGATCAGGGGCTGAGGTTTTTTTACCTTACGGTTGTATTTATGAATAAGTTAATTATTAACTGTTTCAATCCATACTTCCTTCAGGAATAACAAAAAGAAGCAATAGAGTGCCGCATTTCAAACAATTTCAGCGCAAAGCAAAAGAGGAGAATATCAATTCTCAGACCCTGCTTGCGACAGATTACCTGAACCACTTCAATGAAGTTCATATGCTCATGGACATGCTACCCTCCATGCCAGACTGTATGGAGGATATTCGGGAGTGGGCCCCCATAAGTTATCAGGACCATTTCAGGAATAGTGTATTTGCGGCTAAAGACCTGGCCATTGAGGCCTACGAGCATTCCCCCGCTGAATACCGTCTGCCCTTTGAGCAGACCGTCGCTAAAATGGATGACCTGGTTCTGCACACCATCGCCCAGGCAGAGGAACAGGTCGCCCGGGATGATGAGAGTGCCCTGCAAAGACTAATCGAGAGCTACACCCCCCTGATGATCGCCCTGATCGAAAAATGTGGCGGCATCATCAACGGTGAGAAACATATGACTCACCAGGACAGTATAGACCAATATTTTGACGATGATGAAGACAAGCTGGACGGTGAGGATCTGGACCAAGATGCGATTGACGACCTTTTTGGCTAGGGAACCAAAGCCCGGCTAAAACCCTTCACAACAGAAAGCAACCAGGCGATCACGGGTCGTTTCCCACGGCTCTTTTTTACAGGCCTTGTGAGATAGCAGGCTGATCCGGTGGAGATGATTGATGGTATGATGCATCACTCCCATTATAAAATGAATCCGCCAGTAAACATCTTCTTCGCTCAGTTCGGGTTTTATATTCTGGAAATAGGGCACAAAGCGGGCGAAAACATCCACTTCCTGTCGCAACACATTGTCCATGTCACTGGCCTCTTCCAGGTAAGACCGCGCCAGAAAACGGATATAGACTGAAAACCCTTTGTCCTCGTCACACAGCCAGTAGATAGGCGGCGTCAGCATGGCACTGATCAGGTCCCGAAGGGTGACATCCCTGCCCTGTGCCTGTGCGGCTTCATCGGCCTCATGCAACAACCGCAGCCGCTCATGATTCATCAACGTCGCCCGACGCACATACACCGCCTGGAACAGACCCTGTTTGGAGCCGAAATAATAATTCACCGCCGATAAATTAACCGCGGCTTTCGAGGTTACCGCGCGAACGGAAACACTGGCAAAACTGCCATTGGCAAAGAGTTCTTCGGAAACATCAAGAATGCGATCCCTGGCATTCTGACCGGTGTTTTTTTTGGGTTTCATGACTGATCTGCTTTTTAAGGAATTTTCTGTTTATGGCAACAGATTTACAACCTGTTTAAAACATACGTTTAGAATAGGGAAAGTGCAAGTTGTATTTAAGGTCAGGGCCTAGTTTTTGTCGCCCTTATCCGGACCAGACCCGGCTTGGGGCGAGGACGGTGTCGAGGCAGCCTGTTTCCCAAACCGTCGCCGGTGACGGATCACAGCCATAGGAATCGTCAGAACATACAGCAATCCGACCACCGACATTGTCGCCCAGATCTGGGTGACCAGCAGGGTGGCCAATATGGCAATACCCAGCAGGTAAAACAGTACATATCGCCGTTGAATGCTTAACTTCTTGAAAGTAAAAGTTGGCAGGCTGCTGACCGTCAGGGCCGCGATAACCCCGAGATAGATGCTACAGAAGATCGGGTTTCTCAGGAATTCAAGGTCTGTCAGAAAATACAGGATCATCGGCCACAGCGCCAGGGCCGCCGAGGCCGGTGCCGGAATGCCGGAGAAATAATCCCGCTTTTCTTCCTCGTCGACCTCTTCATCCTCACTCATGGTATTAAACCGGGCCAGGCGCAGGGCCATGGCGATAGTGAAGACAAGGGCCAGCAACCAGCCGATGCCCTTCACGTCCCTGAGCGCCCAGGTATACATGATCACCGCCGGAGCCACGCCGAAACTGACAATATCCGACAGGGAATCAAGTTCGGCCCCGAATTTGGACGTGCCCTTCAGCATCCGGGCCACCCGGCCATCCAGCCCATCCAGCACACCGGCAATCAGGATCGCCAACACAGCGCCCTCCCACCGGCCCAGAATGGCAAACCTCAGGCCGGACATGCCCGCACAGATAGCCAGCACCGTGATCGCATTGGGCACCAGGCTGCGGATGGGGAAGATATGTCGGTCTTTCGAATGGGGCATAGAATGAATTCCGGATTATAGCCTAACGAATGTCGCCTTCGCGGTTCCGTTCTTTGGTTTTTTCATTGGCAATGACGGTTTCGCCGGCAACCGCCCGCTGGCCGACACAGACCATGGAATGAACCCCTTCGGGCAGGTAAACATCCACCCGGCTGCCAAAACGGATCAGACCAAAGCGTTCGCCGGCCTTATAGTCCCGGCCATCTTCCGCCCAGCATAAGATGCGCCGGGCAATCAGCCCGGCAATCTGGACAAAGGCATATTCCCGACCTGAGGCAGTTTTCAGCAATAGCGCATGGCGCTCATTATCAACACTGGCTTTTTCCAGAGAGGCATTGAGGAACTTGCCTGGCGTATAGGCCTGTTTTACAATTGTGCCATCAATAGGCACCCGGTTCACATGGACATCAAAAACATTCATGAAAATGCTGACCCGGGTGCGGGTCTCGTCGCCAAGTCCCAACTCTTGCGGCGGCACGGCATCACACACCGACTGGATGACCCCATCTGCCGGGCTGACCACCAGGCCGTCCTTGATGGGGGTTACCCGTTCGGGGTCCCGGAAGAAATAGGCGCACCAGATCGTTAATATCAGTCCGACGACACCCAGAAGATCCATCCCCAATAAATAAAACAAGACAGTGACGGCACCAAATCCCAGAATGAATTTATGCCCTTCCCGGTGAAAATAGGCTAATAATGGCGGTAATTTATCCATAATTTTATCCGTTGTGTTTGTCATATGTTAGTTGTAATGCAGTCTGCGACCATCATCAAACTATTTTATCGAGCTCTGGATTAAACACTTCAAGCTCCGCCAGTTTCTCGATCGCAGCGGTGGCTTCTTTTTGTTTCTGCCACATGCTGTAATAGGCCCCTTTACGACTGATCAACTCGTCATGTCGGCCGCGCTCAATAATCTCCCCCGCGTCCAGGACAATGATCTCATTGGCCTTGACGATGGTTGACAGTCGGTGGGCGATGACAATGGTTGTCCGCTGCAGTGATATTTCCTCAAGGGCCTGCTGAATGCCCTGCTCCGTATGAGTATCCAGAGCTGATGTTGCCTCGTCCAGCAGGAGAATAGCCGGATTTTTCAGGATCGTCCGAGCAATGGCCACCCGTTGTTTTTCCCCGCCGGATAATTTAAGACCCCGCTCGCCGACTTCGCTGTCATATTGATCGGGCAGGTCCCGGACAAAGCGATCGATCTGGGCATGCTGAGCCGCGGCCGTCACCTCTTCATCGGTGGCATCGGGGCGGCCATAGCGGATATTATAGCGGATTGTGTCATTAAACAGCACCGTATCCTGGGGCACAACACCAATCTGCCGTCGCAGGCTTCGTTGGGTAATTTGGCTGATATCCTGGCCATCAATAAGAATTCGCCCTGCTGTCACATCATAGAATCGGAATAAAATACGCGAGATGGTTGACTTCCCGGCGCCACTAGCCCCGACAATCGCCGTTGTTGTCCCGGCAGC
The DNA here is from genome assembly GCA_002401455.1 of Alphaproteobacteria bacterium. Lineage (GTDB taxonomy): Bacteria > Pseudomonadota > Alphaproteobacteria > Sphingomonadales > Emcibacteraceae > Paremcibacter. The sequence goes on from NVTE01000009.1 coordinate 48,492, forward strand.
GACTTTGAAGGAAATATTTTTCAGGATCGGTCGGTTTTCCGCATAATGGAAAGAGACATTATCAAATTCCACTTCGCCGCCATTGATCATAAGCTCCCCGGCATCCGGCTGATCGGTGACATCTGAGTCCTTGCGGATCATGGAGAACATTTTTTCCATATCCACCAGGGACTGCTTGATCTCACGATAGACAAACCCCAGGAAATTAAGCGGCATATAAATCTGAATCAGCAGGGAATTGACCAGAACAAACTCCCCAATAGTGAAGCGGCCATCAACCACCCCCTGCCCCGCCATCACCAACACGATCACCAGGCCAGCGGAGATAATCAGGCTTTGCCCAACATTCAGCAGGGCCAGCGAGGTTTGGCTGCGCACAGAGGCCTTTTCATATTTCGCTAGGGCCACGTCATACCGTCTCGCTTCATGGCGTTCATTGGTGAAATATTTTACCGTCTCAAAATTTAGCAGACTGTCAATGGCCTTGGTGTTGGCTTCGGTGTCCTGCTTGTTCATTTCCCGGCGAAATTTCAGCCGCCAGTCGGTCACCTTAATGGTGAAGACAATATAGCCGCCCAGGCAGATGAAGGTCACCAAGGCATAATAAAAGCCGAACCTTGACCAGAAAACAAAAGTGATCAGTAGAATCTCAAGCAAGGTCGGCAGGATGTTGAACAACATAAACCGCAGCAGGAAATCTATGCCCCGCGTGCCACGTTCAATCACCCGACTCAGTCCCCCGGTTTTTCGTTCCATGTGAAATTTAAGGGACAGGTTGTGAAGGTGGCGAAACGTGCTGAGCGCAACATTTCTCAGCGCATTCTGCCCGACTTTGGCAAAAACCGCGTCCCGTATTTCACCGAAAAACAAGCTGAGTACCCGCGCCAGGCCGTAGCCCAAAATCACCGCCAAGGGCGTCACCAGAACAACTGTCTTCACATCGGGCTGAAACCCAGGTGTCAGAGCATCAACCGCGTCCTTGAACAGAAAGGGCACGTAGATGCCGATCAATTTTGCGGTGACCAGAAAAAACATCGCCAAAACGACCCGCATTCTGAGATCCCACCGCCCCTTCATCCAGACGAAAGGCAGCAACGTCTTTATGGTCTGCCAATGATTTTCCTGGTCCTGTTCGGCGTTTTCATCATCAGATGCAGAATATGAAGGCTTGTGATGAGCCACAATTGTTCCCTTTTGAAATCTGTTGCTTAGGTTAAGTATACTGATATGGGAAACATTTACAGTATTTTAAGGCTCTGGTCCTAATATTCCAATACTAATAATCTTTCCATCAAGGAATCAATTGTGCCGACCAGCAACCCCTTAGAAAACACCCCACCCCCGACTATTTTTAATCTGGGCCAGTTACTCGACGATGTAGCGCTGCAAATCACCGGCGATTCCATCGATATCCCCTCCCGTTTTTCTTTTGTCTGGCATAATATTAATTTTGCCGGACAGGTGCTGCTCATAAACGACTCCCAGAACCAGTTTTCCATTAACCTGGTCGCTAACCTTGGCCATATCCCCTTCAGTGCTGAAGACAGAGCCCACAGGAAAAAACTACTGGAATCCTTTACCCCATTGTTTATGAAGGGAGATTTCAGGCTGGCAGTCAATAGCCAGATACAGATGGTTATGCTGACCAATTTTACCGGGCCCGTGAATGCCAAACGTATTATGGAGGTTATCACCTGTACCCTACTGGACCTGCAAACCGACCTTAAATCAGTACAGGCATCAATTTCCGGCTAAATTTAAGGCAATACTTTGGCGAAGGTCAGTCGACTATCGGGGCTGATGGCAACAGGAATTTTTGGCCGGGATAGATAAGGTCAGGGTCCTTGATCAAACTTTTATTAGCCCCAAAGATCAAAGTATAATGAAAGCCTGAGCCATAGAGTCGGCGCGCGATATGCCACAGGCTGTTGCCGGGACGTACGATGACCTCGCCCTTGGCTTTGCTGTTGTCAATATCGGTTCCCCGGATGAAAGGCTGTTCGATGCGCACTTCCACATCATCGCCGTCCAAAATCTGGTCAATGCGAATGATATGTTCTTTAAAGTCCAGTTCCCTGACAAAGGAATGGTGCCAGTCCCCCTCATCGGACGCCGCGACCTCGGCCAGATAACCATTATCCAGATAAATCCTCACCCGGGCATTTTTAGCCGCAACGCCGGAAATAATGACATTGGAATTTTCATCATAATCTAAACTGTCCAGTGAAAGCCCCTTGGCCAGTTCGGAAAAATTCACCAGACGGGGTTTTTGCAGAACCCGTGTCGGGCCGCCTCCAGTCCGGGGGCTAAGGATAACAATAACCCCGTTGGTTTCATCCTCGATAAAACGATCTTCATCCCGGCTTGGCACAGCAACGATCACCACGTCACTGGAAAAGACCTCGAACTGACCGGGCATTGTCGATTTCAGGCTGAGCTCTGTCGGGCCACCTGGCAACGGATCATCAAACAGGAGCACCCATTCCCCATTGCGGTCTGCCACCGCCGATCCAATGACCTTGTCACGGGCGTAAATATAAATATCACTGTTCGGCTCGGCACGGCCCGCAATCACCCCGGTACCATTGCGACTGATGCGCACAATATCAAAGCTTGGCAATATGGACGTTATCTGGGCCACGGCCTCTGTCTGCGCTGGCGCATCCGTTGGCACAGGGATCTGGACCTGAAGAATATCAGGCAAATTATCAGAAGAAAACAGGTCTTTGGCCCCGTCTTCAGCGAAGAAAACAATCCACAGAACGGCACTAAGGGCAACAATTGCCAGCACGATAATGCTGACTTTCAAGGCCCTGTTCGGTCCGTTTTTTTCCCTTTTCCGGGAGAAGTTTGAAGGCTGCTCTGTCAATTACTTACCAAATCCATTTACAAAAATGCCCAGCTTATATACTGCATCGCTTAAGGATTGTCAGTATCATTTTGTTCCTAAGCAGGCATTATAATATATTCATTAACACAGTTGCTTTACAGTAGCGCCATAGATAAGGTGAAAAATTGTCAAAACTATGACGCTGGGAACAGACAATTCCGACCAGCCCTCTCAGGCTCAGAGGGTTCAGGAAGTGAAAGGTTAAGTATGGCCCATATCAAGTCTCTTTGTGTCTATTGCGGCTCCCGGCCGGGCCGCAACAGTCATTTCAAAAATATTGCCCGAAAATTCGGCGAGATCCTGGCTCAGGAAAAAATCCGCCTGGTTTATGGCGGCGGTAATGTGGGACTTATGGGAATTCTCGCCACGACTGTTATGAAATCAGGGGGCCAGGTCACCGGCATCATTCCCCAACACCTTAACGAAGAGGAAGTGGGGTGGAAAGAGGCCACCGATTTTTTTGTCGTCGATAACATGCATGAACGAAAGCGCATGATGTTTGATCATTCTGATGCCTTCGTCGCCCTGCCCGGCAGTATCGGTACCCTGGACGAAACCATAGAGGTGATCACCTGGAAACAGCTAGGGTTGCACAACAAACCGATCATCCTGGTCAATATGGATGGTTATTGGCAGCCCTTCCTGGCCCTGATTGATAACTTCATCCAGGAAGAATTCACCAGCCCCGAAACCCGAGACCTGTTTCAAGTGGTAAAAACAGTTGAAGATGTAGTCCCCCTGCTCAAAACTTTGCCAGAAATTGACCCGATCACAAAAAACACCTTAATTTAAGCAGATTCTTTCGTTTCAGCCCTTCACATCCGCTATAAGCAATGATAGTTTGCGCTCGAGCAATGGTTTAAAAACCTCACCCGAAATGGCATTTATTTCCGTGCCGCTATATTTAAAGGTTCCTTATGGCTAAAATCAAAGTAGAAAATCCTGTCGTCGAACTCGATGGCGATGAAATGACCCGTATCATCTGGGCTTGGATCAAAGAAAAACTGATTCACCCGTACCTGGACATTGATCTGAAATATTACGATCTCAGCGTTGAAAAACGGGACGAGACCGATGACCAAATCACCATTGATGCGGCCAATGCCATCATTAAATATGGCGTCGGCGTCAAATGTGCGACCATCACACCGGACGAAGATCGGGTTAAGGAATTTAACCTCAAGCAAATGTGGCGGTCCCCTAACGGCACGATCCGTAACATCCTTGGCGGCACTGTTTTCCGCGAGCCGATCATCTGTTCCAATGTACCGCGCTTGGTCCCGGGCTGGACTCACCCGATCGTTATCGGACGTCATGCCTTTGGTGACCAATATCGCGCCACAGACTTCCTGGTCCCCGGTGCCGGTAAACTGACCATTAAATTTGAGCCAGAAGACGGCGGCGAGCCCATCGAACGTGAAGTCTTCAACTTCCCTGGCCCCGGTGTTGCCATGTCCATGTATAACCTGGACGCCAGCATCCGTGATTTTGCCCGGGCCTGCATGAACTACGGTCTGACCCGCGGCTGGCCTGTATACCTGAGCACCAAGAACACTATCCTGAAAGCCTATGACGGCCGCTTCAAGGATCTTTTTGAGGAAATTTTCCAGGCTGAATTTGCGGCAAAATTCGCTGATGCCGGCATCACCTATGAGCATCGCCTGATTGATGACATGGTTGCCTGTGCCATGAAATGGAACGGCGAATTCGTCTGGGCCTGTAAAAACTATGATGGCGATGTTCAGTCCGACACCGTTGCCCAGGGCTTTGGTTCCCTCGGCCTGATGAAATCCATCCTGATGACTCCCGATGGCTCCGTCGTCGAATCAGAGGCTGCTCACGGCACCGTAACCCGCCATTACCGCATGCATCAGCAGGGCAAAGAAACCTCCACGAACCCGATCGCATCGATCTTTGCCTGGACCGGCGGCCTCAGCCACCGTGCCAAGCTCGACGGCAACGAGGCTCTGAAAGCATTCTCAGCCACTCTTGAAAGAGTATGTGTTGAAACCGTTGAACAAGGCTATATGACCAAAGATCTGGCGCTGCTGGTTGGTCCGGAACAGGCGTGGCTCACCTCCCGTCAGTTCTTTGACAAGATCGACGAGAACCTGCAAAAAGCTATGGCATAACTTAACGTATTGCCACAAACAATTTATCCCGCGCCTGGAGCTCCCGGCGCGGGATTTTTTTATGGGGAATTTTTTATTTTGACCTCAAGCGCCGGCACTTTCCTTGATTCTCCGCTTTAGTAAACTAAAGCTAGGGCAACTTAGGCTATCCTCGTATTAACTCGGGCGGCCACTTGGCCTTGCCTCAGACCAATCTGGTCTTCGGTTACGAAGCCCTTTCCGGACAAGGTGATAATAAGGGGGGAGCGCGTGAGCGCGGGGGGAACTTAAGTAGTGAGAGGAACGAACGATAGTTCCCTCCTCTAAAAAAGGTCCGCTTCAGCCTGGCCGAAATCTACGTGGGAGCTGCTGCCGTAGGCCTCTTTAATCCGGTGCTTTAAGGTCGGATTTTCATTGAGCAGGTGATGGAACTCCCGGGAATCCAGAATGAAAAAGTGACATCGGGATTGAGTTACATAGGTCGACTTGTAGGTTTCCTTTTCCATCAGCGATTTAGCTCCGAAAAATCCACCGGCCTCAAGGGTTGTTTGATGGCTCTCATTCTTGCGGTTGACCTGGCCCGAGACAATAAGATACATTCTGTCAGCCAGTTGCCCCTTGACCGCCATCAGGCTGCCTTTTTCCACCACACTGGAGCGCAGATATTTAGCTATCGTCCTGATTAGGTTGGCATCAAGCCCCTTGAACAAAGGCACATTGGCCACCAGCCCCCAACGAATAACAAAGTCCCGCTGGTGAATTTCATTGGCAAAACCTGACGCGATGATCCCGATCGGCAGGGCATACATGCAGACGCCGAAAATCATCACCACGCCACCAAAAAGGCGCCCGGCCCAGGAGATCGGCACAATATCACCGTAGCCAATGGTGGTCAGGGTGGCTAGCGCCCACCATAACGCATCCGGGATGGTGCCAAAGGCCTCCGGCTGAACATGACGTTCCAGATAATACATGATGGTGGCGGCAAAGGACGACAGGCCGAGCATGATCACCAGGGTTGCCAGCAGGGCCCGCCGTTCGGAATAGAGCACACTGCCCAGAGAAGCCAGTGCTGGCGAATAGCGCATCAGTTTGAACAGGCGCAGCAGACGGAAAATTCTCAGCAACCGTAAATCAATGCCGAAAGCAAACAGCAGCGACGGGGCAATGGCCAGGAAATCAATCACCATCAGAGGCGAGGTGACAAACCGCAGTCGGAAACGTGCCTTATTGCCATCATTGGGATCTGACCTATATTCCACCGACACCCAGACCCGTAATATATATTCGATGCAGAATATCAGCAGGGAAAATATTTCAAAGGCGATGAATTCCCTGTGATATTGCCGGGTAATTTCGGGCACCGTATCCAGGGAAACCGCCGCCACATTCAACAGAATCAGGCCGACCATGAAGCCATCAAAAAAACCGGCAACCCGGTTGCCACTCAGGCCCATTTCAATCACTTCAAACAGTTGCCTGCGTAGCGTCTTCCCCCTTTGGCTATTCTGGCCCTCTTCCACGTTGCTCTCCCCTAAATTATAATTTCTCCAGCACCTCTTCAATGGCCCGGATTGCCTGATCCGCCCTGGCCCCGTCCGGGCCCCCGGCCTGGGCCATATCGGGACGACCGCCACCGCCCTTACCACCAACAGCCATGGCTCCGGCCCGCACCAGATCAACCGCATTGATCTGGCCCTTGAGGTCGTCGGTCACCGCCGTCAACACACCAGCCTTACCGTCATTGACCGCAATCAAGGCGATAACCCCAGAGCCAATCTGGGTCTTGGCCTCATCCGCGATGCCACGCAAGTCCTTAGCCTGAACCCCCTCGAGCACCCGACCAATAAATTTGATCGTGCCGATAGTTTTAATCTCAGAACCGCCTTTGGCATCGCCGCCACCCATGGCAATTTTCTTACGCAGGTCGGCAATTTCTTTTTCTGCGGCCTTGCGGTCATCCAGCAAGGAGGACAGACGTCCCGCCAATTGCGCCGCTGTGCTTTTGACCCGCGACACGGCCTCGGCCAGATACTCTTCCTGCTGGTTGATATAGTCGCCAGCGGCTTCGCCGGTGATGGCTTCGAGCCGCCGTACACCGGAGGCAACCGCGCTTTCGCCGATCAGCCGAAAAGTGCCAATGTCACCGGTACGAGCCACATGGGTGCCGCCGCACAGCTCGACAGAATATTTGTCGTCGCCCATGGATACCACCCGTACTTCGTCGCCGTATTTTTCACCGAACAGGGCCATGGCCCCCGACTCAACCGCCTCTTCCGGGGTCATCAACTGGGTCGTGACCGCACTATTCTGACGGATAATCCGGTTAACGGTCTTTTCAATCTCTGCCTTATCAGCGGCGGTCAGCGCCTTGGCGTGGCTAAAGTCAAACCGCAACCGGACGGCCGATACCATGGAGCCCTTCTGGGTCACATGATCGCCAAGATGTTTGCGCAGCACCGCATGGAGGATATGGGTCACCGAATGATTGGCCCGGATCCGGTCCCGGCGCTCGCCATGGACGGTCATATCGACAATGTCATCCACCGTAAAAGTTCCGGCGGTAATTTTGGCCATATGCACATGCAGCTTACCCAGCTTCTTGGCCGTATCCGTGACAACAGCATCGCCACCGCCTTGAAGGAACAGGGACCCAATATCACCCATCTGGCCACCAGATTCGCCGTAAAAAGGCGTCTGGTTGGTCAAGATCGCCACCTCATCGCCGACGCCGGCCGCCCTAACCTGGGCCCCGTCCCTGACAATCGCGAGGATTTTACCTTCGGCCTGGGTTGTGCCGTAACCAAGGAATTCTGTGGCCCCAAACTCTTCACTGACCTCGAACCAGATGTCTTCTGTCGCCGCACTGCCGGAACCTTTCCAGGCGCCCCGGGCATCGGCTTTCTGCTTATCCATGGCCGCACGGAACCCGGCCTCATCCACGGTCAAGCCCTGGGTCCGTAATACATCCTGTGTCAGATCCAGCGGGAAGCCGTACGTATCATACAGCTTGAACGCCACATCCCCGGCCAGCACGCCGCCACCCGTTAATTTTCCGACGGCTTCATCCAACAGCCGTAACCCCCGCTCCAGCGTCTTCTTGAACCGCAGTTCTTCCAGCTTCAGGGTTTCCGTGATCAACGCTTCCGCCCGTTTCAGTTCGGGAAAGGCCTGGGCCATTTCCTGCAACAAAGCCGGCACCAGTTTATACATCAGCGGCTCGTGACAGCCCAGAATATGGGCATGGCGCATGCCCCGGCGCATGATCCGGCGCAGGACATAACCGCGGCCTTCATTGGACGGCAGAACACCGTCTGCAATCAGGAAACAGGCCGAGCGCAGATGATCGGCAATCACCCGGTGGGAGACATTCTTCGGCCCGTCAGATGCGACACCACTGAATTTGGCAGAGGCCTCAATCAACTGGCGGAACAGGTCAATTTCATAGTTATCATGGGTACCCTGAATCACGGCGACAAGGCGCTCCAGCCCCATGCCGGTATCAATACAGGGCATCGGCAGGTCGTTACGGGTGCCATCGGCCATCTGGTCATATTGCATGAACACCAGATTCCAGATTTCCACATAACGGTCACCATCTTCATCCGGGCTGCCGGGCGGGCCTCCGGCAATATGGGCCCCATGGTCATAAAAAATCTCGGAACAGGGACCGCAAGGTCCAGTATCACCCATGGACCAGAAATTATCGGCGGTGGCAATGCGGATGATCCGCTCCTCGGGCAGGCCAGAAATTGCCCGCCACAGATCAAAAGCCTCATCATCCTCATGATAAACCGTGACCAGAAGCCGGGCCGGGTCCAGGCCATATTCCCGGGTCAACAGGGTCCAGGCATGACGGATCGCCTGTTCCTTAAAATAATCCCCAAAGGAGAAATTTCCCAGCATTTCAAAGAAAGTATGATGGCGGGCGGTGTAACCCACATTGTCCAGGTCATTATGCTTGCCGCCGGCCCTGACACATTTCTGACTGGAGACCGCCTTAACATAGGACCGGGTTTCGGCACCGGTGAACACATTCTTGAACGGCACCATCCCGGCATTGGTAAACATCAGGGTCGGATCATTTTGCGGCACCAGCGGTCCACTGGCCACGACCTCATGCCCCTGTGCGGCAAAATAATCCAAAAAGATTTTCCGGATTTCATTGGTGCCCTTCATCTCAACATACCTTTTCTATTATACACATAATCTTTAGAGTTTTAGCGAGTGCACCTGTTCCTGTCCAGTTCTGGTTAGCCTTATGACAAAAAAAGGACGCCACAACGGGCGTCCTGATAATTTAGGCAGAGGTCATTTAAGAAAAAGTGGTTCGGTTCAGCCCTCAGCTGTCATCCTCATCACTGGGGCGGCTCATGCCGTCTTTCAGCATCGCCTTCTCCAAGAGTCCATTGTTTTCCCGGATCTGCAGTTCCAGTTTATCGGCCAACTCAGGATTTTCCCGCAGGAAGCGTTTTGAATTCTCCCGGCCCTGGCCAATGCGTTGACTGTCATAGGAATACCAGGAGCCTGATTTTTCCACGATGCCGGCTTTGACGCCGAGATCAATCAATTCCCCGTTCTTGGAAATGCCCTGGCCATACATGATGTCGAACTCAACCTGCTTGAAGGGCGGCGCGACCTTGTTCTTGACAATTTTCACCCGGGTCAGGTTACCGACGATTTCTTCTTTTTCCTTGATGGCCCCAATGCGGCGAATATCAATCCGAACAGAAGCATAGAATTTCAGGGCATTACCGCCGGTGGTGACTTCCGGGCTGCCATACATCACGCCGATTTTATGGCGAATCTGGTTGATGAAAACCACCATACATTTTGATTTGGCGATGGAACTGGTCAGCTTGCGCAGGGCCTGTGACATCAGCCGGGCCTGAAGCCCCACATGGGTGTCGCCCATTTCGCCTTCCAGTTCGGCCCGTGGCACCAGAGCCGCCACACTGTCAATCACCAGAATCTCAACCGCGCCGGAGCGCACCAGGGTATCGGCAATTTCAAGGGCCTGCTCACCGGTATCGGGCTGGGAAATCAGCAATTCATCAATATCCACGCCCAGCGCCTTCGCATAGATCGGGTCCAGCGCATGTTCCGCATCGACAAAGGCCGCGACACCGCCGGCTTTCTGGATTTCTGCCACCGCATGCAGCGCCAGCGTGGTTTTACCGGAACTTTCCGGACCATAAATTTCGATCACCCGCCCCCTGGGCAGGCCGCCAATGCCCAAGGCAATATCCAGCCCCAGAGAGCCGGAGGAAACCGCCTCGACCTCAAGCGCGGTACCCTTGCCAAGCTTCATGATTGATCCCTTGCCAAAAGCGCGTTCAATCTGACTTAATGCAGCATCAAGTGCCTTCTGTTTATCCATATTACCGCGTCCTACGATTTTTAATTCTGCCGATGCCATTATCTGCTCCTCTATATCCCATAGCCAGTTGAAGGTTTCAATCACAGACAAATGTACACACTTTGTTCTTTTTGGCAAGAACATTTTTAACCCATTGAAATATAAAGATTATAGTTTTAACATTATCTCTTTGTTCTCATAAATTAATTTTAAATCTCTGAAAAAAACACCCCCACAACCCTGATTCAGGTGAATCATGCACTCTCCAGAACCTCTTTGACCTGCTCGGCCAACTGCTTCAGACTGAAAGGTTTAGGCAGGAAATAAAAATCATCTTCACCCGGCGTTTTTTCAAAGGCATCCTCCGCATAGCCTGAGATAAAGATCACCTTCAGTTTATCATTGGTTTCCCGGATTTTGCGGACCAGCGTCGGGCCATCCATGATCGGCATCACCACGTCGCTGATCAATAGATCCAGCTCATCCTCAATCTTTTTGAACAGCTCAAAGGCGGTGTCGCCACTGTTGGCCTCATAGACATTATAGCCCTTGTTTTTCAGGGCCCGGGACGCGAACATCCGAACCGCGTCCTCATCCTCTACCAGCAGGATCGTGCCCTTTCCGGTCAGGTCTCGTGTGGGTTTTTCCGGAACTTCCGGCTCGGCTTCCACCACGTCTTTCTCGACTTCTTTATGGACGGGCAGATAAATGCTGAAGGTTGTCCCCTTGCCTACCTCACTGTTTGGGAACACAAAGCCGCCGGTTTGCTTGACGATACCATAGACCGTCGACAGGCCAAGGCCCGTCCCCTTACCGACTTCCTTGGTACTGAAAAACGGTTCAAAAATCTTGCCCAAATGTTCCTTGGAAATCCCACACCCGGTATCCTCCACTTCCAGCAGCAAATATTCATTGGGCGGCATGACCTGATAGCGTTTGCTGAGAACCCTGGACTCCTGCAGGGAAATATTACGGGTTCGTATGGAAATTTTACCGTGATTATCCATAGCATCCCGGGCATTGACACAGAGGTTGATAATCACCTGTTCCATCTGCCCCTGGTCGACCTTGACATGGCCCAGGTCCCGCCCATGGGTCATGTCAAGTTCGATACTATCACCAATCAAGCGTCCCAGAAGATTGGAGAGTTCCGCCAGCACATCGGTGATCATCAATACCTTTGGCCGCAAGGTCTGCTGCCGGGAGAAGGCCAGAAGCTGGCGCACCAGGTTTGCCGCCCGGTTAGCATTCTGTTTGACCTGAATGATATCAGAAAAAGACTGGTCCCCCGGACCATGGCGCACCAACAGCAGGTCGCTGAATCCGATGATCGCGGTCAGCAGGTTATTAAAGTCATGAGCGACCCCGCCGGCCAGTTGCCCCACTGCCTGCATCTTCTGTGACTGGGCAAATTGTAATTCCAGGTTTTTCTGTTCTGTGGTGTCGATCAGGTAGAGAATGGCAACCTTGTCATGATCATCAAATTTATTGAGGCGGGTAATATAGATCTGACTATGCTTTTCCCCCTTTCCCTTGAAGCCAAGGTCGGCAATGGAGCTGGCCCGACCGGTCTTCAATGTCGTCCTGATCTGGTCATAAAAGTCCTGATATTCCTCCGGATCAATGATATGCTTCAGGCTACGGGTGTTTTTAATCTCCAACTCCTGAACATATTCCCGGAAAATATGATTTCTCTCCAGCACCTCGCCCTGCTCGGAAACGATGGCGATGCCAATGGGGGATTCCCGGAAGAAACGGTCAAAATTGATATTTCCCGTATCGGCGTCATTGGCGGCGGCCACCGACTGACAGGAAAAGACCTGACATATTCTAACCCCGCCATTGGCCGATACCGACTCAAGCACCCCACTATTCTTCTGGTCCCCCAAGATGGCTTCTATGGGCAGGAATTCCAGCAACACCTCTTCACCGGATAACGTTCGCACCTGAATTTGGCCGTTTAATTGCTTAGGCGCGGTGGCACAGAAATCAGACAAAGGCAGCGGAAGATGTACATCCTTGGCGGACTGTCCGGTCATCCAGTGCAACAGCATGTCATTAGCGTAAATGATCTGCCCTTCCTCCGACACGGCGATCAGGCCACAATCACCACAATCCAGAAAGCTGCCCAATTGCTCCAGGTTAAATCCCTGATCCTGCTGCCCCAAATTTTCCACCGGCATTTCAGATGTGGATCCACTGAAGGTCCAGCTGATAAAGTTCTCCTGACCCGCTTTCCGGTTGAGGGTCACATCGGCATATTTTTTCCCTTTGCTCCCGGTAATAATCCCTATAATAAGGGAGTGCCGACTGTCTTCATCCAAGGTCAATAAATTTCTCTTCAGGAGCCTGGCCTTGTCGCCGGCCATCAGCCCCAGAGGAGACAGGATTTCCCTGTTCAGGGTCTCTTTCAGGAACAGACGATACGGTTTATTGCAATAAACCAGTTCACCCTCAAGTGAGGTAATGGCCTGCGGTTGCTCAATCCTGGTGACGGTGAGTGTCTCTGCCAATGCCGGAGATGTTTTATGGCCAATGTAAAGATAGCGGCCGATGATCCCCACTGTGAGTACCAAACTGCCAGCGGCCAGAAAATAGCCCGTCGTCACCACGCCCAAAGCCAGGCCCAACAGAAGGCCCGCCAAAGACAAAAGTCCGCCAATACCGGCAATGGTTATCAATAAAGCGTAATCAACTGGTCTAGGGTGTAAATTCATATTTTCCATTGCTCACTGACTTAAAATCACTTCAACCTCTAACGTGCCATATTATTCAGGTGAATTCATTTGTTTTTTTCTCTTATCAAGATCTTAGCCGAATTCCAGGTTATGCTCGGCAATAGGGCCTACAATTCCGTTGCGGTATAATTGGCTGCTTCGCCCTTCTTGAGGCGCAAGATATAGCCAACCACCTCGGCCACGGCTTTATAATGATCTTCTTGAATTTCCTCGTCCACTTCAACGGTGGCAAACAGGGCCCGGGCCAGGGGTGGATTTTCAAGAATAGGAATATTATTCTCTTTGGCCACCTCGCGAATTCTCAGGGCAATATGGTCCGCCCCCTTGGCCACAACCATGGGCACATCCATTTTCGCATGTTCATATTTCAGGGCGACCGCATAATGGGTCGGGTTAGTTACCACAACATCCGCCTCCGGAACCGCCGCCATCATCCGGCCTCTGGCGCGCTCCTGCCGAATTTGGCGCAAGCGGGCTTTAATATGCGGATCGCCGTCTGTTTGTTTCATTTCATCCTTTATTTCCTGCTTGGTCATGCGCATTTTTTTCACATGCTGAAACTTCTGAAACAGAAAATCAAGACCGGCAATAACGGCCATGACCGCCACCACGCCACCTAAAATGCGCAATACCATCACATATATGACATCCGCCACATCACCGGGATCCCTTGTCATCATCTGCTCTAACCGGTCACGTTCGGGCCAAACCAGCAACAACACCACACAACCGACAATGATAATTTTGATGATGGACTTTGTAATCTCAACAAAATTCTGCATCGAAAACAATCTTTTCAAACCCGCGAGCGGGGAAATCTTACTCAACTTTGGGATAATTTTTTCCACGGTGAGGATGGGGGGATGCTGAATAACCGCGCCCAGAAACGCGCCCACCATCAAAATAATCGCCGGAAGAGTCAAATAGCTAAAAACGCCGCCAAAGGTTTCTGCGGCAAATGCCCGCAAATTATTACCATCCATGGAGATTTTGTACGAAGAACCCAGAATCTTACCCAGAATATCCCGGATGCCCGCCATACTGGATTTTGCCGAAATCATAATAATCACTGTCGCCGAAAACAGGATAAACCAATGTTTAACCTCCTGACTCTTGGCCACCTCACCCTTGTCGTGGGCCTCCTGCAATTTTTTGTCGGTGGGTTCTTCTGTTTTCTGGGATTCGTCCTGATCGTCTGCCATTGGATGCTATCCCGTATACAAGAAAGCACCCAGGGCACTTTCCATATGTTGCAGGAACCAGTTCATGGCCGCCGCCAGAACAATCCCAAGGATCATAAAACCCGCCGCGATGTTCAGTGGCATGGCAATGAAAAACACCTGAAGCTGGGGCATCAGACGTGCCAGAATACCCAGGCCAATATTAAAGATCAGACCATAAACAATGAAGGGCGACGCAATCTGCACGCCAAGCATAAAAGAGTTAGCCACCGTATTGACCACAATTTCAGCAAAATCATTCATCTTGAGATCGCCCCCGACAGGAAACAGGATATAGCTGTCATACATGGCTGCAATCATCATGTGGTGCATATTGGTAATAAAAATCAACACCACCGCCATCAGGGTCAGGAAGGTTGACATCAATGCACTTTGCGCCCCCTGTGCCGGATCAAAAGCCTGGGCCATGGCCAGACCGGTCTGCATGGCGATGATCGTGCCCCCCACATGCAGTGCGGTCATCAAAAGCTTGATCGCCGAGCCAATCAGCACCCCGATCAGGACCTCAAAAAGAATCATCATAAACAGCATCAGGGGTGAGGCCGGCATGGCCGGTAACAGGGTACGGACCGATATATAGATCAACAAAGACACCGACAGGGCCATGATCAGACGCACACGCTGAGGGATAGCGGTTTCACCAAGGGCGGGAAGCAGCATGACCATAGCTCCCAACCGTGAAAAAACCAGAAGAAACCCAAAAATCTCCTTTGGTATAAGGTCAGCCAAGATTCATAATCCGTTCCGCAATAAGCTCCATAAAGTCCGCCAGAGTCTGCCCCATAAAGGGTAAAAATATAAACAAAGAGACAAAGATGGCAATGATTTTGGGGACAAACGTCAGGGTCATTTCCTGTATCTGTGTCAGGGCCTGAAAGAGCGCGATGGTAAGTCCGACCAACAACGCCACCATCATGACAGGGCCGGACACCTTAATGAGGACCCAAATGGCTTCCTGTGCAATGTCTAATACGTCCGCCCCGTTCATGGTTTATCTTTCTTACTTACTTTTTTTGGCTTATTTTTTTAGCTTAGATTTAGATGGCGGGATAGTCGCGGAAAAGCGGCAGAAGTACAGAAAAATCCCCCCAGCCTAAATAGGCATTTTAATGATGTCCTGATAGGCGGCAATCACTTTATCACGTACAGCGACAACCGTTTCCAGTACCATTTCCGCATTCTGGACAGAGGTTACCACATCGACTAGGTCCGCCGTCCCGTTCAGGGCCTCAATGCCCGTGGCGGCACTTGTTCCAACGGCCGTCGAGGTCTCCGTAATTGCAGCTTTCAGGACATCGGAAAATGTTCCGGTACCTTCCCCGCGAACGGCACTAATCCCTGAAATGCTGCCAATTTTATCTAATCCATTGCCACTGCCCTGATTTTTCATCACATTGGCATAGGCGTTTGCAGCATCCATGGCTTTGATATTCATTGTCCAGTTCCTGTCCAGTTCAAGCTGAAAGTACGGCGACGGTGCCGCCCCTACTATCTCAGCAAATCAAGGGTTCGCATCATCATATTTTTAGACACCTCAATAGAGTTGAGATTGGCCTCATAAGAGCGTTGTGATTGTTTCATATCCATAGCCTCAATCAGCCCGTTGACATTTGGCGTCTTGATATAACCATTTTCATCCGCAGCCGGATGGCCCGGGTCATAACGCAGACCAAAATCCGACTGGTCAAAAGTTACTTTATTAACTTTCACGCGGGTGATACCCAGCTCGCTATCCAGAGTATTTATAAAGGTCACCGTCTTCCGGCGATAGGGATCAACGCCCGGGGCTGAGGCAACGGAGCTGGAATTGGCAAGGTTTTCCGCGATAACCCGCATGCGGATGCTCTGCACCTTCATGCCAGCGGCGGAAATCATCATTGCTTTGGATAAATCCATCGGCGTTACTCCTTCAATAGCTGCACATCAGCTTGATCAGTTTCTATTTTCTGCCCAGGGCTGTTTTAACCATGGAGACATGCTTGCGGTATAAATTAACCGCCATGGCATAGTCCATCTGTGTTTCAGACATTTTGATCAGTTCATCTTCCAGAACAACCGCATTACCGTCCTGGGCACTCATGCCAAATTTCATTTCCTGCACTTTGATTTCATAATCGCTGCCCCCGCCGCCGGCAGCAGACATATGTCCACTTTCCGTGGTCTGCAACTGCAAACCGCCGGTCATTTTTGTCTGGTCCAATTGTGCCTTGAAACTGACTTTCTTCAGGTCCTTGGGAATATACCCCGGTGTATTGGCGTTGGCAATATTCTGTGCCAGGACCTTTTGCCGTTCCGTGAGCCAGTTCATTTTCTGGCCTAAGGAACTGAAAAGAGAAATAGATTTCAGGTCCATTTTATTGTTTCCCAAATACCAAATGCCCTCCCATGAGAAGGGCTAAAGTTTTAGTAGAATACGCTATAGGGGCAAGCATACACCATAATTCATCCATTGTGGAGCCGGAAAATTAACAATTTATTAAGATAATGGGATAATAAAAAATATCATCAAAAAATAAATAACCTCAATAGCTTGTATTTTTGGCTGACAAACGGGCGCAGCTATGATTATTATCGGTGAAAAGAATCTATACTTAACGGAAATTAAGTAAATACCCATGACATCAAGCAAAATAAATCCCCGGAAAAAGGCTGTCGCCCTGAAACAGGACGGCCAGAGGTCAGACATTCCGCGCGTCACCGCCAGCGGCAGGGGTGCGCAAGCCGAAAAAATTCTGAAAATTGCCTTCGATAATGATGTCAAAGTCAGAACCGATGAAGACCTGGTGGAAATTTTATCAGCCTTCGATGTGGATAGTTATATTCCCCTGGAGGCCCTGCAGCCGGTATCGGAAATTTTAAGCTACCTCTATAATGAGAATATTCGCCTGAGCGAAGATATCCATGCCCATGCTCAGGATCAGGCCATCCAAGAGGAAAGGAAAATTCAATGACTCCAATTTTCATTTTGGCACCCGCCTTCATTTTGGTAGCAGTCTTCAGGAGGCCCGCCCTATGGAATTAGGTGCCTATTTCCAATTTGTCATGGCCTTGCTGTTTGTCCTCGCCCTGATCCTGCTCATTGCCTATGGGGCCAAAAGGTTTGGCCTGATGGCCCGGGTGACGGTTAATTCTACCAAGACCCGGGACAAAAGACTGAACATCGTTGAAATTCTGCCCATTGATGCCAGGCGTAAGCTCATGCTCATCCGCAGGGATGATGTGGAACATCTGGTGATTTTGGGCACAGAGCGCGACATTGTCATCGAAACAGATATCACCGCAAAAGCAGGAAAAACCGAAAAGTGATGATACCCTTTCTGAAAAAAAATAAAGTTACCCTGGCCCTCCTCGCCACCTCCCTGACCAGCTTTATGATGATTCTTGGCAGCCAGGCCGCCTTTGGGCAGGAGTTTTCCCTCAACATGGGCGAAGAAGGCTCCCTGTCCGGCCGCATAGTCCAGCTTCTGATGCTGATGACGGTGCTCAGCCTGGCCCCGGCCATCATCATTGTCGTGACCTCATTCACCCGGATTGTCATCGTCTTTTCCCTGCTGCGCAGTGCCATGGGAACTCAGCAAACCCCACCCAATGTGGTATTGATCAGCCTGGCGCTGTTCATGACATCCTTCATCATGGCCCCGACCCTGAAAGAAGCCTATGACTCCGGCATAGCCCCCCTGATTGCGGAACAGATCAGCGAAGAAGTGGCCTTTGACCGCACGACTGCGCCCTTTCATGCTTTCATGATGAAACATGTCAGGGAAAAGGATCTGCTGCTTTTTCTCGATCTCTCTAAGCTTGACCCGCCGGAAACCGCCGCCGACACACCGTTTCAGATATTGGTGCCAGCCTTCATCATCAGCGAGCTGCGCCGGGCATTTGAGATTGGGTTCCTGATATTTGTCCCCTTTATCATCATTGACCTTGTGGTGGCATCGGTGCTGATGTCCATGGGCATGATGATGCTGCCCCCGGTGATGATCTCCCTGCCCTTCAAGCTGATCTTCTTTGTTCTGGTCGATGGCTGGCATCTGATCGCCGGCAGCCTTATCCAAAGCTTCAACCAGGGCCCGTCCCCCGGCTTATAGCCTTTAATCCATAGCCTGACCCTGGATCAATTTTATTATGCCCCCGGGAAAAATTTGTCAAGAATTGCATTGTGTTAATAATATATTCAATTATTACCTGCATAGTGAGCCCATAAATCAGGCTTAATAGGGAAAATCCGCACAACTTAACACCCTAAAAATTCATAAAAATTAAGGGTACGCTGCGGATTGCATAATATCGAAGAGACAACCACATGACAATAACCATAGGGGCTGGTATTGCCAGAACAAATCCGGACAACACTCTTGTCTACCTGTCACAAAGCGATGAACATCTGGCCGTTGAAATAATTGCCATGCTCAAAAGCGCGGGCTATGACGTGCAGCACTTTGTTAACTTATCAACTTTTGAGCAAGCTTGTGGACATCAAATTCCAGATGCGGTTATCATAGACGTCGCTGACCAAAAAGGCCAAACTGCGGAGGCTGCCCTCATCGCCCGAATGAAGAGCCAACAAACCCACTGCCCCCCGGTCATCTTCATCTCAGAAAATACCCATATGGACTACCGCCTTGCGGCAACCCGTGCCGGCGTCAACCGCCTCCTCTCCAAACCCCTGAACATGAATAGGCTGATCAATATCCTCAATGGCTTAACCGAAAAAGAGCGCCCAAAGCCCTTCCGTATCTTGCTCATTGATGATGATAAAATATCCCTTAAATATTACGGCAGCATACTGAGCAACGCTGGCATGGATGTCACAACCCTGAGCAGTCCGCTTGAGGCCCTGGACGTCCTTGAAGACTTCAGGCCGGACGTTATGGTCACAGACCTCTATATGCCAGAATGCTCGGGTGCGGAACTGGTGCAGGTGATCCGGCAGGATGATGCCTGGGCCATGATGCCGATCATTTTTTTATCCACGGAAGCGGACCATAACCGTCAAATAGAGGCCCTTAATAACGGCGGGGATAATTTTCTGACCAAACCGGTGGAAGCCAACTTTCTGGTCACCATGATCACCGCCAAAGCAAAACGGGCCCGGTGGTCCAAACGCCTCACCAATGATCTCAGATCCGCCTTGCGGGAAAATAGATTTCACCTCGCCACCATGGATCAGCACGATATTGTCAGCACGGCTGATGTCACCGGGCGCATGACCAGCGTCAATGACAAATTCTGCGAAATCAGCGGCTATAACCGGGAAGAACTCTTGGGAAGAAATCACCGTATTCTCAAATCGGACCAACATGACCAAGCTTTCTATGACGACCTGTGGGCGACCATCTCGCAGGGTAAAATATGGCACGGCACAATCTGTAATCGTAAAAAAGATGGTAGGGATTATTGGGTAAAGTCAACCATTGTTCCGTTTCTGGATGACCGGGGCAGGCCCTATAAATATGTCTCTGCACGTACCGACGTGACCCGACTTCGCCAAAGTGAAGAGCGCCTGAAACGTAGTCAGGACTTCGCCAATATTGGCAACTGGGACTGGAATATATCCACCGGAAAACTCTATTGGTCAGATAACATATGGCCCCTTTTTGGCTATGATAAAGATAACATGGAAACCACCTATGACAACTTCCTGGCCGCAATCCATCCCGATGACCGGGATTGGATCGTAGAGGCCATCCATAACTGTGTCGAGCATGGGGCCGACTATAATGTTGAGCACCGTGTGGTCTGGCCTGATGGAAGTTCACATTGGGTGCAGCAAAGCGGCGACGTGGTCCGGGACAAGTCTGGCAGTCCTGTCAATATGTTAGGCGTGGTCCATGACATCGATAAACGCAAACGCGCCGAACTTAACTTGATTGAACGGGAACGACTCCTACACGAAGCACAGGCATTATCCCATATGGGTAACTGGCAGGCCAACCTCATCACTGGTAAACGCCTGTGGTCAGATGAAATATACCGTATTATCGGTCATGAACCGGGCAGCGTTGAACCCAGCGCCGGCTACTTCTTCCGCCTCATCCACCCCGACGATCAAGAACAAATATCCACGTCGAAAAACTGGGCTTATGAGATTGGCCTGAAAGACATTCAGTATCGGATCGTATTGCCCGATGGCACAGTGCGCCATGTCCATGACCTGGGAAAAGTAACACGAGATCCAGAAGGAAACGTGATTATGTTATCCGGCACCCTGCAGGACGTCACGGATCGCGTGAAGGCTGAACAGGATCTGATCGAAGCCCGTGAGGAAGCCGAAAATGCCAACCGCGCCAAGTCCCAGTTTCTCTCCGGCATGTCCCATGAATTGCGTACCCCCATGAACGCAATCGTCGGCTTCGGCCAGCTTCTGAAAATGGAAACGGAACAGCCCCTAAATGACTCCCAGAAGGAAAATGTTGATGAGATTATCAAAGCCAGCCATCACCTTCTGGAGCTGATTAATGACGTCCTTGACCTGGCCAAAGTCGAATCCGGGCGCATAGACCTTTCTCTTGAGGCAATTACTTATGCCGAGGTTATTAATGAAACCCGGCAACTGATCATGCCTTTGGCCCAAAATCGGGGCATTACCCTAAATGTAACCCATAACAACCATGATGTGACATTTGAACAATTGCTGGAAAAACAAGATACCCTGCGGGCAGACCGTATCCGGCTCAAGCAGGTATTGCTTAACCTGCTCTCCAATGCGGTCAAATATAACCGTGAAAATGGCCAAATCACCATCGCCTGCAACCGCGGAACGGATAACAAGACACGGATCACCATTACAGACACCGGTAAAGGACTAACCGGGAGCCAGCAGGCACAACTATTCAAGCCCTTCAGCCGCCTGCAAGAGGAGAATTCCGACATTGAGGGGACCGGTATTGGCCTGGTGATCACCAAAGACCTGATTGAACTTATGGGCGGCACCATCGGGCTGGACAGTACCCCAGGGGTGGGCTCCAGCTTCTGGATCGAACTCCCCAACGACACCCAGCCTGGGTCACAAAGAACCATGCCACCCGCAAGGGACACAAAAACCATACTGGCTAAACTGGACTGTGATTATACTATTCTATACATCGAAGATAATCCCGCCAACCTGCGACTAATGACCCAAATGCTGGACCATCTTCCCAAGATCAATTTGTTGAATGCCCGTGATCCGCTGCTGGGGCTTGAACTGGCGGCCCAGCATAAACCAGATTTGATCATCCTGGACATTAACCTGCCGGGGATGAATGGCTTCGATGTCTTCAAACTTCTGAGAAACCGTAAAGACACCGTCGATACGCCCGTCATCGCCCTTAGCGCCAACGCCATGCCCGGTGATATAAAAAAAGGATTCAAGGCAGGTTTTGATGATTATATTACCAAACCCATTGAAGTCCAGGGCCTGTTAAAGGCCATTGGAACTATTTTACAGAACCGGAATTGAAACATAAATGAAAATAACCACCCATCCTAAACTATTGATTTACTCTGTATTATGGGGCATTCTTGAAGATGCACAAGACGACAGGGGGGAAATTCGATGAGTGACATCACCAAAATTTTAAACACTGACCCTAAAAAATCCTGCATCCTGATCGTCGACGATGAAGCCGCCAATGTCAGACTACTGGAAAAAATACTCACTATGACGGGCTACAGCAATGTGATCTGCACACAGGACCCGACCCAGGTCGTCCCCCTGTACCAGCACCATGACTGTGACCTTATCCTGCTGGATATCGACATGCCCATCCTGGATGGTTTCGGGGTAATGGCCCAGCTCAATGAACTGACGAACAACACCCCCCCTCCCATCCTTGTCCTGACCGCCCAGCATATGCAAAGCTTTCGACAACGCGCCCTCGATAACGGGGCCCGCGATTATGTCACCAAACCCTTTGATGCCAGTGAGCTGTTATCCCGGGTGCGTAATTTGCTTGATGTTCAGATGGCCCATAGACTCACCCAACATCAGAATGCTCTGCTGGAGCAAAAGGTCCGGGAAAGAACGCAGATTATCTACGATACCCGCCTGCAGGTCGTGCGCTGCCTTGGCCGCGCGGCAGAATACCGGGATGAAGAAACCGGTCTCCATATTATCCGCATGAGCAAAATTTCCGCCCTCCTGGGCAAGGCGGCCAGATTGGATGATGAACAATCTGACCGGCTTCTGAACGCCGCACCCATGCATGATATTGGCAAGATAGGCATCCCGGACGAAATCCTGCTTAAACCCGGAAAATTCACCCCGGAAGAATGGGAAATCATGAAAACTCATGCTCAGATCGGCGCAGATATTCTGGCTGGAAATGACTCTGACCTCATGATCATGGCCCATGACATTGCATTGACCCATCATGAGAAATGGAATGGGACAGGTTATCCCAACGGCTTAAAAGGTGAGGAAATCCCATTGGTCGGGCGAATTTGTGCTTTGGCTGATGTTTTTGATGCCCTGACATCTACCCGGCCCTACAAAAAAGCCTGGTCCGTTGAAAAATCCATCAATCTCATAAAAAGTGAAAGCGGCCAACATTTTGATCCCCTATTGGTTGATCTCTTTCTGAAAAATTTACCCGCAATAATTGAAATCAAAGAAAAATATGGCGAGCCAGAATAAAGAAGCCCCCAGGGACTTAAATACCGACCCGAAGAAGGCCTGCATCCTGATTGTCGATGATGAAGCGACCAATGTCAGGCTGTTGGAAAAGATGCTGCTGGCCACCGGCTACATCAATGTCATCTGCACCCAGGACCCGACCCAGGTCCTCCCCCTGTATCAGAACCATGACTGTGATCTTATCCTCCTGGATATCGACATGCCCGTTCTGGATGGCTACCAGGTAATGGCACAGCTCAATAAGGCAACACAGAACACACCACCACCCGTTCTTATCCTGACAGCACAGCATATGCAGAGCTTTCGCCAACGAGCCTTTGATAGTGGGGCCCGCGATTATGTCACCAAACCTTTTGATGCTGGCGAGTTATTATCCCGGGTCCGCAATTTGCTCGACGTCCAGATGGCCCATAAATTCATGCAGCACCAGAATGAAATTCTTGAAAAACGGGTTCTGGAACGAACACGAGACCTAAATATTGCCAAAAATCAGGCGGAAACTGCCAACCGGACAAAAACAGATTTTCTGGCCAACATGAGCCACGAACTCCGCACACCGCTTAATGGTATCATCGGCTTTTCTCAGATCATGAGCGATGAAATTTTTGGTACCCTTGGCAACGATAAATACCTGGAGTACGCCAGAGATATTCAAGGGGCCGGGGAACATCTGTTAGGTATCATAAATGATATTCTGGATATAACACGAGTTGAAACGGGTGACATTAAATTCAATAGTGCGCCCGTTAACCTGAAAAACTTCCTGGAGGAATGTTTGCGCATGGTCCGCAAACAGGCGGAAACTGCTGGCATTACTTTGACCATCGAAATCGGTCCGGAAGTTCAGGCAATCATGGCCGATGAAACTCGCCTGAAACAAATTCTGCTGAACCTGATTTCAAATAGTATCAAATTCACCCCGGAAGGGCAGATCACTGTATCCGCCGACCAGAAAAAAGACGGGTTTGTCATCCAGGTCAAAGATACGGGCCATGGCATCCCGGAACATGACCTTGACCTTGTCCTTGAACCCTTTGGCCAATCCCGGGAAGGGGCTCAGGTCAGCCACGGGGGCGTTGGCCTGGGGCTCCATTTGGCAAAAACCTTCACCGAATTGCATGGTGGCAAACTGACCCTGGAAAGTCAGGTTGGCATAGGAACAACCGTAAACCTAACCTTCCCGTCGTCCCTGCACACCGCCATGGATGATGGGGACTTAAGTATTTGACCCTTAGCCTGCCAAGGTTTTACCAACAGATCCCAAGTCCTTAAAAGCTTCATCCAAACGGGCAATAAAGCCCTGTTCCCCGGCACGAAGCCATTTACGCGGATCATACTGCTTCTTGTAAGGGGTGCCGTCTTCCGGATCGATCTGATGCTTAAAGGCTTTCTCATGTTCCATGACATAAGCACCAACTGCTTCAGAGAAGGCAAATTGAGTATCGGTATCAATATTCATTTTAAAGACGCCGTAAGTCAGGGCCTCGGATATTTTAGCCTTTTCGGAACCAGATCCTCCGTGAAACACCAGGTTCAAGGGGTTAGCCGCAACCTTACGGGTTTGGGCAACCAAGGCCTGACTGTTGCGCAGGATTTCCGGACGTAACTGGACATTACCCGGTTTGTAGACCCCATGGACGTTACCAAATGACGCGGCGACGGAGAAATGACCAATGGGCGACAGCAGCTCATAGGCTTTCAACACATCTTCCGGCTGGGTATAGAGGTGGGAGTTATCGGCATTCTCATCAATCTCATGGCCGACGCCGTCTTCTTCCCCACCAGTGATACCCAGCTCTATCTCTAGGCTCATGTCAATCTTCGCCATACGGGTCAGCACCCGGGCACATTCACTCAGGTTATCATCGATATCTTCTTCGGACAGGTCAAGCATGTGGGAGGTATAGAGAGGACGGCCATGGGCCTTGAAATGGGCCTCTGAATGATCAATCAGGGCATCAACCCACGGAACCAGCTTGCGGTTGGCGTGATCGGTATGCAGGACAACACAGATACCATAATGCTCCGCCAGCAGGTGGACATGCTGGGCCGCGGCCACCGCACCAAGAACCTTGGCCTGAAAGCTGTCTTCCATGCCAAGGCCGGCATAGAACTGGGCACCGCCGTTGGAAAACTGGATGATCACGTCACTTTTGTTCCGGGCCGCTGCTTCCATAACCCCATTGACCGTATCAGTGCCGACACAGTTCACTGCCGCCAAGGCGTAACCGCCTGCCTTACAGGCATTAACAAGTTCGATATAGTCTTCGCCGCTCACGACGCCAGCTTTAAGAGCCATCTGATTAGTCCTTGATTTTTAGTTGAGAAATGATTGGATTATTATAGAAGTTGCATTTCCTACCGCAAGGGAAAAGCTTGATAAACTTATATGTTTTGAAAGTACTAGACTTACCCCCATTAGACAAAACCAATCCGTGGACTAAATGAACCCTAAATACACAAACAAACACCATAAAAAAAGCAGCCCCCCAATCGCTATCAGGGAGCTGCTTCTATAATTTTATCTGAACCGTCGGCCGTTAGGCAGTTGCGGGTTCTTCTGTTTCGACTTCCAGAACAGGACCACTGTCTTTGCCTTTGGCATCAAAATCACGGTCAACCAGTTCAATAACAGCAACCGGAGCCGAGTCACCATGGCGGAAGCCGGCTTTCAGGACACGGGTGTAACCGCCACTGCGTTCTTTATACCGTTCTGCAAGGGTATCGAACAATTTCTGTACGATCTCTTTGTCAGACGCTGGCAGTTTTGCCACGGCCTGGCGACGGGCATGAAGGGAACCGCGTTTACCCAAAGTGATCAGACGCTCAACAATCGGGCGTAGTTCTTTGGCTTTAGGCAGTGTTGTTACAATCTGTTCATGTTTCAAAAGGGCACTTGCCATATTTGAAAACATCGCTTTACGATGTGAACTTGTTTTATTTAGCTTACGCCCAGCTCTGCGATGGCGCATATCTCTTACTCCTTGAGGGGGTATCCATCCTTGAGGACCCTACCCCATTAAAAATCCAAAAATTAGAATTCCTGTTCCATTTTCTTGACCAACTCGTCAATATTTTCTGGCGGCCATCCTGGATTATCCATTCCAAGACGCAGTCCCATGGTGGACAGTACTTCTTTTATTTCATTCAGTGACTTACGCCCAAAGTTCGGGGTGCGAAGCATTTCTGCTTCTGTCTTACGCACAAGATCACCAATATAAACGATGTTGTCGTTTTTCAGACAGTTCGCCGAACGAACAGACAATTCAAGCTCATCAACACGACGCAGAAGGTTGCGGTTGAAGTCTGGCTCATCTGATTCTTTTTCTGTAGCCACATCTTCAGGCTCATCAAAGTTGATGAAGGTCTGAAGCTGATCCTGCAGAATACGAGCAGAAAAGGCCAAGGCATCTTCCGGCGTAATCGTGCCATCAGTTTCAATGGTCATCAACAGCTTGTCATAATCAAGAACCTGGCCTTCACGGGTATTTTCAACCCGGTAGCTGACCTTGGTAACCGGACTAAACAGGCTATCAACAGGGATCAGGCCGATCGGCGCATCTTCGGGACGGTTATTAACCGCCGCCACATAGCCCTTACCTGTTTCAACGGTAAGTTCCATCCGCAATTCTGCCCCGTCATCCAGGGTACAGAGGATCAGGTCAGGGTTTTGAATGGTCACATCAGCCACTTCGCTGATCTGTCCGGCAGTAACTTCACCCGGGCCGGTCGCCTGCAATGTCAGGCGTTTATGATCAGCGCCTTCCATCTCAACAGCAATTTTCTTGATGTTCAAAATAACATCAGTCACATCTTCCCGAACACCCGGGATAGAGGAAAACTCATGCAGAACATTATCGATATGAATGGAGGTTACCGCCGCGCCCTGAAGCGATGACAGCAACACCCGACGCAGGGAATTGCCCAACGTCATGCCGTAGCCCCGTTCCAGGGGTTCTGCAACGATGGTTACCTTGCGCTGCTCATCCCCTTCCTGATTAATCTCAAGAGTGGACGGCTTTATTAATTCTTGCCAATTCTTCTGGATCACTTTTAAATCCTCGTCAGTTTCTAGTCCCAAATGTACGTAAATTATACTCTGCGACGTTTCGGTGGGCGACAACCATTATGGGGAATCGGTGTCACGTCACGAATCGTTGTAATGGTAAATCCAATCGCCTGCAGGGCACGAAGGGCTGATTCACGGCCTGAACCGGGTCCCTTAACGAGCACTTCAAGTGTCTTCATGCCATGTTCCTGAGCTTTTTTACCGGCATCTTCTGCGGCCATCTGGGCTGCATAAGGTGTGGATTTCCGGGATCCTTTAAAGCCCATAACACCCGCAGTTGACCAGGCAATAGTATTGCCCTGTACATCCGCAATAGTGATGATGGTATTATTGAATGTAGAATTCACATGGGCAACGCCATTAGTGATATTCTTGCGCTCTCTGCGCTTCACTCTTTT
The DNA here is from genome assembly GCA_002401455.1 of Alphaproteobacteria bacterium. GTDB lineage: Bacteria > Pseudomonadota > Alphaproteobacteria > Sphingomonadales > Emcibacteraceae > Paremcibacter. The sequence continues at coordinate 75,915 of NVTE01000009.1, forward strand.
TTCTTCAGCCATTTGTCGGTACCTTATTTCTTCTTACCAGCGATAGCAACCGCTTTACCCTTACGGGTACGTGCGTTTGTGCTTGTCCGTTGTCCACGAACAGGCAGTTTCTTACGATGACGCAAACCGCGATAGGACCCAAGATCCATAAGGCGTTTGATATTCATCGCAGTGTCCCGACGAAGGTCACCTTCCACCATACAATCACTATCGATTGTTTCGCGGATGCCGATGATTTGAGCATCACTAAGTTGATTGACCCGCAATTCAGATGCAAGTCCAACTTTTTCACAAATTAGTTTCGATATTGCTGGACCAATCCCATGGATATAAGTCAAAGCAATTACCACCCGTTTACCGGTGGGTATATTCACGCCAGATATACGCGCCACGATCGTTTCTCCCGATCTAAAAATCATAAAACTGCAACCTCCACAGAGATTCTGTGAAGTTGCGCGATTATATGTATTAAGAAGCCCCAGTCAACCTTAGAGACAAAACTTTTAACAAGTTTTTATCAATCAGGCAGACAGCTTGCTCAATACATCATTTATCTGAACGGTGACATCATCGATATCAGCCATTCCATCAATAGTTCTCAGCACCCCCTGGGCCTTATAAAAAGGCAGCAAAGGTGCTGTTTGTGTGTGATAAGTGGCCAATCTGGAGATAACCGTTTCGCGATTATCATCAGAGCGGCGCGTGAAATTCGCAGAACCACAGCCGTCACACACGTCAGCTACTTGTGGTTTGAGGTAGGTATCATGATAACCTTTATTACACTGGGCACAGGTATAGCGCCCGGCAATGCGGTCAACAAGAGATTCGTCATCAACCTTCATCTCGACAACAATGTCGACAGTAAGGTTTTTATCATTCAGCAGTTTGTTCAGCGTTTCCGCCTGGGCTACTGTCCGCGGGAACCCGTCCAGAAGAAAACCGCTTTTGCAATCATCTTCTTCGATTCGGTCCGCGATAATGCCGATCACAATTTCGTCGGTGACCAGCTTGCCCGCTGCCATAAATTCTTTGGCTTTCAGTCCGACTTCCGTTCCGGCAGAAACCGCAGCCCTCAGCATATCCCCAGTAGATAATTGGACCAGACCATGAGTTTGCATGATCCGACTCGCCTGTGTTCCTTTACCGGCACCTGGAGGGCCAAGCAATACAATAATCATTTACGGCGTCTCCCCTTGCCTCTGATCTTGGACTTCTTCAGAAGACCTTCATACTGGTGCGCCATCAGGTGACTGTGGATCTGGGCCACAGTATCCATGGTGACACTGACCACGATCAGCAGCGAGGTGCCGCCAAAATAAAACGGAATGGCATATTTCGCCCGGAGGACTTCCGGCAGCAGACATACGAGGGTCAGATACAGGGCCCCGACAGTCGTCAGGCGGGTCAGGACGAAATCAAGATAGTTGGCGGTATTCTTGCCCGGACGGATGCCGGGAATGAAGCCACCATATTTCTTCAGGTTATCAGCGGTCTCTTCAGGGTTAAACTGAATGGCTGTATAGAAGAAACAGAAAAAGATAATACCGGCCGCATAGAACGCCATATACAGCGGTTGGCCAGGGCCAAGCAGGGTGGTGACGGTTGTCATCCACTCCGGGCCACCTTCTGCGGCAAAGCCTGCAATGGTCATGGGCATCAATAGCAGAGATGAAGCAAAAATCGGCGGGATAACACCGGCAGTGTTCAGTTTGAGCGGCATATGTGACTGCTCACCCTGGGACTGACCGGTCGCAGTCTGGCGTTTTGGATACTGGATCAGCAACCGGCGCTGGGCCCGTTCCATAAAGACGATAAAGGCGATCACGGCAATAACCATGACGATCAGGGCAACGATTACCAGGGGACCACCAAGTTGTCCTTTGGAGCTGAGCTCGAGTGTTCCGACGATGGCGGAAGGCAGCTGAGCCACGATACCGGCGAAGATGATCAGGGAAATTCCGTTACCAACGCCGCGTGCGGTAATCTGTTCACCCATCCACATCAGCAGCAAAGTGCCCCCAAGCAGGGTAATCACGGTTGTTGCAATGAAGAACATGCCGCCCCCCTCAAGGGCAATGCCGCCTGATTGCAGGCTGGAGGCAATGGCGTAACCCTGAACAATGGTCAGGACAACGGTGCCGTAGCGGGTGTATTGATTGATTTTCTGACGACCGGCCTCACCTTCTTTTTTCAACTGACCGATGGTCGGTGAGATGGACGTCATCAACTGCATGATAATCGATGCAGAGATATAAGGCATGATGCCAAGAGCAAAAACACTCATCCGCTGAATGGCACCGCCATTAAACAAATCGATCATGCCCAAAATACCCTGCTGGTTCTGCTCAAACATGCGAGCCAGTTCAACGGGGTTGATTCCCGGAAGGGGCACATATGTCCCCAACCGGTAAGCAACTAAGGCAAACAGGGTAAACCAGATGCGCTTTTTCAGTTCTGTCGCCTTGGAAAAGGCACTGAAATTCAGATTTGCTGCAAGTTGTTCAGCTGCTGATGCCATCTAATTTTATCCCTGTGTACTTTATAATTATTCAGAAGCTTCCGCAGGAGCAGCTTTAGTGATCACTGTCACCGTGCCGCCTGCTTTTTCAACAGCCGCGATGGCTGATGCAGAAGCACCTGATACTTCGAGCGTTACTTTAGCTTTCAATTCACCGGTAGCCAGCAAACGAACACCATCTTTAACACCGTTCACCAGGCCGGCTTCTTGTAGCACGTCGATGGTGATGGTTTTTTTGGCATCAATTTTCTTGGCATCGATGGCTTCCTGTAAACGACCAAGATTAACCGGAACAAAAGTTTTCCGGTTGATATTGTTAAAGCCGCGTTTAGGCAGACGTTGATACAGGGGCATCTGACCGCCCTCAAAGCCTTTGATCGCAACACCTGAGCGGGATTTCTGGCCTTTTATGCCACGTCCGCCGGTTTTGCCTTTACCGGAACCGATACCGCGACCAATGCGCTTACGGTTTTTAGTTGCGCCTGGATTATCGGCAATTTCATTAAGTCTCATGGTTCTAAACCTTATAACCTTTTCCCTATGATTACATCATATAGGGAGGGATTAAACTTCTTCAACCTTCACCATGTGGCGAACCTTACGGATCATGCCACGAACAGCCGGGGTATCTTCCAGCTCACGGGTACGGTGCATTTTATTAAGACCAAGGCCAACAAGTGTTGCCCGCTGATCCTTCGGACGGCGAATCGGGCTACCGATCTGCGTTACCTTCAATGTTTTCTTCTCAGCCATTAGCTTACTCCGTAACTTCCTGCACAGTTTCTGGGGCAGCTTCCACTGGAGCTGCAGCTTCACGATCGCCACGACGGCTCACGATTTCACTGACTTTCTTGCTCCGTCTGGCGGCAACCATACGCGGTGAGGATTGTTTTTTCAGGGCATCAAAGGTGCCGCGAACCATGTTGTAAGGGTTTGAAGACCCCAATGACTTGGTCACAACGTCCTGAACACCCAGGGCTTCGAACACGGCGCGCATTGGGCCACCGGCAATGATGCCTGTACCCGCATTTGCCGAGCGGATAACAACTTTACCCGCACCGTGACGACCTTCGATGTCGTGATGCAATGTTCTACCTTCACGCAGAGGAATGCGAATCATGCTTTTCTTCGCTTCTTCTGTCGCTTTGCGGATCGCTTCTGGAACTTCGCGGGCCTTACCCTTACCGAAGCCTACCTGACCTTTGCCGTCACCAACGACGACCAGGGCGGCAAAACCGAAACGACGACCACCTTTGACCACTTTGGCCACGCGATTAATGTGAACCAATTTTTCAATCAGATCACTTTCCTGCTGACGGTTATCTTTTTCAAAACGCGCCATATTGTCTTCCCTTCATAAACCTACTAGAAATTCAGACCAGCTTTACGCGCGGCATCGGCCAGAGCTTTGACCCGGCCGTGGAAAAGAAATCCACCCCGATCAAAAACAACTGTGTCAACACCGGCGCTTTTGGCGCGGTCTGCAATTAATTTTCCAACTGCTACTGCTGCCTCAGAATTGCTGCCAATTTTGAGGTCTTTACGCAGATCAGCGTCCAATGTGGATGCTGCAGCTACTGTAACACCCTGGGCATCATCAATAACCTGAGCATAGATATGCTGGTTAGTACGATGTACAGAGAGGCGGGGCCGTCCTGCTGCCACTTTGCGGATACTAGTCCGAACCCGTTGGCGACGACGTTTAAATAATTTAAGTCTGCTAAGCATAACGAGTACCTATTATTTCTTCTTACCTTCTTTGCGGAAGATATATTCATCAGCGTATTTAACACCCTTGCCTTTATAAGGCTCTGGTTTACGCCATTCACGAATTTCAGCAGCTACCTGACCGACTTTTTGTTTGTCGATACCAGAGATGATGATGGTTGTCTGATCCGGGCATTTAACATCAATGCCTTCAGGTATCTGGAACATAACATCATGACTGAAGCCAAGCTGAAGCTTGATTTGTTTGCCCTGAAGGGCCGCACGATAACCAACACCTACCAGAAGCAGGGTCTTGGTATATCCATTGGTCACACCCTCAATCAGGTTAGACGCCAACGTGCGCTGCATACCCCACATGGAGCGGGCCCGCTTTGTTTCGCCAACCGGCCGGACAGTGATATTGCCGTCCTCAAGCTTCGCGTCAACATCATTGACGAAAGTCATGGAAAGCGCACCTTTTGGTCCTTTAACGGTAAGATCCTTACCGTTAAGGTTTGCTTCGATACCCTGGGGCACAGCAATCGGTTTATTACCAATTCTAGACATAACTTATATCCTTAGAATACTGTACAGATGATCTCGCCACCAACATTCTGAGCGCGAGCTTCAGAATCGGAGAGAACACCTTTCGGGGTGGAAACAATAGAAATACCAAGGCCATTACGAATCCGGGGCAAGTCAGCCACGGAAGAATAAACCCGGAGACCCGGCTTAGAAATCCGCTTGATTTCGCGGATAACCGGACTACCTTCATGATATTTCAGCTCAATACTAATCTGTGGCTTGCCACCGTTTTCATCACGGTTATACCCACGGATAAAGCCTTCACGTTCCAGAACATCAAGTACACGTTGACGCATATTGGACGCAGGCGAACTAACAGTTTCTTTATTAACACGTTGTCCGTTACGGATGCGTGTTAGCATATCTGCTAGAGGATCACTCATCGACATTTGTCTGTCCTCCTTACCAGCTCGATTTTGTCACACCGGGAAGATAGCCTGAAGAGGCCAAATCACGGAGTGCAATACGAGACATTTTAAATTTACGATAATAACTGCGCGGACGACCGGTAACCTGACAACGGTTACGAAGGCGTGTCGGCGCACTGTTCCGGGGCAGCTTGGCGAGCTTGAGACGCGCCATAAACTGTTCCTCTGGTGAGAGTTCCGGATCAACCGCTGCTTTCTTCAAAGCCGCACGTTTGTCAGCATATTGTGCCACCAGACGTTCACGCTTCATGTTCTTTTCAATAGAACTTACTTTAGCCATATCAAACTTCCCTGCCTATTCTTTTTTCTGGAACGGCATCTGAAAACCGGCCAGAAGCGATCTTGCTTCGTCATCGGTTCTCGCTGATGTACAAATGATGATGTCCATTCCCCGGGTATCGTCTACGTCATCGTAGGCTATTTCAGGAAATACCAACTGTTCTTTCAAGCCCAAGGCATAGTTGCCCCGACCGTCAAAACTGGTTGGCTTAACACCGCGAAAGTCGCGAACACGGGGCAAAGCGATCTGAATCARSCGATCCAGAAACTCATACATCTGGTTGCCGCGCAAGGTTACTTTACAGCCAATMGCCATTTCTTCRCGAAGTTTGAATGTCGCGATAGATTTCTTTGCAATRGTTGTAACAGGTTTYTGACCAGCAATTTTGGTCATTTCCTCAACAGCTTTCTTRATCTTCTTGCTGTCGCCAACTGCTTCACCAACACCCATATTGATAACRATTTTCTCAAGGCGTGGAATTTGCATWACATTAGCAAATTTGAACTCTTTCTGKAGACTGTCRCGAAGTTCATTTTGATAAACTTCCCGCAGACGTGGGGTATATTTAGCCATTAGATTGCCTCCCCTGATGCGCGTGCGATGCGAACYTTGGTTCCATCTTTTTCAAATTTGTARCCGAYTTTTGTCGCGGYCCCGGATTTTGGATCAATCAAGGMCAGATTAGACARATGAATGGARGCTTCTTTYGTTWTGATGCCGCCTTYTTCTGTCTGGGTCTGACGCGTATGGCGCTTAACCAGATTGATACCCTGAACAAKKGCACGAGATTTGGCGGGGAACATTTTGATGATCTCGCCTTTCTTGCCTTTRTCCTTACCGGTAAGAACGATCACTTCATCGCCCTTTTTAATTTTAAACTTTGCGGGTGCCATTACAGTACCTCCGGTGCAAGAGAGATAATTTTCATATGTTTAGCTGCACGCARYTCACGTACCACAGGGCCAAAGATACGCGTTCCGATAGGYTCATTCTGTTTATTGATCAGAACAGCAGCGTTCCCATCAAACCGAATGGCAGTCCCATCAGACCGTTGAATATCTTTYTTCGTGCGGACGATAACAGCACGATGCACCTGACCTTTTTTCACTTTGCCGCGCGGAATTGCTTCCTTTATGCTCACGACAATGATATCGCCGACGCCAGCCACTTTACGCTTGGAGCCACCGAGTACCTTGATGCACTGAACACGGCGAGCGCCAGAGTTATCGGCAACGTCAAGATTGGTTTGCATTTGAATCATTGGTTCATTCCAACTTTATTACACTAAATTTGAAAACGTTTATTAAACGTTWCCGATTACTTTCCAAGTCTTATTTTTGGAAATTGGCCGACATTCTTCAATACGAACAATATCACCCACTTTATTTTCATTGTTTTCATCATGAGCGTGGTACTTTTTAGTACTCCGCACCACTTTGTGGTACAATGGGTGTTTAAACCGACGTTCGACGCGAACAACAATTGTCTTGTCACTCTTGTCACTGACGACTTCACCTTGCAAAATACGTTTAGGCATTTGATTTTACCTTTTCTGATTGGTTAAGCTGTGTGATAATCCGGGCAATATCCCGACGTACAACACGCACACGTGCGGTATTTTCCAGTTGGGCTGTTGCTCTCTGAAACCGCAGATTRAACTGCTCTTTTTTCAGATCAAGGAGCAGGCCATTAAGTTCGTCAACTGACTTACCRATAAGTTCTGATGCTTTCATCTCGAACCCTCCTAATTATCGCCAAGACGCGTAACAAAACGCGTCGCGACGGGCAATTTGGCGGCGGCACGTTCAAAGGCTTCTTTAGCCAAATCCAGTGGTACACCATCCATTTCAAACAAGATACGACCCGGTTTTACCCGACAAGCCCAATATTCAACAGACCCTTTACCTTTACCCATACGGACTTCGGCAGGTTTCTTTGATACAGGCACATCAGGGAAAATACGAATCCACACTTTACCTTGACGCTTGATATGGCGTGTCATGGCACGGCGTGCGGCTTCGATCTGGCGCGCGGTGATTCTTTCCGGCTCAAGCGCTTTCAGGCCACAGGAGCCAAAAGTCAGCGATGTGCCGCCTTTTGCCAAACCATGAATACGGCCTTTATGCGCTTTGCGGAATTTTGTTTTTTTCGGTTGAAGCATAATCTCTACCTTGCATTCCGAGGAGATCTRGGACGACGATCTCTGCCGCCTGCATTTCCACCTGAACTCTTCTGCTGTTCATTGATACGATTATCGCGGGCCATCGGATCATGTTCCATGATCTCACCCTTGAATATCCAAACCTTCACGCCAATGATACCATAAGGTGTCTTGGCTTTGCTTTCCGCATAATCAATGTCAGAACGCAATGTATGAAGCGGCACACGACCTTCACGGTACCATTCGGTCCGGGCAATTTCTGCCCCGCCCAAACGACCGGCCGTATTGATCCGGATACCCAATGCACCAAGACGCATGGCAGACTGCATAACCCGTTTCATGGCWCGACGGAAAGCAACGCGACGTTCAAGCTGCTGAGCGACACTGTCGGCCACCAGTTGCGCATCGATTTCCGGCTTGCGGATTTCAACGATATTCAGGCTCACATCAAGTGCCCCTGTCATACCGGCRATAGCTTTACGAAGCTTTTCAATATCGGCGCCTTTTTTGCCGATAATCACACCAGGACGTGCAGAGTAGATTGTGACGCGGGCTTTCTTRGCCGGACGTTCAATCACAACACGACTGATAGAAGCYTGTTTCAGCTTTTCCATAAGAWARGCRCGAATTTTCAGATCTTCATGAAGAAGAGTTCCATATTCTTCACCATCCGCGTACCAGCGGCTATCCCAGGTACGGTTGATTCCAAGGCGAAGACCGATTGGATTAACTTTTTGACCCATTATGCTTGCTCCTCAACCTCGCGGACCATGATCCGGATCCGACTGAATGGTTTTAAAATTTTACCGGTACGTCCACGGGCACGAGGACGAAAACGCTTCATGACCAGAGACTTGCCAACGCTTGCCTCTGCAACAACCAGGCTATCTACATCAAGCCCATGATTGTTTTCCGCATTGGCAATAGCAGACTCCAATACTTTTTTCACGTCACCGGCGATACGGCGTTTAGAGAAAGTGAGATCCGCAAGGGCGCGTTCAACTTTCTTGCCACGAATGAGACCGGCCACCAGATTTAATTTCTGGGGACTGATACGAACCATTTTGCATACTGCAATAGCTTCGTTGTCCGCAATGCGGCGTGGTGCTGTTTTCTTACCCACGRTTTCTACCTCTTCCTAGCTTTTTTGTCAGCCCCRTGACCATAAAAGGTCCGGGTCGGTGCAAATTCACCAAGCTTATGGCCAACCATATCTTCTGTTACGTAAACAGGGATAAATTTGTGGCCGTTATGAACATTAAATGTTTGTCCGACGAATTGTGGCAAAATAGTTGACCGACGAGACCAAGTCTTGATCGGTGAATTTTTGCCTGATTCTGTCATTGCTTCTGATTTCTTAAGCAAATGAAGRTCGACGAACGGACCTTTCCATACTGAACGTGACATTGCTTCTAGCCCTTCTTACGTTCGTGACGTGACCGTACAATAAAACGATCTGTCGATTTGTTACTACGTGTCCGCTTGCCTTTAGTAGGCTTGCCCCAAGGTGTCACAGGATGACGACCACCAGAGGTCCGGCCTTCACCACCGCCATGCGGATGGTCAACC
>NVTE01000010.1 GCA_002401455.1 Alphaproteobacteria bacterium
GCTACAAAGCAGCACCAGAAATGAAGACAAATAAATCATTTTTAAATTCTTATCCCATACTTATAATCTCACCAAGAGAACACGTTCGATCGCATCTTGAGAAGCAATTTCCTGCATCACTTTTTCACTCAGCGAAGAATCAAGGTTCACGACCGTTAAGGCAACCCCACCGACTTCGATCCGGCTCATTGATATCGTTGCTATATTTACTTTGTCTTTAGCGATGATCGTTCCGATTTGCCCCACGACTCCCGGTTCATCACGATTCTCCACAACAAGTACGATCCCTTTATTTAGATTAGCCTCCACTTCACGTCCATTCATACCGACAAGACGAGGATTGTTCGCAGTTCCAATGAGAGTCCCGGAAATGGAAGAGACACCTCCCTCAACTGAGTGAGCCTCAATTTGAACCAACTCACTGTAGTCACTCTGTTGGCTAGACTTTGTTACCTCTACTTCTATGCCCAATCGCTCAAAGATAACGAGTGCATTGACGAAATTAGCACTCTCACCACTAATCTGCTGGAGGAAGCCTTTCAGAATCGACCTCGTCAGAGAGTTTGCATCCAAATCCATCACTTTACCCCAATAGAAAAACTTGCCCGGTTTCAATTGATCCGAACGGATAATGTCGGCCCGGTGACCTTTCGCCATTTGCTTTCAAGATATAAAACCGCCGTAAGGGCACTGGACGCCCTACCGGAACTGGCCCGCCGGGGTGGCCGGAACAAAATACTCTTTGTCGCCAGAAAATCCGATATTGAAAAAGAAATTGACGCTCTATCAAAAGCCGGCGGCACCTTGATTGTTTATGGCGACAATCTCTACCCCCGGGCCCTGATGGCGACAGAGGATGCCCCGCCGGTTCTGATGGCGCTAGGCCACACCCATTTACTGGATCAAAAGAATTTTGCCATGGTCGGGGCCCGGAACTGTTCGGCCGTTGGCCTGAAGCTAGCCACGTCCCTCGCCCGTGACATGGGCCAGGCTGGCTATGTCATTTCTTCCGGCATGGCGCGGGGTATTGACACGGCTGTTCATCAGGGAGCACTGGAGTCGGGCACTATCGCCGTGCTCGCTGGTGGCGCCGATATTATCTATCCCCGAGAAAATAACCAGCTGTATGAGGCCATTAAAAGCTGCGGCCTGATCCTGTCCGAGATGCCGCTGGGTACGCAACCCACCGCCCGGCATTTTCCCCGCCGAAACCGGATTATCTCAGGTCTGGCCGCAGGCCTTCTGGTGGTGGAAGCGACCCATAAGTCCGGATCCTTGATCACCGCCCGCCTGGCCCTTGAGCAGGGCCGGGAAGTTTTTGCCATCCCCGGCTCACCCCTGGACCCCCGGGCCAAGGGTCCCAATGATTTGATCAGGCAGGGCGCGGTTCTGGTGGATAATGTCGAAAACATTCTTGACGTGCTGCAAATGATGGAAGGACGAACCATCTCCGAACCGCAATATAACCTCTTCGATAATATTACCGAGCATCAGATACCGTTGGACGACCAGAAATTTGACCTGATGCGACAGACCATACGTGATAAATTATCTCCGACAGCGATTCCCGTTGATGACCTGATTAGAATAACAAAATTAAGCCCGGCAGAGGTCCAATCCGTGCTATTAGAACTGGAATTAGCGGGAGAAATTAGCCGTTACCCCGGAAACAGGGTAGCTTTTTTCTGAACAAAGGAGTAAAAGCCCTTAATTTTAGGCATTTAAAGATTGTAGAAATACGCACATGAAAACGGTTGTAGTAGAATCCCCGGCAAAAGCCAAAACCATTAACAAGTATCTGGGCAAAGATTATATAGTACTCGCCAGTTTTGGCCATGTGCGTGACCTGCCCTCGAAAAATGGCTCCGTAGACCCTGATAATGATTTTGCTATGATCTGGGAAGTGGACAGCGATGCCAAAAAGCGCATTAAAGACATCGCAGACGCGACCAAGGGCTCTGACGAACTGATCCTCGCGACCGATCCGGACCGGGAAGGCGAAGCCATCTCATGGCATGTGCTGGAATTATTGAAAGCCAAACGCGGGGTCATGAAAGATGTTACCGTCAAGCGCGTGGTGTTCAATGAAATCACCAAGAGCGCCATCCTGAAAGCCATGGACTCCCCGCGCGATATTGATGTGCCGCTTGTGGATGCTTATCTCGCCCGGCGGGCCCTTGATTATCTTGTCGGCTTTAACCTGTCACCGGTCTTGTGGCGGAAACTGCCCGGTTCACGTTCTGCCGGCCGTGTCCAGTCGGTATCCCTGCGCCTGATCTGTGACCGGGAGCTGGAAATTGAACAATTCAAGTCTGAAGAATACTGGTCTGTGGAGGTTAATGCATCCACCGAAGCCAAGGATAAATTCAGCGCCCAACTGCATCTTCTGAATGGTGAAAAACTCAAGAAATTTACCTTGACCACCGAAGCACAGGCAACGGCAGCTCAAAAAGCTATCGAAGCCGCCACCTTCACCATCACAACGGTTGAGAGCAAGCCGGCCAAGAGATTTCCCGCACCGCCCTTCACCACCTCAACCCTGCAACAGGAAGCCTCGCGTAAACTTGGCTTTAATGCCCAGCGGACCATGCGCTGCGCCCAAAAACTGTATGAAGGTATCGACATTGGCGGCGAAACAACCGGCCTGATCACCTATATGAGAACCGATGGCGTCAGCATCGCGCAGGAAGCCGTTCAGGGCTGTCGCGACGTGATCGCCAGTGAATATGGCAGTAATTATGTCCCGGCCAAGCCGCGCTTCTATAAAACCAAAGCCAAAAATGCCCAAGAAGCCCATGAAGCTGTCCGGCCCACAGACCTGAGACGTCTGCCCAAAGACGTTGCGAACCGTCTGGATGAAGACCAGCGGCGTCTGTATGAACTTATCTGGAAACGGACCGTTGCCAGCCAGATGGCCGAAGCCAATTTTGAGCGGACCAAGGCTGATATCCTGTCCGAGGATGGCAAAACCGGCCTGCGGGCCAATGGCTCCGTCCAGGTATTTGATGGTTTCCTGCGCCTGTATCAGGAAGGCCGCGATGATGCGACAAGTGATGACAATGATAAGCGCCTGCCCAAACTGACCCAGGGCGAGAGTGTCGCTCAGGACAAGGTTGTGCCTAACCAGCATTTCACTCAGCCGCCGCCCCGCTTCACTGAGGCCTCACTGGTCAAAACCATGGAAGAGCTGGGCATTGGCCGCCCGTCGACCTATGCCTCAGTGCTGACTGTTTTGCGCGATCGTAATTATGTGGTGATGGATAAAAACCGTTTTGTGCCCGAAGACAAGGGCCGCCTGGTGACCTCCTTCCTGCAGAATTATTTCGCCAAATATGTCGAGTATGATTTCACCGCTAATATGGAAGAACTGCTCGATAAAGTCTCCAATGGCGAAATAGCCTGGAAAACAGTGCTGGCTGATTTCTGGCAGGAATTTCATGTCGCCATTGAAGACACAAAGGACCTGCGGGTTTCAGAAGTTCTGGAATGCCTCAATCAGATGCTGGCGCCGTTCATCTTCCCGGAAAAAGAAGATGGATCAGACGCACGAGCCTGTCCCAAATGTGATGATGGCATCCTGAGTCTGAAAACCAGCCGTTACGGCGCTTTCATCGGCTGCTCCCATTATCCGGAATGCGGCTACACCCGCAAAATGAACAATGGCGACGGCGAAGAAGACAACGGCAACCGGGTTTTGGGCATCGATCCTGAAACCAATATGGAAGTCACCGTCCGTACCGGTCGTTTTGGACCTTACGTTCAGCTCGGTGAACCAGTTGAGAAGGAAAAACCCAAGCGCGGCTCAATCCCAAAAGGCATGGAAGCGTCAGATGTTGACCTGGAAAAAGCCCTGAAGCTTCTGTCCCTGCCACGTACCGTCGGGGATCATCCTGAGGATGGAAAAGTCATTAAAACCGCCATTGGCCGCTATGGTCCTTATGTCTCCCACGCTGGCATCTTCGCCAGCCTGAAAGACCCGGAAGACGTCTTTACCCTTGGCATTAACCGGGCGGTGGACATGCTGGCCGATGCCAAGAAGAAAAAAGGCGCGGCCGCTGAACCGATCAAGGAACTGGGTAATCACCCCGAAGACGGTGAACCGATCAATGTTTACGATGGTCGTTACGGCCCCTATGTTAAACATAAACGCACCAATGCCACCATCCCCAAGGACAAGGACCCCAAGTCCATCACTCTGGAAGAAGCCGTGGAATTAATCAAGGCACGGGCGACCAAGGGCAAGAAAAAACCCGCCGCCAAGAAAAAAGCGGCGCCTAAGAAAAAGGCAGCAAAGAAAACAACAGCTGCAAAGAAGAAAGCGGCCCCGAAGAAAAAGGCCGCGCCTAAGAAAAGCACCACGAGTTAAAGATGGCATCCCGCAAAGAGACACCCTTTCCCAGCAAAGAGGACATCCTGGTTTTTGTCAAAGAAAATCCGGAAAAACTATCAAAGCGCGATATCTCCCGGGCGTTTCACATCCGGGGCGACCAGCGGGTTAAGCTGAAAAAACTCCTGCGGGAAATGACCGAGGACGGCCTCCTGGACAAGGGTCATAAAGGCCGTGTCCATGCGGGCGGTGAGTTGCCGCCGGTCTGTGTTGTCGAAGTCACCGGCATTGACAAGATGGGCGATCTTATGGCCCAGCCTGTTGATTACAAGGGCGACGGAACCCCGCCCCCGATCACGATTTTTGCCGATGATAAGCGCGGCAACCTGGCGACCCGCGACCAGGCCCTAGTCCGGCTCACCCAGGACCGGGACAGCAAAAACATCGTCTATGTGGCCCGGGTTATCCGCAAGTTGGAAAGAACCTCGACCCTAGTCATGGGCATCTTCCGCTTTGAAGATGACAATGTAGCCATGGTCCAACCGACCGATAAAAAAAACCGCAACATGTATCTGGTCGCTAAAAAAGATTGGAACGGGGCCAAGGACGGGGAACTGGTTCTGGTCGATGCCCGGGAAAGCAAATCCTCCCGTCGTCACATGGGACCAAAACGTGCGACTGTGAAGGACTGTCTGGGCACCTTGGATGAGCCAAAATCCATCAGCCTGATCGCCATCCACTCCCACGGCATCCTGACCGAGTTTTCCGACCCGACCATGATTGAGGCGGAAAATTCAGCTGCGCCGACGCTTGGCAACCGGACCGACCTGCGCCAGATTCCGCTGATCACCGTTGATCCGTCCGATGCCCGTGATCATGACGATGCCATCTGGGCCGAACAGGACCCGGACCCCAAGAATGAAGGTGGCTGGCATGTGATCATTGCCATCGCCGATGTTGCCCATTATGTAACGCCGGGGTCTGCCCTGGAAAAAGACGCCTGGGCGCGGGGCAATTCCACGTATTTTCCGGACCGGGTCGTGCCCATGCTGCCCGAAGCCCTGTCCAACGGATTATGTTCCCTGAAGCAGGGCGAGGACCGCTATACCCTTGCGGTCAATATCTGGTTTGACAAGCGCGGCAAGAAGATACGCCATAAATTTGTCCGGGGCCTCATGCGCTCCGCCGCCGGACTGTCGTACGAAGAGTTTCAAAGCGCCCATGAGGGGCAGGTCAGCGACCGGGCGGAACCTTTGCTCAATTCCGTCATTGAGCCGCTGTACGGGGCCTATGCGTGCCTGAAACTGGGACGCGAATACCGGGAACCGCTGAACCTGGTCATGCCGGAACGCAAAATAAAGCTCGATGACAAGGGTAACGTCACCGGCATTCACCCCCGGGTGCCCCTGGAGGCCCATAAGCTGGTCGAAGAGTTCATGATCCAGGCCAATGTGGCCGCGGCCGAAGAACTTGAACAGAAAGGCTGGCCCTGCGTCTACCGGGTTCATGAACAGCCCAGTGAAGAGAAGCTCAACAACCTGCGGGAATTTCTTGCCAGCCTGGGCTATAATTTTGCCAAGGGCATGGTTCAGCGCCCCAAGTTGTTCAACAATATCCTGCGCAAGGTCGAAGACACCCCCCACGCCGATGTGATCAATATCATTATCCTGCGCACCCAGTCACAGGCCATCTACAGTACCGACAATCAGGGCCATTTTGGCCTGTCCCTGTCCCGCTATGCTCATTTCACCTCACCGATCCGCCGCTTTGCCGACCTGATGGTTCACCGGGCGTTGATTGGGGCCCTGAAGCTCGGCAAAGACGGTCTGGCCAAGGCGGACCGGGAAAACCTCATTGAGACAGCGGATCATATCAGCAAGACCGAACGCATATCCATGATTGCCGAACGGGAATCCACTGACCGCTATGTGGCCGCCTATATGCACCAGCATGTGGGCGAGGAATTCTCCGCCAGAATCGCCGGGGTCAGCCGCGCCGGACTATTTGTCACCTTCGATGACATCGGCGGCGATGCCTTCATTCCGGTCTCCTCCATGGTCGGGGACTATTTTAATCACGACAAGGCCCTGCATATCCTGGAGGGGGAATATACCGGGATTATCTATCAGCTTGGCGATGCGGTGACGGTGCGCTTGAAAGAGGCAAACCCCATAACAGGTGGCCTGTTGTGTCAATTGATTGATGAGAAATTAATCGCAAAGAATGGCGGGAAAAAATCGAAAAAACGGGGCAGACGACAAGGCCATTCTGGCCCGAGAAATGGCAGAAGGCAAAAAAGATAGATTTATCGTTATTTTTAACGGCTTTTGCTTGACTTGAACGTTAATAACTGTATTTTCCCCTCACGTATTTCGAATTTAAAAATGGAGCCAGAAACATGGCGAAGTCTACAGTTGTAAAAATTAAACTCGTCAGCACAGCTGGTACTGGTTACTATTATGTAACAAAGAAAAACCCGCGTAACATTACGGAGAAAATGGTTTTCCGTAAGTACGATCCTGTTGTGCGCAAACATGTGGAATTCAAGGAACATAAAATCAAATAATTTGATTTCCGCAGATACCTTATTAGGCAGAATTTGAACGGTCTGGACCTCTGGTTCAGGCCGTTTTTCATTGGGGGAATCCTTCGCCCTTATGGCAAGGCTGGCCTCAAGGGTCACGAACCTGAATTAATTCAGGCTGCAAACCTGATTACGACCGTTTTCCTTAGCCTGATACAGTGCCTGGTCCGCGGCAGCCAGCAATTGACTGCTGGAAAAATTCTTATCCCATGCAAGAGCAATACCAATACTTACCGTCACCTTGATTGGGGTGTCAGACCCGGATATTTTAAAGGGTTCATCTCCAATGGACATGCGCAGCCTTTCCGCAACAAAATGAGCATATTCAAGGTTTGTCTCCGGCATCACAATGACAAACTCCTCGCCCCCATAGCGGGCCGCAAGATCAATATTACGGATGTCATTGCTGATTCTCCGAGCGAACTCGTGCAGAACCTCATCCCCGGCCGCATGGCCGTAGGTATCATTCACCAACTTGAACTTATCAAGGTCCATCATCAACAAAGATACTTTTGTACGCGTATCATTCTCCTTGGACATCAGATTATCCAGGTGGGTCGACAAAAAGTGTCTGTTATACAGTCCTGTTACCGCATCGGTCATGGCCATTTCGATACTTTTCTGCATATTCTGGCGCAAACGGTTAGCATATCTATTCTGGCGAATTTGTGATTTTGCCCGGGCCAGCAATTCATTGCGATCAATGGGACGGGTGATATAGTCTGTCGCACCCAATTCCATGGCCCGAACCAGCTGGTTGGTATCGCCCTCATCCACCAGCACCAGAATAGGAATCCGGCGGGTCGCCTCAGATGATCGTAATTGGGAACAGAGTCGCAGGCCATCAACATCATTCAGGCCCAGGCTGATAATGAACAGGTCATAGTCTTCAAGGTGCGCGGTGCTCAGTTCACCAGAGGCCACATCATCCACATCAACAGTGGCCAGATCTTCCATATATCGGCTAATTCTGTCAGCAACTCTGGCATAGTCCTCCACCAACAGCACTCTGGCCCCGGACAGGCTGATATTCCGGCTGAGGTCCGACCCCACGCTGATACCAAAATCCTGGCCGGTGGTTTCGCGCATGCGCAACTCATCCATCAGAACCTTCAGGCGGGCCAGTGACCGCACCCGGGCAAACAGCGGCAAGTCCAGTACCGGCTTGGTCAGGAAATCATCTGCGCCAGCTTCCAGGCCGGCAACGCGGTCCTTTGGCTGATCAAGGGCGGTGACCATGATCACAGGAATATGAGCTGATTTTGCGTTAGCTCTGATCCGGCGGCAGACCTCAAAGCCATCCATTCCCGGCATCATGACATCCAGGAGCACAATATCCGGGTGTTCCTTATCAATGATGTCCAGAGCATCCTGGCCATTCATAGCCGTCAGGACGTCAAAATACTCACTGGTAAGTTTTGCTTCCAGCAATTTAACATTTTGAATTACGTCATCAACAACAAGTACCCGTGCCGTCATGTCCTGAAACTACCCCGCAAATTTTTTAACTGTTTCAATAAATTTCTTCACGAAAATCGGTTTCGCAATATAGGCTTCACAGCCCCCTGCCCGAATTTTTTCCTCATCGCCCTTCATGGCAAATGCCGTCACGGCAATGATGGGAATAGACCGCAGTTTCTCATCTTCCTTGATCCATTTGGTTACTTCAAGCCCGGAAACCTCCGGCAGTTGAATATCCATCAGAATAAGGTCTGGCATTTCTTCCCTAGCCAGTTCAAGGGCTTTCATGCCTTCCTGAGTCTGGATCGTGTCATAGCCATGCGCATTCAATAGATCACAAAAAAGCTTCATGTTTAATTCGTTGTCTTCGACAACAAGTATTTTTTTACGCATACGATATCCCTGATCATCGCCTGGTTGAATATTAACCATTCAAGACATACATTTATATCTTTGAGTGACATTATGCCACTATTTTATAACCATCTTATGAAAAAGCTGTTAACAGAAGTGCCATTGTGTATAAATAAGTCAACTTTTATACAATAAATTTTGGTCCCCGTCATGAATTATCAACAAGCAGAGATTTTAAGCCTACAGGCTTTATCCCATATGGCAGGGGATGAGGAAATATTAATGGCATATTTAAGGTTGTCAGGGATAACACCTGAGGAATTGAAGAACTCTGCCGCTGATCCGGCGACACTGGGTAGTATTCTGGATTATTTTCTGCAAAATGAAAAAAGACTGATTGAATTTTGTCAGGCAGGAAAAATAAGCCCAGACCAGGTGCAAAAAGCCCGGCAGTTCCTTCCCGGCGGTGATCCGGTTCACTATAGTACGTAAAAATTTAAGAGTACCAACCTGAAATGAAATTTGCCCTTGAGCAATTAAAATCCCTGTCCCTGAGCGGGTCCCGTCCGATTATTATTTCAGATGCCGATGAAGTTATTCTGCATTTCTCTGAAATATTGTCGGAATATCTGCTCAAAAACGGCATGTACGTAAATTTTACCAGCTACGCCCTGGAAGGAAATATCAAATACTCCGACACGGACGAACCGGTAGATAGTGCGCTCTTCCGGGAGCTTATTGATGACTATTTTGAGAACTATGTTGAAAAACAACCGTTGGTGAAGGGGGTTGCTGAGCATTTGGAGAATTTATCTGCCTTTTGTGATATCGTCATCCTGACCAATATCCCCCATAATTTTGCTGACCGGCGACGCAAAAAACTTATTGAGGCTGGCCTGGACTATCCCCTGATCTCAAGCAGCGGCCCAAAAGGGCCGGTCATGAAAGCGATCAGGAGGCTTACCCCTGAGAAATTAATCTTCATTGACGATATTTCCCATCACCACAAGTCTGTCGCCAAATTTGTCCCCGATTCCCTGCGAATCCAATATATCGCCAATGGCCATCTGGACAGTATTGAAAAAAAGTCAAAATACTGCCATCATAGATGCCGTGACTGGTCTCATATAGAACAGGTCATTCGGGAGTATATTCAAGGGCTTTGACATGTCAAAATTTGGCCCAAAATTTGGCCCAAAAAATAACGCAGCATTTTGCCGCGATTGCCTCTCTGATTTTGACGTCGGCACGTCAGATAACCGCTGCCCTACCTGTGGCAGTCCACGGATTGTGGACCATCCTGAACTAAGGGACTTAACCCTTGCCCATATTGATTGCGATGCTTTCTATGCCAGCGTTGAAAAGCGCGACAATCCTGACTTGCTGTCCCAACCGCTGATTATCGGCGGCGGACAGCGGGGCGTTGTCGCCACCTGTTGTTATATCGCCCGGGCCAGCGGCATCCATTCTGCCATGCCCATGTTTCAGGCTAAAAAACTCTGCCCCGAGGCGGTAATCCTGCCGCCGGATATGAAAAAATACAGTCAGGCCAGCCAACAGATCAGAGCGATCTTTGATCAGATGTCCCCCAGCATTGAGCCCCTGTCCATTGATGAAGCCTTCATCGACCTCTCGGGTACGGAAAAACTTCATGGTACTTATGCTGCCAAAACCATCGCCCGGGCCGTTTTGAAGATTGAGCAGGATGTTGGGATCACCGTTTCTGTCGGGCTCAGCTATAACAAGTTTCTGGCAAAGCTGTCCTCTGACTTTGATAAACCACGCGGGTTCTCCCTCATTGGCCGGGCCGAGGCCACGACCCTTCTGGCCCCCCTGCCCATCTCTAAAATATGGGGTGTCGGCAAAGTTCTGAATAAGAAGATGAACCAGGCTGGCATCCGGCAGATTGGGCAATTACAGGCTCTGGACAAACACCAGTTGATCCGGAAATACGGCATCATGGGGGAACGGCTTTATCACTTCTCCCGGGGACAGGACAGCCGCCATGTCAACAGCCAAACCCGGTTAAAGAGCATTTCCAATGAAACCACCTTCAGCAAAGACTTGTCTGATTACGACCAGTTGAAAGCCCTGCTCTGGCCCCTGTGCGAGAAGGTTTCCCTGCGCCTGAAAGATAAAATCAAGGCCGGCACTGTCATCACCCTGAAACTAAAAACCGCCTCTTTCCGTCAGATTAGCCGGTCGACCACCCTGGAAAGCCCGACGCAGATGGCGGAAATGCTCTTTGATGTGGGAAATCACCTGCTGAAGCCCGAATGCGGTGGCCTCTCTTATCGCCTGATCGGCATTGGGGTATCAGGTCTATGTGGCATTGAACAGGCCGACCAGCCGGATCTGATCGACACCGGACGCAGCAAAAAAATTAAAACTGAACGATTACTGGACAGTATCCGCCAGAAATATGGTAATGAGGTTATAAAAAAAGGGCGCAATCTATAACAAGGGGACAAAAATGAACACATCTATTGCACTAAAAATACTTGCAGTTTTCTTATTATCTTTCACCCCGGACGCCCTGGCTTTCGGGGCTGAGGTCCCCGACAGGACAGACGGTGACGGTCCCTATAACCGCCTGGTCCTCAGAGGAGGATATGTTATTGATGGCACCGGTGCCCCGCCCTTTGGCCCGGTCGACATTGTCATCGAAAACAACAAGATTGCTGCCATTAAGACTATCGGAACACCGGGAATTACCATTGACCCTAAGCGGCGGCCAAAAGCAGGTGATAAAGAAATTGATGTCCAAGGAAAGTTTATCCTGCCCGGTTTCATTGATCTTCACAGCCATATCCATTCCCTGACCAGTGAACAGGGCGTGTCGCCTGATTATATCTTCAAACTGCAACTGGGTCACGGCATCACGACAATCCGCAGCCTGGGCTCCGGCGGGGATAAGCGGATCGTCGATTTAAAACGCCGCAGCGCCAGGAATGAAATCACCGCCCCCCGCATCGTCGTCTATCCCATATTCGATGGCATCACCAGCCCGGAAGCGGCCCGAAAACGGGTCAGAGAAATCAAAAAAAATGGCGGCGACGGCATTAAATTCTTTGGTGCGCCAGCGGAAATTTTATGGGCTGCCCTCGATGAAGCCAAAAAACAGGACCTTCAGACAACCATGCATCACGCCCAGCTTGATGTCACCCATGCCAATGTCCTGACCACCTCCGCCCATGGCCTGAACAGTATGGAACATTGGTACGGCCTGCCCGAAGCCTTATTTGAGGACAGGGTCATCCAGGACTATCCCACCGATTACATTTACACCAATGAACAGGATCGTTTTGGCCAGGCTGGTCGCCTGTGGAAACAGGCGGCAAAACCGGGCAGTAAAAAGTGGAACGAGGTGATCGACACCCTGCTGGCCAGGGACTTTGCCCTCGACCCGACCTTCACCATTTATCTGGCAAGCCGTGACCTGATGCGCATGAGCCGGGCCATCTGGCATGATAGCTATACTATGCCCGCCCTCTGGGATTTTTACCGCCCGAACCGAAGTTCCCATGGCTCCTTCTGGTATTACTGGACTACCCAGGATGAACTAGAGTGGAAGAATAACTATAAACTGTGGATGCGCTTTATCAATGACTATAAAAACCGCGGCGGCAAGGTCGGGCTCGGCAGCGACACCGGCTATATCTACAGCCTCTATGGCTTTGGCTATATTCAGGAAATGGAGCTGATGCAGGAAGCCGGTTTTCACCCCCTGGAAGTGATCCGGGCGGCAACCCAGATCGGGGCACAAATCATCAAAAAAGATGCTGAAATCGGCACCCTTCAGGTCGGAAAGAAGGCTGACCTAGTGATTGTTGATGAGAATCCCGTTCATAACCTTAAGGTTCTCTACGGGACCGGGGCGGTGAAACTGAATGATGAAACCGGCAAGGTTGAACGGGTTGGCGGCGTACGCTGGACCATCAAGGACGGCATTGTCTATGACGCCTTTAAACTCAGGGCCGATGTCAGGGAAATGGTGCGGGCGGCCAAGATAGAGGCCGGGCTGTCGCTGGATAAACCGCTCAGCATGGTCAACAGCCCACAGGAATGATATGACCCGAGAAGAGTTTGACCAATTTTGCAAGGGCCTGAAATCCACCACCAATGTGATCCAGTGGGGCAATGCCTCTGTCTGGAAAATTGGCGGCAAAATTTTCGCCATTTGTTCCCACTGGGGGCCGGGTGAACAACAGAAAATAAGTTTCAAATGCTCGGACCTGAGTTATCAAATTCTGTGTGAATTGCCGGGGATCGCCCCGGCTCCCTATCTGGCCCGGTCCAAATGGGTACAAATCACCACCGAGGATGCCATGAGCGATGATGATATTCAGGCCTATATGGTAACCGCTTATGATATCATTGCAAAAAAACTCACCCGTAAAATCCGGGCGGAGCTGGGCATTTAACAGCCTACCCCTTCCCTAAACTTCCAATAATATCAAGACTTTATGGTTAATGGATATTAACCATACGGAGGGGAGTTTTTACCGACCACCCTCGGTAACTTTTTCCCTACATCCCATCAATATTGATTTTTCCTCATTAAATACAATAACTTAATATTTGGCACGATGCTTGCTATATTAACTGTGAGATACTCACACAAAGCAGAAGATAAGGAAAATCATGAACCATTTTACAATTCCTCTGAAACCACAGGACCCTGTCCCCGCCAATGTAATTAACAAGCTTACAGATGAATTGCTGATGAATTTCAAAGTATCCGGCAAAAAACTGTCGACCAAAAGCTGGGACATTCTTGCCGAGATTCTGGACTTTGTTGTTGAGGCCGAGCAGACAATCGCCGAACAGAATGAGCGCATCGAAAAACTTGAAGTCATGACGTCCACCGACCCCCTGACCGGTTTGTTGAACCGCCGGGGTATTATGCAGGAGCTGGAAAATGCCTTGGCCATGGCCGAGCGCCACGACGAACCTTCACTCTTTGTCTATATTGACCTGGACAGATTTAAACGAATCAATGACACCTATGGCCATGCGGTGGGAGATGCCAAGTTGAAATTTGTTGCCGACTGTCTTCTCAGCTCCATCCGTCAGACCGATTATGCGGCCCGCCTAGGCGGTGATGAATTTGCCCTTCTGTTGCGCCATTCTGAATTTGAAGGCGGCAAAACCCGGACCCGTTTCATCCAGCAGCAATTAAATTTTGCCAAATTCAAATTTAAAAACCATACCCTCCCCATTCGGGCCAGTTTCGGCCTCGCTGAAATATCCCCAGGCATGAATGTGGAAGATATTATCAAAATTGCTGACGGTCAAATGTATCACAATAAATCAATCCGCGGGCGGTCGTGAAAATTCTGCATGATAGTGGTCTTAAGAAGCTTTTCTTATTTTCCTGCACAGTGTATTCTGTAACTCGGAATTCACACAGGAGGAAATAAGCCACCCATGAGTAATATCTACCAGCAAAACCTTGAAAAACTTGGCATCACCCTGCCAACCCCCGTTGCCCCTGTGGCCAACTATGTCCCCTATGTCCAGACCGGTAACCTCCTGTCCATCTCCGGTCAGATTCCTGTGGATAGTGAAGGAAAATTCCCCTATCTGGGCAAAGTCGGCGAAGACGTCAGCCCCGAAGATGCGGTTCAGGCAGCGCGTCTCTGTGCCATCAATATCATCAGTCAGGCCAACGTCGCCTGCGGCGGCGACCTCAGCCGCATTGTCCGGATCGTAAAACTGGGTGCTTTCGTTAATTGTATTGATGGTTTCCCCGGCCAGCCCGCCATCGTCAATGGCGCCTCGGACCTGATGGTCGCGGTTTTTGGCGAGGCCGGCAAACATTCCCGTTCAGCAGTGGGCACGAACGCCCTGCCGCTCAATGTGCCTGTGGAAATTGATGCGCTCATAGAGATTTCATAACGTGACCCCGGACTTCCTGACAGCTAAACCCTTTGCCCACCGGGGCCTGCATGGCCCCCTTTCGGGGCATGTGGAAAATTCCCTGTCCGCCTTTCGGGCAGCCAATGACCGGGGTCATGGATTTGAACTTGATGTCCTTCTGAGTCAGGACGGCAAGGCCGTGGTCTTTCATGATGTCGCCCTCAAACGATTGACCGGCCAGCCCGGAACCATTCAGAATTTCACTACCGACCAGCTGTCACGAATTAAGTTATCAGGCTCAGACGATGTCATCCTGACACTAAAACAGACCCTGGAACACAGTGATCGACAGTTTCCTGTCCTGATTGAAATCAAAGGCGATCAGGGACAGTCGGATACTATTGCCCAAGCGGTCTATCAGGACATACAGAACTATTCCGGGCCTGTGGCGGTCATGTCCTTTTATCCGGACATCGTCCGCTGGTTTCAAAAAAATGCCCCGGACATATCCCGGGGACTGGTGGCCACAAGTATCAAGGACGACGACCTCCCGGATGAGTATTTCTCCCCGGAACAGCAGATATCGACCCTTGAGGATCTGGCGGTCGACTTTATCGCCTATGACATCAAGGCCCTGCCCAATGAAGTGACGGAGCACTGCCGGACCAATGAAATCCCGGTATTGACCTGGACCGTACGCACCGAAAAACTGCGCCAGAAGGCCGTTTCCCATACTGACAACATTATTTATGAAAACCTTGACTGATGCGCGATTACCGACCCCAAATCATCTCCAGCCTGGCTGAAATATCTGAACAGGACTGGAACGGCTGTTGTTATAACGCGACGACCCGGCATAATCCTTTCCTCAGCTATCACTTCCTGAACGCCTTGGAAGAAAGCGGTTGTGCCACCGCCGAGACCGGATGGCAGGCCCAACATATCATCCTGCGCCGGGACGACAGGGTTGTCGGCATTATGCCGCTGTATCTGAAAAACCATTCCCGCGGTGAATATGTTTTTGACCACGCCTGGGCCAATGCCTATCACACAGCCGGCGGCCACTATTACCCCAAACTGCAATGCTCCCTGCCCTTCACCCCGGTGACCAGTCAGAAGCTCCTGGTGCTGCCGGTCGAGAATCAACAAGAAGTTTACGATAACCTTCTGGCAGCGGCCCTGACCCTGACCAAAGAACTTGAAGTATCCTCCCTTCATGTGACCTTCGCTGAACAGCAGGAATGGGATTTTATGGCGGAGCACGGGTTCCTGAAACGCCTGGATCAGCAATTCCACTGGCTCAATGAAGGCTATGTCACTTTTGATGACTTCCTGATGGCCCTGTCGTCCCGCAAGCGCAAGAATATCCGCAAGGAAAGAAAGCAGGCGGTGATAGGCGGCATTGACATAGAAGTGCTGACCGGCACGGAGATCACCGAAGAGCATTGGGACCATTATTTTTCTTTTTATCTGGATACCAGTAACCGGAAATGGGGACAGGCCTATCTGAACAGGCCGTTTTTCTCGCTTCTTGGCCAAGGGATGGCGGATAAAATCGTGCTCATCATGTGCAAGCGGGACAACAGATATATCGCCGGGGCGCTAAACCTGCTCAGCGATGACACCCTCTATGGCCGCTACTGGGGCGCGACCGAGGATCACAGGTATCTTCATTTTGAGGTCTGCTATTATCAGGCCATCGACTATGCCATCCGACATGGCCTGAAAAAAGTCGAAGCCGGGGCCCAGGGGGAACATAAACTGGCCCGAGGGTACCGGCCCACATCCACCTATAGCGCCCACTGGATCAGCAACCCGTCCTTCAGGCGGGCCGTCGCCGATTATCTGGTTCATGAAAGAGACGCCATCCTGGCAGATCAGGAATTTCTCACCACCTTCACCCCGTTTAAGAAAGACTAAACCAGCGGATTAATCGGCTGATTTTTCCACTTTGGGTTTCTTTTTATATTCGACGAATTTACCCAGGCCGCAGGAGGGGCCCTGGATACCACCGGTAGAATCAAAGACGGTGATAATATCCACATTACACAATTGGTTCATCGACACCTTATAGCTGAATGCTTTTTCAAACCCTAGGCGGGAACAACGGCGGGGCAGCGTATTCAGATAAGCTTTCTTGCCCCTCATAATGAACACAATATGATTGTCATCAATCACCCGACTTGAATAAATTTGGGTCAACCTGACACACCGTTCGACTTTGCCGGTTTTCTCGTATTTTTCCAGCGCTTTTGCCAGTTTATCCGCTTTGTCACTCCCGGCCATAGCTGAGAGGGGGATGAAAGATAAACCCAGAGCAAAAATGAATAATTTTCTAAACATCTGTTTTTCCTTAACTTAGGCTGTTGGTATCAGCGTCATTATACAACGTCCCACCTGAATCCAATATGAACAAAAGCGTGAACAGAAAAATAACTGTCGTATATAGGGCATATTTTACGATTCATGGCCTATTTGACAAATTCTTCCTTGCGGTCCGACGTTTCATCGGTGATTTTCTTGATCGGTGCCGGTGCCGGTTCAATATCAAAAATCAACTTGCCATCTTTGAGCCTGACCAGAACCTCGCCACCATTGACCAGCTTACCAAACAGCAGTTCGTTGGCCAGCGGTTTCTTGACGTACTCCTGGATAGTCCGGGCCAAGGGCCGGGCACCATAAAGGCGGTCATAACCCTTCTCGGACAGCCAGGTCTTGGCAGCCGGGGTCAGACTGATATGAACCTTGCGCTCTTCCAGCTGCATTTCCAGCTCCAGGACAAATTTCTCAACCACCTGCCCCATCACTGACATGGACAGGTTTTTAAAGGGTACCGTGGCATCAAGCCGGTTTCTGAATTCCGGCGTAAACAATTTCTTGATCGCCTCCTCATCATCACCTTCGCGGGCCTTTGCCCCAAAGCCAATGGCTTCCTTGCTCATTTCCATGGCCCCGGCGTTGGTTGTCATCACCAGGATCACATTACGGAAGTCAATCTTCTTGCCATTGCTGTCGGTCAGTTTACCGTGGTCCATGACCTGCAGCAGGATGTTATAAATGTCCGGATGGGCCTTCTCTATTTCATCAAGCAGGATGATACAATGGGGCGATTGGTCCACTGCATCGGTCAACAGACCGCCCTGATCATAACCCACATAACCGGGGGGAGCCCCGATCAGGCGCGAGACGGAATGCCGCTCCATATATTCCGACATATCGAACCGGTGAAGTTCCAGGCCCAACAAGCTGGCCAGTTGCTTGGTAACCTCTGTTTTACCCACTCCTGTCGGGCCACAGAACAGATAACTACCAATCGGTTTATCATCCTGGCGTAGGCCGGCCCGGGACAACCGGATGGCGTCGGTCAGGACCGCAATCGCCTCATCCTGACCATAGATGACCCGTTTCAGGTCGGTATCAATGTTGGCGAGAATGGCGGTATCATCCTTGGAGACAGATTTTGCCGGAATCCGGGCAATTTTTGACACCACGACCTCCACATCCTCGACCGTAATGTTTATTTTCCGTTTGTCAGGCGCAATCAACATTTGCGAAGCCCCAACCTCGTCGATGACATCAATGGACTTGTCGGGCTGTTTACGGTCATTAATATGACGGGAAGACAGGTCGACAGCGGCATCAATGACATCATCACTGTATTTAACGCCGTGATGTTCTTCAAAATATTTCTTGAGCCCTTTGAGAATTTCCTTGGTCTCAGGGATTGTCGGTTCCTTGATATCAATCTTCTGGAAACGTCTCAGCAACGCCCGGTCTTTTTCAAAGTGCGAGCGATATTCCTTGTAGGTGGTCGAACCAATACAGCGGATGGCCCCGGAGGACAAAGCAGGCTTTAACATATTTGAGGCATCCATGGCCCCGCCACTGGTGGCACCGGCCCCAATGATGGTGTGAATTTCGTCAATGAACAGGATCGCCCCCTCATGCTCTTCCACCTCCGTCATCACTGCCTTCAGACGCTCCTCGAAATCACCCCGGTAACGGGTGCCGGCCAGCAGGGTCCCCATGTCGAGACAGAAAATAGTCGCGTTTTGCAGGACTTCAGGCACCTTCTTTTCGACAATATGACGGGCCAGACCTTCGGCGATGGCCGTTTTACCCACACCCGGGTCGCCGACATAAAGCGGATTATTCTTGGATCGGCGACAGAGGATCTGGATAGTCCGTTCAATTTCATGCTCGCGACCAATCAGACGGTCAATTTTGCCCGCCCGGGCTTTCTGGTTCAGGTCAACGCAGTATTTCTCCAGCGCCGTTTCTTCTTTTTCCGGCTCCTCGAAATCTTCTTCGGCCCCCAGAGGCGCTTCTTCCTCACTGAATTTTCCGGTCGCTTTCGCTAGGCCATGGGAAACATAACTGACGGCGTCCAGGCGGGTCATATCATGTTGCTGCAGGAAATATACCGCGTGGCTTTCCCGCTCTGAAAAAAGCGCGATCAGCACATTTGCCCCGGTGACTTCCTCACGTCCAGAGCTTTGCACATGCAGGATTGATCTTTGGATGACCCGCTGAAAACCAGACGTGGGACTTGCCTCACCGCCCTGTTCTGTTTTGATGGACTCAAGTTCCAGGTCAAGGTAGGCCTTTATCTCCGCCCGGAGCTGACGCACATTGACATCACTTGCCCTGAGCACAGAGACGGCATCCTTGTCATCCAGAAGCCCAAACAGCAGATGTTCCAATGTGGCAAATTCATGTTTACGAAGATTGGCTTCGCCGACAGCCCGGTGAAGGGTATGTTCAAGATTGGGAGAAAATGTAGGCATAGAGCTTACTCCTTTTCCAAAGTACATTGAAGGGGGTGGTCGTTACGACGGGCATTATCAATCACCTGCATAACCTTGGTCTCGGCAACTTCAAAACTGTAAACACCGCATATCCCTACTCCTGTCTGATGAACATTAAGCATAATCTGTACGGCCTCATCTTCTGTTTTCTGAAAATATGACAGAAGAACGTGAACCACAAAATCCATCGGTGTATAATCGTCGTTCAGCATGAGAACCTTATACATCGACGGTTTTTTAGTCTTTGGTCTTGTCTTGGTCAGAACACCGGTTTTATCCTGATCCTGACCGTCCTTTTGATCTTTACTCATTTATCTGCCATAATAATTTTTGACCCTGTTATTTACCTTAAATAGAAAGTCCCAAGCAGATTTAAAGGCGTCACTGGAAATTCATTGAAGAATTTATCCATTAACTGATATTCTCTGGCTTTTATTCTCAGGCTTTATTTTATCCTTCTATTCCTAATGTAGCGTTAAATTGGCCAAATTTCCAGTTGGAATAAGCTATTATTCTCATATATTACGAAAGAAAACCAAAAAAAAGCCCGACTATAAAAGCCGGGCCCGATACTTGGCAGTATCAACAAACTCTATAAAGTAACCTTAGTTCCCAAGAGGAAGCTTATATTTTGTTGCAACTTCTTCGTAGCGAGCTTTTAAAGGCTCAACAACTTCATTTGCTGTCGCAGTGACGGCTTCGTTAACCTTAGTCGCTTCGGCAACAAAATCTTCATAACGGGTTTTAAACATTTCTGTTTGAAGTTTAAAGAACTCAGTCGGCGATTTAGCCGCGAACAGGGCCTTCACGTCAGACGCATTCTTTTCAGCAGATTTCTTGGCATTGGCCATAAAGTCAACATTAACTGTCTTGGCAACTTTTGCAGCAACATTGCCGGACTCAACCAGAGCCTCATAATTCGCTTTGCTGAATTCAACAACGTTATCAAGGTTGCCTTTGGCTTCCTTAACAGCCTTCTGAACATTGTCCTGAGCAGCTTTAACAGAATCCTGAGCGGTTTTCTGAGCAGCCTTTACTGTTTTCTCAATAGTGTCCTGAGCTGTTTTCTGGGCATCTTTAAAAGTTTTCTCGGCAGTGGCTTTCTGGCTATTTGCAGTCTTGGT
Organism: Alphaproteobacteria bacterium; assembly: GCA_002401455.1. Lineage (GTDB taxonomy): Bacteria > Pseudomonadota > Alphaproteobacteria > Sphingomonadales > Emcibacteraceae > Paremcibacter. The sequence goes on from NVTE01000010.1 coordinate 20,521, forward strand.
CATAATTGGATCCTTTCCAAAAAATAAATTCAATAAATTGTGCGGCGCAACATAAGTTTACGCCCCAGATATAGCGGATATTTTTGGAAAGTCAAATATTTTTTGTGCAGTGCAACAAAAAGTTCTTACTTCTGCAATTTATCGGCTGAGCAGGATGTCCCGCGCCTGATTAAGTTTGGAGGCAAAATAATCCGAGCCCCCTTGGTCAGGATGCAGTTTCAGCATCATTTTATGGTGGGCGTCTTTTATTTCAGCCGGATCAGGATTACCAGACAACCCCAGGATTTCAAGGGCTTCTTCCCGCTTCATATCAGTGGTATTCCGGGGCGCAGGGGCCGAAACCGTAGGACCACTGACTAGAAATTCCCACAGACTGCCCTGAGCAGACAGAAAAGATAGCATTCCCAGGATGCCGCTCACCGCCACATTGCCCCGGACCAGGATCAAAAAAGCCAACAGGCCAAGGACAACCGCGAAACCATAGCGGAATATCAGGTTTAGTTTCCTGGATTTAGATTTCTGCATCAAACGTGAAATCACATAAAGTAGAAAAACGAAACCAATTAATACGATGATAAACGGCATTGTTAATTCCTATTCCGCAGCCGCTACCGGAACTTTGTTCCAGCCGGGAAGTTTCAGGGCGTCCATCAGGCGTCTGATTTCCTGACGAGCCGCCACATGGGACATGGTCATTTTCTGATGACCGTTATTATTGAAATCTACTAACGTCAGCCCTTTTGGAAAGAGTTCACGGTAAATAACCCGTTCACCAAACCCAGGGACATAGCGGAAGGCAACCCGTTTTTGCAATTGGGTCAAAACGTCATGGACCCGTTGCGTATTCTTTGAATTCAGGGAGGACGTCCGGTTCCGCATCACGATCCAGTCAATGGTCCCCCGATCTTTCATAGCCCTCATTTTGCGGGCTTCCCACACCATTTCACTATACAGACTGAGCTTATCCACCTGATAGGTATCTGAATTAACTTTGGCCAACAGGTCAATATCAACAAAACTGTCATTGACCGGGGTAATCAGGGTATCTGCCGAGACATGGGCCAGTCTGGACAAATGGGTATTACTTCCCGGACAGTCAATCAGGATATAGTCTGACTTTGACTGCAGATCCGCAAGAAGAGCCGATAAATTCACCTCATCCTGCTCTTCCGAATTCTGCGCTGTTCCACCCCCTGAGGATTCCAGAACATGAACATCTGGCATGGTAAGCTTCAAATTATGCTGGTCCGCATAGGCCTGACGGTTTTCAATATAACGGGCCAGGGATTTCTGCCGGGCATCAAGGTCGATGATCGCCACAGAATTGCCCCTGTCCAACAGGCTGACCACAATATGCATGGCGGAAGTAGACTTTCCTGACCCGCCCTTTTCATTGCCAACGACAATGATATGAGCTCTGCCTTTTTTTTTCTGCTCCGCGTTACTTTGTATAGTCATCTGGCCCCTTATGGCTCCCTTCTTTATTGAAAACCACTGTTTTCAAATCTAATCTCTGGTTTTTTTACGAACATTTTATTATAACCTACACCTTAACCACCAAATGAACTGGTCAGATCAAGCTGTGAATGAACAATATGTATAAACGCAACGATCGTAACTTAATCAGAGACACTATTCTAATCTTCATTGCAATAGTGTTTTTTGCCGGCGGGCCGATTTGGCTGGCAAACTGGCTGATAAAAGACAGCATACAACAATACTCCCCCGTGAAAATGGTCAGAAACATCCAGCTTCATGACGGCATATATGCCATAAAAATTCTGGCGTCTTACGGCTTCGACATGAACCTAATTCGGCAAAACAAAGCCACCGTACCAGAGGTTTATTTTGCCAGTCTGCCCCGGGAACTGACTAGAATAACAAATGTCAGAATAAAAAAGGAACTGTTCTTTTCGTCCCTGCTGCCGCCAATTCTGAAAGTGAATGATATCATTCGTCAGGATCGCAGGAAACTGAAAAAAATAATCCTGGATATCACGGTCGGGGCGAATGTTTCCGAACCGGACTATTTCTGGCTGACCCAAAAACTGGTTAAATATAAGGTCAAGGTCCGGGATGTTCAGGACTTTATCTCCCGTCCCGGCGACATTCTTGATCAATTGCTGATCCGCATGAACATCATCCCCCCGGAACTGGCCCTGGCCCAGGCAGCACAGGAAAGCGGATGGGGCACATCACGTTTTGCCCAGCAGGGCAACGCCCTTTATGGCCAATGGACGTGGGGCAGCGGATGCGGCATGGTCCCGGCCCAGCGGGAAGAGGGCAAAACCCATCGCATGAAATGCTTCAAAAGCATCATAGAAGCCGTTGATAGTTATATGTTAAACCTGAACACTCATAGGGCCTATGCCGCCTTAAGACAGGAAAGACGTGCCTTTCGGGATGATCAGGTCATAGATGTCCTTCCCCTGGTCCAAACCCTGACCCATTACTCGGAAGAGGGTGAAGAATATGTGGAAAAAATCAAAAATATCATTCGGGTCAATAAACTGAATGACTTTAATACAGCGCGGTTAAAAACAAGTATCAGGATCCCTTAACTATGAAGAACTCCTCAGTACAGATTATCCGATCGAAAAAAGACCTTCGTGTCCAGGTTAAGGAATGGCGCATGAAAGGGTTAAAAGTCGGAATGGTTCCCACCATGGGCGCGCTTCATCACGGTCACCTCTCCCTGATCAAGGAAATACAAAAGCATGTGGACAAGGTGGTCGTCAGCATTTTTGTCAACCCGAAACAATTTGGCCCCCATGAGGATTTCGATAAATATCCCCGGTCAGAAACCACCGACATCAAGCAACTGGAGGAAGTAAATACGGACCTTCTCTACGCCCCGGAAGCCGGGGAAATATACCCGGACGGTTTTTTGACCTCTGTCACGGTTACTAAAATCACCGAAGGCCTCTGCGCCGCCAAACGGCCTGGACATTTTGACGGTGTCACCACCGTTGTCACTAAACTGTTGCTGCAATGCCTGCCCGATGTGGCTCTGTTCGGGGAAAAGGACTTTCAGCAGTATACGGTACTGAAACAACTGGCCAAAGACCTGGACATCCCGACAGAGGTCATGTGCGGCAAGCTGATCCGGGATGACGACGGCCTGGCCACCTCCTCCCGCAATATGTATTTAAGCCCGGAAGAGCGGCAAATTGCCCTGGAAATTCCCAAAACCCTGAAACAGGTCATCGCGGAGATTGAAGGCGGGGCCATGCCCCTGCAGGAAGCCCTGGATAAAGGCACACAGCACCTTCTGGACAGCGGATTTAAAGAGGTGCAATATCTGGAAATCAGGCAGTCTGACAATCTGGAGCCGATCACCCAGACCATCACTGAAACCTCACCGATACTGGCCCGAGTTCTGGTCGCAGCCGTGGTCGGAAAAACCCGCCTGATTGACAATATGCCGATAAAAATCTTATTTTAAAGGAAAGGCTAGATCAGGCCCATTTCCCGGAGCGTCGCTGACATGTCTTCGGGCAGGTCATCCTGACTTTCCCCAGCCTGAATATCCCGTGGGGCGTCCCCGGCCTCCAGGTAACGCCATCCCTGATGAGGGCGACGAGGCTGACTTTCGGTCCGCACAAGCTCAGTATCCAGAATAAATTTGCATTTTTTGCCGGTCTCCGTGTCCACCTGCTCCAGGCCAATGATCCGCTGACGAACCTGGACAAAGCCCTTGATCACCCAATAGAGCGACCCAGCCCGCAGTATTTCGTCGGCCCTTTTGGGACGAGAACGGGTGATATGAAAATTATAGGGGGTGCCGTCGGGCAGATACTGCTCCCGGCCTTTCCTGACGTCTATCAGGTGGTCAACACTGTCAATGCCGACACATAGCTTTAATATATGGACTGTCATTCACTCTTTACATTACATCAGTACGATTGAGGCAAGCCCCAGAAAGGCCAGGAATCCGATAACATCGGTTATGGTCGTCACAAAAATGCTGCTGGCCAGAGCCGGGTCAATATTAATTCTTTCCAGGCCAACAGGGATTAAAATACCCGCCAGCCCCGCCATCACCATGTTAATGATCATGGCAACGGCAATCACCGCCCCCAGCAGCGGGTTGTCAAAATAAAGCAGGGACAGCACACCGATAATCACCGCCATCACCGCCCCATTCATCGTGGCGATGGCAAATTCCTTGCCAATAACCCGCTTGACATTACTCGGGGTCAGGTCTTTGGTCGCCAGAGAGCGCACGGTCACCGTCATGGTCTGGGTTCCCGCATTACCGCCCATGCTCGCCACAATTGGCATCAGGATGGCCAGAGCCACCATCTGCTCAATACTGGCTTCAAACATGGCAATCACCATGGAGGCCAATATGGCGGTGCCTAAGTTAACCAGGAGCCAGACAATCCTGTTCTTTGAGGCCTCCAGAATTGATTCCGTAATGTCGGTTTCCTGAACCCCGGCCATACGCAGAATGTCTTCTTCGGCTTCCTCGTCGATGACATCGACCACGTCATCAACGGTGATCATGCCCAGCAGGCGGCCGTCGCCATCGACAACCCCCATCGAGGTCAGATCATATTGCCGGAACAGATGGGCGACTTCTTCCTGATCGATATCCGCGGGCACGACTTTGGGGTCCGTATCCATGATTTCCCAGACCGGGGCCAGGTCGCCGCTGCGGATCAGCTGACTGAGCGACACCATGCCAATGGGGTGATGCAGGGGGTCAACGATGAAAATCTCATAAAATTCCGGCGGCAGTTCTTCTTCCGTGCGCAGGAACTGGATCACCCGCCCCACGGTCCAGGAACCGGGAACGGTGATGACATTTTTCTGGACCATCCGACCGGCACTGTCCTCAGGATAGGACAAGCCTTCTTCAACCGCCAGCCTTTCCTCATCAGGCATGGCGGCGATGATCCGGTTCCGGTCTTTGGGATGAATATCCTCAAGCACATCAACCGCGTCATCACTTTCCAGCTGACTGATGGCCTCGACCACATCCTGGTCATCCATTTGCCGGATAACCTGGTCAAGGGCGTTATCTTCGAGTTCAGTCAGAACTTCCGGGTTCATTTCCGGACCAAAATAGGCGGTGAGCTCATTACGGTCTTCGCCGCGCAATTGTTCAAAAATAATGGCGATATCGGCGGAATGCAGGGGGTCGAGCAAATAGTCAAGCTGCTCAATATTTTTTTGCCTCAGGGCAGCGGAAATTTCCTCAATCAGGTCCGATGTTACTTCAAACACCTCCTGATAAGGTAAATTCTTCCCCTCATTTTTATCTATTAAATCACGCGTTTCCATGATGCCTGTCCTGATTGACACATACGCCTGTAGGTATCGTTTTTTTCACCTGTGAGGTCAACTCTTCTTAATTATTTAATTTATACCCCCGTGGAGAACCCTATAGAATCCTTGAGATAAAGAGGAAATACCCCCCCCTCTCCCTGTTAGAGTGCCTAGCCTTCTGCTTCCACCTGCCGGGTAATATCCTCAATACGTTTAATGGAATGGGCGAGGGTTTTTTCCATGTGATCGGCCTCATGTTCGGCCTTATCGTGGGCCCCCTTCAAAGCCATTGGTTTGCCATCGCGGGCCTCGTCCAGTTCGTCGGCGAGGAGGATCGCTGTCATCAGCAGAAGCCGCACATCAGACACAGAGCCCATGGCTTTGGCAATTTGCCCAGCCTTGTCATTTACATAGTCTGCCAGTTTCGCCAAGCGTTCACCTTCCCCGTCCTGACAGGCCAGATGATAATCCTGATTGTTGAATGTCACAATTACATTTGCCATGATTTTTCTTTCTCAAACTTAAATATTAATGCAAACTTTTTCGGGCGATGATCTGGTCCAAGTCATGGAGGGTGGAAACAAGCTCCTTTTCCGCCGAATCATTTGCCTTTTCCAACCTTGTGCATTTCTCCTCCATCGCCTCATAACCATTTTTCAGCGCAATGCAGTTTTTCTTCATCTGGGTGAGCTCGCGGGCTAGTTTTTTATTTTCTATTTCAAGCTGTTCAATATAGACCGCTTGCTCACTGGAAGAGGCCTGCCCTTGATTCTTCCGGCTGAACACGGCACGCTCCAGACGAGTTAAAGCCTCGTCCACAGCGGATCCCGCCTGTTCGGCACTCATTATATCTTTACGTTTTGACATGCTGTGCTCATTCCTTGAAGTAAAAAATATCTGGCCTTAAAGTAAACAATATCTGCGTCTCAGGTCCTTAAAAACAAGACTCATGTGGGCAAATAAAGAAGACTCATTGTTGCAAAAAAACCACCATATTTGAAGCCAAAAAATTAAAAACAATTATGAAGCCTTTGATTCAGCATAAAATCTTACAAGCAGGTTGACGAAAGCACCTCAAAAGGTCATTGTGCGGCCGTTAACTGGGTAATTTTTCAGCAATTTTTTTTATATGTAATCGGTACTTAAAATATGACAGTTTCACAATCCGAAATGGCCAACGCGATCCGCGCTTTGTCCATGGACGCTGTGCAGGCAGCAAATTCAGGACATCCGGGGATGCCAATGGGCATGGCCGATGTGGCAACGGTTCTTTTCACCAAACATATCAGATATGACCCCACCTGGCCGGAATGGCCCAACCGGGACCGGTTTATCCTGTCCGCGGGTCATGGTTCCATGTTGCTCTATTCCCTGTTGCACCTGACCGGATATGAAAATCCAACCATGGATGACATCCGGAATTTCCGTCAATTGCATCACCCCTGTGCCGGTCATCCCGAAGTGAACGAGCTGGCCGGTGTTGAAATGACCACGGGCCCCCTGGGACAGGGATTGGCTTCGTCGGTTGGTTTTGCCTTGGCTGAACGCCTGTCACAGGCCCGCATGGGCGACGTGATCGATCATAATACTTATGTTATCTGCGGCGATGGCTGCCTGATGGAAGGTCTCAGCCACGAAGCCATTTCCATGGCCGGCCATCTGAAACTGGGCAAAATGATCCTTTTGTGGGACGATAACGAAATCTGTATCGATGGCAGCACCCACGCCACGGTTTCCGATGACCAGGTCGCCCGCTTCTCCGCCTCCGGTTGGCACGTTCAGGCCATCAACGGTCATGACCCGGAAGAAATTGATGCCGCCATCGAAGCCGCCAAGCAGGATGATCGCCCGTCGATGATTGCCTGTCGCACGACCATCGGTTACGGTGCGCCCAACAAACAGGGCACCGCCGGTGTCCATGGTGCCCCCCTTGGGGTCGACGAAATCGCAGCCGCGCGAAAGATTCTGAACTGGCCCCATGCGCCGTTTGAAATTCCAGCCGACATTCTGGCCGCTTGGCGCACTGCCGGCACCCGGTCCCAGGACTTGGCCCAACAGTGGAAAATCGCCTTTGATGGTCTGGATGACGCAGTTAAGGCCGACTTTACCCGTCGCCTGAACAAACAACTTCCGGAAAGCCTTGAAGGCGCCATGAACGCCTATAAAAAGAACCTGGCGGAAAACCCGGTCAAGGTTGCCACCCGTAAGGCGTCCCTGATGGCGCTGAATGTCATTAACCCAATTGTTGAAGAAACCATCGGCGGTTCTGCCGACCTGACCGGCTCCAACCTGACCAAGAGCTCGGATCAGGAAGCGATCACGCCCGATGACTTCTCTGGCCGCTATATGTATTACGGTGTCCGGGAATTCGGCATGTCCGCCGTGATGAACGGCCTGGCCCTGCACGGGGAATATATCCCCTACGGCGGCACCTTCATGGTGTTCACCGATTACTGCCGGTCCGCCATCCGCCTGAGCGCGTTGATGGAACAGCGGGTGATTTATGTCATGACCCATGACAGCATTGGCCTGGGTGAAGATGGCCCGACCCATCAACCGGTTGAGCATCTGATGAGCCTGCGCGCCATGCCTAATGTGGCAGTGTACCGTCCGGCTGATGCGGTGGAAACCGCTGAAGCCTGGCTCGCCGCCCTGCAAGACACTACCCGGCCCAGCATCCTGGCCCTGACCCGTCAGGGCACAGAGCCTGTGCGCCTGACCCACACCGATGAAAATCTGGTGGCCAAGGGCGGCTATGAGCTACGCGCGGCTGACGGCGACGCCAAAGTCACCATCATCGCCACCGGTTCCGAAGTTGAGCTGGCGGTTGCTGCCCGCGATACCTTGCAGGCTGACGGCATCCCGACCCGTGTGGTTTCCATGCCCTGTACGGATGTCTTCGATCAGCAATCAAAAGCCTATCAGGATGAAGTTCTCGGCACCACGGCGATTAATGTTTCCATCGAAGCCGGGGTGAAATTCGGCTGGGAGCGTTATGTGGGCCGGGATGGCATCATCATCGGCATGGACAGCTTTGGTGCCTCGGCCCCGGCAGATAAATTATATGACCATTTTGGAATTACAGCTGACGCCATTGTCTCTGCTGTAAAAAACAAACTTTAATTTTAGGAAAACGGAGTATTTATTAATGACTATTCGTGTAGCAATTAACGGATTTGGGCGCATTGGCCGTTTGGCACTTCGGGCCATTTATGAATCAGGCCGCGACGATATTGAAATCGTTGGCATCAATGACTTGGGCGCCATTGATATGAATGCCTATCTTCTGAAGCGGGATTCTGTCCATGGTACCTTCCCCTTCGACGTAAATGTCGACGGCGACAGCATCAACCTGGGCCGTAATTCCATTAAAGTCACTGCCGAACGTAACCCGGCAGACCTGCCCTGGGGCGAGCTTGGTGTTGACATCGTGTATGAGTGCACAGGCTTCTTCGCCTCACAAGAAGGCTCACAGGCTCACCTTGATGCCGGCGCTAAAAAAGTATTGATCTCTGCTCCGGCTAAAAACGTCGGCAAGACCATCGTTTACGGTGTCAACCATGACACCCTGACCGCGGATGACCTGATCGTGTCCAACGCGTCATGCACGACAAACTGTCTGGCCCCGGTTGCCCAGGTCCTGAATGATACTGTCGGCATCGAAAATGGCATCATGACCACGGTTCATGCCTATACTGGCGATCAGCGGGTACTTGATACCCTGCATAGTGATCCCCGTCGTGCCCGCGCCTGTGGCCTGAGCATGATCCCGACATCAACCGGTGCTGCGCGCGCGGTTGGTCTGGTCCTGCCGGAACTGGCCGGCAAGCTGGACGGCACATCTGTCCGGGTACCGACCCCCAATGTGTCCATGATTGACCTGACCTTTATCGCCAAGAAATCAACCACGGTTGAGGAAATTAACGGCGCTATTCAGGAAGCCGCCAATGGCCGCCTGAAAGGTGTTATGGCTTATGTGACGGAACCTGTTGTCTCCATCGACTTCAACCATGATCCGGCTAGCTCCAGTTTTGATGCCTCACAGACTTCTGTGATGGGCGGCAACCTGGTGCGTATCCTGAGCTGGTATGACAACGAGTGGGGCTTCTCCAACCGTATGTCAGACACCGCCAAGGTTATGGCTGGCCTGTAAGAATGGTACAGTTCAAGAATATTGAAGATCTGGGCGCGCTTAGCAATAAGCGCGTCCTTATTCGTGCTGACCTCAATGTTCCCATGGGAACCGACGAGGACGGCAATCCCATTGTCAGTGATGACACCCGGATCAGGTCCGTAGCCCCGACCATCCTTCATCTGTTGGAAAAAGGCGCCCGGGTCATGGTCATGTCCCATTTTGGCCGCCCCAAGGGGCAGGTCGTGCCGGAGATGTCCTTGGAACAGCTGGCCCAGCCCCTGGCCAATGTGATCAAGAAAGCCGTGGTCTTCATCAATGACTGTTCCGGTGACCTGGTGGCAGAAACCATAGACGCCATGGAAGACGATGCGGTTTTGTTACTGGAAAATGTCCGCTTCCATCCCGGTGAAGAAAGCAACGACGCTGATTTCGCCCAGGCGCTGGCCGACAATGCTGACTTTTATGTCAACGAGGCTTTTTCCTGTTCTCACCGCGCCCATGCCTCAACCGAAGGCATCGCCCATCTGATCCCGTCCGCCGCCGGCCTCGCGCTGGAGAAAGAACTCTCCTCGCTGGAAAACGCCCTTGGCGATCCCAAACGGCCGCTCTGCGCCGTGGTTGGCGGGGCTAAGGTGTCGAGCAAGCTTGATGTGCTAACCAACCTGGTGGAAAAAGTTGACCACCTGATCATTGGTGGCGGCATGGCCAATACCTTCCTCGCCGCTCAGGGTGTCGCTGTCGGCGCGTCCCTATGTGAGCATGACCTGGCCGATACCGCCCGGACAATCCTGACTAAGGCTGCGGATCAGAACTGCACCATCCATCTGCCGACCGACCTTGTGGTGGCAAAGGAGTTCAAGGCCGGCGCGGACAACCGCATCATCGGCCTGGACGATGTGGCCGCTGATGAGATGATCCTGGATGTGGGTCCGGCGTCTATTGACGGCCTGGCTGATATGCTGAAAAGCTGCAAGACCCTGATCTGGAACGGCCCCATGGGGGCTTTTGAGATTGCTCCCTTTGACGCGGCAACCGTGGCCCTGGCTAAAGCCGCCGGGTCTCTGACCGAAAAAGGCTCCCTGGTCTCTGTCGCCGGAGGCGGTGATACCGTCGCGGCCCTTAATCATGCCGGTGTCGCAGGTCAGTTCTCCCACATTTCCACCGCTGGCGGAGCTTTCCTCGAATGGATGGAAGGCAAAGAACTGCCCGGCGTGAAAGTGTTGGAGAAATAACAATTTCACTTTCCGACTTATGGAATCTCCCGTCCTGAAATAGGTTGGCGGTTTCTAGATTAAGCCAGTTGTCTCTGACGGCTGGCTTTTTTGTGCACGGGACTTACCATTGGCACAGCCAGACTAAGATTGGACGGCGACCCTGGAGGCCATATATTTTTTGAGCTTGTTTATAGGTCATATGACCTTTTTCAATTTACGCAACGACGGATAATTTAAAACCTAAAGGGTAATCTCGCTGACTACGCCTCGCCCAGAATTTTTGGGACTTTCATAAAATAAGCCTCCCAAGTGCAAGCCTTTTTCCAGACGTGACATTTAGACAAAAAAGCCGCCCAGGTTTCCCAATTCAGGATTCTCAGGGCGGCTTTTCTGTATTTATAAGGGACGTTTAATGAACGCCGTGCATGCCTTTTTTCAACAGCGGGGACAGCAGAGCCAAGGCCAGGGCAATGCCTAAAGCCAACAGACCCACGTTCCAATAAACATCCATGGTCTTCGCCAGAGCTTCCACACCATTTTCGCCATTTTCCGCAGCAGTCATTTTAGCGATCTGTCCGGCAATATAATTGGCCGCAGCCGATGCCAGGAACCAGGCTCCCATCATAAAGCCAACCATTTTAGCAACGGATAGTTTCGTCACCACCGACAAACCCACCGGCGACAAACAGAGCTCACCAGTCGTATGCAACAGATACAGCAGGACAATCCAGATCAGGGCAATTTTACCGTCGTCGCCGACCATACCCGCGCCATAGACCAAAATCATAAACCCAAGACCAACCTGGGCAAGGGCCAGGGAAAACTTCATGGGAGTATTTGGTTCCCACCCCCGGCGCGCCAGGGAAACCCAGAGAATGGCAAAGAAGGGAGCCAGGGTAAAGATAAACAAAGCATTGAGGGATTGCAGTTGCGACGCCTGTATGGTGACGCCCATAACGTCCCGGTCAACACTTCTTTCGGCCAGGAGATTCAACGAGCTGCCTGCTTGTTCAAACAAGGCCCAGAAAATAACCGACATGAAGATCAGAAAGGAGACAACCATCATCCGGTCCCGCTCAACAGGATCACATTTAAAGAATGAATAGGCCAGGATGATCGTCAAAATAACGGCCCCAAAACCGCCTAATATCTGACCGACAAGCGCCTGATACTGAACCAGTTGCCAAAAAGCAATCACCGCGCCAATGGCACCAATATAAATGATTGTTTCCCGGCTCAAACCAGCAAATACTTTCTCTTTTAACTGTTCAGGATTTTTCGGTTCCGCATGGCCCTCGAGGAGATCCTGCCACTTGAGGAAAACGATCAAGCCGAATACCATGCCGACACCAGCAGCACCAAAACCGGCCCACCAGCCAACTTTTTGACCAAGGTAACCACAGAGAAGTGCGGCAACAAAGGAGCCCAGGTTGATGCCCATATAGAAAATGGTGAAACCACTGTCGCGTCTGGGGTCATCCTTTTCATATAACGCCCCGACAATTGTAGAGATGTTCGCTTTCAAAAAGCCAACTCCGGTGATGATCAGGCCAAGGGACAGGTAAAATATCTGAAGGAAAAAGTCATCCCGCACGACCGTGCTGACCCCGTCAATCATTTCCCGGGTGGCCGGCAAACCTTCAATCGCCATACCGATATGACCCAGGACCAGTAATATAGCACCAAGCGTTACCGCTTTCCGTGAGCCTAAATACCGGTCTGCCAGGGCGCCGCCCAAGACAGGCGCGAGATAAACCAAAGCCGTGTAAGCGCCATATATGGCATAGCTTTTTTCGTCAGAAAATAAAAAGTGCTGGGTCAGGTAGAAGATTAACAGGCCCCGCATCCCATAATAACTAAATCGTTCCCACATTTCTGTGAAAAACAGAACATAAAGACCTTTGGGATGACCCAAAAACTCCCTAGTCTTTGTGTTGGCATCCATTGTTGTATCAGACATCATTGTCCCCTAGTTAAGTTATATATTTTTCTTATGATTGTTTTAAAGTCACGCAGTCTAGGAGAAAACGTCACCCCTGTCACCTGCCGAGGTGGTATAGACAGGCAAAAGAGTAGAATATTCCACCCACAGGCCCGCCATGGACATATTCTACAGACTATTCATGATATGTTCTATGCGATCATTGTCATGGCTGGCGAATCTTATTCCCGCCGTCCAGATATTTATCTTGGCAAGCTGCCGGTCTGTCGTATATATCTGACCTATAAATCGGGGTAAGAGAAAAAGGATAAACACCCATGAAAATCAGCAGTAATTTTGACTCCGGTAATATCGAGGTCATCGAGGCCGGCAATCCCGGCAACATCCGGCTCCGCATCCGCAAGGATCATAACTCTGAATTTTACCAGTGGTTCCATTTCCGCCTGACCGGGGCCAAGGGCCAGCTCTGCGCCATGACCATCGAGAATGCCGGCGGCGCCGCCTATGCCATGGGCTGGGAAGGTTATCAGGCCTGTGTCTCCTCCGACCGGGAGGAATGGCAGCGGGTCAGCACCGTCTATCATGACGGCGAGCTGACAATTCAGCATATCCCGGAAAGTGACAGTGTCTATTACGCCTATTTCGCGCCCTATAGCATGGACCGCCATCATGACATGGTGTCCCAGGCCGCCGAAGATGAAAAGGTCAGCCTGCATGTGATCGGCGAAACCCTCGACGGTCAGGATATGGACCTGCTGACCATTGGGGAAATGGCTGTTGGTAAAAAAGTTATCTGGGTCATTGCCCGCCAGCATCCCGGCGAAAGCATGGCCGAATGGTTTGTCGAAGGTTTCCTCGACCGTCTTCTGGACGATGAAGATGCCCTCAGCCGCAGCCTGCTGGAAAAAGCGGTCTTCTATGTGGTGCCCAACATGAATCCGGACGGCAGCCGTCGCGGTCACCTGCGCACCAATGCTGCCGGGGCCAACCTAAACCGGGAATGGGACAATCCATCCTTGGAAACCTGCCCCGAAGTCTTTTATGTGCGCGGCAAGATGGATGAGACCGGCATGGACCTGGTGCTCGACGTGCACGGCGACGAAGACCTGCCCTATAATTTCATTGCCTGTTTCGAGGGTGTGCCCGACCTGGACGCGGCCAACCTGGACATTGCCTATGACTATCAACGGCAGCTGATGCAGGTCAACCCCGACTTCCAGATGGAAAAGGGCTATGACAAGGATGCCCCGGGCTCGGCTGATATGTCCATCAGCACCAATCAGCTGGCCCACCGCTATCAGGCGGTGTCCATGATCCTGGAAATGCCGTTCAAGGATACCGCCAACTGCCCGAACCCGACCCATGGCTGGTCACCGGAACGCTGTCGCAAGCTCGGCCGCTCCAACCTGGACGCCCTGGCCGCGGTCATCGACCGGCTGTAGGGGCGCGTCATAGGGGGGCCAATTATGTAGTATTGTGTCCCCCGATTTAAAAAATCAATTTACTCTGACCCCTTGCTGTCCCCCTTGGCAGGGGAATCCACCGCTTCTTTCGCTGCATTGAGGGCTATCAGCGTTAACCTTTTGCCCCTGGTGCGGCGGGCGGCCTTTTCAAGCACGTCTTGCGCCTCCGTAATCCGCCCGGCTTCCAGCAGTTTTTCCCCCAGCAGCTCAAAAGCAGGTTTGGCGGGGTTTGGCGGCCCAAACCCAAACGGCAGGGATTCTTCAAGGATGGCGGCAGCGCGCAACTTGTCAAGGGACGCCTCCCTGTTTCCCTCAGACCACAACAAAAGCGCATCCAGCTGCTTCATTTCAACAAGCGGTTTGCTCCGGGCGGGTTTGTTCTGGCCCAGACCCTGCGCGTCCCAATACCGGTTGAGCCCCTCTAGTTTTTTCTGCGCCTGCTTTTGGGCCAGGCGTGCGGCCGGAAGATCACCCCTGTTCAGGGCGACGATGGCATCTGTATAGCTGTTTGTATAGTCGGCCCTTTTGTTGACAGAAGAATTTACCGGGAGGCTGGCAATCTCACCGGTCCATTCACCAGTGTCATACAAATACAGGGTGCGCATCCAGCTATAATAGCGGTGGGTTGAAGCATTATTTTGTCCCTTGCCGCCGACGATTGCGACGCAATTTTCCATTAAATCACGGGCCTTGTCGCGGTTTTCGACTTGCAGGTAAGCATACATGAGCCAGGATGAATAATGCCCACAAGCCGGGTCCATTTCCCCAAGCTTTGCGCGGGCAGCCACACTCAGACCATGCGCCCGTATATTGGCACTGATCACATCATCCCAGCGGCCCAGCGCGAGGAAAATGTGCGAGGTCATATGTTGGGCATGGCCTGCATTGGGCGCGATTTCTGCATAGGTCAGGGCGGCACGCAGGCCCAGAGGGGCATGGGTAGGGTCATCCGTTGAGTGGATCAAATAGTGAGCAACGCCCGGATGATCTGGGAATTTATGGATAAAATTCTCCATAATGGCGGCGGACTGCATATAGAGCGCCGTGTCGCGCCCTTCGTGGGCGCTGGCCATGATCGAGAGGGCATAAAAGGCGGCGATGTCGACATTATCGGGATATTTTTCATGGAGACGCGCCATTTTGGCCCGGTATCTGTCGTCATTTTTCTCCTTGGTGCCGGCCCCGTACAAAATGTCCACGGCGGCGAGGAGGTCCTTTTCAAGTCCGGTTGGTGCCTTCGCCTGTCGATCAGCCGGGTCTGGAGCATATCTGGCCAGGGCAGCGAGGGCTTTTTCCTTGTTTTGACGCTGCCAGATTCCATGGTTATAGGTCATCGCCTCTCCCCAATAGGCGAGGGCAAAATAAGGGTCTTTTTTTTGGGCGGCAATAAAATCGAGGGCGGCAAACTCATATTCAAAATTGTGCAACTGGGCCAGCCCGTGGAGGAAGTCCTGCTGGGCAGCCTTCGCACCTGAATTTTTGAGGGCAACCTGCCCCACGTCGCTCAGGTCCACCGTATCTTCATACGCCTGTAGCGGCGACACCGCGAGGGTGATGTATAAAAAAATCCAAGTGATGGTTTTCATGGTTTCATCCTTTTGATTCAAGATTAAGTCAAAATATTTCAGCACCCCTCATGCCTTCTTTTGAACGGGCACTGAACAGGAAGGGCAGCCCACGACACTCGCAACAGTAATTTACTTCAGGAACAGCCCGTAGCATACCAGAGTCCCTGTGCATGTCCATCCTGAGGCTTTAGGCATTGAAATTCAAATAAAATAAATCAATTTACTCTGACCCCATTCTGACCCCATTGATTCTGCCATCGATCTCACCCCATTGACCGTAAAAGGCGCCACTTGGAAAGCAGCGCCCTTATAAAATGGAGTTCCTTTTTAGCCTAGGTGGTCTTTTAAGGCCATTTTGAATCTATCAACTGTGAAATCGTACATTCCTTCATTTTTACCAATTTTTTGAGGGTCAAATCCACCCATATCAAAAACAGTTTTGTAAGAACGTAAAATTGTTTCAAAATGAAGATCCAAAAAATCAACTGGATCTGTAGCCCAAATTATCTCATCACGTTCAACTTTCATCAATGCGGTGAGAGCATAAATTAAGGGCATTATTAAACCATCTGGATAACTATACTTTACTCCTTCATAAGTGAATTTTGTTTTCGGTTCTGATTTTAAATATTTAGGTGTGCCATCCTCATTGCCAGGATCATATATCCTCACAATAGGATTTCTTCCAAACCGAGCCTTCACTGCTTTGTTATAAGCCTCTGGAAAATCAGCATAAATCTTGTCATATAATTTTGGAATATCCCCCAAGATTTTAATTGCGCTACGTACTATGGGGTTGGTTAGTTCATGTTCATAATTTCCATCAACTGTTTTTGAAACATTTTCATTTTCCATGAGTTGACTAAATAATTTAGAACATTCACCCTTATTTCGATAAATATTTTGAGGGGCTGTACTAATCTCTATTGGTAACAAGCCTTCATCATTCAAAACATTTAAAGGCATCCATGCTAAGGCAATTAAATCACGGACCTTAATAGATCCCCCATCATTAGTTTTCCATTCAACATTTTTAGCAATTGTTGGAGGAAGTGCCTCGCGAAGCTCATTATAAAAACCTTTTTTATTTGCTTTTGTTTCAGGGGTTAACTGGACATTGTTATTTCGGGCGGCACAGATATCTAATAATGAATTGTTAAAATGATCTACAATTTCAGAATCATTCAAATCTGATGGCACTAAAACCTCAACAGGGACCAAAAAATTAAATGAACTTTTTATTTTTTCTATACGGGTCCTATATTTATTCCATGCCCTTTTAAAGAGGCTCCAAGTTTTAATTCTATTTAATTCTTTTAAATCAGAAATGACCTTACTTAAAAAATGAATTCCAATGGCTAACATATTATGACCACCATCAAGTACACCTTCGGTTTCGGGGTCTTCAAATTGAAGTTTATAGCGCTTTCTTTCCAAAGGGGTATAAATTGCAGTACCTATTAAAATACCTTTTGTTTTAAATGGAAAAATATCTGAACCATCATTAATACTTTCAATGATGTCATCAGTCACACTTCCAGTTTTTGCTGATCTTGGATTGGCTTCAAGGTCAATAATATCGAATAAACCAAAAAGGTACTCAGCTTTAACCAAACCAACTATTCTGGTCACAGAACCTTCGGTTTGTTCGCTTACGTGAGTAAATTTTATTAATGTAGTTTTTGTCATGTTAGTTCTCTTTTTCTAATGTTTAAAGAGAACTAATCCTGCATTGAATATGCAAAGGTATTTTAAAATATCAATCCTTTTCAGGTTATCAATTTTTAGATTTACCATCCGGTAAAAAATTCAATCCAGAATCAGTCCTGATTCTTATTTCAGCCCTTTTTCAAAGGCACTTGCATAATAGTATAAAGTGCATTTTAAGTCAAGATTAACTACATATAGGCTTGGTAATGATCAATGTGGTCAGGGTAAATTTATTTTTTATTATATAAAACAATGATATACCTGAAAAAATCATGATACTGGCCTATTATCCACCTTCCACAAACTCACCCCCACATTAAACGCAGCGCGTGCGCCATGTCAAATTGTGATATCGGTATGAGTGCACCCCTGACTCTCAAGACAGGGCGCGGCAGAAAGTCAGCTTCAGGCGCTGGCCCAGACCACACGATCATTCCCTGATCTTGACAGGTCCGGGTAAGGTGATTATGAAAACGGCATGACAACACAACTGACCATCTGCCTGACCTGTCAGAAGAATACAGGAACAGAGCTCTATAATATCATGACCGAACTTGGCACCCCGGACGGGGTGAAAATAGAAGGCTTTGACTGCCTGTGGTCCTGCTCATCCGCCTGTTCCGTGCAGATAAAGTCGCCGGGGAAGTGCGGTTATCACCTGGGTGGCTTTACTGCCACAGAGGACCATGCGGCAGCGTTAATTGACTTTGCCGGCGAATATCACCTGTCCGCCACGGGAGAGGTCAGTTTTGACCTGTGGCCAGAAGCCATCAAAGGGCATTTCATGGCCCGTATTCCGCCGCTCAAGTAAAATTTACAGGGTGGTTGACCAGCCGCCGTCGACGGTGATCGTGGTGCCGGTGACATAACTGCCGGCCCGGCTTGCCAGATAGATCGCGGTCCCGGCCATGTCTTCCAGTTGGCCAATGCGGCCCAGCGGAATCTGGTCGAGCATCATCTGCTCATGCTTTTCCAGCAAAACCTTGGTCATATCGCTCGGGAAGGCCCCGGGCGCGATGGCATTGACCGTGATATTATCTTTCGACAGCCGCTTGGCCAGAGCCTTGGTCAGGTGAATGACCGCGGCCTTGCTGGCGGAATAGCTATAGGTCTCAAACTGGGGCACCGACTGGCCATCGACCGAGGCGATATTGATAATCCGCGCCATCGTATCCGGGGTTGATGCCGCCCGCAGCAGGGGCAGGAATTTCTGGCTCAGGAAAAACACGCTTTTGACATTGATGTCCATCACCTTGTCCCAGCCCGCTTCCGGGAAGTCGTCGATCGGGGCGGCCCAGACCGCGCCGGCATTATTAACCAGGATATCAATCTTATCTTCCCGGGCGGCAATCTCCGCGACAAACTTCTCAATACCGTCGAGGCTCGACAGATCGGCCTGCAGCGCGATACACTCGCCAAATTCAGACAGGGCCTTGGCTGTCCCTTCCGCCTGTTCCAGGGTCCGGGAGCAGATATAGGTCCGACATCCGTTCTCCACATAGCCCCGGGCAATCATCGCGCCGATCCCGCGGGAGCCGCCGGTGACAACGGCGACCTTGCCGGAAAGATCAAACAGGTTTTTCATTGGTATACTTCCTTATGTGGCGTCGGGCTGGTTTTCCGGCATGGCCTGAATGAAGGCCTCCAGACGGTTACAATTATCCACAATACGCAGGATATTTGGGAAGTCGTCCAGCGGGCATTTAAAGCGCTGGGCATTGTATACTTGGGGCACCAGGCAAAGGTCGGCAAAGCTGACCTGATCGCCGTGGCAAAAATCACCAGTCCCGCTGTCCCGCAGCAGGGCCTCAAGGGCGGTGAAGCCCTCAATAATCCAATGGTGGTACCAGGCGGTCTTCTGGTCATCAGTGACACCCAGATCATGCTTGATATATTTCAGCACCCGCAGGTTATCCAGCGGATGGATATCACAGGCAACAATCCCGGCCATCTGTCGCACCCTGGCCCGACCCGCGGCATCACGTGGCAGCAGGGCCGGATCAGGATAAGTTTCTTCCAGATACTCCAGCATGGCCATCGACTGCCCCATGGAAATATCACCGTCCGTGAAGTAAGGCACAAAACCTTGCGGATTTTTCGCCGTGAAAGCCGGGGTTTTATTTTCGCCCGACAACAGGGACACCGGCACCGCCGTATAGTCCAGCCCTTTTAAATTAAGGGCGGCGCGGACCCGGTAGGCCGCCGATGACCGGAAATATCCGTAAAGTTCCATGCACTTACTCTCTATCTGGTGGGGGGCGTTATTTAGGGGTGTATTGTGTCACCACCTGATTGATCCGGCCAAAGATAGTCTTGCCGTCAGCATCAAACATATCAATCTCAACCCGGTCACCAAAGCTCATGAACGGGGTCGACGGTTTGCCGTCAGCAATGGTTTCCAGACAGCGTACTTCCGCCAGACAGCAGGAGCCATCTTTTGAGCCTTTGTTGGACACGGTCCCGGAGCCGATCACGGTACCGGCCACCAAAGAGCGTGACTTGGCCACATGATTGATCAGCTGAGTGAAATCGAAAGTCATGTCAACACCGGCATTGGGCTTGCCAACCGTCGTGCCATTGAGAATGGCATGGAGCGGCAGGCTGAGTTTTTTGCCGTCCCAGGCATCGCCCAGCTCATCAGGGGTGACAAATACCGGGGAGAAAGAGGTCCAGGGCTTGGACTGGTAAAAACCAAACTGCTTGCCGAGCTCACCAGGGATCAGGTTGCGTAAGGACACATCATTGAGGATGGCGATCAATTTAATATGGCTGGAGGCATCTTCGACTTTGACACCGGCTGGCACATCATCGGTGATCACGGCGACTTCGGCTTCAAAATCGATGCCCCAGGCTTCGGTTTCGACCTCAATATCATCGCACGGGCCGATGAAGGCATCGGACGCGCCCATATAAACCAATGGATCGGACCAGAAGCTTTCGGGCAATTCAGCACCACGGGCTTTACGGACCAATTCCACATGGGTGACATAGGCACTGCCATCAACCCAGTGATAGGACCGGGGCAGCGGCGCGTCACAGGCCACAGGCTCAAACGGAGTGCTGTCGAGTTTGCCGGCGTTCAGATCGTCAGAGATCGCGCGCAGTTTGCTTTCGTCTTCGGACCAGTTGTCCAGGGCCGCCTGCAGGGTCGGGGCCACCGCAGCGGCGGAGACATAGGCGCTGAGATCTTTTGAAACAACGACCAGCTGGCCATCACGTCCGTGCTTTAATGATGCTAATTTCATTGGTATAGTCCATCCATTTCAAATATCGTAAAATCATTCTGAAGGTTTTTATGCTTTTCAATTCATAATAAAGCTATTATAGTTACATATGAAACTTATTTCAAGAAATTAAAGTAATTAAGGACCAGGTCCATGTCAGATGATAATTCCCCCCGGCTCGTGCTGGAAGACTTCCTGCCCTACCGGCTGTCGTTCCTGACCAATATCATCAGCCGCAAGCTGGCCCGGCTCTATTCCGAGAAATTTGACATCAGTCCTCAGGAATGGAAGATCTTGGCCAATCTGAACCGCTATCCTAACATATCTGCGGCCCAGGCCGGGGAGAAAACCGCCATGGACAAGGTCGCGGTCAGCCGGGCACTCAAGGAGCTATGTGACAAGGGACTGGTTCATAAAATTTTTTCCAAGGTAGACCGCCGCCGGTCAGTGCTGACCCTGACCGAAGAGGGTACAGATATATATCAACAGATCGAACCGATGGTCGCCAATTATGAGGCGGCCCTTCTGGATATTCTGGACAAGGACGAGCTGTCGCAACTGGATCACCTGCTGAGCAAACTCACCGCCCACGCCTCGACGGCCTAGCCTTCGCTCTCATGGACACAGCGGTCGATGATGTCGGTGCCTTGGGGGAAATACTGGTCGAAGAGAGTGGCTATCGCCCTTAAGTATGGCTGTCCGGCCTCGGTGATCCGGTAGCTTGTGCCATCCTTTGACATATAGCCCACCGCCACGAGACTCTCCAGGTCTGCGCCTTCCCGCTCAAAGTCATAATCGACCTTATGCGCCCGGGCTATAGCCCAGGGGTCGACGGCAAAATTGCTCATCAGGGTCGAGATCACATCCCGCATCATCAGGTCCTGGGCATCCACCATCAGGCCCCGGCGCACGGGGATTTCCCCGTCGGCCAAGGATTCAGAATAGGCTTTCAGGTCCGGGCTGTTCTGGGCATAGCCGCCGGGCAGTGAGCCAATGGCCGAGGCCCCAAAGCCGATCATGGTCGTCGCCGGGTCGGCACTATAGCCCTGAAAGTTTCGTTTCATGCGTCCCTCTTCCCGGGCCACCAGCAGGCTGTCACCGGGCAGGGCAAAATGATCCAGCCCGATGGCCTGATAGCCAAATTCCTGCAGCTTGGTGCTGGCCAGCTCAAACATGGCCTGGCGTTCGGCCTGCTCCGGCAGGTGGTGTTTGTCCATCATCTGCTGATGTTTTTTGATCCACGGCACATGGGCATAACCAAACAGCGCAATCCGCGATGGCCGGAAGTCATTGGTCTTGCCGACGGTTTCCTCGATGGTTTCCAGAGTCTGGCGCGGCATGCCATAAATCAGGTCAAAGTTAATATTCGTGATCCCGGCTTGCTTGAACCAGCGCAGGTTATCGGCGATCAGCTGATCCGACTGGACTCGGTTGATGGCCTCCTGAACGGCGGGGTTGAAATCCTGAATACCCAGGCTGACCCGGTTGACCCCGCTGGCGGCATAGGCCTTGACCTTATCCTCGGAACAGGTGCGCGGATCAATCTCGACCGCGATTTCCGCGTCGGGTAGAATGTCAAAATTCTCCCCGACCAGCGCCATCAGGTCGGTAAACTGTTCGGCCGAGATAATGGTCGGCGAGCCGCCACCAAAATGAATATGGCTGATTCTTTTGCGACCGGTAACGCCGCCGATCAGGCTGATCTCCGCCCGCAGAACATCAAGATACCGCTGGACCGGCTCCATACTGTTGGAAATTTTGGTAAAGCAGCCACAGAACCAGCAGAGCTTCTCACAAAAAGGAATGTGGAAATACAGGCTGATGGGCTGATCATCGGGCAGGTCCCGCAGCCAGTCCTGATACAGACTAGGGCTAAGGTCCGAGAATTCCAAGGCCGTCGGATAGCTGGTATAGCGCGGCAATCGGCGCGGCTTGTCCCCCATAGGGGCTATTTTCTGATGTGTTGTCATGGACCCCATATGCCATATCTGACATCTGAAACACTGATCCAGATCAAGAAATTTCAGCTGTTAAGCAAAAGCCATGATTTTCGGACGGCATCAAGGCTTTTTGGACGACATCCAGACTTTCCAGCCTACATGAAGGCCTTATAGGCCATGATCGTGAACGTATCCTTGATACCGGGAATCGTCTGGACCCGGTCATTGATATAGCGTCCGATGTCTTCATCCTCTTCCAGATGAAGCTTCATCATCAAATCGAAGGCTCCGGAGACCGAATAGACCTCCTCGGTTTCCTCAAGGCTGTCGACAATATGCTCGGCAACCTCATAAACCTTGCCAAGCTCACATTTAATCTGTACGAAAATATTCTTCATCTTGCTTTCTTTAGGTTATGCTCATAATTTTAAATACGTTACTACGGGAAAATACAGAATAATGCCACGCTTCACAACAGAAATTGTCGTTCGGTTTAATCATGTCGATCCGGCGGGTATCGTCTATTACCCCCGCTATTATGAAATGATCAATCAGGCCAGCGAAATCTGGTTCGAAGAAGAACTGAACTACCCCTACCCCAAAATGTTTGCCGAAGGCTGGGCTGTACCGCTCGCCCATCTGGAAAGCAGCTTCCGCAACCCGAGCTATCTCAATGATCGACTGACCTTTGCCCTGGGTGTGCGTAAAATCGGCCGCAGCCGCATTGACCTGTCGATCATCACCTCCTGCAAGGACGAGATCCGTTTTCTCACCCGCCAGAGTATCGTCTGGGTCGATCATAAAAAAATCAAATCCGCCAGCATTCCGACTAAGATTCGCCAGCAGATGGAACGCTTCATGATATCCGAGGACGAAGATATTTCTTTTTAAGCACCCTCCCCTGCCCAATAAATGACAATTTTATGTAAGAAATTCTTGTTTGCTCAATCACAAAAGGATAAACAGCTATAAAGGCTATAATTCCGCTAGAAATGAAACAGTAATCAAGAATGGAATATACATGACCGTGTATGAGACAATGAAGAGTTTGACGGGACAGTCGGCAAAGGCAATGATTTTAGGGATTGCCCTTACCGTGGGGGGCTGCAGCATGTTTGGCGGCGGCGATGATGAATCACTTAAAAAAATCGAGGCGGCTGAAGAAGTCTTCCAGATCGGTGTCAACGCCTATCTGTGGCGTGCGTCCCTGGATACTCTGTCCTTCATGCCCCTGAATAGCGCTGATCATAACGGCGGTGTTATCATGACCGACTGGAAGGTCAACCCCGGCAATGATAAAGAACGGACCAAGGTCGATATCATCATTCTGGGCCGCAAGCTGACCGCCGACGCCCTGAATGTTACTGTCCACCGCCAAATTGCCAGCAGCAATGGCTGGACCGATGAAGCACCCCGCCCCGGCGCGTCCATTAACATCCGCAATGCTATTTTGATGCAGGCCCGACTTCTGCGCCGCAACAATGCGCCAATTAAATAATTTTCAGGTCTGTTTTTAGGCTGGTAATTTTATACTGGTTGCCCCTTTGGGGGCGATCCGTTCTGAAGCAGTTTTTTACATTTAAGAATCAGGATATGACATGACACGCTATAACGCCGGAATTACCGAGGCAAAATGGCAGAAGATTTGGGCTGACAGCGAAACCTTCACCGCCACAGTAGATACCTCGCGGCCCAAATATTATGTCCTGGAAATGTTCCCCTACCCCTCGGGCAAGATTCACATGGGTCATGTGCGTAACTATACCCAGGGTGATGTGGTCGCGCGTTACCGGCGGGCAAAAGGCTTTAACGTTCTGCATCCCATGGGCTGGGATGCCTTTGGCATGCCAGCGGAAAATGCTGCCATGGAACATAATGTCCATCCGGCCAAATGGACCTATGAAAATATTGACCATATGCGTGGTCAGCTAAAACAGATGGGCCTCAGCATTGACTGGTCCCGGGAATTTGCCACCTGCGACCCGGAATATTACGCCCAGGAACAAAAAATGTTCCTCGACTTCCTCGACGCAGACCTGGTTTACCGCAAGGAATCATGGGTTAACTGGGACCCGGTGGACAATACTGTTCTGGCCAATGAGCAAGTGGTTGATGGCTGTGGCTGGCGCTCTGGTGCCCCGGTCGAACGTCGCCGCCTGAGCCAGTGGTTCCTGAAAATCACCGATTATGCTGACGAGCTGAATTCAGCCCTGGACGACCTGCCCCGCTGGCCGGAGAAGGTCCGGACCATGCAGAAGAACTGGATCGGACGGTCCGAGGGCCTGCGCCTTTTCTTTGACATTGAGGGTCACGGGGACATTGAAGGTCACGATAAAATTGAGGTCTACACCACCCGCCCGGATACCATTTTCGGGGCCTGCGGCATGGCCATCGCTCCCGATCATCCGCTGGCAGAAAAACTGGCCGAAAACAATCCTGAACTGGCCACCTTTATCAAGGAATGCCGTACCGGTGCCACCACCGAAGAAGCCATGGAAAAAATGGAGAAGAAAGGTTTCGACACCGGGGTCACAGCCAAGGCGCCGTTCGAAGACCGTGACCTGCCGCTGTTTGTTGCCAACTTCGTTTTGATGGACTATGGCACGGGGGCGATCTTTATGTCCGCCGCCCATGACCAGCGCGACCTTGATTTTGCCCATAAATATAACCTTGATGTGCGCACCGTTATCCGGCCAGAGGGCGCAGACGACAATTTCAGCGTCGACACCGAAGCCTATACCGGTCCCGGCACCTTGTTTAACTCTGAATTCCTCAATGGCCTGACCATTGACCAGGCCAAAGCAGAGGTCGCCCGCCGGGCCGAAGACGGGGACTTTGGCCAAAGCACAATTAATTTCCGCCTGCGCGACTGGGGCATCTCCCGCCAGCGCTATTGGGGCTGCCCGATCCCGATCGTCCATTGTGACGACTGCGGCCTGGTGCCAGTACCAAAACAGGACCTGCCGGTCAAGCTGCCCGATGATGTCACGTTCGACAAGCCGGGCAACCCGCTGGAGCATCACGCCACCTGGAAAAATGTTGACTGCCCGAAATGCCACAAGCCTGCCCGGCGCGAAACCGATACCTTTGATACTTTTATTGACTCATCCTGGTATTTCTCCCGCTTCTGTTCACCAAAATCCGCCGATCCGGTCGATAAAGCCGCCGCCGACTACTGGCTACCGGTCGATCAGTATGTCGGTGGGGTCGAGCATGCGATCCTGCATCTGCTCTATAGCCGTTTTTACACCCGTGCCATGAAAAAAATTGGCCTGTCGTCGGTGTCCGAACCCTTTGATGGCCTGTTCACACAGGGCATGGTCTGCCATGAAACCTATACCGACCCAGAGGGCAAATGGGTCCTGCCCAGCGACGTCATCTGGAGCGAGGACGGCAAAACCGCCCAGACCCGCACCGGGGAAGGGGTTACCATTGGCCGATCCATCAAGATGTCAAAATCCAAGAAGAATGTGGTCGATCCGACAGAAATCATTGACCAGTACGGCGCTGATACCGCCCGCTGGTTCATGCTGTCCGACAGCCCGCCCGAACGGGACCTGGAATGGACCGAAGAAGGCGTTGAAGGCGCCTGGCGCTTTACCCAGCGTTTGTGGCGCACGGTAACCACCGGCATGGAAAATTTATCACAGTTTGTTAATGTGACCTTGAAATTTCATGGGGATATTCCGGAACCAAGTTATTTCAGCAAAACGGCTCAGGATCTGCGCCGGATGTGTCATGTGAGCATTGAAGCCATTGGCCGTGATATTGAGGATTTTCACT
Organism: Alphaproteobacteria bacterium; assembly: GCA_002401455.1. Lineage (GTDB taxonomy): Bacteria > Pseudomonadota > Alphaproteobacteria > Sphingomonadales > Emcibacteraceae > Paremcibacter. The sequence goes on from NVTE01000010.1 coordinate 46,774, forward strand.
TCAACAATTGTGTGGCCCAGATTTATAAATTTTCCAATGCAGTTGGGGCATTTAAATCCGACAACTCTGACGGGGACAACTATGCCCTCTCCGAAGCCCTGACCACCCTGGTTAAGCTGGTCGCGCCCATGATGCCTCACCTGGCCGAAGAAATGTGGCAGCAGTTTGGACATGAGGGCATCGTCACCGACAGCCCCTGGCCTGTGGCTCAGGAGGCCCTGATGCAGGTAAACACCGTGACCATCGCCATCCAGATCAAGGGCAAGCTACGCGACACCATCGAGGTCGCCAAAGATATGGACAAGGCCGAGGTCGAAAAACTGGCCCTGGCTTCAGAAAAAATCCAGAAGGCCATCGGCGACAACACCATTCGCAAGGTCATCGTGGTGCCCAACCGAATTGTTAACATTGTGATATAGGAAAGCCCATGAAATTTGTTCTGCTGCTCATATCTGCCATGATCCTATCTGGCTGTGGCTTCAAGCCCATGTATGGACAATTTTCTGATGACGGCAGCGACTTGCGCGACGTCATGGCCAATATCCGGGTCACCGATATCACCGAACAGGGACGGCCCTCGCGCATTGGGCAGGTTATCCGCAATAATCTGCTCGACCGGCTGACGCCCTTTGGCGAAACAAAATCGGCGGAATTTGTGCTGAAAGTCACTTTCCTGATCGAAGAACATGGTTATGGCATCCGGGCCAATGAGAGTGTCACCCTGCAGAACCTGAAGCTGGTCACCACCTATCAGCTGGAAGATATAAATACCTCGAAAGTGGTTCTGGACTTTGCCGCCCGGGCTTTGGTGACTTATGACTTGGCCCAGTCGGATTATTCCAATATGATCGCCCGCAATGCGGCGTTGAAACGTCTGTCAGAAGAAGTTGCCAACCAGATGGCCGCCCGCATTGGCGCCTATTTCAGCAAAACGGCAGCAAAAGAACAGCCTCAATGAAATTAAACAAAAACGACGTCACGGCACAGATCAAAAAACTCAGCCCCGCTTACCGGGCTGTGCTGATTTATGGCCGAGATGAAGGCCTGGTGCGCGAACGGGCCGACAAGATTGCCCGCCAGATCGTCGAAGACCTGCGCGATGCCTTCCAGGTGGCCAATATCGAGCCGGACCGGCTTAAAGCCGAACCCTTCCTGATGGCCGATGAGGCGGCGGCCATTTCCATGATGGGCGGCCGGCGGGTGATCCGGGTTGACGGCGCCGGAGAGAATGTGACGGCAGCGGCTAAATCATTTCTGGCTGACCCCATTGGTGATGGACTGGTGATCATCACCGCCGGCGGCATCCGGGCCACATCGCCACTGGTTAAGCTATTCAATAAAGCCAAAAATGCCGCCGCCATCGCCTGTTATGAGGATAACGTCGGCGACCTGCAAACTCTTATACTTGAAGTCATGGGCAAGTATAACCTGCGGGTTGATCCGGACGCAGCCTCTTTTCTCAAGAATAACCTGGGCGGGGACCGGATGGTCTCCCGGGGCGAGCTGGAAAAACTGGCGCTCTATATGGGGACAGACAAGACGACCGTCAGCCTGGAGGATGCCCGGGCCTGTGTCGGCGACAGTGGCAGCCTGACCCTGGATATGATCGCGACAGCGACCACCGGCGGCGACCTGAAACTGTTGGACAAAACCCTGTTCAAGGCGTTCAACCGGGGGGAAAGCCCGATTCCGATCCTGCGTAATCTGGCCCGGCGACTACAAAAACTGCATCTGGTGCGCGGCAGTATGGATCAGGGTATATCTGCGGAAAAGGCGGTCACGGCCGTGGTCTATAGCCCCTATTCGCCGGAAAAGAAGTCCCTGATGGGCCAACTTGGCAAATGGTCAACGTCAAAACTGGGCAACGCGCTGGAAATTGTCATGGAAGCCGAAGCCGACTGCAAGGTGACCGGCTTACCGACCGAGGCCATTTGTGCCCGCGCCTGTTTGCGCATCGCTAACGCCGCTCGAGTGTAAAAAGGGGCCTGCAAGCCTAATAGGACGGCTTGCGTTTAGTGAGAAAGGCCTCAACGCCTTCTTTGTGATCCGCGCCATCAAAAGCATCCAGGAAAATATCTTCTGACACGATGTCATCCTCCCGAACCCCACCCTGAATACGCGCGATAAGCTTCTTGATCTCCCACAGACTGTGGGGGCTGTTGGCGAGCAGAATATCACTATAGTCCCGCACTTCCTGTTCCAGACTGCCCACCGGGTAAATTTCATTGACCAGCCCCATGCTCAGGGCCTTATCCGCCCCAATGATGCGGGCCGAGAACAAGATATCACGGGTCGCCGCCGGCCCCACCTGGTCCAGCAGTCGCCGGGTGTCTGACAGACCATAAACCAGCCCGAGCTTAGCCGGGGTAATGCCGTAACGGGATTTCTCATCGCCAAACCGCAGGTCGCAGCTAAGGGCCAGGATACAGCCCCCGCCAATACAGGCCCCGGCGATCATGGCTATGGTCGGGCCGGTAAAACCCTCCAGCGCCAGACAGGCTGCCCGTATGGCCGCCCGGTTCTGATCCCGAGCGTCCCGGTCCTTCATGAACAGGTCAAATTCGCTGATATCAGCCCCGGCACAGAAAATTTTCGGTACCGCCGAGCACAGGATCAAAATTCTGATCTCCGGATCATTTTCGGCCTGTTGAACCAGATCCGGTATCGCTCGCCACATGTCTATATTGAGGGCATTTTTCCGGTCTGGTCGGTTCAGGGTGAGCCACGCGATATGGTGATCTTTTTTCAGGTATATAAATTGTTCATTCATGGGCGCAACCATAACCGATGAGGGAGAAAAATAAAGCAAAAGATGAGGATAGTTACTTAATCAAGAGCGAATTTAGCAATCGCCATCACCTTGTTTCCCCTCCCAATATATTCCAGATAATCAAAACTGGTAGATCGGGCAAGGGAAATTCCCCGGCCATGAAATTTTGTATTACTGGAAAAATCCACATCCAGATAATCGGCATAATTAAACCCCGTCCCTTGATCCTCGATCTTGAAACAGACCAGATTATCCTCCCTCTGGAAGGCAATTTCCACATATCTGTCTTTATACTCGGGACGGGCCAGACGAGATTTTATTTCATCCCTATGGCTGTTATTCTCCATCAATCTCCATTTTTCTTCATGGTCGATTTCTAGATTACCATGTTCAATACCATTGGCAATCAACTCAAACAATCCAAAGGCAATCCGATCCGGATCTGGACAGGTTAAAGCCAGCATAGTGGTCAGGGCCTCTGCCTCCTCAAAGGTTCTTATGCGGAATGTTCCTTGGGTGATGACCCCGATCACGGACTGACGTGAGGCGATTTCCCGCCGGAAAGCCCGCCGCTGGGAAAATTCATTTTCAGCACAGAGAATCATGGAAAAGAGAAGTTGGTCTGTGAAGGATTGGGGCAACCATTGATAGGAGGCCTTAAGGCGAAATGACTTGATATCTGCCTGGTCGCCCCCCCCCAGAGTCAGGATCAACGGGATATCCCTGAGTTGGTCATGTTTGACCAGTTTTTTTATAAAATCCGGCTCTTCTGACACATAGCTATAAGCAACGATGATGGTGTGAATTTCTTTGATAGAGTCACAAAGAAGTTCGCAACCATCCCTAAAACCAGTTACCTCCACATAAGGGGATTTTATGGCATCAAGGGCTGAAACAATGTCGGTTTGGTGTGCTGAGGGTGTGTGAATAACCAATATTTTCATGGAATAGTCATGTCCTGTAATTGAGGAAAGAATAGCATACTCAAAAAAATAATTACCAATTTAGCAATTTAACAAACTTAATATCAGCCAATACCGCCACAGTATAACAAGATAAATACAGTCTTCAAGTTGCACATTTGTTTATTAGAATATTCTTTATAATTATATTCGTAATTTATAATAATCTTAAACTTATATTAAGCTTTAGATCCTAAATTTCTAATCATAAGGGCATAAGCCATAGAGCTTAAGCCATCAGGACAAAATATGGTTAATGGAGAATAATGTGGGTATATTTAAGCTAACCGATTCCGAAAATGAAATTCAGCTGGATATGGCACCCGTCATGGACCTGACCGTAGCCGAAGACCTGCGGCTTAGCTTTCTGGACTGCCTATCACACGGCAAAACCATAAAAATCATGGCCGGGGATGTTGACCGGATAACCACCCCCTGTCTTCAGGTGCTCTTCGCTATGAAAGCGAAAACAATAGAGCAAAACATTGATTTCATAATTCCCACGATATCCGAGGCCTTTCAGAAAGCCCTGAAAGAAGTCGGCCTCACGGACCAGTTTATTACTTCGGAGCATAACGAATGAGCAGAACCGCCCTAACAATTGATGATTCAAAAACCATGAGAGATATGGTGGCCTTTACCCTGAAAAATGCAGGTTTTGACGTGACCGAAGCTGAAAATGGCCAGCTTGGTCTGGATCAGATAAACGGCTCTTCTTTTGATGTCATCATAACAGATATTAACATGCCGGTAATGGACGGCATCACTTTCACCCGGGAAGCACGAAAACGAGCTGAGGCCAGGACAACCCCCATTCTCATCCTAACCACGGAAAGTGGGGCCGACCTTAAAAGTGAAGGCCGTGATGCCGGAGCCACCGGCTGGATTGTGAAACCCTTTAATCCTGAAAAGCTATTACAGGTTGTAGAAAAGGTCTGCGGGTAAGTTCCCCTGGCATGACCACGGTATGATCCTGGAATGGTCCAGAAATAAAAGTCAGAAAAAGGAAATTTTATGTCAGATTCAATGGAGCAGTTTAAAATAGTCTTCTTTGAAGAATGTTCCGAACTTTTGATAAGTCTTGAAGAAGGCCTGATGCAACTGCACAGAGGCGACAGTGACGATGAAACCATTCATGCGGTTTTCCGGGCTGTCCACTCGATCAAAGGCGGGGCCGGGGCTTTTGGTTTTGACCGTCTGGTAGCTTTTGCTCATATTCAGGAAACCCTCCTTGATGAAATGCGTGCCGGCACCCTTGAGATGAAAAAGGATTATATCGACATTCTGCTTCAAGCCTATGACATCCTGAGCGAACTGGTTGGTGCCGCCCAGCGCAATGTTGACATGGAAGAAGGATTTGGTGGCGATGCGGCCCAGGCCATGCAAAAAGTCATGGAGACAATCGAGGCCTCTGACGACACCCCTCAGGAACACTCTGATGACGACAGCACGCCGGCCACAGCCTCCGCTACTCAGGGCATTAACACCCGCCTCTTCTCCATAATCTTCAAACCTTTTATCGGTCTGTATCAGCGGGCTAATGAACCCATACTGCTGATCCGGGAACTGAATGACCTAGGCGACCTGACCGTGGATCTGGATACATCCGACATGCCGTCGTTGGATGAGATGCACGGCGAGCATGCTTATTTCTCCTGGAAATTCAGTCTGGTGACCGAATTTGACGAGAATGCCATTCTCGAGGTATTTGAATTCGTCGAAGGCGATTGTGAACTGGAGATTAAGGACCTTGGCCCCATCCCGGCATCCGCTGAAGACAGCGCGACAGATGCCGCAGCCATCACAGAAAAAAGCTCTTCATCCCCTGACGGCCCAGCTCCAACACAATCTAAAACTACCGCTCCGGCAGCTCCCCAAGGCGGGGGAAATGGCAGCGAAGCCGTAGTCAGCCAATCGATCCGGGTCGAGCTGGACAAGGTGGACCGGCTGGTCAATATGGTCGGAGAACTGGTAATCACACAGGCCATGCTGCGCGAACAGGGTAGCCAGCTTCTGGTGGAACAATATCCAAATCTTGTCCAGGGTATCGAAGAACTGTCCCGACATATCCGCGACCTACAAGAAAGCGTCATGGCGATCCGGGCCCAACCGGTAAAGTCGGTCTTTTCCCGTATGCCGCGTCTGGTCCGGGAACTGACGGCTTCCCTGAATAAAAAAGCCCGACTGGTGATGACCGGTGAAGAGACCGAGGTTGATAAAACCGTCACCGAAAGAATTGGTGATCCCCTGATGCATATGATCCGCAACAGCGTCGATCACGGGCTCGAATCGCCAGAAGACCGTCTTAAAGCCGGCAAACCCGAAGAGGGCGTCATCCATCTTTCAGCCTTTCACCGGGGCGGCCGGATATTCATCGAAATCGAAGACGACGGCGCAGGCATTAACCGGAAGGTGGTCCTGAAAAAGGCCATTGAAAGTGGCTTGGTGACCCCCGATGCCAACTTGACCAATGAAGAAATTGACAATCTGATCTTCCTGCCCGGTTTCTCCACCGCCGAAAGTGTGACCAAAGTCTCCGGACGCGGAGTCGGGATGGATGTTGTCCGCAAGAATATTCAAAGCCTCGGCGGCCGGGTCTCCATCAGTTCCGTCACCGGCAAGGGCAGCAAATTCACCATGTCCCTGCCCCTGACCCTGGCGGTCATGGATGGCATGGTGGTCGAGATCGGTGATGAAAAATTTGTCCTGCCCCTGGTCAATATTATCCAGACCCTGCGCCCGACACCTTCGGAGGTCAACAGCCTGCCCGATGGCCGTAATCTGATGATGTTCCGGGATGAATATATCTTCCTGGTGCCGCTCTATGACGTCTTCGATGTCCCAGACGCCATAACAAACCCCTGCGAGGGCCTGGTGGTGGTGGTCGAAGGCGACGGCGGCATGCTCATGGGGTTCATTGTTGACGACCTGGTAAATCAGCAGCAGGTGGTGATCAAAAGCCTGGAAACAAATTATGAACTTATTGAAGGCGTCTCCGGCGCAACCATTCTCGGCAATGGGCGGGTGTCGCTGATTGTCGACATCGCCACCGTCCAGGAGATGGCAGCAAAACAATATTCCAAGCCCCAGACATTCGATCAGGATACCGAAAGTTCCTTATCGCAGGATACTTCATCCTTGGCACAAATCAGCGTAGAGGTCCACTAATGACAACACTTGTAGCAAATGACACCCGAGGTGATGATCAGGTCAGAGAAGAGCCGGTCATCAAACAATATATTTCCTTTAATGTGGGAAAAGAACTCTATGCCGTGGAAATCACAACCGTCCGAGAGATCAAGGGCTGGATACCAACCACCAGCCTGCCCAATTCACCAGATTATATGCGCGGTGTTATCAACCTGCGCGGCGTGATTGTCCCGGTCTTTGATTTACGGACCCGCTTCCGGCGCGGCCATACCGAGCCCGGCAAAAACCATGTGGTGATCATCGTCAAACTGGACAAGCGGACCATTGGTATTCTGGTAGATGCCGTTTCCGATATCCTGACCATACCCTCGGAGGAAATTCTCGCCGTCCCGGACCAGGACGTCAATCCGGAATATGCCTTCATGGAAGGGCTGGTCGCCGTCGACGAAAAGATGGTCGCGATCATCAAGCCCCGCCTACTGTTCGACATGAATTTGATGCCAGACATGGATAGAGAACCCGAAGCCAACGTCGCCTGAACGCGCCATAGTGGCTAAAAATATAAAACAAAGACAGCAAGATATAGAATAATCAAGGAGCATATGAAATGACCACTTCTGCAACACCATCGATCCTCAGAAACCTGAAAAGCAGCACGCTGGGATTAACAATTTCCCTTTTATTGGTGACCTCACTTGCCATTTTCGTCCTCATCGGGGTGCAGTCTCAAAGTGTGACAATTCCCCTGATAGGGGCGGTGTTGACCGCCCTGGCCGCCTATGGTTCATGGTTTGCCCGCACCAGATTCACCAGCCAGTTAGCTATCATGGAGAAGGCTCTGTCCAAACTGGCAAAGGGCGACATCGCTGTCGATCTTCCCGAAACCGCGGATGCAGATGACCTGAACAGTATCTATCAAACCATTACCGACATCCGGGATCAGGCGGAAATGACCAATCGCCAGCAAAGTGCCCTCGGCAGTGCCCAAACCAATATCATGGTCGCCGATGCCGACTATAATATCGTTTACATGAACGATACCATGCTGGAAATGATGCGGGCCAACGAGACCCAGTTGAGAACCGTCCTGCCCCGGCTTAATGCCAATAAGCTAATCGGCACCAACATTGATCAGTTCCACAAAGACCCGTCTCATCAACGTAATATCCTGCAACATCTGAATACCACCATCACCACCCATCTGGAACTGGCCGGCATTGAATTTGATCTGGTGGTTAGCCCGGTCCATGACGCCCAGGGCCAACGTAGTGGTACCGTCGTTGAATGGGAGGATGTCACCGAAAAACTGGCCAAAGAGCGTGACGATGCCGAGAAGTCCAGCGACAATCTACGCATCAAGACCGCTCTGGACGGGGCCAAGACCAATGTCATGGTCGCCGACCCTGACTATAATATCATCTACATGAACAAAACCATGCAGGACATGATGAGGGAAAATGAGGCCACGTTGAGAACCGTTCTCCCCGGCCTGGATGCCAGCAAACTGATCGGCACCAATATTGATGTCTTCCATAAGGACCCGGCACATCAGCGCGGCATTCTGAATAATCTAACCACGACCATCACCACCCACCTGGAACTAGCGGGTATCGAATTTGACCTGGTGGTCAGCCCGATCCGGGATGCCCAAGGCAATCGTAGCGGCACCATCGTTGAATGGGAAGATGTCACGGAAAAACTGGCCAAAGAACGCGACGACGCCCAGCTTTCAAGTGAAAACCTGCGCATCAAGACCGCCCTCGACAGTGCCAAGACCAATGTCATGGTCGCCGATGTCGACTATAATATCGTCTATATGAACGAAACCATGATAGACATGATGAAGGTCAATGAGGCCACATTAAAAACTGTCCTGCCCCGGATGGATGTCAGCAAATTGATCGGCACCAACATTGATGTCTTCCATAAGAACCCGGCCCATCAGCGCGGCATTCTGAATAATCTGACCTCAACCATCGAAACCCATCTGGAACTGGCTGGCATTGAATTTGACCTGGTGGTCAGCCCAATCCTGGATGCCAATGGCGAGCGCAACGGTACCGTGGTCGAATGGGAAGATGTCACGGCAAAACTGGCTAAGGAACGGGCTGATGCCCAGTTGGCCAATGATAACCAGCGGATTAAAATTGCCCTGGATAATGCCAGCACCAATGTCATGGTCGCCGATAAGGACCTGAATATTGTCTATATGAATGATATCCTGCGCAAAATGATGCATGAAGCCGAACCTGAACTGCGTAAGGTTCTGCCCAAATTTGATGCCAACAGTCTGATCGGCACCAATATCGATGTCTTCCATAAAAATCCAGCCCATCAGCGCGGTATGATGCAAAATCTGACCACGACCATTGATTCCAATATCAAGGTTGGTATTTTTGACTTCAACCTGGTGGTTAATCCGGTTACCGGTGACGACGGCGAACGTCTGGGCACGGTGGTTGAATGGAAAGACATGACCCAGGAACTTGCGATCGAAGCCGAAATCAACGGCGTGGTCGATGCGGCCGCCGCCGGCGAGTTCAGCAAACGGGTATCGACCGACGACAAGGAAGGCTTCATGCTGTCCCTGGCCAACAATATGAACGCCATCTGTGCCAATACCCAGGCCGCGACCGATGATCTGGCCCGGGTTCTGGCCGAACTGGCCAAGGGTAACCTGACCGAGAAGATCGAGGCTGATTATGAAGGCACCTTCGAACTGCTGAAAAACAGCGCCAACGAAACCGCCGACCAATTGACCACGATTGTTACTCAGGTCAACAGCTCAGCCAGCGAAGTGGCCTCAGCAGCGGCTGAACTTTCCACCGGCAGTGATGACCTGTCCCGGCGGACCGAAGCCCAGGCATCAGCCCTGGAAGAAACCGCGGCCTCCATGGAAGAACTGGCGGTGACGGTGAAACAGAATGCCGACAATGCCGATGATGCCAACAAACTAGCCAACCAGTCCCGCGAAATGGCGGTCAATGGTGGTGAAGTCGCCAAAGAAGCCGTCGCCGCCATGGGTGTGATCGAGGAATCTTCCCAGAAGGTTTCCGACATCATCGGGGTGATCGATGACCTGGCCTTCCAGACCAACCTGTTGGCCCTGAATGCGGCGGTGGAAGCGGCCCGGGCCGGGGAAGCCGGCAAAGGCTTCGCGGTGGTTGCCGAAGAAGTCCGGACCTTGGCCCAACGTTCCGCCCAGGCCTCCAATGAGATCAAGTCCCTGATCACAAGTTCCAATACTCAGATCAAGGAAGGTGTTGAACTGGTTAATAACGCCGGTACCGCATTGGGAGATATCATGGACTCCATTTCCAAGGTGGCCGAAATTGTCGCCGAAATCGCCAGCGCCAGTTCGGAACAGACCCAGGGCATTGACGAGGTCAATGTGGCCATCGCCGAGATGGATGACATGACCCAGCAAAACTCCTCCCTGGTGGAAGAAAGCACGGCAGCGGCCCGGGTTCTGGAACGTCAGGCCTCCGAAATGCAGCGCCTGATGTCCTTCTTCAAAGTCGCGGAAGGTGGCGCTGGCATCCCGGCAGCCGCCTCACCCGCCCTGGTCCAGCAAGGACAAGTCCAACGTGCCATGGCCGCCGAACCGGTGGTCACCCCGAACCTGAAGAAGAAAGCCGCTGGCGGAGGCGGGGCAAAGGGCCGGGATTCTGATTGGGCCGAGTTTTAGGAGGCTCCCCAATGTCAGTAGTAGCAGAGAGAGTCCGGGAATTTGAATGGCGAGATAAAGATTTCAAATTCCTGGCAGGGTTGCTTCACGAAAAAACCGGCATTGTCCTGACGGAAAAAAAGAAGGAAATGATGTATGGCCGCCTAGTACGCAGGCTCCGGGCCCTAAAGATCCCAAGCTTTGCCAAATATTGTGAATATCTGCAAGGCCCGTCCGGGGACAAGGAGCTGGGGTTCACCCTGAACGCCATCACCACCAACACCACAGATTTCTTTCGGGAAAAGCATCACTTTATCTATCTGCGGGATAAACTCTTACCCCCGGTGCGCAAACAGATTGACCAGAATTCAGCCCATCATTTCCGGGTTTGGTCCGCCGGTTGTTCATCGGGCCAGGAACCCTATAGCACCGCCATGGTAATGCGAAGCGTGCTCGGCCCAGCGGCACGGAATTGCAAAATTCTAGCCACCGACCTTGACAGTAACATGCTGGCAACTGGTAAAATGGGGCAATATGATGCGGCAAAATGCCGCGACACCATCCCCCGGACTTATCTGAACTCCTATACCAGAAGGGTCAAGGATTCAGAGGGGGACCTGATTGCCATGAATGATGACATTAAAAAACTGATTACTTATCGCCAGCTAAATTTATTGCATGACTGGCCTATGAAGGGGAAATTCGATATTATTTTTTGTCGCAATGTCATGATCTATTTCAACAAAGAAACCCAGGATAGCTTGGTCCGGCGCTACGCCACCTATTTAAAGCCAGACGGAATTTTATTCATCGGCCATTCCGAGAGCCTGCTAAGTGCGTCAGACGTCTATAAGTGCGAAGGAAAAACCATCTATAGGGTGCTGTCATGACCCTAACGCGCTCCCTCACCAGACCAACCGTCCGGAAAAAGAAAACGCCGGGTTTTGTTGAACGCCGAGGACGGGATGCCCTGGCCGATATTCCAGCCGGCTCCACCTATTATGACCATAAATTCGATACCATGGTTCATAAAATCAATGAAGGGGGCTTTTGTGTGCTGTCCCGGTCAGAGCATGTCATTCTGACCACCCTTGGCTCCTGTATCTCGGTCTGCATGTTTGACCCGGTCATCAAGGTCGGCGGCATGAATCATTTCCTGCTGCCCGAAGAACGCCATAGCGAACGGAAGAACAACTTTTGTATGCGCTATGGCAATAACGCCATGGAAATACTTCTCAATGAAATATTAAAACGCGGCGGCCAAAAAGATCGCATAGTTCTCAAGGCCTTTGGCGCAGGAAATGTCCTGTCCATCAATGCCAATATTGGGGAAAAAAATCAGAACTTCCTGAAAAAATATATCACGGATGAAAGTATGAAGCTGGAAACCTGCGATCTGGGCGGTGACCTGCCCCGCCGGGTGGCGTTCTTTCCCGGCACTGGCAAAGCATTTGTCAAGCTCCTGCGCCGGGCGGGTGACCGTAATATTGGCCGTCAGGAAGAAAAATACCGTCATAAAATCGAAAGCCAACATGCTTCTGGCGATATTGAATTATTTTAAGAAGGACCACCTATAATGAAAAAAATCAGATTATTGATTATTGATGATTCTCTTCTGATCCGGACCATGATCAGATCAATCGTCTCCCAGGACCCGTCCATTGAGGTAGTGGGCGAGGCAGTAGACCCCATCGAAGCCCGGGAAAAGATCAAACAATTGAACCCCGATGTGGTCACGCTGGATGTGGAAATGCCCCGTATGGATGGCCTGTCGTTTCTGGAAAAAATCATGTCCCTGCGGCCCATGCCGGTGGTTATGGTCTCGACCCTGACCCAGAAAGGTGCCGATGTGACCATTCGAGCGCTGGAACTTGGCGCAGTTGATTATGTGGCAAAACCCCTGAACCAGGATCTGACGGTTGTTGGCCATGAACTGATCATGAAGATCAAAGTCGCCAGCTCGGCCCGCATCCGGCAAAGCGGTCGGCAAAGAATTGAACCCGGCAGCCATAAACCGATGGCAAGTCCCGGGGCATATAGCCGTAAACTCATTGCCATTGGCTCCTCAACGGGGGGAGTTGAATCTCTGTATGACATCATTCTCGCCCTGCCAGTTGATTGCCCACCAGTGGTCATCGCCCAGCATATCTCAAAAGGATTTTCCGAGCGTTTTGCCCTTCGAGTGAACAAGGCTTCAGCCATTCATGTGAAAGAAGCGGTTCATGGAGAACGCCTGCTGCCGGGGACGGTCTATATTGGTCAGGGCGGCAAGCATTTTACGGTAAAAAAATCCGGCGGCTCCTTCATCAGTCAGGTGACAGAGGACACGGAGGGTGAGAGTTACCGGCCCTCTGTTGATCGCCTTTTCTGTTCCGTGGCCGAAACCGTCGGCAAGCATGCGGTCGGGGTCATCCTGACAGGCATGGGAAAAGACGGGGCCCTTGGGCTGCTTACCTTACGGGGTATCGGCGCCGCAACCCTGGGCCAGGATGAAGCCAGTTCCATCGTTTACGGCATGCCAAAAGCCGCCATGATGGCGGGCGCAGTCGAAAAGCAGGTATCCCTGTCCCAGATGGCCCGGGAAATAATCCAATCCTGTACCAGGACTGAAGCCCGCAGAAAGGTTGCTGCGGTATGACAGTCCCCCTTCCCCTCGACAATAAAGATTCGGCCCGTGGTATCGCCCCGGAGGACCTGAAAGATATCAGGCAGTTTACTCTCGCCAATATCTCCGAAGAAGTTCTGCAGATTTCTGACCTGGTGGAAAATAGTATTGTTGACCTGTCTGACGAATTCATGAAGTTGGTGAAATATTCCAAACAACAGGTTGACGACATGACCATGGCCTGCGACCTGCTGCAGGCGGAAAAGGACGACAAAGACGGGTCAAATAATGACAAGATTCATGAGATGCTGCGGGAAAGTGCCGAAGTGTCCACTTACTTCCACCAAAACGTCAACCGCATGATTTATACCATGCAGTTCCAGGATCGGGCCCGCCAACTCATGCAGGCTATATCAGTTTCCCTTAATATTTTAATATATCTATCCGAAACCATTGAAAACAACCAAAATTCTGATAATATAAAGGAAACCGTAACCATTTCAGAAGATAATAAGAATATTCTAACAAAGCTGATTGAGGACGCCGCCCACCGGGAGCTTGATCAAAATTATATTCTGAGAATGTTTATGGGAGGGACGAATACTGATGATGAACCGAAGCATGATGATTCAGAGGGGTTCACCGACATTGAATTTTTTTAACTTAAGGACCTGTGATGGAATATCAAATCGACGTAACCGATAATAAATTTGAAGCAAAACTGAGTGAAAAGATTACCTTTTCAGACCTGGATGGCTTCCGGGAAATGGTACGGCGTATGGTGGAAAGTCATTCAAAAGATAATATTGTTGACTTGTCAGATGTAGAATTTATTGATTCTGCTGGCCTGGGCATGCTGTTGCTGGTCCGGGATGAAATCTCAAAAATATCTTCTCATCTCACCTTAAAGTCCCCTCAGGGACAAGTTCAGCGCATGTTCACAGTGGCCCGATTTGATCAGATGTTTGATATTGAAACCGGATAAATTTTCCTATGGCATCATCTATAATAAATAATAACCACAAGAGTTCCCTGCCGGCCAGCCCCCAAGCCCACGCCATCCAGCAAGAGGTGCTGGAGAGCGTCATTCTTATTGTGGACGATGATGAGCTTCATTGTCAGATGATCTCGATTATTTTAACTCAGGATGGCTTCAAAAACCTGCATTTTGCCAACGATGGCCGCCAGGCCCTGAAGATGGCAATTGAGCTGAATCCGGATATGATCATTCTCGATATCCTAATGCCAAATATCGATGGGTTGGAGGTCTGCCGCCAGCTCCGGGAAATGAAACACTTTCGGACGATCCCAATCATCGCCCATACCATCAAAAAAAAACCGGAAGACCGGGCCGAAATCTATGATGCCGGGGCCACGGATATTTTCCCTAAACCCGTTTCCGAAAGGGAAGTCCAGAACCGTGTCTATATGCATTTGAAATATGCCAGGATGGTGAAGGACCTGAAACAGTATCACACCCGCCTGACCCGTGACCTGGAAATCGCCCATTCCATGCAGAATGCGCTGCTGCCGGAAGTCTCCCAATTGGAGTATATTTTGGCCAGCCACGGGCTGGATATTGATTATCACTATGAGTCGACCAGTGAGTTAGGTGGCGACTTCTGGGGCATTGATGTGATTGATGACGACCAACTTCTGGTTTATATTACTGACTTCTCTGGCCATGGGATCGCCTCTGCCCTCAATACATTCCGCCTTCACACCCTGATTTCAAATTATCAATTGTCCCGGCTTGGTAAAAGCAGTTCCCCAGCTGAAAGACTGAAACTTCTGAACCGGACGTTACATGGTTTATTGCCGGTGGAACAATTTGCCACCATGCTCTGTGGCATTATTGACCTGAAGAAAGACACCTTCACCTATGCGTCGGCGGCATCAACCACCCCGCTCAAATTGACCGTAGGCACACAGGAAGTTATCAGCCTGGACCCCACAGGTTTTCCGCTGGGTATGATTGCGGATGCCACCTATGAAAACCATGTTGTCCCGTTCAGGAAAGGCGAGTTGATTTTTCTCTATAGTGATGTGTTGACCGAAAGTCTGGATCATACTGGTCAAATGATCGGCGATGACTTCTTTCTGGAAATGTGCAAGCAGACCAGCGGCAATCTTACCGACGATCAGGTCTTCCTTAACAGGCTTATGAAAGGGTTTGATGCTAAAGTGGTCAGACCGCTCCCCGATGATTTGACTGCTATCACCCTGAAAAGGCTTTAAATCCAGCGCAAGAACTTAAAGTTCAAATTTTGTCGACAAGACGATGGAGGACGTGGTTTTCTTGATCCCGTCCATGCGGCCAATTGCATCAAGGATGCGGTCGATTTCCTCGGTGGTTTCTGCCGTGACCAGAACAATCATGTCATAGATACCACTGACGGCATATACCGCCCGGATCAAGGGAATTTTTTTCAGGTTATGAAGGATCTGATCGGAAAACTTTGGATTCAGCGACATGAGCACATGGGCGGTGATCTGACGTCTGGTATAGTCCGCGTTAAAACGGATCGTATAGCCCGCAATAATGCCCCTGTCTTCCAGACGTGAAATCCGGTCCTGAACCGTAGACCGTGACAGACCCAGCTTCCGCGCCAGGGCCGTCGTGCTTTCCCGACCATTGTTTTTAAGCAGGGTGATTAACTTTTGATCTGTGCTGTCCATGCCCTAAAAATGCCGGAAATACCGTTAAATTGCAAGATAAAACCCCACGATTAGTCTATATGTTACAGAATCAGAACCTAGGGCCCGCTATATCTATTGTCCGGCATATAAAATGACGATATGGTGGCTTTAAAAGTGGCTTATTTTAAGGAGAATTGTATCACCATAAGAAATACTCAGGATAGCGCACGGCTGGAAAGATTTCCTTTGGACCACCGGCTGGAGGGATTGCAGTCCACCTATGACCTCATCCGCAGAACCACCGACCGCATGCCAGACAAAACCGCTTTTCATTTTCTGGAAACCGCCGGGAGCAACTCTCAAGCCCATGACATTTCTTACCGCCAGTTATTTTCCCGGATAACGCAAACAGCCAACCTATTCCATGACCTGGGACTTAGGAGCTGTGATGTGGTGTCCTATCTTCTGCCCAACCTTCCGGAAACCCATTATGTCCTGTGGGGCGGAGAAGCCGCTGGCATTGCCAATCCGATCAACCCCCTGCTCGATCTGGATCATATTGTCGGCATCATGACCGCAGCCCGGTCAAAAATATTGGTGATTCCGGGGCCCTTACCGGAAAACGACATCTGGCTAAAGATCAAAAACATCAAGGACCGGGTCCCCAGTTTGGAGCATATCATCCAGCTGAACGGCACACCGGAGCAGGGCAATTTGTGTTACGAGGACATCATTGACAATTATCCAACCGACAGGCTTGTCAGTGGCCGGGTCTTTGAGCGGGATGATGTCTGTTCCCTGTTTCATACTGGCGGCACCACCGGCACCCCAAAACTCGCCCGCCACAGCCATTACAATGAGCTTGCCAACGCACTTATGGCCAGTCTTGTCATAGATATAACGGCTGAGGATGTCAGCCTGTGCGGCCTGCCTCTGTTCCATGTCAACGGGGTTATTGTCACCGGGCTGGCCTGCTTCCTGGCCGGGGCCTCAGTGGTGATTGCAACCCCTGGGGGATTTAGAACCCCGGATGTGATCCCCAATTTCTGGACCATCGTTGAAAAATACCGGGTCAGCTTCTTTAGCGGCGTGCCAACAATTTATGCGGCTTTGCTTCAGGTCTCCATTGGAGCGGCCGATGTCTCCTCGCTGCGCACGGCCCTTTGTGGCGCGGCCCCCATGCCCCATGATCTGATCACACGATTTGAGGCCGTCACCGGCCTCGCCCTGATGGAAGGTTATGGCCTGACTGAAGGTACCTGTGTCAGTTGCTGCAATCCTCTTGACGGCGAACGCCGGGTCGGCTCCATCGGCTTCCCCCTGCCCTATCAGGACATGAAGACGGTGATCCTGGATGAGGAAGGCGCCTATCTGCGGGACTGTGCGACAGATGAGATTGGGACCGTGGTGATCAGGGGGCCAAATGTTTTTGACGGCTATCTTCAGGAAGAGGCCAACGAGGGCGTCTGGCTGGCGAACGACTGGTTCAACACCGGCGATATGGGGCGCGTCGATGATCAGGGCTATTTCTGGCTTACCGGCCGGATTAAGGAGCTGATCATTCGCGGTGGCCATAATATTGACCCGGCGGTCATTGAAAATGCCCTGACCCGCCATGAGGGGGTTCAGGCCGTCGCCGCTGTCGGCAAACCCGACAGCTATGCCGGGGAAATTCCGGTGGCTTACGTGGTCCTTGCAGAGGGGGCTACTTGTGACAGTGCCGAGCTAATCGCCTTTGCCAAAAGCCATATTGCCGAGCGGGCGGCGGTACCCAAGGAAATATACCTGATCCCGGAACTGCCCCTGACGGCCGTCGGCAAGATTTTCAAGCCCAGCCTGAAACAGGACGCCATGAAGCGGGCAACACTCGACGCACTAGCCAATTTTGATCTGCCGCTGAATATTTCTGTGGACCCTGATAAGACATATGGTACTGTGCTGACCATTGAGATTGAGTCATCCGTGTCCCCCTCCGTGATTGAAGAAATCCGGGATATCATGGCTCACTATACGTTTCAGACAAAAATAAAAAATAAAAAATAACAAAAGCTAGGGATTAAGAACATGCAAGAAGCAAAACATGAACATTGGTCGTCGGGCTGGACATTTCTATTAGCCGCCGTCGGCAGTGCCGTTGGGCTTGGAAATATCTGGCGATTTCCTTATATCGTTGCCGAAAATGGCGGCGGGGCTTTTGTCCTGATCTATATGGCCATTGTGGTGGTCTTTGGTATTCCCCTGTTGATGTCCGAGCTGATGATCGGGCGCAATTCACAAAAACCACCGCTGGCAGCCATGCAGAGCTTTGAAGGCTCCAAACCCCAGATGCTGTGGAACGCCGTCGGCTGGTCCTATCTTCTGGTACCCATGGGCATTCTGACATTTTATTCCGTGGTGGCCGGCTGGACCCTTGATTATGCTTTGGGCATGGGCATTGGCACGTTTAACAATCTGCCCGAAGGCGGCTCCGCCACCATGTTCCAGGACCTGCTGGCCAGCCCAGTTAAACTGATTTTCTGGATGACCCTGTCCATTGGCATCACCGTCGGAATTGTCGCCCGGGGCCTGAAGTCAGGCCTGGAAAAAACTGTCAAAATTCTGATGCCAGCCCTGTTTATTATCCTGATCATTCTGGTGCTTTATGCTTCCATCACCGGCGATTTCGCCAGAAGTTTTGCCTTCATGTTCAAACCTGACTTCTCCAAGATCACCCCTGAACTGGTGCTGATGGCGGCGGGGCAGGCGTTTTTCTCCCTGTCACTGGGCAGTGGCGCGATCATGGTTTATGGCTCGTACCTGACCCGGGATATATCCATTCCGAAAATGGCCGTCGGCGTCGCCTTTGCCGATACCGCCGTTGCCCTGCTCGCCGGTTTTGCCATCTTCCCGATCGTCTTTGCCTTCGGTGTTGATCATTCGGCCGGACCGGGCCTGGTATTTGTCACCCTGCCGATCGTATTCAATGATATGGGTGGCATCGGTCAGGTCTTCGGGGTGCTATTCTTCCTGCTGCTGGCTTTCGCCGCCATCACCTCGACCATCTCCCTTCTGGAGCCTATGGTGGCGCAAATGTCCCAAAGCGGCAGGGTCACCCGAGCCCGGGTCGCGATCTATTGTGGCGCAGTGTTGTGGAGTGTCGGTGTTTTTGTCGCCCTGTCCAACAATATCCTGCAGGATTTCCATCCCCTGGGCTTCCTACCGCTGTTTGAGGGCAAAACCATTGCCGATACCATTGAATTCCTCTCCGCCAATCTGTTTATGCTGCTCAACGGATTATTGGTCTCAGTCTTTGTCGGCTGGTCCGTCAAACGTTCGGTGACGCTAGAGGAAATGGGCCTGGGCGACTCAGTCCTGTTCAAGGTCTGGTTCCTGCTGGTGCGCTATATCGTGCCCCTCGGCGTTGGCTTCATTTTCTACGATGTAGTTCTGTAGGAAAATAGTCGATAACAAATTTAAAGGGGGGCCGCTTTCCAGCAGCCCCCCTTTTTATATGACCCTCTTTTTATATAAGAAGAAAATATATGTGAACCGCTAGCAGGGGTGCATCTTGATCACCGCACAGGCGGCCCCGACCTCCGGCGATAAAAACACCGGCGCATCAGCGGAAAAATTGATCTCAATCGTATCATGGTGGTCCAGGCGGTAACAGGTGCCAGAAACCATCACGGTCAACGCCTTGCCCAGACAGAAGATCAGCAGGGTCTGGCCATTGTTCTCGAGACGGTATTGCCGGTTCATATCGCTCAAAACCTCAAACTCATGACGCACCAGCCCCTGCCGGGTCATCACATTAAAGTCCCGGGTCAGGCCGTCAATCAGGCGACAGTCCACCGCTTGGTCCCCGTCAAAGACATGAAATGAATAAGCCTGTTCCAGCTTGACCGGCTCTTCATCCGGATCAAAGCTCAGCTCAATTCCCTGGCCACTTAACAGCATCAATGTCCGGTCAATACCGGCAAAAATCGAAAAGGGACCATCCTGGGTGATATCAGCGATACTCAGACGCCAGATAAAATCACCGCTCGCCCCCGGGCCGTAAGCCCGGGAAATCTCGGTCGTGGTGCCCTGGCCATTTTTCCACGGCTGAACCTCATAATCTGCAGATTTATGCAGGGTTACCTGATGGGTCATAGTGGCTCTGGTCCCTGGTTATGAGGTCGCGGGTGTGAAATCAGCACAGCGGGCGATCATGTCCTGCAAAACCGGCCGCAACTTAGCAGCCCGACTTTCCTGGAATTCAAAGGTTGGCGCTTCATCCATATAGATGATTTGCGAGATTTCCAGCTGAATGGCATGGATGCCCTGCTCAGGATCGCCATAATGACGGGTGATATAACCGCCCTTGAACCGACCATTCAGGACCGCGCTATAGGGTGACGCGCTGGCAATAGACAGCAAATCCTGGCCCAATTCCGGTGCACAGCTTGTCCCCGCGCCCGAGCCCAGATTCAGGTCCGGCAACCGGCCGTCAAAAAACCGCGGCACCTGGCTCTGGATCGAATGGGCATCCCACAACAGGGCGTAGCCAAACTTGTCCTTAATCCGGTCAAGCTCAGCCCGGATCTTATCATGATAAGGTTGCCAATAAGCTGCTTTTCGGCGCTGGACTTCCTCATCATCCGGCAGGCAGCCGTCTTGATAGAGCGGCTGGTTATCAAAGCCTGTGGTCGGGCACATCTCGGTCACACTCTGGCCCGGATAGAGGGAGGTTCCAGCCGGGTCCCGGTTCAGGTCAATCACCGTCCGGCTGTAATGGGCCTGGAGAATTGATACCCCCCGGTCGGCCAGAAAATTATACAGCTCATGCAGATACCAGTCCGTGTCGATGACTTTGCCCGCCACATCGGTCAAGTTCGATTTAATCTCCGGTGCGATATGGATGCCCACATGGGGCATACTAACCAAAAGTGGGCTATCGCCTGGGGTAAAATGAAAGGCGGTCATAGTTCAGCCTTACCTGAGGGCAGGATATCCATCACGGGGGCCGAGAAGGCTCCGGCGGTGACCAGGGTCGTGATCACGTCAATATCCGGGGAAAAATAGCGGTCCTTGTCATAATAGCTGACCTCGGCCCGGATTTTACCGTGCATGTCCTGCAATATATTCGAGGTTTTATCGGGCGCGCGCAGGTCAATGCCCTGGGCCGCGGCCAAAAGTTCAATGGCGATGACGGTCGCAGCATTAAAGGCCATATCGCCTAGGCGCCGGGCACCAAAGGTCGCCATGCTCACATGGTCTTCCTGGTTGGCGCTGGTCGGGATGCTGTCGACACTGGACGGATGGGCCATGGTTTTATTCTCTGACACCAACGCCGCCGCCGTGACCTGGGCAATCATGAAGCCCGAATTGACGCCGCTGTCCTTGACCAGGAATGCCGGCAGGTCACTCATATTCGGATCAACCAGGATTGCCTGACGCCGCTCGGAGATCGAACCGATCTCACAGACCGCCATGGCCAGGATATCGGCGGCAAAGGCCACGGGCTCGGCATGGAAGTTACCGCCGGAGATCACATCATCAGCCTCTGATCCATTTCCGGCGAAAATCAGCGGATTGTCGGTGGTGGCGTTAGCTTCGATATGCAGGGTGCGGGCGGCGTTATTGATGATATCGAGACAAGCGCCCATGACCTGGGGCTGACAGCGTAGGGAATAAGGATCCTGAACCTTGTCACAATCTGTATGGGATTTCATGATGCCACTGCCGTCGAGCAGGGCGAGATATTTCGGGGCCACGGTCATCTGTCCCGGCTGACGACGGGCGGCATGGATGCGGGCATCAAACGGGGCCCGACTGCCAAGCAGGGCATCGATGCTCATGGAGCCGGCAACCACTGCTGCGGCAAAAATATCTTCAATCTGGAACAGGCCGACCAGGGCCAGCGCCGTCGAGACCTGGGTGCCGTTGAGGAACGCCAGGCCTTCCTTAGCACCAAGGGTGATCGGCGTCAGGCCGGCAGCTTTCAACGCCTCGGCCGCCGGGGTCTTTTTACCGTCCACCCTCACAAACCCTTCGCCCATCAGCGGCAGGGTCATATGGGCCAGCGGCGCCAGGTCACCGGACGCACCGACCGAGCCTTTTTCCGGGATGCAGGCGATCAGGCCAGAATTGACAAAATCAATGAACGCCCGGATGGTCGAGACCCGAATGCCGGAATGACCCTGGCTGAGGCTGGAGATTTTCATAATATAAATCAGCCGGACCACTTCGTCGGCGAGATATTTTCCGACGCCGGTGCTGTGGGACAGGACCAGGTTGGTCTGCAGTTCTTCCAGCTTGTCATCGCTGATGCTGGTGCTGGCCAGCAGGCCAAAACCGGTATTGATGCCGTAAGCGGTGCGGCCCTCGGCGATGATGTCCTCCACCACTTTTCGGGACCGCTCGATGACCGGAAAGGCCGCCTCGTCCAGGCTGATCTCAAAAGACTGGCGATAGACTTTTCGCAGGTCGGACAGGGAAATTTCACGGGGATGCAGGGTAAAGATATTTTCAGAAATATGGCTCATGTCCGGTCCTTATTTAGTCGTGTTTGGTTTGGTGATCATCGGCAGGTTCAACCCGTGCTCCTTGGCACAGTCGATGGCAATGTCATAACCGGCGTCCGCATGACGCATGACACCCGTTGCCGGATCATTCCATAGCACCCGGCCAATCTTTTCCGCTGCCTCGTCGGTGCCATCAGCAACAATCACCATGCCGGAATGCTGGGAGAAGCCCATGCCGACGCCGCCACCGTGATGCAGGCTGACCCAGGTCGCACCACCAGCGGTATTCAAGAGCGCATTGAGCAGCGGCCAGTCAGAAACCGCGTCACTGCCGTCTTTCATGCTTTCGGTTTCCCGGTTCGGGCTGGCGACAGAGCCACTGTCCAGATGGTCGCGGCCAATGACAATCGGCGCTTTCAGCTCACCGGTGCGAACCATTTCGTTGAAGGCCAGAGCCAACTTGTCACGCTCACCAAGACCAACCCAGCAAATCCGTGCTGGCAGGCCCTGGAACTGGATCCGCTCCCGGGCCATATCGAGCCAATTGTGCAGGTGGGGATTGTCGGGGATCAGTTCCTTGACCTTCTGGTCGGTCTTGTAGATATCTTCCGGATCGCCACTGAGCGCCACCCAGCGGAACGGACCAATGCCCCGGCAGAACAGGGGCCGCACGTAGGCTGGCACAAAGCCCGGGAAATCAAAGGCTTTTTCAAGCCCCGCATCGAAGGCGACCTGGCGGATGTTATTGCCGTAGTCAAAGGTCGGGATGCCCATATTGTGATAGGCGAGCATAGCCGCCACATGGACCGCCATGGATTTTTTCGCCGCCGCCGCGACCGCTTTGGGGTCACTTTCCCGCTTGGCTTCCCATTCTTCAACGGTCCAGCCTAGGGGCAGATACCCATTGACCGGATCATGGGCCGATGTCTGGTCGGTGACTGCGTCAGGCTTGATGCCGCGTGTGATCATTTCCGGGATGATCTCAGCCGCATTGCCCAGCAGGCCGACAGAGATCGCCTTGCCTTCAGACGTGGCCTGCTCAATCATTTCCATGGCCTGGTCCAGGGTTTCGGCGCGCTTGTCCAGATAGCCGGTGCGCAGGCGATAATCAATGCGGTCCGACTGGCATTCGATGGCCAGCATACAGGCCCCGGCCATGGTCGCCGCCAACGGCTGTGCGCCGCCCATGCCGCCCAATCCACCGGTCAGGATCCATTTGCCGGTCAGGTCACCGCCAAAATGCTGCCGACCCATTTCAACAAAAGTCTCGTAGGTGCCCTGAACGATGCCCTGGCTGCCGATATAGATCCAGCTGCCCGCGGTCATCTGGCCGTACATCATCAGGCCTTTTTTATCGAGCTCGTTAAAATGATCCCAGTTGGCCCAATGGGGCACCAGGTTGGAATTGGCGATCAGCACCCGGGGCGCGCCTTTATGGGTCGGGAAAACACCGACCGGCTTGCCGCTCTGGACCAGCAGGGTCTCGTCTTCTTCCAGGTTGGTCAGACTTTCAACGATCTGATCGAAACAGTCCCAGTTCCGGGCCGCCCGGCCGATACCGCCGTAAACCACCAGGGACTCTGGATATTCAGCAACATCCGGGTCCAGGTTATTCATCAACATGCGCAGCGGCGCTTCTGTCGACCAGCTTTTAGCGGTCAGTTTTGTGCCGGTAGCGGCCTTTACAATACGGGAATTCATTCTGTTATTTGTCATCTGATATACACCTGTCTATACAACCAATATTTTCAGTATTGCCACTTTCGACAAAAAAGCAAATAAAATCTGAAAACATAGCGTAAATAGAAGCAGAGTTTATTTTTCTCTTCCCCTGATTCAGATTTCCATGCTAGCCTGTCTATACAATAAAGATTGACCCCCAAGAGTATAACCTATGCCTCAGTCCCCTAAAACAGACGCCAGAATCTGGACTGACGTCACTCTGCTGACCATGGCCACAGGCGATGCCCCCTATGGCCTCATTGAAGAAGGGGCCATAGTGGCGAAAGAGGGCCGTATTGTCTGGCTTGGGCAGGCGACAGACCTCCCCACCGCCTATTGCGACGGGGAAAAGATATCCTGCGACGGTCACTTCATGACCCCCGGCCTGATCGATTGCCATACCCATCTGGTATTTGGCGGCAGCCGGGTGGCTGAATTTGAACAGCGGCTGACCGGGGTCAGTTATGAAGAAATTGCCCGTCAGGGCGGCGGCATTCTGTCAACAGTCCGGGCCACCAGAGACGCCGACGAAATCAGCCTGAAGGCTTCGGCCACCAAACGACTGAGACAGTTACAGCGGAGCGGTGTGACCACGGTTGAGATTAAATCCGGCTATGGCCTTGATCTGGACAATGAGCTAAAGATGCTCCGGGTGGCGCGGGCGCTCGGCGAAAACCCGGCGATAGATGTCTTCACCACGTTCCTTGGCGCCCATGCGGTGCCACCGGAATTCAAGGGCGATGCCGATGGCTATATGGACCTTGTTTGCGGCGAGATGCTGACGGCGGTGGTCCGGGAAAACCTCGCCGATGCGGTCGATGCCTTCTGCGAGAATATCGCCTTTAGCCCCGATCAGGTGGCGCGGCTGTTTACCAAGGCCCGGAAGGCCGGCCTGCCGGTCAAGCTTCATGCGGAACAATTGACCAATAGCGGCGGTGCAAAACTGGCGGCCCGGTATCAGGCCCTGTCAGCGGATCATCTGGAACATCTGGACGAAGAAGGTGTCAAACAGATGGCGGCGGCGGGCATGGTCGCCGTGCTGCTGCCCGGGGCCTTTTATACCCTGCGCGAGGAGAAATTGCCGCCCATGGAGTTGTTGAGAAAATATCAGGTGCCGATCGCGGTGGCCAGTGACAGCAATCCCGGCTCCTCGCCGGTGCTTTCCCTGGCCCTGATGATTAATATGGCCTCGACGGTGTTTCGCCTGACCCCAGAAGAGGCATTAGCAGGGGTTACCCGCTGCGCTGCCCAGGCGCTCGGCCTTCAGGACCGGGGCCAGTTGGTGGTCGGCCTGAAAGCTGACTTTGCCCTGTGGGACATCAGCCATCCGGCGGAACTGGCGTACCAAGTCGGCGGCACGCTCTGTACCAGTGTCGTCAAGGACGGCAGGGTTATTTTAACCGGCTGACCGAAATCTGGTCTTCCCTCAGGCCAAAATCAATCATATCCTGGGGCAGGCCCTCGCCGGCGATCAGGGACGCGGTAATCCGGCCCATGGCCGGTGCGGTCTTGATGCCAAAGCCGCCCTGACCAGCGAGCCAGAAAAATCCCGATTGTTCCGGATCGAAGCCGACCACCGGATGACCATCAGCCACCTGATTGCGCAGGCCGGCCCAGCTGCGGTCGATTTTATCAACCTTCAGGCCGGTCGCCTTTTCCAGAAAATAGGCCCCGTAAGCGATGTCCATTTCTTCCGGTTGGACATCCGACGGTGGCATCACTTTTTCATCGCCAGGGGTCATCAGAATTTTGCCGGAATCCGGCTTGAAATAATAGCCCTCCACCGTATCCATCACCAAAGGCCACTGATCGAGGGAGCAATTGAGAGAGCTGTCCTCTGGCAGAGCGACCATAATCACAGTCCGGCGCCGGGGCTGGATATTAATCGGCGCTATCTGGGCCAGCGCAGCTATCTGATCCACCCAGGACCCCGCGGCATTGATAACCACCTGGGCCTGATAGCTACCCTGTTCTGTCGTTACCTGCCACACACCGCCCGTTTTTTGGATAGCCGTGACTTCGGCCGAAGTCACGACATCGCCGCCGGCCTTTTTAATCGTCCTCAGATAGCCTTCATGGAGGGCACTGACATCCATGTCAGCAGCGCCCTGCTCCAACAACACCCGCTCCTGATATTCAGGTGCCAGAATCGGCAGCAGGCGGGTCGCCTCCCCGCGCCCGATGAACGCCGCCGTGATCCCAATATGGGCCAGCTTCTGCTGAAGCTCATCCAACGCCGCCTGATTATCACGGGTGGCGATATAGATCAGGGACCGGGGGCTGAGCAGATCGTTGTCGGCAAACCCCTCTGGCGGATGACGTAGGAAGTCTTCGCTGGCACTGACCAGGACATTAAGCACCGGGTCCGCTTTGTTATAGCTTTTCTGGAAGATGGCCGAGGACCGGCCCGTGGTGTGATAGCCAACCAGGCTTTCCTTTTCAAGGATAATAACCCGGCCTTTTTTGCACAGCTCATAGCCTGCGGACGCGCCAGCGATGCCGCCGCCGATGATAATATAGTCTGCTGTTTCTAGTGCACTGTTCACGGGGTTAATCTTAACTCTAAGTCTTTAATTTTCGTCACCCTATTCCCATCTGATCCATGTGACAATAAAAATATCACATCGAGCCAATTTGCTGTGATGCAATAAATTTTAGTGGCTTGAAATACAAAGAATATTTCATTTTTTCTCGCACTTGCGAAATTTTATTGTGGAAAATGCTGATAAATTTGATAGATTATTGGTACGACACTAGAAATTACAATGACAAAAGTGAGTGATCATGAGAAAAACACCCAAGGATTTTTTTAAACCCCTGTCCATTGGCGCCCCGACCCCCTACCGGGAAATTCCGGTCTCTCTGGAAAGGATGATCCATTTCTTCCCGCCCCAGATAGAAAAGATGCGCAATAAAATTCCTGATATGATTGGCAAGGTTGATGTCCTGCTTGGCAATCTGGAAGATGCCATTCCGGCCGACGCCAAGGAACAAGCCAGGGCCGGCTTCATCGAAGTGGCGGAAAATAATGAATTTGGCACCACCGGTCTCTGGACCCGGGTCAATTGCCTGAACAGCCCCTGGTTTCTCGATGATGTGACGGAAATCGTTTCACGGATCGGTAACAAGCTCGATGTAATCATGTTGCCAAAGGTCGAAGGCCCGTGGGACATTCATTACTTGGACCAATTGCTGGCCCAACTGGAATCCCGCCATAACATCACCAAGCCAATCATGATCCATGCCATTCTTGAAACCGCCCAGGGCGTGAACAATGTGGAAGAGATCGCCGCCGCCAGCCCGCGCATGCATGGCATGAGTCTGGGGCCTGCGGACCTGGCCGCCTCCCGGGGTATGAAAACCACCCGCGTCGGCGGGGGCCATCCCTTTTATGGCATCATTGCAGATGACAAGGGGGACGGCTCTGCCCGTGACTTCTATCAGCAGGATCTGTGGCATTTCACCGTCGCCAAGATGGTTGACGCCTGCATGTCCTACGGCCTGAAAGCCTTTTATGGTCCCTTTGGTGACTTTTCCGATGATGCGGCCTGCCAAGCCCAGTTCCGCAATGCCTTCCTCATGGGCTGTATGGGGGCCTGGTCCCTTCACCCCAAACAGATTGCCATTGCCAAACAGGTCTTCAGCCCCGATGTGGACGAAGTTCTGTTTGCCAAAAAAATTCTCGAAGCCATGCCCGACGGTACCGGGGCCGTGATGATCGACGGCAAGATGCAGGATGACGCCACCTGGAAACAGGCCAAGGTCATTGTTGACCTAGCCAAAATTGTCGCCTCAAAAGATACTGAGCTCGGCACTAAATACGGCTTCTAGAAAGCCCTTACCGACATCAAATGATCCAGCCTGCTTCTTTTCGGAGGCAGGCTGATTTTTTACCCAATGATCCGGTTGCCAGGGATTTCTATGGAGACCTCTGTGCCCTCACCGGGCTGGCTGTTCAGGGTCAAAATACCACCGTGCATTTCGATCAGTGCTTTGGTCAGCGGCAGACCAAGGCCGGTTCCGTCAAATTTCCGGTTGTGGGTATTCTCAATCTGGCGGAAGATTTGCATGGCTTCCTCCATCTGCTCTGGACACATACCAATACCGGTATCCGTGATGACTATGGCAAGGTTACCCGCCCCTGTCTTCTGAAGATCGATAGTCACCGAACCGCCTTCGGGGGTGAATTTTAGGGCATTGGACAGGATATTGAGAATGATCTGGCGCATTTTCTGCTCATCGGCCAACAGGTCACATTTCTGCCCCTCCTGATTGAAGGTCATTGAAACCTTCTTTTCCTGTGCTCCCAGGGCCACCATGTTAAGGGTGCTTACGATGGACTTGGACAGGTCAAATTCGGTTTCATAGATTTCCATTTCCCCGGCTTCAATCTTTGACAGGTCCAGAATATCGTTAATGACTTTCAACAGGTGATCGGAGGAGGAATGAATATGCTCCCCATATTCCCCCAGGGTCGGGATATCAAGTTTATAATCATCAGCCCGGCGGATCATATCGGAAAAGCCAATAATGGAATTGAGCGGCGTCCTAAGTTCATGGGACATATTGGCCAGGAACTGAGATTTGGCCTTATTGGCAATTTCAGCCGCCTCCTTGGCATGCACCAACTCCCGGGTCTGCCTTTCCACCGCAATGGAGAGGTCCGACACCAAGGGAACCCAGCGCACTAGGCCCATGGCAATCAGTAAAAATCCACCAAGACCGCCAATAACTTTTTCCAGGACAGCCTGAATCGGTGTCGGACCAATAATGATATATTGAGCCAGGGCATCATATTCGTCCGTGATGTCGACAAGAGCGCCCATAAACAGCAACGAAAAACCGCCAAGGATCATTTTCCAGCCTTTTCGGCGTCCCGTAAAGTGGTCTTTCCCGGTGTGCCAGAGATACAGAACAATAAGCAAAAGAATGAGTGCCCGACTGCCCTCCAGAATTACAATACTGGTCATTAATATCGATCTTTATCTATTAAATATATAACGCACTATATCACGAAGATTTTTGTCACAAAGTATTATTTTCCTACAGGTATTTGCCAGCAGGCCACATGATGGATCAGGGACAAGACCCTGTCCAGCTCGCCTCTGGGCGCAATGTGCCAGTCCCAGCTGGCCACAGGGGTGCCAAGATCGCAACCGGCCAAGGCATCTTCGGTATCAACAACCTGCTCCCCCTTCAGGTACCGGCGTTCCAGGTCACTGATAATCAAGGCTGTTGGCGCCAGTGACGCCAGAAGCTTTAAGTGACTGGCCATCAGGGTCTGACTAAAATTGTCCCGCAGCGTAATCTTGTGCTTCTTGGCATAGGAGATCAGGCTTATGGGCAATTGAGACAGGATGTTGAGGGAGATCACCAGATCCGCCTTTGGCAGGTCGCTCTGGGAATCAGGTGCTGAAAGGCAACGGTCAAACAGGGGCCGGACCAGGCCGGTCACATCCTGCTCAATAAATCGGATTCGGGGATTTGTCCGGTAACGTCTACGGACCTTCGGAAGGTGAACAATATCGACCAGAATAAGGCTGTGCCCCTGATCCAGTACGCCCGCCACCGGCACATCATGGAGGGCTCCGGAGCCGATGATCATCACTGTTGACCCCGGGGTCAGGCGGGCCGAGGTGATGAGTATCTGCTGCCGGCAATTGTCCAGATGATCCGCCCAATCCGCCCGGCACCTGTTATACCGGGCGTCAATGGCGATGGCTTCCCGCACATAGCCCAGGGCCTTGACCTCACGTCTAGCCGGTGTCAGAAAATGCTGGAGTGCCTCAAGGATCATCAGCTAAAACTATTCCCCGGTATAAGTTCCCTTGCGCTTCTCCAGGAAGGCCGCAGTGGCTTCTGCCCGGTCTTTACTGGACATCAGAACCTGCATACTTTTGCGTTCCAGGCCCAATGCACTTTCAAGGGACATATCCGGGCCGTGAAGGATGGCATATTTGATATGCTCCAATCCCAGAGGCGGCAAAGCGGCCAGTTCACGTGCCATCTCCAGAGCCCGGTCCATAACCTTGTCATCGTCCAGCACTTCGCAGACCAGCCCCATAGATTTGGCTTCATCCGCACCGATCATCATGCCGGTCATGCACAGGCGCATGGCATTATATTTACCGACCGCGCGGACCAGCCGCTGGGAGCCACCAGCCCCGGGCATGACCCCGACCTTGACTTCTGGCTGGCCGAATTTGGCGCCCTTTCCGGCCAGAATGATATCGGAAATCATCGCAAGCTCCATGCCGCCACCAAGGGCAAATCCATTGACCGCCGCAATCACCGGCCGGGGATAATCGGCAAAGGTGTTATAGAGCCGCTCCACATGGATCTTGTAATAATCCATAGCACTAAGGACGGACATTTCTTTCAGATCAGCCCCGGCGGCAAAGGATTTTTCATTGCCGGTCAGGATCACCGCCCGGATGTCTTCCCGGCCTTTCAGTTCGTCAAATTTTTCCGCGATCAGGGTCCGTACATTGAGGTTCAGGGCGTTGTAGGCCTTGGGCCGGTTAATGCGAACAATGGCAATATGCTCTTCGGGGAATTCGAGGAGGACTTCTTCGGATACTTCTTTTGACATTTCGGGCATGATCGATTTTCTCGCCTAAGGGGTTACAATATAGAAATGGCCGTCACGATTACCTCACAACGGCCATACTTTAATATATTAATGACAGAGGGTCAAAGTCCCTCAATCAGAATGCACTGATGCCGGTTTGCATCCGGCCCAGGATCAGGGCATGGATGTCATGGGTGCCTTCGTAAGTATTGACCGCTTCCAGGTTCATGGAAT